>CAJKBQ010000019.1 GCA_905198155.1 uncultured Eubacteriales bacterium
CGATCAGCATCACGCCGTGATTGCTGGACGGCGCGCTGTACCATTCCCGGGTCATGCGCGTAATGTCCCAGGTATTGTACACCGCTGCGGTGCCGGACGTGGTAAAATCGTAATCTGCGACGGTGGATTCGTACTGGCTGCTCGCGCTGTTCCAAGTGGCGGTAGCCATAGCCCAATCGGCCGTCACTTTGTGCGCATTGACCTGGATGGCGGCGTTCGACGCGTATTGCAGCAATTGCAGCTGGGCGTTGACGACCATATCCCCGGGCGACAGCTGCGGCAGATTGTTCAGCCGCACCAGTGCGCGCGTTTTTTGGAACGCGCTGTTCGGCTCGTACCCGACGTACAGGCTGCCGATGTATCCGGCGCTGCCCTGACCGTGCGCAGTGGACGGATGCCCGGATTCCAGCGTCGTCGAATCGACCGTCCCCCAGGACTGGCTGGTTTCAAACGACGGATCCACCGTCACCGGGTACGCACGGTCGGCCGATTGCAGCCAGGCGCGGTCGGCAATCAGCTTTACTTTGAGTTTATTGTTCTTCGCTTCGACGATTTGCAGCGTCAGCGCGTTGCTCCACACGCCGTTTGCGTCCTGCATGGCCGGAGCGGCAATCGTATACACGACGGTGCTGCCGCTGCGCAGTTCGATGGTTTTTTTGTCGGTCTGCACGGCAGTCAGCTGTTGAAATTTGTATTCGATCGTATATTCCGCCGGGGCGTCCGCATTTTTCAGGATGAGGTTTTCTTTGACGCCGACGGGGAGCACCAGGTATTGCAGATCGACGTTTTCGAACGCGTCGCGGTACCACGCTTCCTGCACGATGCCGGACAGGTTCAGGAACGCGTCGTCGCCCGTACCAGGGGCTTCCGGCGCGGAAAATTCGACCGGCACGCGATTGACGCCCGAAAAGCCCCAGGAAATCTGGTGGCCGCTGCGGGCGATGGTGACGATCTTTTTATTGCCGGCCTTTTTGGCCAGTCGGATATCGGAATCGCTGCGGATGACGCGGTATTCGCCTGGGGCATCGGCTGCATCCAGCGCCTGCACGGCGGCGGCATCTTCGGCGGCGGCTTCCGCATCCAGCACGTCCGACGTTTCCGCCATGCGGTTGTCGTACTGCTGCCACGAGCCGTCCGGCGCTTCAAAATGCACGGGCAGGGCGTACTGCACCGCTTGGATGGTACCGTCGCTGCGGAAAAACTGCTTGGTATACGCGTCCCGGCGATCCGGCAGTTCTGTGATAATATGCGCATCGTTTTGCGCCTCGTCCGGGAATTCCGGCGCGGTGACGACAATCTCCTCCGGGGCAAGCGGACGCGACGGTTCTTCCGCAAAGGCGGCAACCGGTACTTGCGACAGCAGGGCGGCCGTCAGCAGGATGGACAGGGCTTGCAGGATGCGGGGGCGTTTCATTGAGATTCCTCCGTTCTGTTGTGAAAATGCGCATATATTTTTTGCAGCTTCTGGGTTTATTGTATCAGATGAAATCTGGTTTGTCAAGATGTTTTTGGAAAAGCAGGAAATTTGTTTGAATGAATCGATTTTCTTGCAGAAAATTGCGGGCAGCGCGCGCAAAAAACGGCCGAATCCACCGGAATGGCAGATTCAGCCGGGCAGTTTATTCAAATGTGCACCATCAGTCCATTTCGCGCAGTTCCGCGTCGATTCGGCGGCTGTAAATCGCCCAATTTTCGGCGACGGCGGCCAGGTCATCCGCATTCAGGTCGCAATGCGGGCCGCCGCGGAGCGCGTACAGATCCGGCACGCCGACGTGCGACTGCGCCAGCAGCCAGTGCATGGTGTCGCGCTTGGCGGCAAACCCGGCGTTGTCGGTATCCAGCAGCAGGCCGGGGAGCGCGGCTTGGTACAGGCGGGCACGCATGGTCATGTCCGCCCGGTTGTTGCGGTTTTTGTAGTCGTAGTCGTGCTGGCGGCCGTGGTCGCAGACGTCCGCGAAGTACGGGTGGCACGGCGAGGCGTTGATCAGCGCGTCCGGCTTGATCGCCTTGGCGCGGGTGTAGATCGCGTGCATCAGGTCATACAGCAGCTCGACGCCATATTTGCCGGAGGCGGCGTGCACGGTGCGGCCGATCGGCATCCAGAACGCAAAGTCCAGTTTGAAGCCGTCGCAGTTGCAGCAGCCCGCATCGGCGGACAGCAAGCGGTGCAGCACTGCATCCAGATGCGCCAAAAATGCCGGGCTGGACGGGTCGTACCGGACGTCGCCGTTGGCGCCGGTGATGGTGGGGCCGTCCCAGCCTTCCGCGTCCCACAGCTTGAACCACAGCAGCGTGCGCACACCTTCGGCGTGGCGGCGGTCGATGAAGGCGCGCAGGTCGGGGAATTTTGCCGGGTCGGGCGCATCGACGGCGTACTGGGTTTGCCATTTGTCGTCGATAATCAGTGCCTGCGGGTGCAGATTTGCGCCATACACGCGGCGAATCAGGTCTTCGTAAAACGGTTCGGTCGCCATCGACGATTCCGGCCGGCCGGCAGCCGCCGCGGCGGCGCATTGCTCGATCCAGCCGCAGACCATCGGGCCATACCAGAAGCGCGGGCGTTTGCCGGTGCGGACGGGCGGGGCGATGCCTTCGGTGACGTACACGTCGCGGTATTGCGCTAGGATATCCCATTCATCGTCCCCGGCAAAACCGTAAATGGCGGGCGCCGTCCATGTGCCGTTCACCGCGGCGTGACCCGACTGATCGGTCGTGAGGCAGAAACCGGTGTGGAGCTTCGACGCGTGGACGCGGTAGTCGAACGCGTTGAAATTGTGCTCCCCACGCTGCGCGACCAAGCCCAGGCCGAACGACCGCGCGCTGTCGGTGCAGCGGAACGCATAGCAGAACATCGGCGGCACCATCAGCACCGACCAGCGGTGGCAGTCCTCGCTGGCGTGGAAGGTGTATTTTTCCGCGTTGTACCACGAGGTGCACGGGGTGAAGCCTTCGGCGAAGTCGTAGTCGCTGCCCCACTGCTCCGAGCCGGTA
Organism: uncultured Eubacteriales bacterium; assembly: GCA_905198155.1. Classification (GTDB taxonomy): domain Bacteria; phylum Bacillota; class Clostridia; order Oscillospirales; family Acutalibacteraceae; genus RGIG4076. Next base: position 2,992 of record CAJKBQ010000019.1, read on the forward strand.
TCGCCCGAAAAATAGCGAATCTCATCGACGCGGCCGGTACCGTGCAGCGTGACGGTGAACGAAAAATGCAGGCGCGTACACGTCAGCGTATACGTTTTGACCCACAGGGTGCTGCGGCCCGTCCAGGTGAAAACGGCCGCGCCGTCGGATTCGCGGACGCCGTCCAGCGTGGGAAGCATCGGCTCCGGATCCGGAACCGCGCCGGTATCGTCCGGCAGGGTTTGCGGGGCGGCGCAGCGCACATCCAGCGTGGCGAATTCAACGCCGCCGAGGCAGACCTTCACGCGGTGCCCGGCGATGTGCAGGGCGTAGCCCGCGCCGTGAACGGTATATTGCTGCGGATCGTACTGGGTAATCCAGGAATTCATAATGGATGTCCTCCAAAATTTTTCTTTTATTATCGATATCCGACCGTTTGCAAGGGCGAAATGTTGCGGGGACGGGTGTTTATCGTGCAGCGGTCATTGCGCCGGTTTTGGCGGCGGCTGAATTTGGCTCAGCTCGTCCGGAGTGTAGCCGCGGTTGCACATCATCCGCATTCCGTTGCAGAACGACTGGAAAACCGCCATGAATTGATTGGCGTCGCGCTCGGTTTGGAGCCGGATGCCGATCGCGTCGAGATCCGGCACGATTTGATTGGTGCGCAGCGACTCGATTTGAATGTGGCGGATCAGGTCGATCATCGCGAAAAACGCTTCCCATTCGCCCATTCCGCAGCGCTTTTGCAAAAAATCCAGCAGCGCCGCCTTGGACGTGGGGTTCAGGACATTCAGAATGGTTTCGTAAGTCAAAAATTCCTTTTTTGGCGGGATGTAATACGGCTTGCCGCGCTGATGCATGGTGATGGCGGTCAGCGGAAGCACGTCGTTTGGCGCGGAATCCGCGGCTCTCGCATCGTCCGGCACGGTACCGAACAGGCTGAGATGGATGATCCTGCGATCCAGCGGCTGCGGCTTGGGCTGATTGAGGTAGATCTCGTCGTCGCCCATGATGGTGTATTCTTCGCGTTCGTGGGCGGCGATTTCCGCAAAGGCCAGAAACGCTTCGTCCGTGACGAGGTTCGGGTTTTGCGACCGGATAATCTCTTTGGCTTTGCGCAGCGGGATCACACCGTACAGCACCGACATTGCGGTGAAGTATTTGCGCAGCAGGCGAAACGTAGTGTCTTTCATTGGGATTGCGCGGTACATGGCGTTCAGCTTTTGGCGGCTGTATTTCTCTGGGGTTTGGGCGTGTTCGGTAGACATAGGCAAGCTCCCTTTCGATATTTTATTTGCAAAAAACCGGGCAGACTCCGCAAAGCCTGTCCGGTTCAAACTTGTTTACACAGCGGCCGATCAGTACCAGCCGAACATCCAGTCGATGGCCCAGATCACGCCGGTCAGCAGGAAGAACGAAACGGTCAAACAAACCGCCCAGAACGCCAGCACCGCCAGCACGGTAAACACCACGCGGAGCCATTTGATCATGATCGCTTCGATCGGCTTGATGATCCACTTGAAATACTGCACCGAACGATCTTCTTCGAGCCAGCTGAGGTAAATGTCCATCCATATATCTTCCACGCGCGCCCAGAAGCGGTGCCACTTGCTGCCCGTGTGCAAATTTAGTTCAAAATCATATTCATCCATGCGAAAAACCAGCCTTTCCGGGGTCGAAACCATACTACTTCTTATTGTACACGATTCATGCGCGAATTGCAAGTGTTTTTCGCAAAATCTTTCAACGGAATTTTGAGATTTTTCAGACTTCTGCTTTTTTTACGGTCCAAGCAGAAAAGATAAGTAGTAGGAATGCGAAAATCAGATCAATCGTAATTGAAAATGGGATACTTAGGCCGTTCGCAATCAGCGTACCTTTTAAGTACTGTACGAAATTAAACGAAAGGAATGGAATCCATCGCGCACTATTTGTCCACACCACGCTAAAAAGTTTGGGAGCATTAACTGTGAGTGCTACAAAAGCCAAACTGATACACATCGCAATAGATGGTGTACGGATATCAAGTGCAAGAGCATATGCTGTTAGAGCAAATAACGCAGTTTCTATAACACGTAATCCCATCACTTGTGTAGCATGGCCAAAAAACGGTGTTGCATATACGACGCCGTCATAAACAGTCAAATAGTCTGCAAATCCGTTGTTTGAAAACAATGTAAGCCCCATTACGATCGTGCAACCCATTAACGCGATGTAATACACGATAGCTATTACCATAGATGCAAAATATTTGGCTCCCATTAGTCGATTTCTGGAAATCGGGTTGCAATACAGTGGAAGAAGCGTGTTGCACGTATATTCCGTATGGACAGCTGTACAGACCAACAGAATCGCCACAAGCAACACGGTGACATATAAAACTTCTGCATTCAGTAAAAAATTCTCTGTTGAATTTATCGTGTATGGCGGAATATTCCGATCAATTCGATACTCCGCTTCCGCTACCCGGTTGCGTATCGACTGGCATTGTGCATCCGTCAAATAATCTTGTGCATCAACTTCCCCATACCACTGGGCACGAAGCAATGATATTCGATCCGTCATCCACTGATTCAACTGCTGCGCACGCCATTCATCCGCGTTTGGCGGAATGTTATACTTTAGCTGCATCTGGATTTTTTCGTGGTAAATACGCTCTGCATCATGTCCGTATGTATTTTGTCCATATTCGGCTTGACGCGCACGACACTGAGAATCTTGAATTTCTAAGTATTCCCGCCAATTATTTTGCTCCACAATCTCGCGAAGATTTGCATAATCTGATTCTTCTCCCGTCAGATTCGCATACACTACTTGATCGATCAGCGTTTTGCGCCAATCCGAATTGGAAATTTCATGCATCAGTGCATATTTACATACTTCGTACTCTAACAATGCAGACTGAGTATCGGCATCCAGTGTATCAAATTCCCCAGTTATCTTGGACACGACTGGTTGAAGCTGTCGCATTGTGTCTTGCAATGTTGCGCGCCAGTTTTCCGGTTCAGCCGCCGGATTTGCGCGTCGCACAAACATTCCGTAACCCACAGGTGACAGCATAAGCAGAACCAGCAGCAAGATCAGTCCTCTGCGGTTCATTAATTTTTGGATTTCGTTCCATAAAAGCTTCACGGTTTCAACGCCTCCTCCGCAAAAAGCGTATGCTCCAAATCGTGTTCGGTTACTTGAAGGTTCTGCACGTCAATTCGAGCCGAAAGCAGAAGATTAATCATCTGAGGAAGTGTGTTTTTACCGCACGTGAATGTCACCTGTGTACCATCTCCACCACAACCGCGGACAACATTGGCTGATTTTAATAACTCGCGCGCTTTGACCGCATCTGCCGACTGAAACACACAAGTTTGTGATTCATATTCGTTCGCAGCAATTTCTTGACGAATCACACCATCCGTCAGATATATGATCTTGTCACAGAGTTTTTCGATCTCACTTAGCATATGGCTTGAAAGCAAAATCGTCACACCATCCGATTTTAGACGCAAAAGCAATTCACGAAACTGAATCGTTCCATTGGGGTCTAATCCATTGGCCGGCTCATCTAAAATTAACAACTTGGGGGCACCCAGCAACGCCCTGGAAATTCCCAAACGTTGTTTCATACCCATCGAGCATTTTTTCACTGCAAGATGCTTACTATCTGCCATCCCGGTTAGCTGCAACACACGATCAATCTCGCTATCGGCTGCGTGAATCATGCGCACTGTTTGGCGCAAATTTTCCTGTACGGTTAAGTATGGATAAAACGCTGGGATATCGATCATTGATCCGACACCGCGCAGCCGTTGCGCGGTTGGCGCGGTCAATGCGCAACCGTTAACTTTTGCGGTTCCAGCAGAAGGGCGCACCAACCCAAGTAAAATTTTCATAATGGTAGTTTTCCCAGCACCATTGTTACCAACCATGCCAACGATTGTGCCTGGATGAACTTGGAACGTGACGTCCTTCAGTACTTGTTTGGCGTGATAGGACTTCGATAAATGGAGAACATCAATTGTGCTTTGTTGAATCGTCATTGGTGCGTCTCCTTTCGTTACGGTTCATCCCAGAATCCCAGCGGTTCCCCGAGCATTCTTGCAACTCGCCATGATCCATTTATTTTGCGTAGCGAAATGGTATAATGATATTTTAGCGATCTTTTCCCGCTGTCTGCAGACTCATTGTCGATCCGGCATAATAATTGAACCGTTGCATGGGTTTTATCCGCTTTCGATTTCAGTACCTGAACAACCGTATAGTTGTCCCGGAAGCCTCTCCGCGTTTTATCTTTTTGGTTTTTGGCTAATGTGTACTCCAAGTCCTTCCATTCTTTCATGTGGGCGGACTCCGGGTCCGCAAACTTTTCATATGCAGCATCAATATCCTGCTGAATCCGTGCGATGACTTCATCCGAAACGTCGGACGTTGGGGTGCGGACATCTTCCGGAAGCAGATATATATCGTCCGTTTCTTCCAGGAATGTTTTTGCAGCGGTGGTTGCCGCCTTGGCTGCACTCGAATTGCGAATAAACTGAACAACCGCAACGAGCACCACACCAGCCAGAATAATGGACAGCAGCGGTATGAGCTTTGATTTTTGATTTTTCATGGTTTTCTCCCGTTTGATGTTGTCGTTTTATGGTAAACAATTTCGACCGGCAGGCAAATACCTCCCGGTCGAAATCTTCTCAGATCACTGCAAATTTATCCAACTGCGAGAACACGGTACTTACATTTTTCTTTTTCTTGCGTTCCTGGGATATACAAAAGAACTCTTGTATTCCCTTTTCAAATTTATTTTACCATTTTATTTTACCATGCAAATTTAGGAAAGTCAAACATTTTTTCAAGTTTTTTAAATTTATTTTTCATGTCTCTAAAAAGCTTCCGATTTTGCATTCACACAAAACCGGAAGCCTCTATTGTGAATTAAATTTTAGAACCGCTCGATGGAATTTGCCAAAAACGCGCGGGTTTTTTCGTGCTGCGGGGCGCCGAACAGCTGCGCCGGGGCGCCGGCCTCTTCGATGACGCCGTCCGCCATGAACAGCACATAGTCCGATACGCTGCGGGCGAACTCCATTTCGTGCGTGACGACGATCATGGTGCTGCCGGTGTCTTTCAGCTCGCGGATGACTTTCAGCACTTCGCCGGTCAGCTCCGGGTCCAGCGCGCTGGTCGGTTCGTCGAAGCAGAGGATATCCGGCTTCAGTGCCAAAGCGCGCGCGATGGCGACGCGCTGCTGCTGGCCGCCGCTCAGCTGGTGCGGATAGTTTCCCATCCGGTCGGCCAGCCCCACTTTATGCAGCAGCGATTCCGCATCGGCGCGAATCTGCGCCAATATCTGCTTTTTGTGCGCGCGGAAATCCGGCTGCTCGGCGGCGTGCAGCTGCGGCGCGAGCATGACGTTTTGCAGCGCGGTATACTGCGGGAACAGGTTGAAGCTTTGGAACACCATGCCGAAATGCAGCCGTTTGCGGCGGATTTCGCGCTCACTTTGCTCGGCGGCGGCCGCCGCGTCGAACAGCGATTCGTCGTTGACAACGATGCGCCCGGCGTCCGGGGTTTCCAGAAAATTCAGGCAGCGCAGCAGCGTCGTTTTGCCGCTGCCGGACGACCCGATGATCGACAGCACCGCGCCTTTTTCCATGGAAAAGCTGATGTCTTCCAGTACGCGTGTGGGGCCAAAGTGTTTTTCCAGGTTTTGAACTTCCAAAATTGCCATATACACCGCCCCCTTAACGGAAATAATCGAGCTTTTTTTCGATCCGGCTGAACAGGATGGTCAGCAGGCCGTTGAACAGCAGGTAGTACAGGCCGGTGAAGAACAGCGGCCACAGCAGCCCGGCATACCCATGCGACCCTTTGAGGAACGCGTACCCTGCCCAAATCACCTCTTGGAGCGAAATCACGCGCGCCAGCGACGTATCCTTGACCAGTGTGATAATCTCGTTTGCCATGGGCGGGACGATGCGCTTCACCATTTGCAGCAGCGTCACTTTGAAAAAAATCTGCCGCTTGGTCATGCCCAGCACCTGACCGGCTTCCTGCTGGCCGACGGGGACGCCTTGAATTCCGCCGCGGTAGATTTCCGAAAAATAACACGCGTAATTGAAGATAAACGCAATCGCCGACGCGGTGAACCGCCCGGCTTCCCCGCTGCCCCACGGACTCTGATCCAAAACGCGCCCCGGAATATAGTACAGGATCAGCAGCTGAAGCATCAGCGGTGTTCCGCGGACCACCCACACCACCAGCCGCGTCAGCAGCGCGACCGGGCGGAATTCGATCCAGAATTTCGCCCAGCGGCCGGGCTTGCGGTTTTGTTTGAGCAGCGACCATCGGATCGGCCGGCTCAGCGGCGCCCATCGGCTCATGGAGCCGAACGAGATGACCAGCCCCAGCGGAAGCGCACCCAGCAGCGTCACGACGAACAGCTTGAGTGTTTGCAAAAATCCGACGTTCAGCGCGTAAACGACGGTGGTAAATTGGTCCATATTCATCGGACGTTCCTCACTTTGCTTTTGAAATCGTCATTCCCGCAGAAAAACCGTCGAAAGGCGGCCGCAGTGTGCGGAGCCTTTCGGCGGGAATCCGGGGGAACCTTCCGGGTTCGTTTATTTCTGCTCGATCAGCGTATCGGCTTCGATGTCGTACTGCTCGCACAGTTTTTTCATGGTGCCGTCGGCGTACTTTTCTTTGAAGAATTTGTTCAGCGCTTCGACCGCGTCGCTGCCTTTGCGGAAGCCCACACCGTATTCTTCGCTGTTAAGCTTCGCGGTGTAAGTCAGGTTCGCGTAGCTGGTGCCTTCGCCGATGGTAGATTTGGCCATCAGCAGGTCGATCACCGCCGCGTCCGACGTACCGGACTGCACTTCCGTCAGCGCGGTGGCCTGGTCTTCGACCGGGGTAAATTTGTAGCCCAGTGCGGTGACCTGCTTCTGACCGGCGGAACCGTTTTCGACGGCGAACTGCGCTTCTTTCAGGCTTTCGACGGTGGCGTATTTGTCTTTGTCCGCCGCTTTGACCACGGCGACCTGCGCATTGTTAAAGTACGGGTTGGAGCAGGACATTGCGGCTTTGACTTCGTCGTTCAGCGTCATACCGTTCCACACGACGTCGATCGTTTTGCCGTCCAGCTCCATGGCTTTGTTGTCCCAGTTGATGATCTGGAACACCGGCTTCACGCCCAGGCTTTCCGCAAATGCCGTGGCCATGTCGGCATCGAAGCCGATCCAGTTGCCTTTTTCGTCCTGATAATCAATCGGTTCAAACTCGGTAATGCCGATCACCAGCGTGCCTTTCTGCTTGATGTAAGCCAGGTCGCCGTCCGCCGCTGCGGAGCTGGATTTCGCGCTGGCGCAGCCCGCCAGCACCCCCAAGCAGAGCATAACCGCCAGCACCATCGCAATGATTTTCTTCATAAATAACGCTTCCTCTCTGTGAGTTCAATGAAATTGAATGAGTTGATTTAATTGCTTTACCGTAGTAAAGTGATAACATGATAACACAGAAAAGCGCATTTGTCAATGGGTTTTGCAAAACTTTTTTGCGGTTTGCGGAAATTCCATTGAACCGTCTGTTTTCACAAAATATTAGAATGAATTTTAGCAAAAACGCCGATTCAAATTCCGTACCAAAGGTCGTTTTTGCGTATGAAAATGCCGTCCCATTCGGACGGCATTTTCGGCGCGTTTTTTTCGTCCGCCCGCAGGCGTATCCGAACAACAGGCAAAAATTCCGTACAATTCGGTCGGCATTATTCCGTCATTTTCTCCTGCTTGACTTTGTGGTCGATGATGTGGCGCGAAGCCAGTTCGCGGTGGACATCTTCTACGGAAATGCCCATTTGGACCATCAGCACCATGGTGTGATACGCGAGGTCGGCGATTTCGTAGATGGTTTCCTTTTTGTCGTCCGCCTTCCCGGCGATGATGACTTCGGTACACTCTTCGCCGACTTTTTTCAGGATTTTGTCGATGCCTTTTTCAAACAGGTAGGTGGTGTATGAGCCTTCGGGGCGGGTTTCGTTCCGCTCCCGGAGGAGACGGTACAGCCCTTCCAGCGAAAACTGCGCGCGGTCGGGGCTTTGCCACACCGGGTACGCGAAGCACGAATCGGTGCCGAGGTGGCACGCGGGGCCGTCTTTTTCGACCACAACCACCAGCGCGTCGCGGTCGCAGTCGGCGGTAATGGACACGATGTGCTGCACGTTGCCGCTGGTTTCGCCTTTGCGCCACAGTTCCTGCCGCGAACGGCTCCAAAAGCAGGTGCGGCCTTCCACCATTGAGATTTCCAGGCTTTCGCGGTTCATATACGCGACGGTCAGCACGTCTTTCGTGACGGCGTCCACCACGACGGCCGGGATCAGGCCTTTTTCGTCAAATTTCAGTTCGTTGAGATCGATCATGAGATTCTTCCTTTCCAAGCTTATCACGATTGCCGCACGGGGATGCCGCTGCGCGCCAGTTCCGCTTTGAGGGCGGGGATTTCCACTTCGCCGAAATGGAAGATGGAGGCCGCCAGTCCGGCGTCGATGTCGGGAATTTCGCGGAACAGCGTGACGAAATCCGCAGCCGATCCCGCGCCGCCCGATGCGACCACCGGGACGTTGACTGCCGCCCGCACGGCGCGCAGCAGTTCAATGTCGAACCCGTGCTTGACGCCGTCGGTGTCGATGGAATTGACCACCACTTCACCCGCCCCCAGTGCGACGCCGCGGCGAATCCAGTCGATGGCGTCCAATCCGGTGGACTCGCGGCCGCCTTTGGCGAACACGCGGAATGCGCCGTCCACGCGCTTGACGTCCGCCGACAGCACCACGCATTGGCTGCCGTATTTCTGCGCGGCGGCGGCGATTAAATCCGGGTCGCGCAGCGCGCCGGAATTGACGCTGACTTTGTCCGCACCGCATTTCAGGACGCGGTCGAAATCGGCGATGGTTTGGATGCCGCCGCCGACGGTCAGCGGGATGAAGATGGTGCGCGCGACTTCGCACAGGATGTCGGTAAACAGGGCGCGGCCTTCAGCCGAAGCGGTGATGTCGTAAAACACCAGTTCGTCCGCGCCGTGCGACGAATAATACTGGCCGAGCGCCACCGGGGACGATACGTCGCTCAGTCCGGCGAAGCGGACGCCTTTGACGACGCGGCCGTCTTTGACGTCGAGGCACGGGATGATGCGTTTGGTAATCATTGCGCCACCTCCAACGCCTGCGCCAGGTCGATCGCGCCGGTGTAGTACGCTTTGCCGATGATCGCCCCGGCGGCGCCCAGGCCGCGCAGGGCGCGCACGTCGTCCAGTGTGGAGACGCCGCCCGACGCGATGATATCCAGCGAGTAGCGCGCGCACAGGTCGCGGTACAGCGGCAGGTTGGTGCCGTGCATGGCGCCGTCTTTCGAGATGTCGGTGCAGATCACCGTGCGGACGCCCATGCGCACCATCCGATCCAGAAATGCATCCAGCGTGACCGGCGATTGCTCGCGCCAGCCGCGGATGGCAATGCGGCCGTCTTTGACGTCGGCGCCGACGGCGATGCGGTCGCCATACAGTGCCACCGCCGCGCGCAGCAGCACGTCGTCGGTGATGGCGGCCGTGCCGAGAATGACGCGCGCCACGCCGCAGGCAAAGTACCGCTCAGCCGTCGCCAGGTCGCGGATGCCGCCGCCGATTTCGATGCGCAGTTTCGTTTCGCGGGCAATCTCCGCCACGACGGGCAGGTTGGGCGTGTCGCCGTCGCGCGCGCCTTGCAAGTCTACCATATGAATTTCCTGCGCGCCGGCCGCGGCAAACGATTGCGCGACATCCAGCGGGCAGTCGCTGTACACGGTCATTTGGGCGTAGTCGCCGTGCAGCAGGCGGACGGCTTTTCGGTCGTACAAATCAATGGCGGGCAAAATTCTCATGTCCAGTCCTCCGTTTCGCAAAAGGCGCGCAGGATGCGCAGCCCGACTTCGCCGCTTTTTTCAGGGTGAAATTGGCAGCCCATGATCGACCCGCGCGCGACCGCCGCCGGGACGTCGATGCCGTATTCCGCAGTGGCGATGACGCTGTCGGCGCAGTCCGTCGCAGCGTACGAGTGAACAAAATAGACGCAGTCACCCGGCTGCACATATCGCAGCAGCGGATGCGGGCGGACGATGCGCAGTCCGTTCCAGCCGATGTGCGGGATGCGCAGCGACGCAGGAATGCGCCCGGCCAGCGGGGCGACGGTGCCGGGCAGCAGCCCCAGCCCGGCGTGCGTGCCGAATTCCAGCCCGCGGTCAAACAGCAGCTGCATCCCGAGGCAGATGCCCATCACGGGCGTCCCGGCCTGCGCCTGCGCCGTCACGACGCGATCCAGTCCGGATGCGCGCAGTTTGGCCGCCGCGTCGCCGAATGCGCCGACACCGGGCAAGATCAGCCGATCCGCGCGGCGCAGCACCGCAGCATCCGACGAGACAACAGCGTCCGCGCCGATCATGGCCAGCGAAGAGCGCAGCGAAAAGAGGTTGCCCACGCCGTAGTCCACGATGCCGATCATCCCAGCACCCCCTTGGTGGACGGGATCTCGTCGCGGAAATCGAGGTCGATCGCGACGGCCTGCGCCAGCGCACGGGCGGCGGCTTTGAACGCGCCTTCCAGAATGTGATGGCTGTTCGCGCCGCTCAGTTGCCGCAGATGCAGGGTGATCCCGCCGTCGCGCGCGAATGCGGTGAAAAATTCGGCGGCCAGCTCGGTGTCGAACGTGCCGACTTTTTCGGTGGGGCAGGCAAGGTCGGTGTAAAATCCGCCGCGGCCGGAAATGTCCACGGCGGCCAGAATCAGCGTTTCGTCCATCGGCAGGGCGATGCTGCCGTAGCGCATGATCCCGCGCTTGTCGTCCAGCGCCTGGCGGAACGCCGTGCCGAGGCAGATGCCGATGTCCTCGACGGTGTGGTGATCGTCCACTTCCACGTCGCCGCGGCAGATCACGCACAGGTCGCACCGGCTGTGGCGCGCGAAAAGCGTCAGCATATGATTCAAAAATCCGCACCCGGTGTCGATTTCGGCGCGTCCGGTACCGTCCAGGTTCAGGGTGAGGGAAATATCGGTTTCCGCCGTGGTGCGGGTGATGGTGGCAGTTCGCATGGGGACCGTCCTTTCTGATGATGAATGGAGCCGGTGCAAATCCCGTTCAATTTGCACGGCATTTTACTGCGCGGCACGGATCGCGTCGATGGCAGCCAGCAGCGTGTCCATCTGCGCGCGGGTGCCGATGGTGATCCGGTTGAAATTTGCGATGCGCGGCTTGTCAAAGTGGCGCACCAGCACGCCACGGGCTTTTAATTCGCGGTACAGAAACGCGCCGTCCAGCTCGGGGGATTGGGCAAAGACGAAGTTCGCGCAGGAATCCAGCACGGTGAAGCCGCGGGCGCGGAGCGCGGCGGCGGTGTAGGCGCGGTTTTCGACGATTTGCGCGCAGCAGCGGTCGAAATACGGCTGTTCGTGCAGCGCGGCGACACCGGCCGCTGCCGTCATGCGGTTGACGTTGTAGGGGTTGGTGGCGCAGCGGACGGTATGCAGGTCGGCAATCAGCGACGGCGCGCCGATTCCGAATCCCAGCCGCGCGCCCGCCAGCGAACGCGATTTGGAAAACGTCTGCGTGACGAGCAAATTGTCGAACTGCGCGACCAGCGGGACGGCGCTTTCGCCGCCGAAATCGACATACGCTTCGTCCACGATCACCACGGAATCCGGATTGGTGCGCACAATCTGCGCGATAACGTCGCGCGGGAGCGCCTTGCCGGTGGGCGCATTGGGGTTGGCAATCACGATGGTGCGGCCGCCGCCGATGTAGTCCGCCGGGTCGATGGAAAAATCGGCTTTCAGCGGGATTTCGGTATACGGAATGCGATTTCGCGCGGCAAACACCGGGTAAAAGCCGTAGGAGATGTCCGGAAAAGCCAGCGGATGCGCGTCGTCGGCAAATGCCTGAAATGCAAGATCCAGCACTTCGTCGGAGCCGTTCGTCATAATCAGCTGCGCGGGCGACACACCGAAATGCGCGGCGGCGGCGGCAACCAGGTCGGTGCAGTCGGGATCGGAGTACAATTGCAGCCGCCCGGCTTCGGCCGTGGCCGCATCGATCACCGACTGCGGCGGCGGGAACGGCGATTCGTTGGTGTTCAGCTTGACGTACTGCGCATCGCGCGGCTGCTCGCCGGGCGTATACGGCTTCAGTCCAGCGCGGCGCGCGGAAAGGTATCGGCTCATTGGGCGGACTCCTTTCGGGCGAGGGCACTGCGGGCGTGGGCTTCCAGCCCCTCCTGGCGGGCGAACAGGGCGACTTTGTCGGCCACCTGCGCCAATGCGTCGCCGGTAAAGTAGGTAAACTGCGTTTTTTTAACGAAATCATCGACCGACAGCGGCGACGAGAAGCGCGCGGTGCCACTGGTGGGCAGGGTGTGGTTCGGCCCGGCCATGTAGTCGCCGAGCGCTTCGGGGCAGTGCTTGCCGAGGAAGATGGACCCGGCGTGGCGGATGCGGTCGAGGTAATCAAACGGCTGATCGACGCATAATTCCAGATGTTCCGGGGCGATTTCGTTGGCGATATCGATCGCTTTCATCAGGTCGCCGGGCGCGACGATGATCTTGCCGTTGCGGTCGATGGACGCACGCGCGATTTCGTACCGCGGCAGCGCCGGCAGCTGACGTTCGAGCTCGGCCTGCACCTGCTGCGCGAAGGTCATGGAGTCCGTCACCAGCACGGCACTGGCGTTGCGGTCGTGCTCGGCCTGGGACAGCAGATCGGCGGCGATCACGCGCGGATCGTTGGTGTCGTCGGCGACCACGAGGATTTCGCTCGGCCCGGCGACCATATCGATGGCGACGCGGCCGAATACCTGTTTTTTCGCTTCGGCGACGTAGGCGTTGCCCGGCCCGACGATTTTATCGACGCGCGGCACCGATTTCGTCCCAAATGCCAGCGCGGCAATCGCCTGCGCACCGCCGATTTTGAAGATGCGATCGACCCCGGCGATGTGCGCCGCCGCCAGAATCGCCGGATTGACCGTGCCGTCCGGACGCGGTGGCGTGGTGATAACCAGTTCGCGGCAGCCCGCCAATTTGGCGGGGATGGCGTCCATCAGCACGGTGGACGGATAGGCCGCCGTGCCGCCGGGGACATACAACCCCACTTTTTCGATCGGCAGCACCTTCTGCCCCATCACGACGCCGGGCTGTTCGTTGATGATGAAGCTGGGGCGCACTTGTTTCGCGTGAAACATTCGGATATTGGCAGCCGCTTCGCGCAGAACGGTGCAAAATTCCGGCGAAATCTGCGCCATGGCGTCATCGATTTCCGCCGGGGAGACTTCCAGCGCCGTCAGCGATGCGTGGTCAAACCGCTGCGCGTAGTTCCGCAGCGCCGCGTCGCCGTCACGCTGCACGGTGACCAGAATCTCCGCCACGGCGTCCCGCACGTCCGACACCGGATCCTGCCGGGCAAAAATGCGGTCGTTTGGCACCGCACCGTATTCGTAAATCGAGATCATGAAAATCGTCCTTTCTTTCGTTTAATTCCGTTCAATTGGAACGGAATTTGCAAGGCGCTGCACGAGCGTCTGAATCTGCGCCGTTTTGAACTTGTACGACACGCGGTTGGCGATCAGCCGGGCGCTGATCGGGACGACGGTGTCGATCACTTCGAGGTGATTTTCGCGCAGCGTGGTGCCCGTTTCGACGATATCGACGATCACGTCCGACAGGCCGAGGATGGGCGCCAGCTCAATGGAGCCGTTGAGGTGGATGATGTCGATGTCGCGGCAGTGCGCAGCATAATATTCACTGGCGATGTGCGCAAATTTGGTTGCGACGCGCAGCGTGCGATCCACCGGGTCGCGGAAGCCGGATTTGGCAGCGACCGCCATGCGGCATTTGCCGATGCCCAAATCCAGCAGCTCATACACGTCCGGCCGGTATTCGAGCAGGATGTCTTTCCCGGCGATGCCGATATCGGCCGCGCCGCGCGCGACGTAGATGGCGACGTCGGACGGTTTGACCCAGAAGTAGCGCACCTGTTTTTCGGGGTTTTCAAAGATCAGCTTGCGCGACGATTCGCGGATCGCCGGGCAGTCGTACCCGGCGGCTTCCAGCATTTCGTACACGCGGTTTCCGAGCCGGCCTTTGGGCAATGCGATGTCAATCATGCGGGTTCCCTCCCTCGGTCAAGTCGAGCAGTGCGCCGTAGCGCAGGCGGTCGGGCACTGCTCGCTCGGCGCGGACGGTGCGGCCGGACTGAATGCAGTCGGCCACCGCGCGGATGACCGCTTCCGGCGGCGTATCGGCGCCGTACCGCACCAGCACGTCCACATCCGGCGCGGACGGCGCCGGGCGCAGCTGTTCGAGCAGGTCGAGATACAGCGCAAAGCCGATGGCTCCCGACCGCCGCCCCATGCGGCGCATGAGTTTGTCGTACTGCCCGCCGGACAGCACGCCTTCGCAGATGCCGTTGAGGTAGCCGCGGAACACGAGGCCGCTGTAATAGTTGAGGTCGTTGACGACGGAAAAATCGAGCCGAATCCGGCCGGCCAGCGGCGACGGCGCCAGCAGCGTGCTCAGCGCCCGCAGCTGTGCCCAGGCGTCACGCGCCCCGTCGCAAACGCACAGCGGCGCAAGCGCGTCCAGCATCGGATCCATCGCGCCGGAAATCCCGATCAATTTGATCAGAATTTCTGTTTGATCGTCCGGCAGCTGCGCTTCGGCGCACACGCAGCGCAACTCGTGCGGCGCTTTGGCTGCAATGGCGCGGCCGACGGCGCGTCTCGTCGGGTCCGGCACGCCGAATGCGTCCAGCAGCGACGCCAGCACGCCCAGGTGCGAGACTTCCAGCACAAAATCGGGCGCAATGCGGTCGAGACTCTGCGCGGCCAGCAAGATCACTTCGTATTGATCGTAGACGCCGATTTCGCCGATGCATTCGATCCCGGTCTGCATGATCTCTTTGAACTGGTGCGTGCTGCCCGACACGCGGTAGACGTGCTCGTCGTAGCAGACCTTTTGCTTGCAGCCGTCCCGATCTTCGCCGTTTTTGATGATGGACAGCGTGACGTCCGGTTTCAGCGCCAGCAGCTTGCCGGTGGTATCGGTGAACGTCAGGATTTCGTCGCCGACCAGAAAATCTTTGTTCCGCACGTACAGGTCGTATTCTTCAAACTTACTCATTTTGTACGGCAGATAGCCATAGCTGCGGTACAGGCTGCGCAGCGCAAATACGGCCTTTTCTTCGTTTTTAAGCAGATGATCGTCCATTCAGTCGGCTCCTTTCTGCGAATCTGCCGCCACGCGGTCCAGCACATCGCGGTAACCGCCGGTCCCGTACGACAGGCTGCGGTTGACGCGGCTGATGGTCGCGGTACTCATCCCGGTGGCGCGGCTGATTTCTTTATAGTTGGCCTGATCCATCAGCATCCGCGCTACGCGGACGCGCTGCGCAAGGTCGTGCAGCTCCTGGATGGTACACAAATCGGCAAAAAACCGGCGGCAGTCCGCCGGGTCGCGCAGCGCCAGAATCGCGCGGCACAGCAATTCATCATCTTCGGGGGACAAACGTTCCATAAGCGCCTCCGTTTCGTGTGTTATCACACTATCATGTTAAAGTGCTAACACGATAAATTATAGTCGAAAAATCGGGATTTGTCAAGGGTTCTACGAAAAAAACCTGAGCCAACGCCCAGGTTTTCGGAATCATTCCCCATATTGTTCAAAATACAGTTTGAGGGCGCGCTCCACCACCGGCGCGGCTTTGCGCGGGGCGGTATCCCCGAAAAACTGCCGGTAGACCGCGCCGTTGATCCGCACAGCGACAGACGGGGCGGGCTTTTCGTGCGCGTCGTCGGCGCTGTCCGGCAAAAGGAGCATATCCAGTGTTCCGGCGCGGCTGGCATCGCGCAGCGCATTGGCCCGCGCAATCGTCAGTTTCATGCGTCCGGCGGCAAATTCCTGCGCCACCTGCTGCTGCGCCGGTTCCGGCAGGTAAGACAGCGCGACGCCCGCATTCAGCGGAATGGCGCCGTCATCCACCGCGTCCAGCAGCGGCTGTGCCAGGTAATTGAGACGGATATACCGCTGAATCTGCCCTTCGCTTTCGCCGATCTGCTCCGCCAGCAGCGTGCGCGACTCTTTGCCGACCAGACTGCGCGCCGCAGCATCGGCATCCGCGCGCGGCCGTCCGGCCTGGCGCTTCATCGCTTCCATCCGCATCCGATACGCCGCCGCTTTTTCCGACGGGCGAATCTGCTCGCGTTGGAGGTTGCTGTCCACCATCAGGATGGTGGCCGCATCGTCGTCCAGCTCGCGCACCAGCGCCGGAATCTGCGTCAGGCCGATGCGCTGCGCAGCGTGCGCGCGGCGATGGCCGGACAGAATCTCGTATGCGCCGTCGCCCTGCGCCCGCACCACGATCGGCACCAGTACACCGTTTTCGCGGATGGAATCTGCCAGCGCGTCCATTTCGGCGTCGTCCGCCACGCGGAACGGGTGCTGCGCAAACGGCACCAGATCCGCAATCCGCAGCAGCCGAACCCCATCGGTTTCCGGCTGCGCGCCAAACAAATCATCTGCCGGGCGCAGCGTCTGCCGCTGCTTTTCCGGCTTAAACTTCATCGCCATCGATCGTTCTCCATCTTTCTCTATCGGTTATTTCCGGCTGTTTTCGCCCAAATACTCGGCGCAGAACGCGCGGTACATCTCGGCCACCCGGCCTTTGGGGTCATAGGTTAAAATCGGCACGCACATATAATGGGATTCGTCCACTTTAACAGAGCTGGGAATCCGCGATTCAAAAATCCGAATCGCGCCGCCATACGCCTGCTGCGTGATCTCCATTACTTCACGGTTGATTTTTACTTTATCGGCATACCGCGTCATCAGCACACCGGCAATTTGCAGCTGCGGATTGGTGTGCCGCCGGATGCGCCGGATGGACGCGAACAGCTGCTCCAACCCTTTGCTGCTGAAAATCTGCGGGGTGGTGACGATCAGCACTTCGTCGGCCGCCGTCCACGCATTGACGGTCAGCAGACCCAGCGACGGCTGGCAATCGATCAGGATATAATCGTACTGCGGGCGGTAGCGCTCCAACACCGTTTTCAGGATATGCTCACGGCTCATCACCGACACCAGCGACGTTTCGAGCGCCGCCAGGTCGATATTGGCGGGCAGCAAGTCCACCAGCGGGTCGGCGGTATGCAGCACCGGATCCACATCCGGTTCGCGCTCTTCGATCGCGTCCGCCATTAAATTGTACACGGTATGCGTCAAATTATCGGGCTGATCGATACCCTGCGTCTGCGTCAGCGACGCCTGCGCATCAAAATCGACCATCAGCACGTGCTTGTCGTGCTCAGCCAGCGCAAACGCGAAATTTTCGGTGGTCGTTGTTTTGCCTACGCCGCCTTTTTGGTTGCACACCGCAATGACTTTGGCTTGCGTCATCGGGAATCCCCGTCCTTCCTGCTGCTTCTTTTTCTACATTATACCGCAGCAAATACAAAAATCGTGTCAAATATTGGCTTATCCGTTGCCCAAGTCGTTGTCGGCATCGTCCGCAGGCGTTGCCGTCGCGGGGATGGTGCGTTCGCTGCGGCGGGTGATTTGTTCGTTGATTTTCTGCCATGTCAGCAGCCGCTCGCTCAGGTCGTGTTTGGTACCGATGGAAAACGAAATGTTGGTGAACTGCTTTCCTTTTTTGCGCAGCGTATAAGTGACGTCCAGATCGGTGTAATCCGCGATTTCTTTCATTGCAATTTCCAGCACTTTTTTCTTAAAATCATAAAAACGCGTATAATGCTCGGCATTCAGCATCCGTTTCAGCTCTTCGATATCAAAATCGGCGGTTTTCTTCCACTCGTAGCTTTTCAGCAGTTCATAAAACCGGATGGCGTACTGGCTTTTCATCGGCAGCGTGTAGATCAGTTCATACTGCGTAAACCGCTCCTGCAATTGGAGCAGGTAGGGTTTCATCAGTTCGTCCAGCTTGATTTTGATCACGCCGCTGTTTTTATTAATATACGGGCGCTCGATCCAGCGCATGGTAGTTTCGCCGCCGTCTTCGAGTTTGACCCAGATCGACTTGTCGTTGAGCGATTTGATGGTTTTTTTGATATTGCCGTAATTTTTACCGTTGGCGTAATCGATCCCGCAGACTTTGCAGAACTCCACGATGCTGAATTCGTATTCGTGCAGCTCGGTATCTGTGGGGCGGATTTTGCTCATCAGGTACAGGATAATTTTTTGTTCCTGTGTGCTGAGGTCAAACCGGGACTTTTGGATCAGGTCGTTGGACTTGATTACCATGTAGTCGCGCATCTTGGTCAGCTCGCTGCTGTATGTTTTTTCTTTGGTCGGATCACTCATGCTATCGCTCCGTTTCTTTTCGCGCACGCAAAGTCTCTTATTTATTGTACCACAGGACGCGAAATCGGTCAACTTCTTTTCGGGAATTTTTTTGCGCAATTTCTGCGGGTCTGCTATTTCTGATCTTTCATTTCTATTTGGATCTTTCTAATATTTAATATTTATTATTTAGCGCAATGGGCAGAGCGCGGAAAAATCGCGTCGGAATCGGCAAAATGAATGCTGAAAGCAAGGCCAAAAACGGCTTTTGGTACGAATGAAACGCCTTTTGGTACGATTCAAGCGACTTATGGTACGGTCAAAAACGATGTTTGGTACGATTCAAGCGACTTCCGGTACGGTCAAAAACGACGTTTGGTACTTGCTGCGGCGACGTTTGGTACGGCATCCGCCCTGGGGATGCATTTTGTGGCAAACGAAAAATGCGCGGTCGAAAATGTCATCGTCCTGACGCAGATTGACACAGCGATGCAGCGCAATACGCGGGAATATGACATAAATACAAATGGAACCGGTGCAAAACCAGCGCGGTAAAAACGACATTTGGTACGGAAACGGCGTTTTTTTGGCGTATAAGCCGACTGCAAAAACGACTTCCGGTACGGCCGGAATCGGCTGCAAAAGCGACGTTTGGTACGGCGATAAACGACCTTTGGTACGGTTTGAACCGCGGGAAACAGCTGGATAAAACGACCTTTGGTACGGTGAAAAACGACGTTTGGTACGATTTGCGAGCGGAAAAACGAATCCAAAAACGACGTTTGGTACGTTTGCGGAACGCGGAATCGGACGGTAAAAAGCGACCTTTGGTACGGCCAAAAGCGACTTCCGGTACGGTATAAACGACTTCTGGTACGGCCAAAAACGACGTTTGGTACGGGGATTTTGCGGACGATCCGGCGCTTGCAGCGACGTTTGGTACGGTGAAAAACGACGTTTGGTACGACCGGAATGGAGATGCGGAATGGACTCAACTGTGAGATCAATACAAAAACGACTTCTGGTACGGCGACGGAAAAGCGACGTTTGGTACGGGAAATGCAAATACAAAATGTATAATCGTGTCGATAAAATACGATTCGGACCGAAAATACGGAGATAAAACGACCTCTGGTACGGTTTTTTTGCAAAAGCGACTTCTGGTACGGTATGCAAAAACGACGTTTGGTACGAGGCGACCGCAGCGAGCGTACGCGGGGATGCGGACGAAGAACCGGCGGAACCCGGAAGTGCTTCAAAATATGTCAGCCGCATGCGAGGCACAGAATTGCCCGGCAACGGTTTGATGCGTGCAGACCGGCAGATGCCCTTAAAACGACTTGAAGTACGAGACGAATGTTAGCGTAGCGTTGCAGTACACGGGCGGACATGATGACATGCAGGAATCCGGGCAGGGTGAATCGAGCGCTGCACGATGAAGCGGCGGGAAAAACGACCTGCGGTACGTCCACGGATGGGCGGAACAACGGCAATGGATGCAATCGAACATTTTCACAAATATAAACTACAACATTCGGTTCACGCAGAAAAAAAGCCGGATTTTGAGGAAAAAATAGTTGTTTTCACGGCGGATTTGTGATACAATAGATGCTGGTACAATCCGTCGGGCGTCCGGCGGATAGATTTCATCATGAAAGGTCCATGTGCATGGAGTATACGATTCTGGATTTGGAGTGGAACAGTGTCTACTCTAAAAAAATGGCCGGGTATTTCAACGAAGTGATCCAGTTTGGCGCCGTGCGGCTGAATGCAGCGCTGAAAGAGACGGGACGGTTCGCGACGTTTGTTCGCCCGGTGGAAGGCACCAGGCTGACCGGGCTGGTCGAGGAACTGACCGGCATTACCAATGAGGATGTTCAGGCCGGTGCAACGTTTTCCGAAGCGTATCGTCAGTTCCGCGCGTTTGCGGACGGATCGGTGCTGATGACGTGGGGCGACGGCGATGTGCGCGAGCTGGTGCACAACTGCGCGTACCACAGCGGCGACGAGTGCCTGCATCTCAATTGCAGCTACGTCAATTTGCAGGATGTGTGTCAGGAAAAACTGAAACAGCCGGCGTCGCGGCAGATTGGGCTGGCGGATGCGGCGGCGATGCTGGAGATTCCGGCGGACACGCTGGCACTGCACCGCGCGATTGACGACAGTGTGCTTTCGGCGGAATGCCTGCGCCGCACGTTTGACGAGGATGCGTTGAAGCTGCGGTGCGTGCCGGTAGACGAAGAATTTTGCCGGCGGCTGGCGTTCAAAAACAAGTATATTACCGATCGGCGCAGCCCGCTGATCGACCGCAAGCAGCTGGAATTTTGCTGTCCGATCTGCGGCGGATCGCTGGACGGTGCGCAGGATTGGAGCGTGCAGAATAAGCAGTTCTTCCGTCGGCTGCGCTGCCCGGCGTGCGACCGCAAATACAAGGCACGCGTGCAGTTTAAGCAGAAATTCGACGGGGTGCAGGTGCGGCGGCAAATCACCGTCGATGTGCCGCAGAAAGGCACCGCATGACGGCGTGCCGTATTTGCCCGCGGCAGTGCGGCGCGGCGCGCAGCGCATCGGCCGGAGACGGTGTGTGCGGGATGGGCAGTGACGCAGTGGTGGCGCGGGCGGCGCTGCATATGTGGGAAGAACCGTGCATCAGCGGGGCGCGCGGGTCGGGCGCGGTGTTTTTTTCCGGGTGCAACCTGCGGTGCGTGTTCTGCCAAAACACGCAGATCAGCGCGGAACGGTTCGGCGCGCGGGTTTCGGCCGCTGAATTGGCCGATATTTTCCGGCGGCTGACGGCGCAGGGCGCGCACAATATCAATTTGGTGACGCCGACGCATTTTGTACCCGCAATATTGGCGGCACTGCGGCTTTACCGGCCGCCGGTGCCGGTGGTGTACAATTGCGGCGGGTATGAATCGGTTGGGACGCTGCGCACGCTGGAAGGCGCGGTGGATATTTACCTGCCGGATTTCAAATATGCATTGACTGACCCGGCGGCGCGGTATTCCGGCGCGGCAGATTACCCGGAGACGGCGCGCGCCGCGCTGCGTGAAATGGCACGGCAGATGGGCGAATGCGTGTACGGCAGCGACGGGCTGATGCAGCGCGGGATGATCGTGCGGCACTTGATTCTGCCCGAAAACACGCGCAATTCCATCGCTGTGCTGGATACGCTGGCGGCGGAGTTCCCGCAGTATCCGGTCAGCCTGATGGCGCAGTACACCCCGTGCGGACGCGCATCGGAGTTCCGTGAGCTGAACCGCCGGATCACGCGCCGCGAATACGAAAAAGTACAGGCACATTTGTTTGCATTGGGGCTGGATGGGTTCGTACAGGCGCGCAGCGCGTCCGGGACGCAATACATTCCGGCGTTTGACCTGGAGGGAGTATATTCAAATGAAAAAACGTCAATCGATCAACAAAGGATGGGGGATCATGAAAAAATTCATCAATGAATTCAAAAAGTTTGCGCTGAAAGGCAGCATGATCGACCTGGCCGTCGGCATGATCATCGGCACGGCGTTCAACGGGATCGTGTCGTCGCTGGTCAACACAATTTTCATGCCGGTGTTGAGCCTGCTGACGGGGCGGATCGACTTTTCCAACCTGTTCGTCGCGTTGGACGGCAATCACTACGACACGCTGGCGGCCGCGCAGGAGGCGGGCGTGGCGTGCCTGCAATACGGCGCATTTATCCAGAAAGTGCTGGAATTCATCATGATGGCGTTTGTGGTGTTCCTGTTTGTGAAGATGATCACCAAAGCGCGCGAAATGGAAGCCAAAATGGAAGAAAAGCGCCACCCGAAAGCGCCGGAAGAAAAGAAAACCAAAACCTGCCCGTTCTGCAAAAGCGAGATTGCGATCGATGCCACACGCTGCCCGCACTGCACGTCGGAGCTGCCGGAGGAGGAAGAATCCGAGGAAGCGTCCGAGGATGCTGCGGCGGAAGCAATACAGTAAGATTTGGACAACGAGAAAGGCGCATCCCTGTTGGGTGGGGGTGCGCCTTTTGAAATTTACGGGGGTTACAGCAAATCCTTGGATTCGAGCATATTGGTGATGATACCGGACTCACTTTGATTGCTGCTGGATATGTACGAAAACCAGACGAATTCCAAGTCATAAATCTCGAATTCCTGATCGATGCGGACGCCGACATTGGCGGGGAGCTCATCGGGTTCAAATTGAATTTTGCGGCCGTTGGCGTTTTCGCCGTAGACGTACAGGTGAACCTCAACCGGGATATCCTTACGGTTGGAGTGCAGCATCATCTTTCGCGTTTCCAAGTGCGCCACGCCGTTGTCCGGATTGACTTTGCCTTCGGATTCTACGTACCACAGCCCGGCTTTTTGCCGCAGCAGCAGAAAATTGGACTGGCCGTCTTTGGCTGCGCGAATGACGCGGCAATGCGGGGCGCTGTCGAGGCCGTCGTAATAGTCCGACAGGATGACGGGGTCGCGGTACCCGGCGCCGCGAATCGCGCGGTGCCAGCTGGTGCCCCAAAATACTCCGGCACCAATACCGAGGAGCAGAACGACGGCGAGGATGATTGCAATGGGCTTTTTCATGAGAGAGACCTCCTTTGAAATGGAAATTTATTGCAGGTCAATATTAGTCAACAACGGCTGTGCTGGGCGGGAATTTGATTTTATTATGGGGTCAGAGCAGGTCATTGAATTCGAGCAGGCTGATGATGGTCGCGAGACCGCTCATGTCACTGCTGAAAACAGATGAAAACCAAACGAATTCTAAGTCGTAGTTCTCGAATTCCTGATCGATGCGGACGCCGACTTTGCCGGGGAGTTCATCGGGTTCAAACTGGATTTTGCGGCCATTGGCGTTCTCACCGTAGACGTACAGGTGAACCTCGAGTCCGATGTCTTTACGGTTGGAATGGTGTAGATCGACGTAATTCGTCAAGTGCGCCACGCCATTGTTTGGATTGACTTTGCCTTCGGATACCACGCGCCACAGCCCGGCTTTTTGCCACAGCACTAAGAAATTGGTTTGGCCGTCCTTGGTCGCGCGAATGACGCGGCAGTGCGGTTTGCTGCTCATGCCGTCATAATAGTCCGATAGGATGACGGGGTCGCGGTATCCAGCGGCGTGAATCGCGCGGTGCCAGCTGGTGCCCCAGAACACGCCGGCGCCAATGCCGAGGAGCAGAACGACGGCGAGGATGATTGCGATGGGCTTTTTCATGTGGGAAACCTCCTTGTAAAGAAAAATAATTGCAGACCGATGTCGGTCAGCGCTTCCGGAACGTTTTACATATAAATTATACCATATTCGCAAGGATAAGTAAACTGGCAGGATTCCCAATCTTTTGCCGTCCCGATTGGATACAATCGACAAAATTCCCGCCCGATGCAGCTGAAACGGCTGCGCCGGGCGGGATTTTGATTTTGTGATTGGGGTCAGAGCAGCCCTTTGTCTGTCAGCAGCTGCTGCAAGTCGGCAAACCCGCGGCTGGTATCGATGCCGTGTTCCGTGTCGATGTACCACGAAAATTTCAGTTCGTACGATTGGGCATATTGCGATACCCCGACGCCAAACCCGACGGGCAGTTCATCGGCAGAAAAGCGGATGGTGGGGCGCGATGCATCGCTGAAAACGTAGAAGCGGCTTTCCACCGGTTCCCCCAAAATCATAAAGGCGATTGACGATGTGCCCGTTTCCGGGGAGAGGGTGCCGTCGAGCGCGACTGCCCACCCGGCGAACCGATTCTGCTGCAGCAGCAGATAATTCGCCTGATTGTCCCGGTATGCGCGCACCAGGCGATAGCGGGTTTGGCTGCCGTCGCGGTAATCGTCAACGATTTGGGTGCGCGCCGGTTCGTACCCGGCGCTGCGGATCGTCCGGTTCCAGCTGGTGCCCCAGAACACTCCGGCGCCGATGCCGAGGAACAGGACGACGGCGAGGATGATTGCGGTGGGCTTTTTCATATGAATGACCTCCTTGCAAAGAAAAATGGATTGCAGACCGATGCCGATGAACAACCATGGTGTGTTTTTACATATAAAATTATACCATATCCAGCAGGATTCGTAAATCGGCAGAATCTCCAATCTTTCTACCGCATTTTTGACCAAAATCACGAAAATCCCCGCCCGGTGCAATCGTTACCAATTGCGCCGAACGGGGACAAACCCATCCAAAATCTTATTTTTCCGCCGGTTCCGGTTTTTTCTCCGCCGCACCGGGCTTGTCTTTCTCTT
This sequence comes from uncultured Eubacteriales bacterium, assembly GCA_905198155.1. GTDB lineage: Bacteria > Bacillota > Clostridia > Oscillospirales > Acutalibacteraceae > RGIG4076. The sequence continues at coordinate 27,540 of CAJKBQ010000019.1, forward strand.
TGTAGTACAGCATACAGTGGCAATAGCCCTCGAAGTCCGGGTCAGCGATTTGTTCGCGGAACTGCTTGCACATACAGCGCGTGTCTTCGCTGATTTCCCGCACGCAGGGGCAGTGCCCGTCGCGCGCTTTCAGACCCTCGCGGACCACCCGGACGATCTCCGGGTCGGGATTCAGTCGAATCTTCGCCATTACACGCCCTCCACCATCCGCATCACGGAAACTTTGTCCATATATCCGGACTTTTTCTCCGCGATCCGGCCGTCGCGCAGCACGATCAGCGTGGGGATATATTGGATCCCGAACCGCTCCGCCAGCTCCGGCTGCTCGTCCACATTGACTTTGCCCACGACGATCTCCGGGTGTTCGTCGGCGATTTCTTCGATCACCGGGGCGATCATCCGGCACGGCCCGCACCACGTCGCCCAAAAGTCCAGCAGCACCGGCTTGTCGGCGTTCGTGACGATTTCGTCAAAATTGTCTTTGGTAATGATCTGTTCCATGATTCGGTACAACTCCTTTGCATTTTTTCAGATTTGTGCGCATTTCCCGCGCGGTTTGCATATCCGCATCAGCGACGTCACCAGCGACGCGCCCACCGCAATGGCGGCGGCGGCCGCGCCGGTTTGAATCCCCAGCTGCGCGCACAACGCCTGGTTGCCGCTCAGCAGCGCTTCCATGGTGTAATACAGTCCGCCGCCCGGCACCATCGGGATAATCGCAACGAGCAAAAAAACCGTTGCCGGGACACGGAATATCCGGGCGCAGATTTCGGCCATCAGCGCGCACGCAGCCGTCGCAATCAGATACCGTGCCGCTTCCGGCAGTACAGCCGCTGCCAAATATACCGCCCACGCAGCCCCGGCGGCGATGCACGCGGCTGCAATGTATTTTCCCCGCCGCACGCCCAATATTCCGCAAAACCCGAAACAGGACAGCGCGGCATACAGACACTGCAGCACCGGATGTACGGCGGCGTCCGGCAGACTGACCCACGGCGGGAAGCCCGGCAGCATCCGGCACGACGCGATTGCAATCACAATGCCCAGCGCAATGGCAACCGAAACAATCAGCACCTCCGCCAGCCGCACCACCGCCGTCAGAAAATCCCCGGCGATCACGTCGCGCATGGCGTTGGTAATCGCCAGCCCCGGCACCAGCAGCATCAGCGCACCGATGATCACCTTGTCGCTGTGGTTGGCCAGCCCGGCGTGCGCCAGCAGCAGCGGCACGACCGCCTGCGCCGCCGCAGCGATCACGTTCAGAAAGAATACGTTGGCACCGGCCTTGCGCAGCCGCGGCACGATCAGCCGCGTCAGCAGCCCGACCGGCAGCGCAATGGCGGCGTCCAGCACCGTGCCGCCCCAAAACAGCGTAAAAAACATTGCAGCCAATCCATACATCGCATAATCCGCCGCCGGAGGAAGCGCCGGCCGGCGGACGATTTCGTCCATCTCGGCGCGGGCGGCCGAAATTTCCATCGGCGCGGCACAGATGCGGCGGCACAGGTTGTTCAGCTGGTCGAGTGTTTCCAGCTGCGTGGCGCTGTCGCGTATGCGCACCATGTGCGTATACGTCCGCCCGTCTGCGTGTACCGATACCGTCACATACGACGGGATGGCGAATACCTCGCTTTCCCGATACCCATACGCCGCCAAAATCCGGGTGATGGACTCTTCCACACGGTAGATTTCGCCGCCGCACCGCGTCATCCGGCGGCCGAATTCACAGCAGAAATCCAGCAATTCTTCGATTTGCATCGGAACCCCTCAATGAACGATTACTCGGACGGCCCTGCCGTGACGGTGCTGGACGGATGCTCCGACGCACGGCCGGGCGATTCGGCACCGGGCCTGGACTCCGGCGCAGCCGACGGATCGATAATGGGCTGAAGCGAAATCACCAGCGACGACGAAGTGCCGCTTTCGGTGCCGGATTCCGTCGGCGTATCCGGAATTTCCGGTTCCGACGAATCCGGTTCGTCCGGAATATCCGGTTTCACCCAGGTTGCGCCGGGACGGATCCCGTAGCCGCCGGTGTGCTCGGTGCAGTAGCCCATGTTGGACGATTTTTTGTACCAGCCCAGCTCCGCGTTGGGGCACATACTCGTTGCAAACTGACCGGTTTCCATGCAAAACCACCGCTGCACAATCGAATCCGGCGTATCAAACTTTTTGGTTGGCTTGTTGGCGAGGTATTCGGCCATGATGTTTTTCCAGATGGTGACGGCGTGGTGCCCGCCGGAGATATAGCGCGCCTTGTCGTAGCCGCACCACACGCCGGCGACGCAGTACGGATTCCCGGCCATAAACCAGCGGTCTTTGTATTTGTTGGTCGAACCGGTCTTGCCGTAAATTTCCCAATTGCCGATCCTGGCGCCGTACGCCGTATTGCGGCCGGTTTTTTCGCCGGTTGTCCGGTGCGGGTTCTGCACAACGGCCTGCATCAGCTTGTTCATCACCCCGGCGCTGTCTTCGGCAATGGTCTGCTCATACGACGGGTCGCTGTTGTCCAAAATCACATTGCCGTTTTTGTCTTCCACGCGGTAGTAAGCGTACGAATCGTAATGCTTGCCGCCGTTGCCGAATACGGCATACGCTTCGGTCATTTCGCGCACGGTTACCCCGATCACCGTACCGCCCGTCGCAATGGCAGAAATCGACGCGTCCGTTTCGATCCCCGTTGCGGTTTTGTACTGCTCATACAGCGAATTCAGCCGGAATTTGTATTTCGCGTACTGGAATCCGCGGTCGATGGTGAGGTAGTCGTACACAATGTGCACCGACACGGCGTTGGCAGATTGCTCCAATCCGAACTGCACCGTGACCGGCCCGTAGTAAAATCCGTAGGCGTTGGTGGGGTAGGGTTTGCCGTTGAGTGTGATCGGTTCGTCCGGGATGATGGTGGACCAGTCGATCAGCCCCATATCGATGGCCGGGCCGTACACGGAGATCGGCTTGATCGAAGAACCGGGCTGCCGTTTGGTGTCGGTGGCGTTGGACCAGACGAGGTTGCCGCTCTTTTCGCCGCGGCGGCCGACCGTTGCCAAGATCCGCCCTTCGTAGTCCATGCACAGGATGCCGGATTGCAGATCCGGCAGCGACGGCACCAGCTTGGCGGCATTGGTAATGTAGTATTTTTCGCAGATGGCTTGCAGCTCGGCGTCCTCTGCGGAGTAAATTTTCAGTCCGCCCTGGTACAGCAGCGAACTGGCCGCCGCTTCGCTGTATCCTTTTTTCTCCACCAGATCCGCGATGACTTCCTGCCGAACCAGATCGGTGTACCAGTCCACCGTGGCGGTCGAGCTGGTGGCGCCGGAGCCCGCGTGCAGTTGAAGCGCGGTGTATTTGGTCGCCAGGTATTCCGACTTGCTGATGTAGTTCTGGCTGTACATATTGTACAGGACGTCGTTGCGGCGGGTGGTGTTGTTCATCGGGTAGTAGAAGGGATTGTAGCTGTACGGGTTTTGGGTGATCCCGGCGATGGCGGCGCATTCAATCAGCGTCAGCTCCTGCACCGGCTTGTTGAAATACGTCTGTGCGGCAGCGCCGACGCCGTATGACCCGTTGCCCAGGTTAATCAGGTTGAGGTAGGCTTCGAGGATTTGGTCTTTGGAGTAATCTTTTTCCAGATTCAGCGCGGAAAAAATTTCCCGCAGTTTGCGGCTGATGCTGACGGATTTGTCGTTGGTCAGGTTTTTAATCAGCTGCTGGGTCAGCGTGGAGCCGCCCTGCTTGGTGGAGGACTGGCTGGTGAAGGTGTTCAGCACGGCAAACCCGGTGCGGATCCAGTCCACGCCGTGATGCGTGCGGAACCGCTTGTCCTCGGTAGAGATAAACGCGTTGATGAGCGTTTCCGGAATATCGTCCAGATCGACCCACTCGCGGTTTTCCACGCCGTGGAACTGCGCGGATTCCACCCACTCGCCGGCGGTGTTCTGCGAATAAACGTAGCTGGTTTCGTTGAGCGTGATGGCGTTGAGATCCACGTCGGCTTTGTAGTCTTTCATGCTGTACAGATACATCAGCATCGCGATCATGCACACAAACCCGGTGATGATGCCGATGAGCACGACGCTCCACAGCGCTTTCCAGAACACCTGAAATACCCGGAACGCGATCGACAGCGCGCCGCGGTTTTTGGCGTGCCGTGCCGGAACGGTATCGGGCGCAGCGTGTCCACTCGAATGTTTTTCCATGTCGGAAATTCTCCTTTCATCGTCCAAAAATGAACGTGCCCCGCGGGGCACCGGAACCTGCGAAAACAAGAATACATAGTATTATAGCACACATTGGGGGCAAATGAAAAGCCCTACACGGAAAAAGACGGCTTTTTTCAAAAAAAATTCACGTTTCGCGCGAATTTCGCCCAATAAAAAAGGAAAAGAACGGAATTTATGCATAGCATCCGGCCTCGGAGGCATACTACCGACGTGCGGATTGCGTCGGATTCCGCAAAACCGATCGATCGAAAGGACGGATGAATGATGGAATTGCAACGGTTAAAAATCTGGATTGCCGCCGCGGGGTGCAGCGTCGCCATTGCGCTGGCCACCACGCTGTGGATTGTGCCGACGGTGCGGACGGCGCGCGCCGCCGGGACGGAACCGCCGTCGCCGGATGCATCGTCGGATGTATCGGCTCCGGCGCGGTACCGGGTGGGCATATACGGCGGATATGTGGCGGCGTTTGCGGGGGACGCGGCGGAACCGTTCCGGATATTGGACACCCTGGCGGCCTCGCTCCCGGCGCGGGACCGCGCGCTGCTGGCGGACGGGATCCCGGTCGATTCCGAAGCGGCGCTGCAACAGCTGCTGGAGGACTATTCCTGATGGGGCCGTACCCGGTGCTGCTGTGCGGCGGCAACCCGGCGGAGCAGCGGCTGGCGGCGGAGCTGGCGCGGTACGGCGCGGTGATGCGGCTGCAGCGCGGAACGCTCACGCAGCTGGGGACGGGCGCGGCGGCGTTTTTGCTGTACGAATTTGACCGGGTGCCGGAGGCGGCGCTGCACAGCGGGGTACTGCTGCTGGGCAGTCAATTGCCCGCGGGGCGCACAGCGCTGCCGCCGCGGCTGGTACCGGTGTTCGATTCGGGCAATGCGGCAGCGGTGCAGCTGCTGGCGCACCGGCAGCAGGCGGGCGTGGCGTGCGGATGCGCCCCGCAGGACACGCTCAGCCTGGCCAGCCTGTCGGACACGCAGGCGGTAGTCAGTTTGCAGCGGGAGCTGACCACACTGGACGGGGCACGCGTGGAGCCGCGCGACCTGACGATCCGGCTGGCGGAACCGGGGAAAAACGACGCGCCGCGCGAATTATTCGAGTTGATGGCGCTGTCGGCCGTTTTACTGTTATGCGGGCGGTTCAGCGACGAAAATTCAGCGAATTTGCGCGGGAGATGACGTTTTCCATAAAACATTTTTTCAACACTGCCTGTAAAACGGCAGAAATACTATTGCCGTTTTCGCTCTGATGCGGTATACTATATATAAGGAAAAGCGACCGGATTTTATTTACGGATTGTTTACAGCCGGTTGATTTTCCATTCGTATTTTTACGGTATTCTGATTGCGGGAAATTTGAAGGGATTCAGAAGGAGGGGGCGCGCCGTGAAGTTTCGCCGACCAAATCTCAACAGCCGGTGGATTCCGTACACGGTTGCAACGTGCGCTGCGGTCACGCTGTACGTTGTGTTGACGCACCTGAGCAATATTTGGCAAGCTTTTTCGCGGCTGTACTCGTATGTATCGCCGGTACTGATCGGAATTGCGGTAGCCTATTTGCTGAATCCGGTAGTCAATTTCTTTGCGGAACGCTGCTTCGGCCGCTTGAAACACCGGCGGCTGGCGCGCGGGTTGGGCCTGATTATCACGGTGCTGCTGCTGCTGGCGACGTTGGCGCTGATCCTGTGGTCGATCATCCCGCACCTGGTCGAAAACCTGGAGCGGCTGGTCAGCAACCTGGATGTGTACGTCGCGCAGGTGCAGAAGCAGCTGGAACGGCTGAGCGAACGGTTTGAATTTTTGCAGTTTGAAGCGCAGGACACACAGGTGTGGACCAATCTGCTGAAAAAGGCGCTGTCGTGGCTGCCGGAAAATCTGCCGGCGATTCTGGACGCTTCGGTGCAGATCGGGAGCGGCGTGGTCAACGCTGTGGTGATTTTCATCATCGCGCTGTATATCCTGATGGACAAAGACCGGCTGCTGCGCGGGGTCAAAAAGACCGCGATCCTGTTTTTGTCGCCAAAGACGTACACCCGGCTGCGCACGTTCTTCCGGCAGTGCAACAGCATCGTGCTGCGGTACTTCGGGAGCGACCTGCTGGATTCGCTGATCGTGGGCGTGGCCAATGTGATCTTCATGTTGATCGCCCGAATGCCGTATGTTGCGCTGATTTCCGTGATCGTCGGCGTAACGAATCTGCTGCCTACGTTTGGGCCGATCATCGGGGCGGTGCCGTCGGCGCTGATCCTGCTGCTGGTCGATCCGTGGACGGCGCTGTGGTTTATCGTGTGGACGCTGATCCTGCAAACGATCGACGGCTATGTGATTAAGCCGCTGCTGCATGGCGACACCATGGGCTTGCCCGCGGTGTGGATACTCGTGTCAATTATCGTCGGCGGGCGAATATTCGGCGTGCTGGGGTTGCTGCTCGCGATCCCGTTTGCCGCCATCTGCTCGTACCTGCTCGATAAAATCATATCAAAGAAACAGCTCCGCGTAGAGGCACAGCTTGCTGCTGAACAGCCCGATTCGGCGGACGCGGAAGGAAAGGAACAACCTCAAGATGAACAACATGACTGTAATGAATCGAACTGATTGCTTTGCGTACGACAGCCGCAAAAATCAATGCACCGCGCTGACGGTGTCCAGCTGCGCGGACTGTCCGTTTTACAAATCCGCCGAGCAGGAAACCGACGAACTGAAAAAGGTTGCGCGCCGTTTAGCGATGATGGGAATTACGCCCAAAATGCGCACGGTGCGGATGCCGGCAGTATCTTCTGCGGAAGACTGAACGGACATTGCTGCGACAGGAAACGGAGTGTGAAAACCAGATGCTGAAATTGTGTATTTTTGACATGGACGGGACAGCGGTGAACAGCCTGCGTTCGATCGCATACTTTGCGAACCAGACGCTGGTGCGCAACGGATTTGCGCCGTATCCGGACGATGCGTACAAAACCATGGTCGGCAACGGCGCGGCCAAGCTGGTGCGCCGGATGATCGACGGCCGCGGCGGCAACGACGCGCAGTACCGCGCCGTGCTGGCGGAGTATAACCTGACGTACGATTCCAACCCGTTATTCCGTGCGGCAGCGTACGACGGGATCGTGGATGTGATGGATGCGCTGCGCACCAAAGGTGTTGCGATTGCGATTCTGTCCAACAAGCCGCATACGACCACCTGCCAGATCGCGCAGGGGTTGTTTGGCGACCGCGTGGACGCGTGCTTCGGCGGGCGCGACGGCGTGCCGCTGAAACCGGCGCCGGATGCGGTCAATGCGCTGATGGCGCAGTTTGACGCGTCGCCGGCAGAGTGCCTGTACATCGGCGACACGGCGACCGATATGGAGACTGCGGCCAATGCGGGCGTGTTTTCGATCGGCGCGGAGTGGGGATTCCGGTCGGTGGACGAGCTGAAAAATGCGGGCGCGGGTGCGCTTGCGGCGCAGCCGTCGGATATTCTGGCCATTGCGGCGGAAAAGTTTGGAATTTAATTTTTTGGATGTATTTGGAAGGGTGCATCCCCAGAAGGCTGGGGGTGCACCCTTTTGTTTTTGTTGAATAAAATTTACTTCCGCCCAACCGTCGCCGGAGCGGTTTCCTGCGTTTGCAGCCAATCAGTGAAATCCGGCGCATCATCGATTTTTTCTGTCAGACGGATGATTTTTCCGTCCTGTGTAAGGGCGGACGCCCCGTCTTTTTCGACGAAGATTTGGTCGATCGCCGGAAACGTGCCGAGCGCCACTTGGTTGGAGCAGTCATACACCGTACCGTCGGTCTGCTGAATATAAACCCAGCCTTCATAGTCCTTGCCGCCGGAGACGCCGCAGTCGAACAGTCGCGCGACGTTGGAACAGTAAGCTTCCGGCACAGTGGGGAAGTCGGTGCGCAGATAATTCGAGTCGGTTTTGCTGGCAAATTGGTTATACATCACTTGCAGCAGGGTACCGTTACTTTGCAGCGCAAGCAGCGTGTCCTGGCATACCGCGATTTGGACAATTTCCGCCCATTCTGCGATGATTGAGACAATGGGAGATTTTGCATACGCATACACATGACCATCATCGCAAAGGACAGCGCCGTAGGAACCGCAAGCCAGCTGGCGCACGATGGGATCCAGCGTTTCGTCTGTCTGCACATAGTCGCCGTCGTGGAAACTGTGCAGTCGGGAAATTTCTTCGCCGTCCATGCCGTACAAAAACGCCGCAGCCTCCATTGCGGCGGGATATGACCCACCGCCGAAGTATACGGGGTACAGCGCACGGACATTTTTCCAGCAGGGGAGGAGGGTCAGGATTTCGGCGGCGCTGTCCAGCGTTTTTTCTGAGTTGCCGTCCTGCATATGCAGCGACACCCCGCGCACCGTGCCGTCCTGCATCAGCACATACACCATGCCCCATGTGCGGTAAACGCTGCGCACCCCGGTCAGTCCGTCCGGCGCGGCGGTGGTATCAACCGGTGCGCCGGGTTCGTAACCGTAGTTCAGATCGCCGGTTTTGAGAAATTCCGGATAATAATGCAAGGTGCCGGCGCTGTCCACATATGCGCAGTCACGGGCAATGGTGCATTGCATGAAGGCCGGGTCGTTGGAAAGCGCAAGCGAAGCTTTGGCAGGGGCTTCGGATGACGAAACCGGCGCCGTGCTGGATATGGGTGCGGTGCTGGACGGTGCGGGCGGGGGCGTGCTGGATGCGGGGGATGCGGCGCAGCCGGAGAGTAGTGCGGCGGTCAGCAGCGCGGCGAGGGAGATGCGCAGAGTGGATTTCATGTTGACGGGACCTCCTTTTTATTTTCGTCCGATGGGGGCCGGAGCGCTCCGCCGGATTTTTGACATATTTCCGCGCACGCCAAATCGGCCGCCACGAGTATCCCAACCAACTTCGTGCAGCCTGTGCATATTATCGATGTAAGCCAACAATCCAACGGCAAAGCGATAAATGCACAGTGCGGGTGCGCAACTGCGATCTTTCCTTTTGCCAACCAATCTCTTAATCGTATTATAGCATGGCGAATGTCAAATTGTCAAGCGTTATAGCATGGCGAATGTCAAATTGTCAAGCGATTGCGTAAAAATTTTCCGCAGAATTTCAAACAAAAACAGCGAATCCCCAACGGATTCGCTGTTTTTGCAATATTTGGAATATTCAGAATGTGCGATTATTCGCCCAGCGCCGCCGCGAGCCGCGACCGGATCGCAGCCAAGAATGCCGCCGAATTGACCGCGTGCGCTTCCGTGCCCGGCGTGACCAGACCGACGAGATCTTTAGTCATAATCCCGTCGTTCAGCGTCGCGATGCAGGCGCTCTCCAACGCGTCGGCAAAATGCACCAAATCAGGAAGCTGATCCAGCTCGCCGCGCTTGCGCAGCGCGCCCGACCATGCGTAGATGGTCGCCATCGGGTTGGTGGAGGTTTCTTCGCCTTTCAGGTAGCGGTAGTAGTGGCGGGTGACGGTGCCGTGCGCCGCTTCGTATTCGTAGATGCCGTCCGGCGAGACGAGCACGCTCGTCATCATAGCCAGCGACCCGAACGCCGTGGACACCATGTCGCTCATCACGTCGCCGTCGTAGTTTTTGCACACCCAGATAAATCCGCCTTTGCTGCGGATCACGCGCGCCACGGCGTCGTCGATCAACGTGTAAAAATATTCAATCCCCAGCTGCTCAAACTGCGCTTTGTAGTGCTGCTCGTAAATGTCCGCAAACAGCAGCTTGAACGTCTGGTCGTACTGTTTGGAGATGGTGTCTTTGGTGGAAAACCACAGATCCTGCTTGGTTTGAATCGCGTAGCGGAAGCACGAATGCGCGAACAATTCGATCGACGAATCTTTGTTGTACTGCGCTTGCAGCACGCCGGGGCACTCGAAGTCGTACACCGTTTTGCGGAATGTTTCGCCATCCTCGCCGGTGAACAGCAGCTCCGCCTTGCCCTTGCCCGGCACGCGGTATTCAGTGGCTTTGTATACGTCGCCATACGCGTGCCGCGCGATGGTGATCGGCTTTTCCCAGTTGCGCACCGCGGGCTTCACGGCGTCGATCAGGATCGGCGCGCGGAACACCGTGCCGTCCAGAATGGCGCGGATGGTGCCGTTCGGGCTTTTCCACATTTCGGACAGGTGGTATTCCTCCACACGCTGGCGATTGGGCGTGATGGTGGCGCATTTGACGGACACGCCGTATTTTTTGTTGGCGTTGGCGGCGTCAATCGTCACCTGATCTTTTGTTTCTTCGCGGTGTACCAGCGACAGGTCGTAATATTCCGTTTTCAGGTCCACGAACGGCAGAATCAGCTCATCCTTAATCATTTGCCACAGGATGCGGGTCATTTCGTCGCCGTCCATCTCGACCAGCGGGGTTTTCATCTGAATTTTTTGCATCGGTTTGCGCTCCCTTTCTGAATTGCAGTGTCCTTGCTCGGCAAAATCCGCGGTTATCCGCGCTTGGTGTACGGTAGCAGCCCGCCCGCCATCAGCATATCGGCCTGCCGCTGCGTGAACGCGCACACCAGCGGAATCTGCGCGCCGGTGGTGCAGTCGGTCAGCGTGACTGTGCCGCGGCGCAGCGCCGCGTGGATGTCGGTCAGCGCCAGCTCGTCGCCTTGGGACAGCTTGTCGTAATCGTCGGGGTTTGCGAACGTCAGCGGCAAAATCCCGGCGTTAATCAGGTTGGCGGCATGAATCCGCGCGAAGCTTTTGGCGACCACGGCTTTCACGCCGAGATACAGCGGCACCAGCGCCGCGTGTTCGCGCGAGGATCCCTGACCATAGTTGACACCGCCGACGATGATGGAACTGCCGGCCGCTTTGGCGCGCTCGGCGAATGTTTCGTCGCACACGGCGAAGCAGAATTTCGACAGGTACGGGATGTTGGAACGGTAGGGTAGAATCTTGGCCCCGGCCGGCATGATGTGGTCGGTGGTGATGTTGTCGCCGACTTTCAGCGTCAGCGGCGCAGCGATTTCGTCGGCCAGCGGCTGCGTGGTCGGGAACGGCTTGATGTTCGGCCCGCGCAGAATTTCGACGGCGTCGGCTTCTTCGGCGGATGCAGGCATCAGCACCGCGGTGTCGTTGATTTTGAACGCGTCCGGCATTTGAATTTCGGGGTAATCGCCGAGCGTGCGCGGGTCAGTGATGTGGCCGGTGAGGGCGGACGCGGCCGCGATTTCCGGCGAGACCAGGTACACCTGCGCGTCTTTGGTGCCGCTGCGGCCTTCAAAGTTGCGGTTGAACGTCCGCAGCGATACGCCGCCCGAATTCGGCGAGAAGCCCATCCCGATGCACGGGCCGCACGCACATTCCAGCACGCGCGCACCGGCGGCGATGATGTCGGACAATGCGCCGCAGTCGGCGAGCATCGTCAGCACTTGCTTGGAGCCGGGGGAGACGGAGAGACTGACGGAATCGGCGATTTTTTTGCCTTTCAGGATGGCCGCGACGCGCAGCATATCGCGCAGCGACGAGTTGGTGCAGGAGCCGATACAGACCTGATCGACGCGCACGTCGCGCAGCTCCGACGCGCGGCGCACGTTGTCCGGCATATGCGGGCAGGCCATCAGCGGTTCCAGCGTGCTCAGGTCGATGTCGATCACACGGTCATACACCGCGTCGGGGTCGCTGGCCAGCGGGATGTAGTCCGCTTCGCGGCCCTGCGCCGCCAAAAACGCGCGGGTCGTCTCGTCCGACGGGAAGATCGACGTGGTGGCGCCCAGCTCGGTGCCCATGTTGGTGATGGTGGCGCGTTCCGGCACGCTCAGCGTGCGGACGCCTTCGCCGCCCCATTCGATGATCGCGCCGACGCCGCCTTTCACCGACAGAATCCGCAGGATTTCGAGGCTGACGTCTTTCGCGCTGACCCACGGGCGCAGATGGCCGGTCAGGTTCACTTTGAACATTTTGGGCATGGTGATGTAGTATGCGCCGCCGCCCATGGCGACCGCAACGTCCATCCCGCCCGCGCCCATCGCCAGCATTCCGATGCCGCCGCCGGTGGGGGTGTGACTGTCGGATCCGATGAGCGTTTTGCCCGGCTTGCCGAACCGTTCCAGGTGAACCTGGTGGCAGATGCCATTGCCGGGGCGCGAAAAGCGGATGCCGTATTTGCGCGCGACGGACTGGATATAGCGGTGGTCGTCGGCGTTTTCAAACCCGGATTGCAGCGTGTTGTGGTCGATGTAGGCGACGGACAGCTCCGTGCGGACGCGCGGAATTCCGATCGCTTCAAATTCGAGGTACGCCATCGTGCCGGTGGCGTCCTGCGTGAGCGTTTGGTCGATGCGCAGCGCGATTTCGCTGCCGGGGGTCATTTCGCCGGAGATCAGGTGATCCCGGATGATTTTTTGTGCAATGGTCAGTCCCATTTCGTCCAGATCCTTTCCGTATCAGAAAAATTGTGACGGGTTACGACGCACCCACGATATGCACGCGGGCATTGTGAATGTGCGCGATGGTCAGCTGCTCGGCGCGGTCGGCGTCGTGCGCAGCGATGGCGTCGTAAATTGCGCGATGCTCTTCCAGCGAGTGGTGCGCGCGGCTGGTGTTGGCAACGGATGCACGGCGGTATTTCAGAATCTTGCGGTGCAGACTGCTCAGCGTGTCGCACAGCGGGGTGCTGCCGCACAGCTGGTAAATTTTCTCGTGAAACGCGCTGTCCATATTTTTGATGTTGTCGGCGTCGCCCTTTTCCACGTAAAATTCCTGCAGATCAACGATTTCTTTCAGCTCGTGCAGCGCGCTGTCCGTCACGTTCTGCGCGGCATAGCGGGCGGCCATGCCCTCGATGCGCTGGCGGATTTCGTAAATGGCGTCGATGTCTTCGCGGGAGATGCCGATCACCACCGCGCCTTTGGAGCGCATCTCGATGATGTGCTCCTGTTCCAGGCGGCGGAGCGCTTCGCGGATGGGGGTGCGGCTGACGCCCAGCTTTTCGGACAGGCGGGTTTCGGTCAGCACTTCGCCGCGGGCGTATTCGCCGCTGAGGATGTCGTGCTCCAGCTTTTCAAATACCTGGTCGGCAATGGAAACGCTTCGATGTTCCATCATATCGGATTGGTACTCCTTTCGATTACAGCCGGCGGAACCGTCCGCCGGACAGCTGTTCCAGTTTTTCTTCCAATTCGTGCGTAGACAGCGACGATACGCGTCCGCCTTCGTACTCCCGGTCGATCCATTCTTTCATCGCGATGACCAGCGGGTCGTGCTTGCCGATGGCTTCGCTGGCGGTCAGCTGGTAGTTTTCGTTGATCCAGTACGCGATGCCCGCCAGGCCGGAGGTTTTGCCGATCATGACCGACGCGGGGCGGTTCAGCAGCTTTTTGGTGTCGAAAATATTGTAGATTTCTTCGTCCTTCAGCAGGCCGTCGGCGTGGATCCCGGCGCGGGTTTTGTTGAAGTCGCGGCCGACAAACGGCGTCATCGGCGGGATTTTGTAGCCGATGTTGTGCTTGAAGTAGTCGGCAATTTCCGTGATTACGGTGGGATCCATCCCGTCCAGCGAACCGCGCAGCGCGGCGTATTCCATTACCATCGCTTCCAGCGGGATGTTGCCGGTGCGTTCGCCGATGCCGAGCAGCGAGCAGTTGACGCCGCTGGCGCCGTACAGCCACGCGGTGGAGGCGTTGGTCACGGCTTTGTAGAAGTCGTTGTGGCCGTGCCATTCGAGGTATTCGCTTTGCACGTCGGAGTAATGCTGCAAGCCGTAGATGATGCCCGGTACACTGCGCGGCAGCGCGACTTCTGAATAGGGGATGCCGTAGCCCATCGTGTCGCACGCGCGAATCCGCACGGGGATGCCCGCCTGGCGCGACAGCTTCATCAGCTCGTTGACGAACGGCACGACGAAACCGTAAAAGTCGGCGCGGGTGATGTCTTCCAGGTGGCAGCGGGGCATGACCCCGGCTTCAAATGCCAGCGATACGGTTTCCAGATAATGCTTCATGCATTCGGAACGCGTCATCTTCATCTTTTTGAAGATGTGGTAGTCACTGCAGCTGACGAGGATACCGGTTTCGCGGATGCCCAGGTCGCGCACCAGCTTAAAGTCCTCTTTGCTGGCGCGAATCCAGGTGGTGATTTCGGGGAATCGCAGACCCAGCTCCTGGCAGCGCTGCACGGCTTCGCGGTCTTTTTTGCTGTAAATAAAAAACTCCGTTTGACGGATGATCCCGTACGGGCCGCCAAGTTTTGCCATCAGTTTATACAAGTCCACAATCTGATCCACGGTGTACGGATCCACAGACTGCTGACCGTCGCGGAACGACGTATCGGTGATCCAGATGTCTTCCGGCATCCCCATCGGGACGCGCCGATGGTTGAACGCGATGCGCGGCACACTGTCGTAGGGGTAGATATCGCGGTACAGGTTGGGGTCTGCGACGTCCTGAAGCGAATACTTGTAGCTTTTCTGTTCGAGCAGGTTGGTTTTGTTGGATATTTCCAGCATACCGGTTCCTCCTTTGTATTAGTGTATACAATTATAACGCGATCCATGGTTTTTGTCAAGCGGAGACGGGCGGGTTTTGGGGAAAAGATTTGCGAATCGGCGAATCGCACAAGTTTAATGCGACACGATTGTGCATTTCGTAGAACTTCAAATTTCTGACGAAATGGCATTGACTTTTTCATTCGACAAATGTAGAATATAATTGAAGTGAGACAATTGTAAAAATTACGAAAGGAGCAGATTCCATGGAATCGTTCAAAAAATTGCCGGACTGTGAGCTGGACATTATGATGACGGTTTGGCACGCGGACGAGCCGGTGACGTCGGCATATGTGGCGGCGCACCTGGCGGAGGCGCAGCGGTGGAAGCCGTCCACCCTGTTGAATTTTCTGGCACGGCTGGTGGAGCGCGGGTATCTGCGGTGCGAGCGGCAGGGCAAAACCAATGTGTACACACCGCTGATCGCGGAGGAAACGTATGTGAAGCACGAAAGCCGCACGCTGTTTCAGCGGTTGTACGGCGGCAGCTTGGGACGGATGCTGACGGCGCTGTACGATGGTGCGCCGCTGAGCGACCAAGATCGCGCAGAACTGGAAGTATTTATCGAGCGTGCGGAACAGCAGAATCGTCCGGAAAAATAACCGAAAAGGAGAAACGGCATGAACATTCGGTGGGATCAAATCGATTCACTCGTCGAAATTTCGATCGGCACGGCGGCGGTGATTGTGCTGCTGCTGGTGGCAGGGGTACTGCTGCGGCAGCGATACACGATGCGGTGGCGCGTGCTTGCGTGGATGCTGGTGGCCGTGCGGCTGCTGATCCCGGTGCATTTCGGGCGCGGGCTGCCGTCGGTGGAAATTCCGATTCGTCCCGTCCCATCCGCTGCCAGTGTGCCGGAGCCGGTCAGTTCCGTTCCGGCGGCGTCGCAGCAGACTCAGTCGGAATCTGCGGCGGAATCCGGCAGCGCGTCCGCGTCCGGCACCGGCCGACCGACCGGGCAGCAGGGGAGCGCCGGGCAGTCGTCCGATTTTGGCGAATCGCAGGCCAAACCGGTGCCGATGCCCGGTGTGGTACGGACGTTAAATCTGCCGCAGATCATCGGGCAGATTTGGCTGACCGGCGCGCTGGCACTCCTGACATTTCACGCGACCGGCGGGCTGCTGTATCGCCGCCGCGTGCGCAAATCGGCGCAGCCGTGTGACCCGGCAGTGACAGCGCTGCTGGTGCGGTGCGCAGCGGAAATCGGGCTGCGCCGCCCGGTGCAGGCGGCCGTGGCAGCAGTCCCGACGCCGTTGGCGCTTGCCGGCCGACGGCCGACGGTGCTGCTGCCGCCGTCGGTGTGTGCACTGCCGCGCGATGCGCTGCGGATGGTTTTGCTGCACGAACTGATTCATCTGCGGCGCCACGACACCGCGCGGAAATGGCTGGTGTTGGCGGCGGCGTGCGTTCATTGGTTCAACCCGCTGGCCTGGGGAATGGTGCGCGCCGCCGGGCAGGACATGGAATCGGTGTGCGACGACGGCGTGCTGGCGGTGTGCGGCGATGCGTGCCGTGCGGATTACTGCCGACTGCTGCTGGCGGTCGCAGGGCGCGCCCCCGAAAAATGAATACCCAGTTTCACATCGGAAAGGAGCATTTCCCATGACAATTTCCCTGATTATTACCATTTTACTTGCAATGACGATCGCGGCAGCCGCGGCGGCAGTCCTTTGCCGAATCAAAGGCGATTGGTTCGCCGGATGCAGCGGCACCCGTTTTTCGCGCGGCGTGCGGACAATGCGGGCGCGGCTTCGGAACGTCTTTGCGCCGTCCAAAAAATCCGGCACGGGCTGGGCGGCGCTTGCATTGGCGGCGGTGATCGGGCTGGGCGGATGCTTTTCGCTGACGCCGCAGCCGGGCGGCGCGGTGTCAAGTGCGGTTTCGTCGAGTACTGCACCATCAAGTATTGCGGCGTCGAGTGTCGCAGCGTCGAGTACGGAGCCGGAGCCGCTGCATTTGGTACGAAGCCGAGAGCGGATGCGCTGCACCGTTACATGGTGTGCATATATTGATCGGGACGGAATTTTGCACTATGCGCCGGATTTTGTCGCAGAGTGGTCACAGTATGCGCCGAAATTTTTTGAAGAAGTTCCGGACGGCGCGGTGAAAGCACGAGATATATGCGCGGACGAATGGTTTACGGTGTTGCTGGAAAATGGGACTGTTCGCGTGCTGCCAATCAATGACCAGGTTTGGGGAATCGGAATGTTGGAGGGGGTGTCGCGTGTACCGGAAGATTTGACGAAAAGCCCCAATGGACAGGTAGCCCGTATGGTTGAAAGCTGGACGGATGTGCAGTATCTCGATTGGAATACAGACGATCGGGAGATGGGAACATTGTATAGTTATTACAAGTGGCCATATGCGTTGACCGGACCCAGCAAGTCACAGATTGCGGCTTGCGTTCCGACGGCGGCGCAGGTCAAATCGATCGCCTATCCGTTTGGATTGAAGGAACCGGGTTACAGGATGAATATCCTCGCACCGGACGAAACGGGATTACAGTGGGACCGTGTGATCCAGCGAACAATGGCTTATCGAAGTACGGACGAGTCGAATTACACCGAATGGGTGACGATTGCACTGTATGACGACGGTACTGTCCATGCAAGCAACGATGCGGTCGATGCACGAATTAGCCGGTTAACGGATGTGGTGCAGCTGGCCATCACCGATTTTTCACTGGCGGCGCTTCGATCAGATGGGACAATCGACGTAATATTTCTGAGCGCCGGCCGGGCGCCGGCTGTACGGATACCAGATGAATGGCGGACCGGTGTTACACAATTATTCTGCGCACCAGGGCGCGGAGAATTGAACTATATCCAAAAATCTACCGGTGAGATTTACGATGTGATTGAGCGCCGGTCGATCGGGGTTTATGAGCAACTGGATCAGTGGGCGGGGATCCCGTTGACCCAGAGCGGAAAAGTGCTCTGGCCGGATATTTTTCGCAACGGCGCATGGTTGGCTTCGCTGTCCGATATTCAAACAATAACACAATAAATCCACCCAATTTTAATATTGAAAGGAGCCTTTCCCATGACAACTCCTTGGATTTTGACCATTTTATTCACCATAACCGTCGCGGCGATTGCGGCCGCTATCCTCTGCCGCATCAAAGGCGATTGGTTCGCCGGATGCAGCGGCACCCGTTTTTCGCGCGGCGTGCGGACAATGCGGGCGCGGCTTCGGAACGTCTTTGCGCCGTCCAAAAAATCCGGCACGGGCTGGGCGGCGCTTGCATTGGCGGCGGTGATCGGGCTGGGCGGATGCTTTTCGCTGACACGGCCGGGCGGCGTGGTGTCGGCGTCGAGCATCGCGGCAGTAAGCAGTGCGGTACCCAGTGTTGCGCCGGAGCCGACATCGTCGGCGGCGGAAAGCCCGGCGAAATTTCAACCGCCGCTGGAGACCGGCGGGTTCCGGATGTTCAGCGAATTAACGACCGGTTCCATCCGCTCCGTGTGGGGCGGAGAAATGGGCGTACTGCGGGTGCTGACGGGCGACGGGACGGTGTATGCCCGGGGGCATATGCAGGAGGCGCTGCTGCAAGGCGGCGACGGCAGCCGGGTGGTGCTGCCGGAGCCGATTCGGATGATGGCGGGCGATTTGTTCGTCGGCGAAAGCGGCACGCTGTATCTGTGGTACGACCAGATTCGGATTGATCCGTTCGAATTGCAGCGCAGCGGACAGATCGACAGCCGCTGGATCACCATCCCGTTCGATCAGCAAGTGGCGCAGATCGTTCCGTTCGGCACGCTGGATTTCCTGCTGATTACGCCAGACGGCGCGGCGTATACCGTCGGGGAGCGCGCGCTGTACGGCAAATGCGAATCGGCCAAGCCGCTGCCCACGCAGAAGGAACTGTTCCGGCCGGTGCAGGTGGTGCTGCCGGAGCCAATTACGGCCGGAGCGTATACCGACCTGTGGCTGTATGTGTTGGGACAAAGCGGGACGGTGTACCAGGCACCGTGCTACGGATATGTATTCGTGGCCGGAGAAGTGCATTACCCATTTGAACCCGGCAAACGCCCGACCGAGCAGGATTCAGTGTTCCGGGCGGTGGACGGCGCAGCAAACGTGCAGGCCATCGCTGCCGGCAACGAAAACGATGCACTTTGGACGCTGAATGCGGACGGGACAGTGACGGCGTACCGCGTAAACGAGCCGATCGACAGCTCCGGATACCGCAAAACGGTTTTGGAAATGACGGCGATGGCAGTGTCGGTGCCGGAACCGATTGCGGAGCTGATTCCGTTTGCGGGGCAGCCGCTGCTGCGCACGGCGGCGGGCGAATGCTACCAGTGCCGCCCGGACGATCCGCTCCAAACCGAAAAATGCGCCTGGAACGGGGTGTTCCAAGCGCGATCCTGCGGACGGGAAGTTTTGTTTTACGATGCGGACGGGGTGCTGTGCAGCTATTTCAGCGATAATCCGGACGGATTTTCCCGCGATGCGCTGTGCGTGGTCGGGTGGCCGGGCATTGTGCTAGCGGACTGACGAGGATTACCCCCGTCCCACCGCCGCCGCCCGCGCCGCATTGCAGAAATCGTAGTATTCGTCCCACGTTTGCAGCCCGAATTCGGTCATGATTTCGCCGATGGAGGTGTCATCGCCGGAATACGTCAGCATCAGCAGCCCCAGCAGGCCGTCCGGCTCGCAGACGTGCAGATCCGGCCCGTATTTGCGCTGCACTTCCAGCACTTTCGGCCAGTTGTGATCCCAATGCAGAATCCGGTAGTCGAGGTCGATGTCGGCGCAGGCGATCCATGGGGAACGATAAGTGGAGCGCGCCAGCACTTTGCCGACCGGATTCAGAATCTGGCCGCAGCCGTGGTCGGCATGGACGGCTGCCACCAGATACGATTGGCAGCTGTACGCCCAGTATTGCTGCAAAAAACTGCCGTGATGGTGCGACGAAAAGACCAGCAGTTCCGGCCGGCTTTTCATGTACTGTTCGCGCAGGGCGTCAAAGTGAATATCAAAGCAGATCATCCCGCCGGCGCGGCCGAAATCCGTCTCGATCACCGGGGCTTCGGTGCCGTACGCGATTCCGTTTTTCGTGTGCTCCGCCGGAACCAGATGATTTTTGCAGTACACGCCGTCGATGGTGCCGCGGCGGTTGAGGAATTGCGTGCAGTTGCGGTACACGCCGTCCAGCCGGGCAGCTGCGGAGTAGGCGATGTTGCAGTGGTGCTGCACGGCGAGTTCCTGCAAGTGGTCGCGGATTTTGTCGCCGCGGTATTCGTAAAATGCCAGCCGCTCCGGGATTGTCCAGCAGTCGGACCGGTCGCACACCTCCGGCAGCACGATCAGATCCGGCCGGAACGCAAAGGCGTTGGCCAGGTGTTCGTCCAGGTATCGGACGGCTTTATCCAGGCAGGCGGCGGGGGTGCGATCCTCCGCTGCGTCGAAGTGGATTTTGTGCGGCGACAGCGCCAGCGCTTTGATGATTCGACTCATAAAAATTCTCCTTCATTATTCTAAAAGTATACCGGTATAGATTTAACAAAAATCTGCGGTATGCTTTTTATTTTATTCTGAATTCGGAATTTGTCAAGAGTTTTCGCGGAATTTTCCTTGACAATGGATGCGGAGAATGCTATAATCCCATTAAAGCAACCAATTTCTCAAAAAAATATATACCGGTATATAAACTATAATGGAGGGATGCGTATGTCCAAAACCTGCGGATACAAAACCATCGCAGAGACGCTCCGGACGGAGATTCGGTCCGGCGTGCGGCAGCCGGGCGAAGCGCTGCCGCCGGAGCGTGCATTGAGCCAAAGCCTGAGGGTGGAGCGCGCGACAGTGCGCCGTGCATTGGCGGTGCTGGCGGAAGAAGGCTGGATCGCCACCCGGCCGGGCGTCGGCTCGGTGGTGAAAGGCGTGCCCGGCGCGTCGGGTGCGCCGGTCGCATTCATCGTGGCATCCCCGGCGGGCGGCGACGCGATCAGCGGCCACCACTTTGTCGGCCCGGTGTACCGCGCGTTTGCCGGACTGTGCCGCGCCGACGGACTGCGGTGCGTGCAGATGACGGTACTGCCGGACGAGGATGGCAGCGGGCTGCGGCCGCTGCTGGCGCAGTGCGCAGGGGTGATCCTAGCGGAATGCGTGTCGGACGCACTGGCGGAGACGGTGCGCGCGGCCGGCATTCCGTGCGTGCTGATGTCCACCCGGCGGCACGGATTCCGGACGGTACTGTGCGACAACGAGGGCGGCATCGCCGACGCGGTTGCGGCGCTGGCGGCGCAGGGACATACGACGATCGGGTACATCGGCGGCACTGGCGCATTTTGGAATCAGCGCGCCCGGCTGACCGGGTTCCGCCACGCAATGACGGCGCAGGGCTTGTCGCCGGATTGCTGCGTGCCCGACAGCGGCAGCTGGGGCGCGAGCGGCGGCGAAGCGGCCATGGCGTCGCTGCTGCGGAAATTTCCGGAAATGACGGCGGCGGTAACGGCCAACCATGCGCTGGCAGTCGGCGCGGCCCGTGCGGCACAGGCGGCCGACCGTCGCTGCGCGATCATCGGTTTCGGCAGCCCGGACGGAATCTGCGTTTCGCACGACGGCGTGGCGCGGGAGCTGTACCGCGCGCTGTGCTGCGAACGGGACGCACCGTACCGCGATGCGGCGACGGTACTGTGCGAGGCGGTTTGTGTATACGGCGCAGCCGAAAAGACGAAAGGATGAATGCACATGAATATTTTGCTGACGGTGCCGGAGGGCGCCATTAAAACCCGGCATTTCCCGCCGGAATGCATGGCGCGGCTGCACGCACTGGGGACGGTGGTCGAAAATCCGCTGGGTCGGCCGTTTACCCGCGCGGAACTCAAAGACCGGCTGGCCGACTGCGAGGTGCTGCTGACGCACTGGCACACCGTGCCGCAGCTGGACAACGACCTGCTGGACGCCGCGCCGCGCCTGCGGGTGGTGGCGCACTGCGCCGGAACGGTGGCACACGTCGCGAGCGAAGGCTGCTACGCGCGCGGAATCGTCGTGTTGAGCGCAAACGCGATCATGGCGGAATACGTTGCCGAGGGTGTGCTGGGGATGATGATTGCGTCGCTGCGCCGGTTCAGCGATTTCAACGACGCCATGCACCGCGGCGTGTGGGCACCGCAGCCGGCGCAGAACCGGTCGCTGCTCGACCTGCGGGTCGGGCTGGTGGGGCTGGGCACCGTGGGGCGGCGGCTGCTCGACCTGCTGCGGCCGCTGGGCTGCGCGGTGACGGTGTACGACCCATATCTGCCTGCCGACGCGTTGGCGGAATGGCCTGCGGCGCACGTCGGGACGCTGGCGGAGGTATTGCGCTGCCCGGTGGTATCGATTCACGCGGCGCAGACGCCCGAAACGTTTCACCTGATCGACGCGGCCGCGCTGGCGCAGCTGCCGGACGGTGCGCTGCTGATTAACACGGCGCGCGGGTCGCTGGTGGACACCGGTGCGCTGATTGCGGCGCTGCAAACCGGTCGAATCTCCGCAGCGCTGGACGTGTACGAGCACGAAGGCGTCGCACAGCCCGCGGCGCTGCGCGACTGTCCCAACGTGCTGCTGCTGCCGCACCAGGCGGCGGCTCCGGCGGGCGCGCATATGACGAACGGCATCCTCGACGATTTGGCGCGGTACGCGCGCGGGGAGGCGCTGCGGCTGCGCGTGACGCGCAATCAATTTTTGCACATGACGCAGGAATAACCCGGAGACGAGGAATAGAAAGGAGCGTATGGCTATGAATACCAGAAGCGAAATCGCCCGCTACGCGCAGCGCACCTGCATCGCCGCGCTGGAACAGGCCGCCGCGCGCCGGGTGTCCGGTGCCGTGCCGGAGGTAATCGACCACGTCGGCTATGGACCGACCATGCTGGAGGAGGCACTGCGACCGTTTTGGGGGCTGGCGCCGCTGATGCGGGACGGCGTTGATTTGCGGATGCAGGTCGGCGGGCATTCAGTCCCGGTCGGGGAATGGCTGCGCGGCGTGTTAATCGATGGGGTGACGCCCGGTACGCCCGGTTACTGGGACGCCCGGCGCGACGCGGCGGGCGCGTTTATGCTCGATTTCCAGAACATCACCGAGGTCGCCGGGCTGATGGTCGGGATGTATTTTGCGCCGCAGCAGACGTGGGTGCTGCTGACGCCGGACGAGCAGCGCCGCGCGGCGGATTGGATCTACGGCGCGTGCCGCCCGCTGTGCGCGCACATTGCCGGGAACAACCACATTTGGTTCCCGCTGCTGTGCCTGCTGGTGTTGCAGCGGTTTGGGTACACGTTCCCCGAAACGGACGCCTGGCTGGCCGAAGGGCTGGCCAAGCTGGACGAAATGTACATTTCCAATGGCTGGTACGCCGACGGCGACTTCGGCCGGTTCGACTACTACGAGGCATGGTCGATGCACACCTACCCGCTGCTGTGGTGCCTGATCGCGGACGAATCAACGCCCGGATACGCGGCGCGGCGGGCAGTGTACCTGCATCGGACAGAGCGGTTTTTGCAGGACTATGTCTGCTTTTTTGATGTGCACGGCGCGCACGTCCCGTTCGGCCGGTCGCTGGCGTACCGCTTTGCGGCGAGCTGCGTGTTCCCGCTGGCGGTGCTGGCGGGCGCGGAGATTGACCCCGCGCTGGCGAAAACCGTGACGGTGCGCAATATTTCGTACTTTGCCGACCGCGTGCAGTGCCGCACGCCCAACCTGCTGCCGCCGGGCTATTTGTACGAAGCACCCGCGCTGGTCGAAAATTACACCTCCGACGGCGGCGCGTATTGGTGCGCAAAAACCTTCCTTTGCCTGCTGATGGACGAATCGCATCCGTTTTGGGCGTCGGAGTCGGTACCGCACCCGGCGGACGGCGCGCCGTACGAACTGCGCCCGGCTGACCCGCGGATTCATCTGACCGTGACCGGCGACGCGGCGCACGGCGTCACGCTGCTGAACAATGTGTGCCAATATTACCAAAACGGCCGGTACTGCAACCCGTTCAACGACATGGCGGGGTATTACTGCAAATTTGCGTACAATTCGCTGGCCGGATTCGCGCTCAGCACGCGCGACTGCACCGCGTGCGACAATATGATTTCGCTCACGACGCCGGATGAATCCATGCATTCGCACCGCTGGGGCTTCACCGATCTGGGCGAGGCGGACGGCTGGATGGCGTCGGTGCACACGCCGTTCGGCAACGATCCCGCGACCGTGATCCACACCTGGATGCGCCCGCTGCACGGCAGCGTCCATGTGCGCGTGCATCGGATCGCGCTGCGCCAGCCGTACCGGGTGACGGAGGGCGGCTATTCCGTCCCGATGCGGGACGACCGGCGGACATCCGGCGGGGACGACCGGTTATATTTTGTGGCCGCGCACGGGCTGTACAGCCGCATCTCCGCCGCCGCGACGTTCCCGCTGCAATGCATGATGACCGGCGCGCAGCCCGGAATGCACCTCCTCGCGCCGCGCGCGGTGATCCCGGCGTACGGCAGCGCAGTGTTGACGCCGGGCGTGTATTGGGCGGCCGTGGTGTGCGGCGTGTCGGAGGACAGCGCGGAAACATTGCCGATCGTCCGGATTGCCGACGGCGCAGTGACGGTGGACGGCACGGATGTGCGGCTGGATTGCGCGCGGATGGAGGCAAATTTGCGATGAAAACACGAATTTTGACGTTCTCCGGGCGCGGATTGGGGGGCACGCAGCCGGAGATTCTGCACGCCGTTGCGGAAAAGCTGTCCGACTGCGCCGCGCTGCACCCGGATCTGATCTGCTTCCCGGAGGAAGTGTTGATCTGCGGCGGCGACAACGGCAATCCCGATTGGGCGGCGCACAATGCGGCGGCGCTGGCCATGTTCCGTGCGCAGGCGGCGCGGCTGCACGCCAATATCGTCTGCGGGCTGGAGGAACCGGCGGAGCTTCCGGGCAAACGGTACAACACCGCCTATTTCATCGACCGCACCGGCGCGGTAATCGGCCGTTACCGCAAGCGCCACCTGACGTACCGCGCGGCTTCGTTTGGTCTGCCAGGGTCAGACCTGGTGGTGGTGGACAGCGACATCGGCCGGGTGGGGCTGATGATCTGCTTTGACCTCGGCTGGAAAGCGGATTGGGCAGCGCTCGCCGACCTGGGCGCCGATCTGGTGGTGTGGCCGTCGGCATACGACGGCGGATTCGGGCTGAACGCGCTTGCGGCGGTGCATCAATATTACATCGTGTCGTCCACCTGGCCGTCCGGCAGCCGAATCATCAACCGGTTCGGCACCACGGTCGCGCGCGGGTGCGAGTGGGAATCGTTCGCGATGGCGGACGTCGATCTGCGCGGCCGAATTTATCACATCGACCGCCAGCGGGAGAAAATCGACCGTATCCGCGCCGCGCTGGGCGACCGGGTGACGGTCACGGTGCAGCCGGGCGACAATTTGTTTGAAGTGGCGAGCAACGCACCGGACTGGCCGCCGGATCGAATCGAGTCGGAATTCGGGCTGATGACGTGTGCGGATTATTACCGTGAAGCCACGGAGCTGAACGACCGGCTGCGCGCCGGAACGGAGGATGCGCGATGAAATTTGCATTTTCAACGCTCGGCTGTCCCGACTGGACGCTGGATCAGATTGCCGACGCCGCGCAGCGGACGGGGTTTGCGGTGGAGCTGCGGGGCATCGGAGATGCGCTGCGTGCCGATGAGGTTTCCGCACTTTGGCCGGAACATCGGGCGGCGACGGCGCAGCGGCTGCGTGCATCGGGCGCGGTGCTGTGCGGGATCGACTGCTCTGCCCGGCTGGCGGAACCGGCTGCGCGGGCGGAAGCATTGACGGAATGTGCGTTCGCGCTGGATGCTGCAGCGGCATTGGGCGCACGATTCATCCGCGTGTTCGGCGACCGGATCGTCGGTACGGCAGCTGAATGCACAGCGTATTTGGCGGACGGGCTGCGGGCGGTTTGCGCATCTGCCGCCGGGCGCGGCGTGTCGGTGCTGCTGGAAACGCACGGCGATTTTACCGATCCGGTGCTGCTGCGTGCGGTTGCGGTGCAGGTCAATCGGCCGGAATTCGGGCTGATTTGGGATGTGGAGCACACGGACACCGACGATTCGGCGCGCCGTGCGGCATTTTTGGACGCACTGTATCCATGGATTCGCCATGTCCATCTCAAAGACCGGCGCGGCGGCGCACTGTGCCGCATCGGCGCGGGCGAAGTCCCGCTGGCGGCAATCTGCCGGGCGCTGACCGACCGCGGATACGACGGCTATTTTGCACTGGAATGGGAAAAACGCTGGCACCCGGAACTGCCGGAGCCGGACGTGGCGCTGACGGATTTCGCGCGGTTTGCCGCGCAATTGGATTGACTTTTCGGCTGAATTCTGGTATACTGAACGGAGCAGGATATTTCAGAAAGGAAGTCTTTCAGCTATGAAGATGCAGCAAAACGGGACGGTGTGGACGGATACCGCCGGCCAGCCGATTCAGGCGCACGGCGGCCAGATCATCGTCGCGGATGGATATTATTATTGGTACGGCGAAGACCGCCGCGAAAACCGGTATGTGGCGTGCTACCGATCCACGGATTTGGCACAATGGGAATTCCGAAATTATGTGCTGACGACCGACAGCCCGACCGCCGCAATCCGGCAGCGGACGGATCTGCGGCTGGTGCGCGATGACGGCGGCAAGGTGAACATCGAGCGGCCGAAGGTGCTGTACTGCCCGCAAACGGGGCGGTATGTAATGTGGGCGCACTACGAAAACGGGCAAAACTATGACGACGCGCGCGCCTGCATTGCGTCGTGCGACACGCCGGACGGCGACTTTGTGTACCACGGGTCGTTCAACCCGTACGGCCATATGTCGCGCGACTGCACGCTGTTCCGCGACGATGACGGCAAGGCGTATTTCCTGTCTGCTGCGCGCGACAATCTGGATTTGAACATCTATCTGCTGACCGACGATTACCTCAACGTCCGCCGCCACGTCAACACGCTGTGGCAGGGCGAACTGCGCGAGGCACCGGCCGTGTTCAAACGCGACGGACGGTACTACATTTTGACCTCGTGGTGTACCGGATGGGCGCCGAACCAGGGCAAATTCGGCGTCGGCGATTCGATGGACGGGCTGTTCACCGAGCTGCGGGACTTCGGCGACGAGACGACGTTCCGGTCGCAGCCAGCGTTCGTGCTGCCGGTGTCGCACGGCTGCACCACCGAGTATCTGTATTTCGCCGACCGCTGGTGCTGGGCACCGAAGGATCTGCCGCCGGCGGAGCGCGACCGCCGGATGATGGAGTTTTACACGCAGTCGTCGTATGTGGTGCTGCCGATCCGCTTCCGCGGCGGTGCGCCGTATATTGTGTATGAGGCGCAGACGGAGCTGGGGTAATATGCCCGCGCCCGCCCCCAACAAAAAAATCCGCCCGACCGAGTGTGCAATCCGCACGCCCGGCCGGGCGATTGTTTTGAATTTTACGCAGGCGGGCGGCCGTCAAACCGTGCGCGCCAGCTCCACTTCGTCATCGTCTTCGTTCCCCGTCAGCCGGAACCCCAGCGACTGATACAGCCGGAGCGCGACCGGGTTTTCTTTGTTGCAGGTGAGCGCGACGCGGTTCGACTCGCCGAACGGTTTTTGGGCGATGTAGTCCAGCACCAGGTGCATCGCTGCCCGCCCGAAGCCTTTGCCCTGCTGGGATTCGTCGATCGTGAAGTGCCAGATGTCATATTCCGGGATATCGTAGTCGTAAATGACCATCACATACCCGACCATCCGGTCGCCGTCGTAAATTCCGAAGGGTTGGCATTGGTCGCGGTAAACATACGCCTGCGCCAGGCTGCGGATGGGATTGGAAACGAATTTTTCCTGATCCGCCCGCACTTTGAGGCGGAACGCATCCGTAAAATTGTCTGCGGTGATTGGCTGTAAGGATGCGGACATGGGATGATGCTCCTTTTTCATTTTTGCGTAACCCCGAAACGAAAATCACGGCGAATTTTGACACTTCCGTATCAAAACCGCCGTGGCATTGGTCCGAGTGACAAGAGTCGAACTTGCGGCCTCCTGAACCCCATTCAGGCGCGCTACCAAAACTGCGCTACACCCGGATATCGAATTAGGCGATATTTATTATACCACATTGTGCGGATTTGTCAAGCCCAATTCGAAAAAAACTTTGGTTTTTGCGCGTCAGCGCAGCATCGGCGCCATCGCGGCGAAGATGCGCGCCGCAATTTCCTGCATTCCGGCGTCCCCGGGGTGCGCGGCGACACCGCTGTGCGCGAATAGGCCAATGGCTTTCATCGCGTCCTGCTCGCCCAAGTCGCCCAGCTCCACCAGCGGTTCCCCGCGCAGCTGCGCCAATGCCCGAACGGCATCGTCGCCCGGGTGGTGCCAGAACGACGTTGTCCAAATCACGCGCGCATGGCCGTCCGCGTTGAGGTAATCGATCAGTGCCCGCAGGTTGTCGGTGAATGCGTCGGGGTCAAAGTCAGCCGCCGGGCAGTTTTCGATCGCGCGCCACACGATGATGTCCGGCCGGAACGCCCGCGCAGTGTCATACAGCGGCAGCCGCGACCGGCCGTCGGCGTAATGCCCCTCCCATGCCGACACCTGCGCAATGCACGCGCACGCGTCGGTGCCGCTGTCGGCGACGCGCTGCATCGTCTGGTGGACGTAGTCTTTGTCCAGGGCGGACGCCGCCATGCCCCAGTCGTGCGTCCAGCCGATGTCCGGCTTGGGCGCGTGGCGAGTGATGGAATTGCCGACGAACAAAATCCGCACGCCGCTTGTCTGCGGAGTGGGGAACGACACATACTGCGATTCCGGCAGCTGATGCTCCGCTTTGACGGTATTTTTCTCCAATTGACTCATTGATGTGCCCCTTTCCGTGGTGTCACAGCCCGCACTGATGCTGAAGAGCAGAATAACGACGAGGATGAGTGATATCTTTTTCATGCGGGAGAACTCCTTTAGCTTAAAATGGTTTGGAAATGACATGATGGTTTTCGCCGCCGTGCAGCGCAATGGCCTGCCCGTACAGGGACAATTCGGCCGTTTTGTCCGCCGGGAGCGTGACGTCCACCGTGACGGCGTCTGCCGACTGCACCCAGCGAACCGATACCCTGCCGCACGGCAGCGTCATCGCGCCGGACGCGTGATCCAGCGCCGCCGGGATCTGCGGCGCAATTCGCAGGTCGCGGTAGCCGTACGAATCCGCAGCCTGTCGGATGCCGAGCAAGCCATCCAGCAAATGCCGCGTCGGCGCGCCGTACATCGGGTGATTCAGCGAGCAGATCAACTGCCAGTATTCGCCAATCGTAGTCAGTCCATGGTGCATCATATGCGCATAGCTACCGATTTCCGGCGAAGTCATCAGTGCATAGGCGGTGTCGCACGCGCCGTGCCGCATCAGGACGTCGATCAGGATTTCCGTTCCCAGGAACCCGGTGTCAAAGTAATGCACCGTTTGGTACCGCTGCACCAAATTCTGCATGGCGTGGCCGTCGTCATCCAGCCCGGCCCACACAGCGAACGCGTCCGCCGCCTGTACGCCGCCGCAGAACGATCCGGTCGCGGGGTCGCGATAAGTGCGGATCAGCGCGTCCCGCACCACTTTGGCGTATGTGCGGTACATCCGTGCGTCGGACGGGTATCCCAGCCGGTCTGCAATGGCAGTCATCCGGTGGAGCGTGTCGAGGAAGTAGCAGGAATTCACATACGGCGCGGGAATCTGCACCGGGTGC
>CAJKBQ010000020.1 GCA_905198155.1 uncultured Eubacteriales bacterium
CCGAAAAAATCCGCCCTGCCCCGGATCGGTCATTCCCGACCGGATCGGGGGCAATCACCTGCCGCCCGGATTTCGTCTTTGTTCATCCGGTATGCCAGGCTCAGCAGCAGAGCGGTTTCGCACCAGCAGCAGCTGCCGTAAAACACTTCACCGACCCTGTTTTCCCCTTCCCAGTCGGACATATTTACGCGTTCATTTATATATCCTTCCGGCATATATTTTTTTGCATACTTTGCGTAAATCGGTTTTTCCTGCGTGGACATATACTGTCCGATCGAAAAAGCAATGTCCTCATAAAGTTCTTTGTACAGGAGATTGCCCGTCCACTGATACAGCCGGTCGAGACTGCTGCCCGACAGCGTGGCGATTCCCGGCGCCGCGTGTTTGTTCTGAACATTGGCAAAAACCGACCCGACCGTATGGATCCCCAGGCGCGAAAATTCGCTCTGCGCCGGGAAAAGATAATTGTAGCTTACAACCCAGGTGCTGCAAAGCTTCGCCGCATATTCTGCATATTGGAGCCATTTTTCTTCTTTTGTTTCGTCATACAGCAGAACCATGCTTTCCAAAAGCGCAAATGCGGATTCGCTGTCCGGGCATTGGAGCGTTTCTCCCGGTCCCCCGGTGGTATACCCTTTGGCTGCCTCCCGCCGGTACATTTCCTCTGCGCTTTGTTTTGCCGTTTCAAGGTACCGCTGCACCTTGAAAAACCGATAGGCCATCACCAGCGCCGCCGGGATAATCGCACCGCTCGAGGTTCCCCCGACCACAATTTCGCCGGAGTCTCCGTCGATAAACTGACCAAACTGCCCGTATTTTTCAAATATCCTGCAAAACCGTTCCGAAAGCTTTCGGGCGCCGTTTATAAACGCTTCCGGAATTTTGTCCATCAGTTCAAAATGCTGGAAAGCAAAGTACAGCGCATCGCCCGAAGCCCGGATAAACAGCCATCGCGCTGTGCCGGCCGTCCCGAATCCGTCTCCGAACCGTCCGCTTTCACCGTCTGTCCAGTAAAAAAGCCCGCTTTCAGCCTGTTGGGAAAAAAGCTTTTCCAGCGTTTTTACGGCGCGCGCATACTCCGTCGCGCCGCCCAGCTTCATCAGCGCGTAGCTTGCCATTCCGCCGCC
The DNA here is from genome assembly GCA_905198155.1 of uncultured Eubacteriales bacterium. Classification (GTDB taxonomy): domain Bacteria; phylum Bacillota; class Clostridia; order Oscillospirales; family Acutalibacteraceae; genus RGIG4076. The sequence continues at coordinate 1,128 of CAJKBQ010000020.1, forward strand.
CACCCAGCCGGGCTTCCACATTCCGTCCGTATTGATGGCATAATATTCTCCCGTCCAGTTGAGCCGGTTGAATTTGTTTTTTTCGATCTCATACAGTTCGCTGTCGCTGCGTACAGAAGCTCTTTGGTCATGCGGATACATCAGCTTCCGGTGGGTGAAATAAAAATCGAAAAATTCCGCCATGCTATGGCATTCGATTTCAAATTTTCTGTATGGGATTTCAGCATCTTTGCCGATATAGGTTTCGTTATTGTCCTGCATACAGTCACCGATATACGGCGTGTAAATTTTACGCCGAAACGCCGGGTAAGAAAGCGTTATTTTGCCGCGCTCGTATGCAATGCCGATGTTTTCGCCGTCGATCTGCTGCTGGGTGTACAAGAACGTCGCTTTGTCTGCCTTTTTTTCATAAACCCCGATGCACGGTGTCGAAAGATCCCCTGTTGTTATTTCGATGCAGCCGCTCCCGTCCGGTTCCAGCCTTGGGACGTCGGTAATCGTAATCGGCATATCGACCGACACTTCGCTCGGCCGGAACATCGGCGGATATTTTCTTTTGAATGACCGGAACCGGTTCCCGTTGTATGCGCATGACGGAAGCAGCACATATTCCGAACCGTCGCAATTGTCCAAATGAAAAATAACACTCGACATATCTTTTTCTCCGTTCTGAAAACGTTCGGATATCAAACCGCCCGCCGTGGGAAATCCCGCAGCGGGCGGCAATCATCTCGGAATATCCGGGGATCAAACGGTCAGGTTGACCTCGGTGTCTTTGTCGAAGATGTGCATATTCTTGACGTTGATGGCAAGTTTCTTCATGTCGCCGGCCTGCGTCGTGGAAGTCGGATCCACGCGCGCGGTAATTGCGTTGCCTTCGCAGGTCAGATACAGGAAGATTTCGGCGCCCATCAGCTCGGTCACGTCCACATGCGCTTCGATGATGCCTTCTTTGTACTTCTCGAGGCCTTCTTCATCGTCGTACATATCTTCCGGACGCACGCCCAGCACGACTTCTTTGCCGACGTACTCATCCAGCTTGTTGTCTTTGTTCTTGTCCGCCGGTACGCCGAGCGTGAACGGGCCGAACTTCGCAACAAACTTGTCGTCCTCTTTTTCCAGCGTCGCGTTGATGAAGTTCATCTGCGGGGAGCCGATGAATCCGGCAACGAACATATTGATCGGTTTGCTGTACAGGTTCTGGGGGGTATCGACCTGCTGGATAAAGCCGTCTTTCATAACCACGATGCGGTCGCCCATGGTCATAGCTTCGGTCTGGTCGTGGGTAACGTAGATGAACGTGGTGCCCAGACGTTTGTGCAGCTTCGCCAGCTCGGTTCTCATCTGCGCACGGAGCTTCGCGTCCAGGTTGGACAGCGGCTCGTCGAGCAGGAACACCTTCGGCTCACGCACGATGGCACGACCCAGCGCCACACGCTGACGCTGACCGCCGGACAGGGCCTTCGGCTTCCGGTCGAGCAGGTGGGTGATGTCGAGGATCTTGGCCGCTTCTTCCACGCGGCGTTTGATTTCCGCCTTCGGGGTCTTGCGCAGCTTCAGGCCGAACGCCATGTTGTCATACACGGTCATGTGCGGATACAGCGCGTAGTTCTGGAACACCATCGCGATATCGCGGTCTTTCGGCGCGACTTCGTTGACCAGTTTGTCGTCGATGTACAGTTCGCCTTCGCTGATCTCTTCCAGACCGGCGATCATCCGCAGGGTGGTCGATTTACCGCAGCCGGACGGGCCGACCAGGATGATGAACTCTTTGTCCTGGATATCCAGGCAGAAGTCCGAAACAGCGACCACGCCGCCGGCGTATTTCTTGTAGATATTCTTTAAGGTTACGCTTGACATGAAAATATTCCTCCTAAAATTTCGATGATATTAGAAACCCGTACCACTCGGATTTTCTCTTGCTTAATATTATAGCAGAAAACTTTGAAAAAAGCTATTCTTTGATTCACCAAACTTTGAAACCGGCATTTAGATATTTTTTTCTATCAAAACGACCAAACTCTAATTTTGCACGATGTTTGGGGTGTCTTTTTGTGCTTCAAATACAAAAGTGATTTCCTGGGAAGTCATCTCCCGATAGGCGCCCGGCGCCAGCGTCGGGTCCAGTTTCAGCGCCCCAATCTGCACGCGCCGCAGTGCCTGCACTGTGCGTCCGACAGCGCGGAACATCTTTTTGACCTGGTGAAACCTGCCCTCGCAGATCCGCACCTGCACCAGCGGGGTGTCCCCGTCCCGCAGGACGCGCAGCCCTGCCGGGCGGCACACCGTCCCGTCTTCAAACACAATGCCCAGCCGAAACGCCTCGACCTCTGCGTCGCCGACCGGCCCGTCGATCACTGCTTCGTACAGTTTGTCCACGTTCTTTTTGGGCGACAGCACCCGGTGCGCGTAGTCGCCGTCGTCGGTGATAATCAGCAGCCCTTCGGTATCCTTGTCCAGCCGGCCGACCGGAAACAGCCCGCGGCGCGCCAGCGGCGGGCCGATCAAATCCACCACCGTGCGCTGACGCGGGTCGTCCGTTGCCGAAATCACTCCGGCGGGCTTGTTCATCATAATATAAACGTGCGGCTTGTACCGCAGCGGCGCGCCGTCGATGCAGATGGCCTGCGACGTGGCATCGACCTTGGCGTCCGCTGCGCGCACAATCGCCGACCCCACGGTCACGCGGCCCTGCCGCAGCAGCGCATGCACCTCCTTGCGGCTGCCGATGCCCTGCGACGCCAGAATTTTATCAATTCGTTCCATGTGGATTTCCTCCTGTTTGTTTGGGTTCATCCCGATGCGGTTTTCCCCGCACGGCATTTTTACCCCGCCGACGCGACCGACACTGCCTCCGATACCGTCCCCGACGCCGTCTCCGTCCACCCGGACGATGCTTCGCCGCCCGAACCGGCCGAAGCAACCGGATCGACCGACGCGGCCGACGATACCGCCAGCTCCGCCGAATCGCGCCGAAACCCGCGCATAAATCCGTCCGCCGCCCGCGTTCCGATGCTGCCGCCAATCACGCGGCCGTCCGAAATCAGCAGGTCGGCATACACCCGCGTTTGCGCGTCGCCGTCCGGGTAGTTGGTCAGCTCATACGTCCACCGCTTCACGCGTTTGCCCATATACCGCGTCAAATCCAGTCCCTGCGCTTTTTGCAGCTCGTTGTACGCGTGGTACACGTCGTTGAATGTGTCCGGAATGATTACTTCGCAGATTTCCACCGGGTCGTCCTGCACCGTCCAGCCGAACTGCGCCAAAAACGCCTTCCGCTGCGCGTCGGTCGCCGCGTCGCACGAAAAATCCGCCGACGCCGTCACCGCGCGGTGCGGCCGCACCGCCAGCACAATCGCCAAAATCAGCAGCACTGCCAGCACCGCCAGCCCGATCCACTGTTTTTTCTTCATTTGAATGGAAACCACCCGCATTGTTTTCGTCTCCCTTGCCGATATTTTGCTTTCGCTTCATATCTATGACACGGAGAATGAAAATATTTCACGGCTGTCCGTAATATTTCAGATACGCCTGCGCGATGGCCTCATCGGACGGTTTGGTGCTCGTCGCGTACGACAGTGAATAATACACGTCCGGCCACAGCATCATGTCGTTTTCTTCGTACACCGACGTGTCGATGGTTTCCGCCGATTCGCCGGGCCGCAGCTTGCGGGCAATCACCACCAGCCGGTCGCCGTAGAACAGGTAGTCGCACGTGGACAGTACCAGCAGCGAATCGCCGAACGCAACGTCGTCCGCAATGCGGTACATTGACCGTTCGCGCGCCTGGCGGATGAATGCGTCAAACGCGTCCGCCGATCCGTATTCGGTCGTATTGTACGCAAATTTGCCCAGTTCGCCGGTGGATGCGCGGCACACGGCAATGATTTTCCATTCGCCGGTGCGGTAAATGGTGTTGAACGTGAAAGTCGGGTGCTGCTGCAAAAAGTTCAGCTTTTTGAACTTGTTCAGCTGGCCGAACATCAGGTCATCCTGCTCCATGTTATGCCCGTACATCACCATCACCTGCGCCTGCGGTTCCAGCGTGCTCCCGGCAGACAGGAACAGACTGCCGTACTTGTCGTCCGCACCGTCGGCATCGCGTTTCAGGTAATAGTTCTGGTCGTCCGGCGTGTAAAATACCGGATGATCCAAATTTGTCCCCGGAATCGTCAGCCACCCGGCGATGTCTTTGTTCCGCTCATACAGCGCACGGAACGATTCCAGCATCTGCGCCGGGCCGTCGGACGAACTGCCCGGTTCGGACGCGGCCGACGATGACCCGCTGCTCGCCGTGTGCAGATTGGCGGACGTGTTCGGTTTCAGGTTCCGGTAATCGTTCAGCTTTTGGTTCGCCCGCCACGGCTGAATCACCAGCTCGTTCAGCAGCATTCCGCCGCTGACCAAAAAAACGATCAGCGCGATCAAAAACACCATGCGCAGCACCATATTGCCGCGTTTTTTCTTTTGTTCTTCTTTCGGTTCCACTTTATATCGGGGCATTTCATTCGCTTCCTTTCGCTTGGTGAGACACCGTCCGCCACAGGCGGAACACCTGCTCGGCCGTATCGGTCAGGTTTTGGGCGGCCACCGCCGGGTCGAGCGCTTCGGCTTCGGTACATACCCGCTGCAAAATGGGGAAATATGCATCGATTCCCGCCGCATTGCACGCTGCTGCGCCGCGCCCGATGCAGCCGGACAGCGCGATCACCGGAACGCCCAGCGCCTGCGCCCGGCAGGCGGCAGCGAACGGCGCTTTGCCCATTGCGGTCTGCGCGTCCAGCCGCCCTTCGCCCGTCACCAGCACGTCGGCGCCGCGCAGCGCATCGTTCATCCGGATCGCGTCCAGCACCAGCTCCGCACCGGGCGTCAGTTCGGCGCGCAGCGCCGCCCGCAGCGCAAAGCCCATGCCCCCCGCCGCGCCGGAACCGGGGAAATCCGGGTCGGCATCCGGAAACACCGTCCGCATCTGCGCCGCATACCGCGCCAGCGCACCGTCCAGCGCCGCAATCATTGCGCTGTCTGCGCCTTTCTGCGGGCCGAACACGGCGCTGCATCCGTTCGGACCGCACAGTGGGTTTGTCACGTCGCAGGCGACGCGGAACGTGCAGTCCCGCAATGCTGGAAGCGCGTCGTCTGCCGAAATTCGCGCCAGCGCGCACAGCCCCGCGCCGTCCGGCGAGACCGGCGCGCCGTCTGCATTGAAAAATCCGAACCCCAGCGCTTGCAGCATCCCGATGCCGCCGTCGTTGGTGGCGCTGCCGCCAATGCCGATCCAGAACCGACGGCACCCACGGCCGATGGCGTCGCAGATCAGCTGCCCCACGCCGAACGTGGTCGTATGCATCGGGTTCCGGCGGTCGGACGGCACCTGTTCAATCCCGGCGGCCGCCGCCATTCCGATCACGGCGGTGCCGTCCGGCAGAAGCCCGTATTGCGCGTCAATCGGCTCGCCCAGCGCACCGCGCACCCGGCACGGGACAAAATGCCCGCCCAGCCCGTTTACCAATGCCGCCGCCGTCCCTTCGCCGCCGTCAGCCAGCGGCAGAACGCTCGTCTCCGCGTCGGGATACACGCGCCGCAGCCCGGCGGCAGCAGCCTGCCCGGCGGCCTGCGACGTCAGGCTGGACTTGAACGAATCCATGGCAAATACCGCTTTCACAGTCGCTCCGCTCCTTTACGCTTCTTCGTCGGGCCAAGTGTAGTCGCGCAGATACCCGGCACAGCTCAGCGCCGGGTAGCCCCACTGGCGCAGCGCTTCGTACACGCCGATCGCGACAGAATTCGACAGGTTCAGGCTGCGCGCGTCGGAGATCATCGGAATCCGCACGCAGGATTCGGGGTGGTCGTGCAGCAGCTGCTCCGGCAGGCCGCGCGTCTCTTTGCCAAACACCAGGTACGCGCCGTCCGGATACGCCACGTCGGAGTGGACGTGCTGCGCTTTAGTCGAAAAATAGAAAAACGGGCCGCTGTTTTTCGCGAAAAAGTCCGCCAACGAATCGTAATATGTGATATCCAGCAAATGCCAGTAGTCCAGCCCGGCGCGTTTGAGCTTCCGGTCGTCGATGGCAAACCCCATGGGACCCACCAGATGCAGCCGCGCGCCGGTCGCCGCGCACGTCCGCGCCACATTGCCGGTATTCTGCGGGATCTCCGGCTCCACCATCACAATGTTCAGTACCGCCATGATGTCCAATTCATCCTCTTTTCATCAAACCGCGCAGCCGTACAGAGGGATTCCGCCCGCTCGCGCGAATATAAGGTTGTGTGCGGGAAAATTTTTTTGCAATCACCGGCAGAAAAAATGGAAATCCATTGCGTTTCGCGGTGAATTTGTGCTACAATAATGGTAACTCATTTTTCCGCCGACTGCGCCTGCTGCTCGTCCAGCGTCAATGCATACGCCGGCAGAAAATGCGTCAGAAAGTAGTCCACCGACGGCATATGCAGCGCTTCTACCGACGCGCGCAGCGTTTTTTCGGCGCTGATGAAATCGCAGTTGCCCATCCGCCGCTCTTCGATGCATTTAATCAGGGCGGACAGCTTGTCCGCCGCTTTCACGAATGCGCGCTCGTCGCCCTGCTCCCGCACCAGCGGATCCAGCGCGGGCGCCAGCTCCGGCGGCAGCATCCTCCGCAGCCGGTCGGCCGCTTCGTGCTCCACTTCGCCGTATGCGGCGCGCAGCGCGGGGTGGTGATACTTCACCGGCGTCGGCAGGTCGCCCGTCAGCACCTCGGTGCTGTCGTGATACAGCGCCATCACCGCCGCGCGGTCGGCGTTGACGTGCCCGCCGAAATATGTGTTTTCAATCAGCGCCAGCGCGTGCGCCAGTACGGCGGTTTCGTGGCTGTGCTCGGCAATGCTTTCGGCGTGGGTGCTGCGCATCAGCCCCCACCGGCAAATGTATTTCATGCGCGACAGCATAGCGAAAAACACATGCGATGCCATAGGGCTTTCCTCCTCCTGTGCCGGGGATCCGGCAGGCTGCTTTTTATGATTCTCTATCATTATAATGGATTCCGGCGCAAATGTCAATCGGAATATGCGCTGCCAAATTTTCTCCGCAGAAAGGACATCACAATTCATGGAACGCTTCTCCCCCAATCCGCTGTCCGCCCGCCGCGGGCAGTGGACGGTATTCGTCGCGATGGCGGCCGTGTTCGCATTTCTGGTGCGGATCGTGCTGGCGATGTGGTACACCAATTCGTTCGACACCGAGTGGTACCTGATGTGGGCCGCCGATATGCAGCACGGGTTTTGGAACTGCTACGACGGCCATGTGCGCCAGCTGGACTACCCGCCGCTGTACCTGTTTTTGCTGCGGCCGGTCGGCGCGCTGCTCCGGCAGGACTGGATCGCAAACTATATGCCGACGCGGATGCTGCTGATCAAGTTCTGGCCGGTGCTGGGCGACACGCTGATCGTCCCGGCGGTATACCTGCTGTTCCGGCGGGACGACGAAACCGCCGCCGCGCTGGCGGCGTGCGCGTGGGCGGTCAATCCGTCGGCGATTTTCAATTGCAGCTGCTGGGGTCAGACCGACGGGATCATGACGCTGCTGCTGCTCGTCACGTTCGCCGCGTTCCACCGCGAAAAGCCGCGGCTGGGGACGTTCCTGTTCGCCGTCGCGTGCCTGACCAAGATGCAGTGCCTGTACTTTGCGCCGGTGATTCTGTGCTGGTTTTTGCGGCGGAAGCAGTTCACGCGGCTCTGGCAATCGCTGGGGATCGGGTTCGGCACGGTGATTGCCGTGTTCCTGCCGTTTATGATCGCGTCGCGCAACCCGCTCGCGATTTTTGAAGTTTATTTCGGCGGCTTCGGCAAATACCCGTACGTCAACCTTAACGCGTTCAACCTGTGGGGGCTGGGGAACTTCAACTGGGTACTGGACAGCACCAAGCTGCTGGGCTTCCTGCCGTACAGCGTGGTCGGCACGCTGCTGATGCTCGGGTCATTCGCGGCAACCGCCGTATACTGCCTGCGCGCGCCGCGGCCGAATATCTGGCTGCAGGCCGCGCTGCTGATGCAGTGCCTGTTCGTCCTCACCACCCGGCAGCACGAGCGGTACCAGTTTATCGTGATGATTCTGCTGCTGGCCGCATACCTGACGCTGCGCGACGGACGGCTGCTGAAACTGTTCGGCGGCGTGACGCTGGTGACGTTTGCAAACCAGGCCGCGCTGCTCAGCAAAAATATCCACCAGGATGCGCCGTGGTACGGTTCGTTCCGCACGGTGCAGGTCATCGGCTCGGCCGCCAATCTGGCGCTGTTCGCATGGATGATCGCCGTATTTCTCTCGATTGCCCGCGAAGGCGGAAAGGAGCTTGTTCATGAATCTGACCAAACTGACTGACTGGGACCGCCGCAGATGGGCGTGTCCGGGCGTGCGGGCGTTCTGCCTGGCGTTCCTCACAGCGTGCATCGTGTTTGTCCCGTTCATGATTTTCGACGGGGGATATTTCCTGTTCTACGGCGATTTCAACGTGCAGCAGGTGCCGTTTTACCAGATGCTGCACGACGCCATCCGCAGCGGCAACTGGGGGTGGAGCTGGACGACCGACCTGGGCGCCAATCAGGTCGGGTCTTACACGTTTTACAACCTGACCAGCCCGTTTTTCTGGCTGACGCTGCCGTTCCCGAGCGACGCGGTGCCGTACCTGATGGGGCCGCTGTACCTGCTCAAATTTTCGTGCGCGTCGCTGTCGGCATACACCTACCTCAAACGCTACACCCGCAATCCGGACGCTGCCGTCCTCGGCGGGCTGCTGTACGCATTCTGCGGATTTTCGGTGTACAACGTCTTTTTCAATCACTTTCACGAAGCGATCATCATCTTCCCGCTGTTGCTGGCCGCGCTGGACGAATATATGCTGTGCGGGCGGCGCGGCGTGTTTGCGCTGGCGGTGTTCGCGTCGTGCTTTGTCAATTATTACTTTTTTGTCGGTCAGGTCACATTCTGCATCCTCTACTGGGCGGTGCGGGTGTTCACCGGATCGTACGGCAAAAAGTCGTTCCGGCGGTTTGCCGGGCTGGCGATTGAAGCCGTGCTGGGGCTGGGCATCGCGTGCATTTCGCTGGCGCCGACGGTGCTCGCCGTGATCCAGAACAACCGCGTCAATTCGCAGACCACCGGCTGGAGCGCATTGCTGTACGGCAGCGAGCAGCGGTACCTGCACATTCTGTCCAGCTTTTTCTTTATGCCGGACATCCCCGCCCGCGCCAACTTCACCCCGGACTCCAACGCCAACTGGGCGTCGATCGGGATGTGGCTCCCGCTGTTCAGCACGGTGGGCGTGTTCGCGTGGATGCAGCAGCGCAAACCGCATTGGAGCAAAAAAATGATCGGGATCCTGCTGCTGATGGCGTTCGTCCCGATCCTGAACAACGCGTTCCAGCTGTTTAACTACGCGTACTACGCCCGCTGGTTCTACATGATGGAGCTGATGTGGGTGCTGGCGACGGTGCGCGCCGTGGAAAACCCGGAAACCGATTGGAGCCGCGGGTTCCGCTGGACGTTCGGGTTCACCGTCGGCATCGCCGTCGGGATCGGGCTGATGCCTGCGTCGCACGACAGCACCACCGGCGCGTGGACGTTCGGGCTGGAAAAATACCCCGAACGGTTCTGGACGTACGTCGCCATCGCGCTGGCCAGCCTGCTGCTGCTGTACCTGCTGCTGCCGACTTTGCAGCGCAGCCGCAAAGTCTTTTTGACGCGCGCGACCGCGTGGACGATGGTGGTGGCGTCGCTGTACGCGATTTACTTCATCGGCCTGGGCAAAACGCAGTCGTACGACACGCACAGCTATATCATCCCCTACTGCCTCAACGGCGGCGATGACCTGAACCTGCCGGACGCGGAAACCGATCAGTCATTTTACCGGTCGGATTTTTACGACGCGATGGACAACGTCGCCATGTACTGGCAAAAGCCGTCGATCCAGGCATTCCACTCGATTGTGCCCGGCTCGGTGATGACGTTTTACGACTCCATCGGCGTCGAGCGCGGCGTCGGCTCGCGGCCGGACGTTTCGCACTACGCGATCCGCGGGCTGCTGTCGGTCAAGTATCTGTTCGAGTTCAACAACGACAACAGCGGCAAATTCAACGAAAACGGCACCACGCTGATGCCCGGGTTTTCGTACTATGCGACGCAGAACGGCTTCGACGTTTACCGCAACGACGCGTATATCCCCATGGGCTTCACATATGAATACTGCATTTCCCAAACGGATTACGAAGCCGTCACCAAGTCCAAGCGCGAGCTGGTCATGCTCCAGGCGCTGGTGGTGCCGGACGATCAGTTCGACGAAGTGTCGCGGTACCTGACGCCGCTCGACAACGCCAACGCGCTGCCGTACACCAACGATATGTACCTGCAGCTGTGCGCCGCGCGCGCGCAGACCGCCTGCACGTCGTTTGAAACGAGCGGCAGCGGCTTCACCGCCGACATTGCGCCCGACCGCGAAACCTACGTCTTTTTCAGCGTCCCGTACGAATCCGGCTGGTCGGCCGAAATCGACGGCGAATCGGCCGAGATCGTGAACGCCAACGTCGGGTTCATGGCGGTGCGCGTCGGTGCCGGAACGCACCACATCCGATTCCGCTACCGCACACCGGGGCTGACCGCCGGCGCCGCCATCTGCCTGACCGCGCTGGTGCTGCTGGCGATTTACCTGCTGGCCGGGCGCGCGCTGGATCGCCGGATCCGCGCCCGTCAGGCGCAGGCCGCGCCGGAACCCCCTGCCGAACCCGCTGCCGAACCCGCTGCCGAACCCGCGCCGGAATCCCCTGCCGAACCCGTGCCGGAATCCCCTGCTGAATCCCCTGCCGAACCCGCGCCGGAACCGCCTGCCCCGGATTCCGCAAATGCCAGAAAGGAAGATGCCCCATGAACGATACGCTATACCTGGTCGTCCCCTGCTACAACGAAGAAGCCGTGCTGCCCGAAACGGTGCGGCAGCTGGAATCTGCGCTCCAATCGCTGATTGACAGCGGCCGGTGCGGCGAATCCAGCCGGATCCTGCTGGTCAACGACGGCAGCAAAGACCGCACCTGGGCGCTGATCGAAGAACTGCACCGCACGCAGCCGCATGTGTGCGGACTGTCGCTGTCGCGCAACCGCGGGCACCAAAACGCGCTGCTCGCCGGGCTGATGGCCGCGCGCGAAGCGGCCGACTGTGCCATATCGCTGGACGCCGATTTGCAGGACGATATCTCCGTCCTGCCGGAATTCCTCGACAAATTCCACGACGGCTGCGACGTGGTCTACGGCGTGCGCAAAAAGCGCGAAACCGACACGCTGTTCAAGCGCACCACTGCCCAAGGGTTTTACAAATTCATGCAGCTGATGGGCGTGGACGTGGTGTATAACCACGCCGACTACCGCCTGATGAGCCGCCGCGCGCTGGACGGCCTGGCGGAGTACCGCGAAGTCAACCTGTTCCTGCGCGGAATCGTCCCGCTGATCGGCTACCGCAGCGACTATGTATACTACGACCGGCACGAACGCTTCGCCGGCGAGTCCAAATACCCGCTGAAAAAAATGCTGTCCTTCGCCATCGACGGAATCACCTCGTTCAGCGTTAAGCCGCTGAAAGTAATCTCCAACCTGGGGATTCTGATCTCGGTTCTGAGCGTGTTCGGGCTGCTGTATGCGCTGATCTCGAAGCTGGTCGGCGCGGCCGTGTCCGGCTGGACGGCGATTGTGGCGTCGATCTGGCTGCTGGGCGGCGTGCAGCTGCTGTGCCTGGGCGTGGTCGGCACCTACGTCGGCAAGATATACAGCGAAGTCAAAGCCCGTCCGCGCTACCGCATCGACCAGCTGCTGAAAAAATGAAAGTGTGGAGAATTGGTCCCGTGTTTTCCACACTTTCCACGCGAATTCGACGCAATTGTTGATTTTCCGCCGGAATCCGGCGCGCGTCCCCCATATTTAGTGGGCGCGCGCCGGTTTTCTTTTCACATTTTCCACACGGTTTTCCACGTCCTATGGGGAAAATCGCACCTCACTGGCGTTTTGCACAAAATACTGCCTATTTTTTTGACACCCGAAAAACGGATGTTAGGCAAAGTTCCATGAATTTATACTTTGTTCACGCTTTTACCATATGGGGGTCATATTAAATCATTAAGATATATACTATTCAATTTAACAGCTCCGGCTTGCAAGCCGGTTTAAGTGTTTCGATGAGAGGAAGTTATATTTATGTTGTTCGGTAGCAAAAAAGACAAGATTGCATCCATGGCGGCCAAAGGCAAACAGACCCCGAAGCTGTGCGAATACTGCTTCGACCGTGACCCGGAGATTCGGGCGGCGGCGGCGGAAGCCGTAGGCAAAACGCAGGGCGACGCGGGCTACAACGCGCTGATCAACCTGCTGCGCGACGAAGAGCCGAAGGTGGCCATCGCGGCGGCCAAAGCGCTGGGCGAAATGGGCAGCAAAAACGCCATTGAGCACCTGCGCTACATGATTAACCACAGCGACAATGCCGAAATGCAGGAAGTCTGCCGCAATTCGATGGCGATCCTGAACCGCAAGCACGACTAATCCCGCAAAACATCTCCACATATCTGAACACCCCTGCCGCAGTGCGATCGATTTCGCGCACTGCGGCAGGGGTGTTTTCTGCGTTCTTCTGTTTTTACAAATTACATCAGCGGCGCAAACACGCGCAGCAGCGAGCGGCCCAACCGGCGCGGGAGCGACACCTTGCGGCAGTCCTCGGCCGTAATCTGCTGGCAGGACGCCAGCGTATCCAGGTAGTCGCGCTTCATCGCCCAGATACTGTCCGTGCGGAACATCCACACGCCGCATTCGTAGTGCAGATACAGACTGCGGTAGTCGAAATTCACCGTACCCACGGTGGCATATTCGTCGTCCACCACCACCGTTTTGGCGTGCACAAAGCCCGGCGTGAATTCGTATATCCGCACGCCGCTTTCGGCCAGCACGCCGTAGTTGGCGCGGGACACCGCGTGTACATACCATTTGTCCGGGATGTGCGGCGTCATAATCCGCACATCGACGCCGGACTTTGCCGCCATGCACAGTGCCGTGGTCATTTCGTTGTCCAGCACCAGGTACGGCGTCGTGATATACACATACCGCCGCGCGCGGTGAATCAGGTTCAGGTATACCGTCTCGCCGACGGATTCCCCGTCCAGCGGCGAATCGCAGTACGGCTGCACATACCCGTCGGACACCTCCGGCAGCGGGTGATACAGCCCCGGCTGGAACTTCGCGTAGTCCTCGGCGCTCCCGCAAATGTACTCCCACATCGTCAGGAACATCACCGTCAGGCTCCACACACCTTCGCCGCACAGCCGCACGCCCGCATCTTTCCAGTACCCGAATCGCTCGTATTCGTTGATATATTCATCCGCCAGGTTGATCCCGCCGGTGTAGCCGATGTTGCCGTCGATCACGCAGATTTTTCGGTGGTCGCGGTTGTTCAGCCGGCCGGACACCACCGGGATATACGGGTTGAACACGCAGCACCGGATCCCCGCTGCTTCCATCGTCCGGTTATAGCGATACGGCAGCGTCATAATGCAGCCCATATCGTCGTAAATCAGCCGCACATCGACGCCTTCCTGCGCTTTCCGCACCAGGATGTCGAGCAGCGTGTTCCACATCAGCCCTTCCTGAATGATGAAATATTCCAGGAAAATAAAGTGCTGCGCGTTGTTCAAGTCCTCAATCATCCGGGAAAACTGCGCCTCGCCGCCGGGCAGGAACAGGCTTTCGGTGCGCGCGTACGGCGGACACGACGCGAAGTCCTGAATATACCGCGACTGGCGCGCCGCATCCTCGCTGAAATGGTCGATCTCGGCGATCACCGCCTCGCGCTCGGGCAGCACTTCCCGCTGTTTGTGCTCAATGTGTTGCATTTTCCGCTTGGAGCGGTGCGTCATCTGGTTCCCGGCAAAGCAGATATACAGCAGCCACCCGAACACCGGCACGCACAAAATCGGGATGATCCACGCAATCTTGTACGCCGGGTTCGTGTTCCGGTTCACGATCACCAGCACCACGATGAAGCTCAGCGCCGTGCAGACGGTGTTGAAATACAGAAAATACTGCCGGAATTGCAGCATCATCACCACGATCACCGCGATCTGCACCAAAATCAGCAGCGATACCATCACCAGCCGCTGGCTGATTACCCGCAGAAATTTTTTCACGTCCGTTTTCCTCCTCGCCTCAGCGGCGAAACATATTCATTATTATATATAGTATACCATAGCTTTGTGAACCAATCAAGCACCGAACGCGGAATTTCTACGCCAATGCGCGCGCCGCAGCTGCAACCGCCGCGCACAGCGCCGCGCCGACCGCCGTCGGCAGCGCAATCCCCAGCGCAGTCCATCGCAGCGCGCCGCTTTCGCGCCGAATCGTCCAGCAGGTGGTGGAGCACGGCCAGTGGAACATCGTGAACAGCATCACGCACAGCGCCGTCACGGGCGTCCATCCGTGCGCCGTCAGCAGCGCCGCCAATTCTCCGGCTGACAGCGCCGTCAGCGTATCCAGGCTGGCGTACGCCATAATCATAATCGGAATCACCGTCTCGTTCGCCGGGAACCCCAAAATGAACGCCAGCAGAATCACACCGTCCAGCCCAATCCATCGGCCGACCGGATCGAGCGCCGCTGCGCACGCTTGCAGCAAATTGCCGTCCCCGGCCGGAATATGCACCATCATCCACAGCAGCGCCCCGGCCGGCGCTGCCACAGCCGCCGCGCGCCCCAGCACAAACAGCGTCCGATCCATCACCGACCGCACCAGCACCTGCCCAATCTGCGGCCTGCGGTACGGCGGCAGTTCCAGCAGGAACGACGACTCCATCCCGCGCAGCGCCGTCGCCGACAGCAGCCGGGACACCAGCATCGACATCGCCACCGCCAGCAAAATCATCCCCGTGAGCGCAGCTGCGCGCACGAACGACCCGCTCAGCCCCAGCAGCCCGATCATTGCAATGAGGATGGGAAATCCCCCTCCGTCCCGCCGGAAAACGAATCGGCCGCAAAGTCGGCGCGCGTCACCGTCAGTACCGCCCCATCCCACATGGCCGTCACCCTGGCGTCTCGCAGCAGCATCCGCTGTTCCGGCAGCGTCAGCCGCGTGCGCCATGCACGCAGCGGCGAATCCGTTCCGCGCGACCAACCATCAATCGCATCGTCCAGCGCCGCCGCCAGCGCTCGATCCGCCGCCGCACCATTCAGATTCCCCGTCGGACAGTCGGCCGCCGCCCGCAAGTGCATCGCGCAGATGTAGTCAAACGTCCCATCCGGCCGTGCCTTCACCCGCAGCGGCGCGCCGCATCGCGCGCACGTCAGCGCGCCCGCACCCAACGCCGCCGTATGCCGCGGCCGCGGCACCGCGCGATCCAAAATCTGCTGCACGCGCACCCATTCCGCGCCGGACACAATCGGCGGATGAATGCCCGCCGCAATAATCCATTCCGTCATCGGCCTGCGCGGTGCACCGGGGCGGGTGTAGTCCCGGTGATTGTACCGCATCAGCCCGCATTCGCCGTGCGTACCGTCGAAGCAGACCGCCGCCCCGTGCGACGCGAAATAGTCCCGCGCCGCCGCATCGGCCGCACAGTACACCGGATTGCGCAGCACTTCCCGCAGCCCCGTCGGCGAAAATGTCCGCCCGGTTGTCCGGGCAATCTGTGCAATGGCTTCCGACGTTTGTTCCGTTTGTCGAAATGTCTGGTATACCGCAGCTGCAATGCGCAATTTCTCTGCATCCGGCCGCAGTCCATACTGGGTGCGCACCCGTCCGTCCGCGCCGGTCGCAGTCTGCACCTGCACCGCATACCCCAGCGGCGGCGTCCCGCCGAGCCATCGACCGCTGCGCGCCAGCTGGTGCATATTGTCCCGCACGCGCTCCGCCAACGTCTCACGTTCCAGCTGCGCGAACACCGACGTCATATACATCATCGCCCGACCCGCCGGGGACGATGTGTCGAACTGCTCCCGCACGCAGATCAGCGCTGTGCCGCCCGCCGCCAGCGCTTCCGCCAGCTGTGCGAAGTCCCGCACGCTGCGGCTGAACCGATCCAGCCGGTAGCAGATGATCGCCGCAAACGCGCTGCGCGCATTTTCCGCCAGCATCTCGCGGAATGCCGGGCGGTCGGTGGTTCTGGCGGAATATCCCTCGTCCGTGTAGCAGCAGATTTCCGCGTCCGGATAGTGCAGCTGCGCGTATGCGCGGCACATCGCCGCCTGATTTTCCACCGATTCGCCGCGCCCGGTGAAGCACGATTTGCGGCAATACAGCGCGACCCTCATCGTGCGCGGGCTCCACAGCGCGCCGCCCATTCGGCCATTGCGCGGGTCTGCTGCGCGGTGGCGGGGGTGACGGTGATTTGGATTTTCTGCGGTTGGCTCATGGTCGGATGCGCCCCTTTCCGGCGGATTTTGACCGCCTTTTTTCATCGTATGCGGATGGGGCGGCGGGGATGCGTGTCCGGCGAATGACAATTTTTTGGGGAACCTGTACAACCCGCGCAAAGATAAATTGTGCAGCCGTACGAATTTTCCATTTTATCCAATTATCCGTTGAAAATACTTGCGTCTTTTTCCGGGAAATGATATAATGAGATTGGAAAAGCACGGATTGAGTGGAGGTAGATACCCATGAATCACGAAACTGGCGCAGCACCGCTGTGCCATCGGCCGTCTCACGAAATTCAAAGGAGGTCTGCCATTATGAAAACCCGTAAAATCCGTTTCTGTTCCGCATTGCTCGCACTGCTGTTTGTCATCGGTCTGTTCGCAGGATGTGCGCAGCAAGGCACCGCCAGCAAGATCACCGGTAAATTTGATACGTCTCTTGAACCGCGCACCATCGAGCAGCTTTGCACGCAATCTCCAACGATCGTTCGTGGAAAGATCGCCAAATACAACAAATCCGTAGACCTCAAAGGTATGAATGACTCGCTGGCCGGCGTGCGAACCTACTTTACCATCGAAGTTTCGGACTTCATAAAAGGGAACGAAAAAAACAGATCGACGGCCGAATCAAGTTTCTTAGGTGGCGAAACAAAAAAACAAATTTGCATGCCTATCTCTGGAACTCTTCCGCAGGTCGGGGATGAAATGATTTTCTTCATTCAGGAGGACAGCAGCTACTACCCCGCTTTTCTAATTCGGGACGGAGAAATCGTAATTGAGTCGTTTTTGGAATCCAAACTCTTCACCGAAACGGTAAAACCGCAGCAGACCGTCTCCGCCGACGCCCTCGTCGCCGAAATCAAAGAGATCGTCGCCGCACAAGCCAACACCGCAAAGCAATAATCCAACACAAAACCCCGGCATACCCAAGCTTTCCAATTCACTGTGAATAAGCGAGGTTTTTATGAAGAAAAAATTTGCCCGATGGATTCCCCGGCTCATCATCATCGCACTGCTCATCGCCTATCCGATCGCGCGCTGCACAAGCGTCCGTTTGGCGCTGTGGTATGCCGGACTGTATGGCGGCCGTGTCACCGTCGTAGATGAATATTCCACATCCATTGCGGGTACCGAACGTCTGGTCGCAGCAGAATCCGATCGCAATCCGTACCCGACCATGGTTGTGCTGCTCACGCGCAGCAAGATCGGATTCTGGAAAGTGGATCGGAAAAGCATGACGCGCGGAAACCACCGGGCAATGATCGTCACATCGTACGAAAACCCATTCACCGGCCATTTCGAGGGCGCCATCGGCTACTACGGTACCGACCGCACCGGTCTAATCGAATTGCCAAGCGATCTCGACCCTAAATTCCGCTTAAAAACAATGTGGCAGGAAGGCAACCGCTATTGGATTCTGCTCACACAGGTTTTGTCCGACGGCGAAAATCCCGCTCCCGAGCTGTTCGAGTATTGGGAATCCCAATCGGTCATCGCACCAACCTCATAATCGCGCACAAAACCCCGCCGCCCTCCGGGATCCCCAATCGGGATCCGCCGGAGGGCGGCGTTCTACACAAAAATGCAATTTCAATTCTTATTGCGCACTTTCATTCGTCTTATTTTATGTACATAGTGAAATTTTTTGTGTAAATCCAACATATATCCAATTATTCTTTTGTGCATTCCCATGAATTTGATAAATTTGGATAATTTTTCATGATTTTCACTTGCAAATCCAAAAGTTCCATGATATAATATAATTGAAATCAAGAATAGAAGGGAGCAGGATTCCAATGGGGCAGCATCAAGCGCTGAGTGCGCGTGTTCATCAACAAAATATGAAAATGAACGGAGTGTTTATCAAACATGAAGAAACGACACTTGTTAAAAATTGCAGCGATGCTGCTGGCATTGACGCTGCTTCTGATCCCGTCCACGGCATACGGTAAGGCAAACGGACATACATGGCCACGGCGAGACCAGTATATCAACTTCTATATTCCGGCAAACAGCGATATGATCTCGGCTGAGGAACGAAATGAAATCGTCGCCGCATTTCGCACATGGCGAGAAGTGAACTATACCAACGATTACTTCTGGCACTTGTCGCTCATGACTACAACCAATTCAAATGCGCCAAACCGCATTGTAAAACCAATTGTTTGGAATCATCTCGATTCCGCAGTCGGTTACGCCAACTTCACTGAATCAAATGGTGTACTCATAAGTACTACCATCGACATAAATACAGCTTATAGCTTTTCCTTCGGTGCATCCCCCGGTAAGTACGACTTTCAATCAATTATCGTTCATGAAGCCGGACACGTTTTAGGTGTTGCACATTGTCACGAAGGGCTCAAGGATAACTGTACCTTTGCAAATACTACATGTCTTCTGCACGCAATGTGCCCTACTGCAAAAAGAAATAGCATTCAAGGTCGAACGTTGCAGGAATACGATAAAGCTTCCTACATGGCTATTTATTTCAAAACTGCGTCAGAAATGTCAATGACGCAAGAAGAATATAATTCCTTAAAGGCTCAGATATTAGGAGGTGTCTATTAATGCATAAAAAACGAATTGTTATCGGCATTCTTTTCCTCATCTTCACGTGCACTTTTTTCTCTTCCTGCACGCAAGGCAATACTGCAAGCAAAACCGTGCGGCGTTTTGAGGCTTGTTATGCTTCGTTTACACTGGAGGAACTATGTGAAAGAAGTCCTATCATCGTGCGCGGAACCATCTCTGAAATTGGGAAATCAACCGACGTTCAAGACACGGTTCACACATCCTTTACTATCAGCGTCACTGATTTGATCAAGGGCGATTCAAAATATGCTCACAAAGCGACCTCATGGTTTGAGGGCGGTGAAACAAAAACACAAATTTCCACCCCTCTTTCCGGGGAATTGCCATGCGTTGGCGAAGAACACATCTTTTTTATCAGCAAAGACGGTAGCTATTACCCATTCTATCGCATTCAAAACAGTTCTATTGGACTTTTCGAATTCAGCGAATCCAAACTGTTGAATTCGAGCGCTTCGCAGCAGACCGTCTCCGCCGACGCCCTCGTTGCCGAGATCAAAGACATCGTCGCCGCGCAAGCCAACACCGCAAAGCAATAATCCAACACAAAACTCGCCACCCTCCGGGATCCTCAATCGGGATCCGCCGGAGGGCGGCGTTCTACTCAAAAGAGCAGTTCCAATTCTTGTTACGCACTTTCATTCGTCTTATTTTATGTACATAGCGAAATTTTTTATGTAAACCCAACAAATACACATTTATTCTTTTGTGCATTCCCATGAATTTGATAAATTTGGATAATTTTTCATGATTTTCACTTGCAAATCCAAAAGTTCCATGATATAATATAATTGAAATCAAGAATAGAAGGGAGCAGGATTCCAATGGGGCAGCATCAAGCGCTGAATGCGCGTGTTTATCAACAAAAAAATTATAAGTTAAAAGGAGCGTTTATCAAACATGAAGAAACGGCACTTGTTAAAAATCGCAGCGATGCTGCTATCATTGACGCTGCTTCTAATCCCGTCCACGGCATATGGTAAAGCAAACGGGCATACATGGCCACGGCGAGACCAGTATATCAACTTCTATATCCCGGCTAACAGCAATATGTTCACCGCTGATGAGCGAAATGAAGTTGTAGCTGCATTTCGTACGTGGCGGGAGGTAAATTACACCAACAACTACTTTTGGCACTTATCGCTCATGACTACGACCAATTCGAGTGCGCCAAATAAGATCATAAAACCCGATCATTGGCCTTATTCTTATAGATTTGCTGGATATACCGAATTTAACGAATCAAATGGTGTCATAACAAGCGTTGAAATTTATTTGAACAATTCAAAAGGTCTTGTGATTGGTGCATCGTCCGGAAAATACGATCTGCGTTCTATCGTCATTCATGAGGCAGGTCATGTTTTAGGTGTTGCGCATTGTCATGAGGAGGGTTCAACTTGCGGAACTCCGACGTGTGAAAAAAACGCCATGAATCCAAACGCAAGAATAAACAGTATTCAAGGACGTACCCTTCAAGAATACGATAAGGCATCATATATGGCAGTCTATTTCAAAACCGCATCGGAAACCTCTACTTCTCGTATTGCTGGCATGGATTATTTTACTGAAAGACAACGAATACTTAAGGAGGCTTTATCACAATGAAGACGCATTTTCGATATTTATCTCTTATTCTCGTATTATGTATGATGGTCTGTTTCTGCACTTCCTGTGCGCAGGGAGATGCCACCAGCAAAATCACAAAAACATTTGAAGGCTGCTTGGCTTCCTTCACGATGGATGAATTATGCAAAGACAGTTCCGTCATTGTCCGCGGCACAATCGCCAAATATAACAAGTCTGTCGATGTGGAAAATACTGTCCGTACCTACTTTACAATCGACGTTAAAGACCTCATCAAAGGGGACGCCAAATATGCTGAGAAAGCAGAATCGTGGTTCTTAGGTGGCGAGACGAAAAAGATGATTTATATGCCTATCTCCGGAGAACTTCCGCAAATTGGCGAGGAACACATCTTTTTTATCTTCTCCGCCGACGGAAGTTACTACTCCTTCCAACCCAAAGATAATCAAATACTCCTGGATGATTTTTGCGAATCCAAACTCTACAAAAAAGAATTGGTTTCTGGTACCGGCGACAACCGCCAGTGGGTCTCCGCCGACGCCCTCGTCGCCGAAATCAAAGAGATCGTCGCCGCACAAGCCAACACCGCAAAGCAATAATCCAACACAAAACCCGCCGCCCTCCGGGATCCTCAATCGGATCCGCCGGAGGGCGGCGTTCTTTCGTCCAAATGCCGTGTTATTTGCCCAGGTACGCCTTGCGCACCTGCTCGTTTTGCAGCAAATCCTTGCCGGAGCCGGACAGCGTCACGCGCCCAGTCTCCAACACATAGCCCAAATCGGCCGTTTTCAGCGCCATGCTGGCGTTCTGCTCAATCAGCAGGATCGTCACGCCCTGGTGGTTGATTTTCTTGATAATCTCAAAAATCTGCTGTACCACCAGCGGCGCCAGTCCCAGCGACGGCTCATCCATCATCATCAGCTTCGGGCGGCTCATCAGCGCGCGCGCCACCGCCAGCATCTGCTGCTCGCCGCCGGACAGCGTCCCGGCCTGCTGCCAGCTGCGCTCTTTCAGCCGCGGGAACAGCTCATACACCCACGCAATGTCGTCCTTCAAATCGTCCCGGCGCGTGTACGCACCGATCCGGATATTTTCGATCACCGACAGGTTCGCGAAAATCCGCCGGCCTTCCGGCACCAGCGTAATCCCCTTCGCCATCACTTTGTCCGGCGTCAGCCCGGTAATGACCTCGTCGTGATACGTAATCTCGCCCGACGTGGGGCGCACCAGCCCGGCGATGGTGCGCAGGATGGTGGACTTGCCCGCGCCGTTCGCGCCGATCAGCGTCACAATCTGCCCGTCCGGCACCTCAAACGAGATGTCCTGCACCGCGTGAATCCCGCCGTAATGAACCGATAAATCATGCACCTTCAGCATCGTCCGTCACCCCCAAATACGCTTCGATCACCTTCGGATCGTTCTGCACCTCGGCCGGCGTGCCGTACGCGATCAGCTTGCCGAAATCCAGCACATAAATCCGATCCGAAATCCCCATCACCAAATCCATGTGGTGCTCAATCACCAGCACCGTCAGGTGGAACTGTTCTTTGATCTGCACGATGAAATCCGCCAGCGCCAGCGTTTCCTGCGGGTTCATCCCGGCGGCCGGTTCGTCCAGCAGCAGCATCTTCGGCTCCGTCGCCAGCGCCCGCGCAATCTCCAGGTGCCGCTGTTTGCCGTACGGCAAGCTGGTGCACAGTTCGTCGGCAACATCCTCCAAATGTACCAGCCGCAGCAGTTCCATCGCGCGGTCGCGCATCGCCGCCTCTTCTTTCGCGTTCAGGTGCAGCGTTGCCGTCAGCACGTTGCTGCGCCGCCGCATATGCATCGCGATCAGGATATTGTCCAGCACCGTTTCTTTGCTAAACAGCCGGATATTCTGGAACGTCCGCGCCATGCCCAGTTTGGTGATGACGTCCGGCGTCCGCTCAATCCGCTTGCGGTAATCGCCCGCGTGCGTCCCCAGGTATTCTTTCTTCATCTTGCCGCGCGGGAAATTTTCGAGCAGCTTTTCGCCGTTGTACCACACCGCGCCGTTCGTCGGCTGATACACGCCGGTAATCACGTTGAACGCCGTCGTTTTTCCAGCGCCGTTCGGCCCGATCAGCGACACAATCTCGCCCTCGTTCACTTCCAGCGACAAATCGTTGACCGCCACCACGCCGCCAAACTGCATCGTGATGTGATCCACTTTCAATACATTTTTCACGCTCATTTGGAATCCGCACCTGCCTTCCGCGCTTTGGAACCGCGCAATTTACCGCCGATTTTTTTCAGCAGCCCATACGCGCCGTCCCACGAAAATTCCCGGTCGCCCATAATGCCCTGCCGGAAGAACAGCACCACCACCATCAGGATTACGGAAAATACCACCATCCGGAATCCGGTTTTCAGCAGCGGCACCTGGAACGACCCAATGTACGTTGTCTGATCCAAAAACCGCAGCCACCATTCGCGGCACGCGATCACCAGCATGGCGGAAATCACGCTGCCTGTGATGCTGCCCAGCCCGCCGATCACCACGATCAGCAGGATGAAGTACGTCACCGCAATGGTGAACGTCGTGGACGAAATTGCGCCCATATACATCGCCATCAGCGCCCCGCCAATTCCGGAGAAGAACGAACTGATTACGAACGACAGCAGCTTGTGCCGCGTGAGGTTGATGCCCATCGCCTCGGCCGCAATCTCGTCGTCGCGGATCGCCTTGAACGCCCGGCCATACGTCGAGCGCATCAGCAGCGCAATCAGCGCGATGCACACAATCACCACCACGAAAATCCCGTAGTAAGACTTGAACCCCGGAATCATCGTCATGCCCATCGACCCGTTGGTCACGCGGTTCAGCGGCGAGCTGGCCACCACAATCCGCACCACTTCCGCAAAGCCGAGCGTTGCAATCGCCAGATAGTCGCTTTTCAGCCGCAGCACCGGGATCCCGATCAGAAACGCGAACAGCGCCGCCACCAATCCGCCCAGGATCATCGCCACCGGAATCGGCATTTCCAGATTTTTCAGCCAGTCGGCCACGCCGTACAGGTAGTACACCTGGTCACGCGACGCCGGCGGGATCGTCAGCATCCCGTACACATATGCGCCCAGCGTCATAAACCCGGCCTGCCCCAGCGAAAACAGCCCGGTCATGCCGTTGCACAAATTCATCGACACCGCCAGCAGCGCATAAATCGCGCCCATTTGCAGCACGGTGCGCAGCATCGAAGTCGTGCCGGTCGTTTCGCCCACCAGCGCAATCGCGCCCAGCAGCACCGCCAGCGCAATGATGGTACAAATTGCCTTCGTCTTTTTCTTCAGCATCATTTATACCTTCTCTCTGATCTTCTCGCCGAACAAGCCAGTCGGGCGGCACAGCAGCACCAAAATCAGGATCACAAACGTGAACGCGTCGCTGAATTCCGAATAGGCGCCCGCCTTGATAAATGTTTCCGACAGGCCGATCAAAAATCCGCCGACCAGCGCGCCCGGAATCGACCCGATGCCGCCGAACACCGCCGCCACGAAGCATTTCAGCCCCGGCAGCGACCCTGCCAGCGGATACACCGACGACCGCGGGATAAAGTACAGAATCGACCCCAGCCCGGCCAGCGCACAGCCAATCACGAACGTCAGGCTGATAACGGAGTTGATCCTGATCCCCATCAGCTGCGCCGTCTCAAAGTCGCGGGACACCGCGCGCATCGCCATGCCCACTTTGGTCTTGTTCACCAGCAGCACCAGCGCCACCACCAGCACCACCGTGATAATCGGCGTGATAAACGTCACCAGCGTGGTCGAAATGGAGCCGATCTGAATCGGGTTGCTCAAAAAACCGATCTTCGGGTACGACTTCGGCTGCGCCGAAAACAGATACGTCGCAAAGTTTTGCAGAAAATACGACACGCCGATCGCCGAAATCATCACCGACATCCGCGGCGCCGACCGCAGCGGTTTGTACGCCACCCGCTCAATCAGCACGCCCAGCGCAATCGTCGCCGCAATGACGATCACGATGGAAATGTACCACGGGATCAGCAAATCGGTCATGCAGATAATCATAAAATACCCAGCCATCATAAAGATATCGCCATGCGCGAAGTTAATCAGCCGCAAAATGCCGTACACCATCGTGTACCCGATGGCAATCAGCGCATAGCTGCTGCCGATCGACAGGCCGGTCAGGCAGTTTTGCAAAAATGTACTCATGGGAACTCCCCCGTTTCTTTGGAATAAAAAACACAGACCGGCCGGAACGCAGCAGCGGCAAACCGGCGCGTGGTTGCTGCGTCGATTTGCCGCTTGGATTCCGCTTGTCTTCGTGTGCAGCCTTATTGCGCGTCTTTGTACGAATCCGGCGTCGCGCCCTGGAATCCGACCAGTTTCATCTCGCCGTTGTCAAACGTCTCGATAAACGCTGCGTCTTTCTTGGCGTCGCCGTTTTCGTCAAACACGATGCGGCCGGTTACGCCGGTAAAGTCCAGCGTGGTCAGGGCTTTGCAGACCGCTTCGCCGGTTACGTCGCCCTTCAGCGACTCCAGCGCGTTCACAAACGCCATGTAGCAGTCGTACCCCAGTGCCGACACAGACGCAATCGCGTCGGTATCGCCGTTGGCTTTCTTGTTTTTCGCGTCGCTGTTCAGGTACTCCTGGAAGCCTTTCACGAAGTCCGCCGCGTCTTTGTCGTCCGCCGAGAAGAAGGTGGAATAGTAGACGTCTTTGCAGTTTTCGTTGCCGGCGTTCTGCATGATGGTGGCGTTCTGCCAGGTGTCGCCCGCCATAATCGGGCAGGTGATGCCTTGCTCGCGCGCCTGTTTGATAATCAGACCCGCCGTGTTGATCGAGGACGGGATGAACAGCACATCCGGGTTCTTCGCCTTCGCCGCCGTCAGAATCGCGTTAAAGTCGGACTCGTTGGTGTTGTACGTTCCTTCGTACACCAGCTCGCCGCCCAGCTTCACATACGCATCTTTGAAGTAGCCGCCCAGGCCGGTGGAGTAGTCGTCGCCGTTCTGCGTAATGACCGCAGCCTTCACGCATTTCTTGGTGGCGTACGCAAAGTTCGCCATCACTTCGCCCTGGTACGGATCCAGGAAGCAAACGCGGAAGTAATACGGTTTGCCCGCGGTCACCTGCGGGTTGGTGCAGGAGCAGCCGATCGCCGGGATCTTCGCTTTTTCAAACGCCGGGCCAGCCGCAATCGAAACGCCCGAACCGTACGACCCGATCACGCCGATCACGCCCGCGCTGACCAGGCTCTGCGCCGCCGTCACCGCTGCCGTTTTGTCCGACTGGTTGTCGGCTTCGACCAGCTCAATCTTGTACTCGGTTCCGTTGATCGTGACCGTCGGCTTCACTTTGTTGGCGTAGCGCGCGCCCAGCACTTCCTGCATACCGCCCGCGCCGTTTTCGCCGGTCGTCGGTTCAAACACGCCGATTTTGATCACGTTTCCTTTGTCTCCGCCTTCACTGGCGCACCCGGCAAATGCCAGCAGCACCATCGCGAGGCAAAGCACAACCGCAATGAGTTTCTTCATAACATATACCCTCCATATGAATGAATTTTTATGCACAGAAAATCAATATTATTCATTTCCGTGCACTTGAAAGCGCTCCGGCGTACGGAATCGCGCCGCGTCTTTCAATACCCTATATTTTATCGCGCTTTCGCGAAAAAATCAAGCTTTTTTTGATAAAAAATCACTTTTTTCAAAAAAATTTCGTCCGGCCGGTTCGCCGAAACGCCAAAATTGTCCGCATATCGCGTACAAATTATACATCTTCACGCCGAATCCCGCGCTTCTCCGGCGCTGCGCATCCCAAATTGCGCGATAGAATGGGACATTTTCGCATCCGCACACTGCCGCGCACCTGTTTTTGAATGAGGGACAATTGCAAAATGCAAATTTTGTTCCGGACAACCCGTTTCGCCGCGGTCAACCCCGCCTCCGCCCGCCGAATCTGCATGAACCCACCGCATCGTTTGCATTTTTCCGCGCGCACGGAGGGGGAAAACGCCCGTTGCACGGCACGAAACTGTTGGTCAGCATCGCAATCAGCCGTTCCCGCGGCGAATCGATGATCCGGCACCCGGTCACGCCGGCGGCGTTGCACCCAAACCCCATGCACATCGTCAGCGCCTGCTTGCCGCACGCCCCGGCGCGGCGGAACGCGTGATCCAAATTAAATGCAATCCGCGGCAGATACCCCACGTCCTCCAACAGCGTAAACAGCGGGAAGAAAATCGCCATCGGCGGCAGCATCACCGCCACCACCCACGCCAGCACCTGCCACACCCCGTCGATCAGCAGGCTGCACACGCCGTCCGGCAGCACATGCCGCAGCCCCCGGTTCATCACGCGGCCCAGCGCGTCCAGCCCGCCGTGCAGCGCATCGGAAATCGGGTTCGCGCCGGAGATCGTCAGCCACAGCACGAGCAGCAGCAGCGCCGCCATCGCCGGAATCCCCGTCCATCGCCCGGTCAGGAACCGATCCAGCCGCGCCTCCCGCTTCCGCTTCTCCGGCGGACGCGTGCAGCCCGCCGCAATGCGTTCCGCGTGATGCACCAGCGCCGAAGCCACCGCGTCGCGCACCCGCCGCTCCGACCAGCCGCGATCGTGCAGCATCGCCCGCTCGGACGCCGCCTGCGCCGCAATGGCCAGCTGCGCGTCCGCCGGAATGCCGCCGTCCGTCATCGCCCGCACCGCCAGCTCCGTCCGGTTTTCAATCAGCCGCAGCGCCGCCCACCGTGCACAGATCGGACGCGTCGCCGCGCGCGCCATCCGGATTTGCAGCCGGTCCAGCGCATCCTCCACCGCCGCCGGATACCGCGTCCGGCAAACCGTCCGATCCGCCGGCAAACTGCACATCGCGTCCGCCAGCGCATCCAGCCCTTCTCCGGTGCGCGCCGCCGCCGGGATCACCGGAACCCCCAGCGCCGCCGCCAGCGCGCCGCAGTCCACGTCTGTGCCTTTTTTGCGCGCTTCGTCCATCAGGTTCACGCACACCGCCGCGTGCGGCGTGATCTCCAAAATTTGCAGCACCAGATTCAGGTTCCGCTCCAAGCACGACGCGTCGCACACCACCACCACGCCGTCCGGATGCCCAAAACATAAATAATCCCGCGCCACCGCCTCCTCTTCGGAATGCGCCATCAGCGAATACGTGCCCGGAATATCTACCAATATCACGCCCTGTCCCGCGCGCTCGAACCGTCCCTGCGCGCTGGCGATGGTTTTCCCCGGCCAATTGCCCGTGTGCTGATGCATCCCCGTCAGCGCATTGAACACGGTGCTCTTGCCCACGTTCGGGTTGCCCGCCAGCGCAATCACGCGGTCGTCCGGCCGCAGCCGCCGGATGTGCAGCCCGGTGTCCGCCGCGCCGCGCCCGGTCGAAGATGATGTCAGCCCCATACCGCTTCTCCTTTCGTCACAAATATCCGTGCAGCGTCCGTACCCCGCAGCGCGATCACCGCCCCGCGAATCCGGTAGGCCGCCGGATCCCCGGCCGGACTTTTCAGCACGCACTGCACGCGCGTCCCTTCGATCAGCCCAATATCCTGTAACCGGCGCCGCATCCCGGCCGCCGGCGCCATCGCAGTCACGGTCGCGCACTGCCCCACGCCGAGGGAATTCAGCGGAACAAACATCTCGGTTGTTCCCTCCTTTGTTCAGTTGTCAATCGGTTCGGAGTCTCCTCCTATCATCAGCCTATGCAGCAGGTGCCGGCTTTGCGCGAAAATGGACGAGGTATCGCCTGTGATATAGATTCAATCTATAACGCAATATCATTTTCATGTATTGGACAAATCAGGTTCGGTGTGTTATAATACAACCATCGAACACAGGAGGTGACCAAAACAAATGCGTATCCACATCCACCCCGCACCTAGGCAGTCCGCTGCGATATGCCTTTGTTGTGCGCAGCTGCTCCACCCGCGAATGTGCAGCGGCTTGTAACACCAACCGTTCCCCGTTTCAAATCCAAAACAAATTTATAATATCAAATATTTAAGGAGACGATTCCCATGAAAAAAATTCTTTCGATTGTATTGGCCCTGGTATTGATCGCTGCGCTGGCACTCACCGGATGCAGCAAATCCGACGGACTGGTCGTCGCGGTTCCGAACGACACCACCAACGAAGCCCGCGCGCTGCTCCTCCTCCAGGATAACGGCTACATCAAACTGAAAGACGGCGTCGGCATCACCGCGACCGCGAAAGACGTCGTTGAAAATCCGCACAATATCACGTTCAAAGAAGTCGAAGCCGCGCAGATTCCGAACGTCCTCAAAGACGTGGACTACGCCATCATCAACTCCAACTACGCCATCGCCGCCAACATCAACCCGGTGAAAGATTCCCTCAAAATCGAAGGCAGCTCTTCCGAATACAGCAACATCATCGCCGTCAAAGAAGGCAACGAAACCTCTGACAAAACCAAAGCCCTCGTCGCGGCGCTGTCCAGCAAAAAGGTTTCTGATTTCATCAGTGAAAAATACGATGGCTCCGTGGTAAGCGTTGTCGCGGAACCGGGCGACGGGTTCGATTCCTCCGTCGATTACAGCAAACTGAGCGGCGAAACGATCACGGTGGCTGCTTCTCCGGCGCCGCACGCCGAAATCCTCGCGGTCGCGGCCGAAATTCTCAAAGAGAAGAACGTAACGCTGAAAGTCATCGAATACACCGACTACGTCCAGCCGAACAACGTCGTGGAAAGCGGCGAAGTGGACGCCAACTACTTCCAGCACAAACCGTATCTGGACGACTTCAACACGCAAAACAAGACCCACATCGTGTCTGCGGCAGCCATTCATGTCGAGCCGATGGGCCTGTACGGCGGCAAACAGTCCTCGCTGGATGCGCTGAGCAAATAATTCCTGGCATATCAACGGCAACCAAAGCTGCGGCATCTTGAATGCACGCAGCTTTTGGCCGGTTTAAGGGGAAATTACCGACATGATTGAAATCAAACATCTGTCCAAAACGTTCACAACCGCCGACCGTACGGTGGAAGCGCTCAAAGACATCAACCTCACCGTGCGCGACGGCGATATCTACGGAATCATCGGCATGAGCGGCGCGGGCAAAAGCACACTGGTGCGCTGCATCAATATGCTGGAACGCCCCACCGAAGGCACCGTCCTGATCGACGGCACCGACCTCGGCGCGCTGTCCGAAAGCGCATTGCGCCAGATTCGCCGCAGCGTCACCATGATCTTCCAGGGTTTCAACCTGCTGATGCAGCGCAACTGCTTGGACAACGTCTGCTTCCCGCTGGAACTTTCCGGCGTCAAGCGGGCGGCCGCGCGCAAACGCGCGATGGAGCTGCTGGAAATCGTCGGGCTGGAAAGCAAGGCCAAAGCCTACCCGGCGCAGCTGTCCGGCGGCCAGCAGCAGCGCGTCGCCATCGCCCGTGCGCTGGCAACCGACCCCAAAGTGCTGCTGTGCGACGAAGCCACCAGCGCGCTCGACCCCAAAACCACGCAGTCCATCCTGGAACTGATCCGGGACATCAACCGCCGCCTGGGCATCACCGTCATCATCATCACGCACCAAATGAGCGTGGTGGAGGAAGTCTGCAACCGCGTCGCGATTCTGGACGGCGGCAGCGTTGTGGAAGAAGGCGACGTCGCCACCATCTTCGCGCGGCCGCAGTCGGAAGCGGCGCGCCGTCTGGTGTTCCCGGACAATGCCGTCGAGCTGATCGCGCAGGATTCCGGCGAGCGCATGATCCGCGTCGTGTTCAATGGCGCGCACGCCGCCGCCACACCCATGATTACGCAAATGGCCATCGACGAGCACATCGCGGCCAACATCCGCTACGCCGCCACGCGCTGCATCAACGATCAGGTTTTCGGCACCATGCTGCTGGGCCTGCCGAACGACGACGCCGTGCTGGCGCGCGCCATCGCATACCTGACGCGTGCGGATATTATGGTGGAGGAGGTCAAGTCCAATGTTTGAGCAATTTTGGAATTCAGAAACCGTGCAGGAAGCCATCGAGATCCTGTACACCGATATGCCGCTGGCGCTGTGGGAAACGGTATACGCCACGGTATTGTCCACCTTTTTCGCGATTGTGCTCGGCCTGCCGCTCGGCGTGCTGCTGGTCGCCGGCGAAAAAGACGGCGTGCGCCCGCTGCCGCGCTGGCTGATGCAGGTGCTGAACATCCTGATTAACCTGCTGCGCTCCATCCCGTTCCTGATCCTGATGATTATGGTCATCCCGCTGACGCGCCTCATCGTCGGCACCAGCGTCGGCACCATGGCATCGGTCGTTCCGCTGGTCATCGCCGCATTCCCGTTCGTCGCGCGCCTAGTAGAAAGCAGCCTGCGCGAAGTCAACCCCAATATCATCGAAGCCGCGCAAAGCATGGGTGCCTCGCCGATGCAGATCATCTGCAAAGTAATGCTGCCGGAAAGCGTCCCCTCGCTGATCTCCAACGCCACCATCGCCATCACCACCATCCTCGGCTACACCGCCATGAGCGGCATCATCGGCGGCGGCGGCCTTGGCAAAATCGCGATCAACTACGGCTACTACCGGTACAAATATCTGGTCATGCTGTTCGCCGTGATTATCCTGATCGTGCTGGTGCAGGTGTTCCAAAGCATCGGCACCAAACTGGCCGTCAAGTGCGACCGGCGGCTGAAATAATCCGCACATCTGCGCAAAATCAAAAACTCCGCCGTGCATCGTTGAGGTGCGCCGCGGAGTTTTTCGATTCAATTTGTCTTACAGTTCCATCACGCCGAGCACTTGGCTGTGCGAGATCGTCAGCAGCTTCATCAGCGCGGCAATGTCGCGCGTGTCGGATCCACGTTTGGCTTCCGCCAGTACCACGCTGGCATTTTTCAGCCGTTCGGTCGATTCGGGATCATGCAGCGCATTGGCCGCCGTGTCCAGCGTCCACGATTCCGGCAGCGCTGCGCGCAGCGCCTCAGCCGCCGCTTGCAGCCGATCCGCCGGTACCGTCCCGGCCAGCACAATCTGCTGCGCGCCGTCCGGAATCTGCACGGCCAGCTTGGCCGCCGCCTGACTGCACACCATCGCCGCATTCACTTCGCGCGGCTCGCCGGACGCCCGATCCAGCGCGCGGTCCAGCGCGGTTTTGTGCTTATTTTTTGACGTATACAAACTGCCCAGCAGCGGAATTCGGTACGCATCGGTCAATTCTGCCGCATTTTGCAGCTTGTGCGACAGCAGCGCTGCCAGGAACATCCACCCGGCCACGACCAGCGCGCCCAGCACGCCGCCCGCCAGCGCAAACAGGATGATTTTCTTCGTGCTGACCGGCGCCGCCGTCGTTCCGTCCGCCGCATCGAGCGCTTCCTGCGCCTTTTTCAGTTCCGCGTTTGCTTTGTCAACATCTTTTCCCAAATTGGTCGTGCTGCGCGCCAACGACCCGCTGATCGCAGCTTCCAGCGTACGAATCTCCGCCTCGGTGTTGGCAATATCCTGTTCCCACGTCCAAATCCGGTTCTGAATCGACTGAATCTGGTTGTGCAAATCGATAATCTGCGTCATCAGCACCGCAGCCGATTCGCCGGACGCACCGTCGTACAGTTTTTCCAGCCGGTCGAGTATCTTCGTATCCGCCTCAATCTCGGTGTTCTGCGCTTCAATCTGCTTCTTCATCCGCGCAATGGCATCCTGCTTCGTTGTGATGGACTGTTTGTTGGCCGTGATCTGCTCCTGCACTTCGAGTTTGCTGTCCACAAGTGCGTCGCGCTTGCTTTCAGCCTCATCCACCGCTGTCTGCAAATTTTCCAGCTGCGACTCGCTCACCGCCGCCTGCGCCGGTTTCATCGCCTTGTAGCCGCTGAGCAGCAGCGCGCCGATCACGATTGCAATCACAACCACCCGCCATTGCTTCAAATAATCAAAAATCAGCTGTTTCAAGTCGATGGTGCGTTCTGTATCTTGATTCATGGGTTATTCAAGCTCCAATCTCTGTCGAATATTCCGGAAAATCGTCCGGCGACTTCCGGGGAAAACTGCTTTTCATTATACCATCAATCGCCCCGTCCGTCAACTATTATCCCCGAAAAAACCGAAAAAGCCGCCTGTTTTGCGGAAGAATCGCACGTTTCTTACGGCAGGATTCCGGCTCTGCCACCCAAAAACGCCCCCACCCGCGAAAATTCCTTTTCGCAGGCAGGGGCGTGCAAATCAACTTTTCAGCAGATCGTGCAGCGGGTCAACGAATCAGACCAGCTCGATGATCGCCATTTCGGCAGCGTCGCCGCGGCGGGCGCCGGTTTTGATGATGCGGGTGTAGCCGCCGTTCATCTCCGCGTACTTCGGCGCAATCTCATCGAACAGTTTCTTGCAAACCGCTTCCTTCGTCACGAACGACAGCACCATGCGTTTGTTGTGCAGGGTGTTCTCCTTCGCGATGGTAATCAGCTTCTCGGTGAGGGCGCTGACTTCCTTCGCGCGGGTGACGGTGGTTTCAATTCTGCCTTTTTCCAGCAGGAAGGTGACCATGCAGCGGAGCATCGCGGTGCGGTGCGCGGTCGGTCTTCCGAGTTTTCTGGTTCCGGACATCGAAATTCACTCCTTTACCGAATATAGGGGGCTGTTATTCCTCTTCTTTGCGCAGGTCGAACCCAAGGTTGTTGAGCTTCTGGATCACTTCTTCCAGCGACTTCCGGCCCAGGTTGCGCACCTTCATCATGTCGTCCTCGGACTTGTTAATCAGGTCCGCCACGGTGTTGATACCCGCGCGTTTCAGGCAGTTGAACGAGCGAACCGACAGGTCCAGCTCTTCAATTGTCATATCGAGCACTTTTTCCTTGTCTTTGCTGTTTGTTTCCACCATAATCTCGGCGTTGCTGCCCCGGTCGGACAGATCCACAAACAGGTTCAGGTGCTCGGTGAGGATCTTGGCGGCCAGCGAAACCGCCTCTTGTGTCGTAATGGTCCCGTTGGTCC
Source organism: uncultured Eubacteriales bacterium (assembly GCA_905198155.1). GTDB lineage: Bacteria > Bacillota > Clostridia > Oscillospirales > Acutalibacteraceae > RGIG4076. Next base: position 34,635 of record CAJKBQ010000020.1, read on the forward strand.
ACACTTCCAGCGTCAGCCGGTCGAAGTCCATAAACTGACCTACGCGGGCATTTTCCACTACGTAGTTCACTTTGGACACCGGGGTGTAGATCGAATCCACCGGCAGAATGCCGATGATCGGGTTGGTCATGTTCTGCTTGTTGCGCTCGCCGGACACATATCCGCGGCCGCGGTCCAGGTTAATCTCCATGTAGAGCTTTGCGCCTTCGCCAAGCGTCGCAATGTGCATTTCCGGGTTGAGGATTTCAACCTCGCTGTCGCACTTGATATTGCCCGCGCAAACTTCGCATGGCCCTTCGGCGTCGATCACAACGGTTTTGGGGCCGTCGCAGTGGAGCTTCGCGATCAATCCTTTGATGTTGAGGACGATCTCGGTCACATCCTCTTTGACGCCGGGGATCGTGGAAAACTCGTGCAGCACGCCGTCAATCTTGATCGACGTCACCGCATGACCCGGCAGCGATGACAGCAGCACCCGCCGCAGGCTGTTGCCCAGCGTGATGCCGAAGCCGCGCTCCAGCGGCTCTACGACGAACTTGCCGTAGGTTCCGTCGGGGGAAAGGTCCAGTGCTTCGATTTTGGGTTTCTCAATCTCTATCATTTTGCGAACCTCCTTTGACAATTGCGGGCGGAGCAGCGCGCTCCGCCGCCGGATTTGTCTGCCATACAGCTGCTATGCTGCATTATTTGGAGTACAACTCAACGATGAGAGTTTCTTCGACCTGCAAATCCACGTCGGAACGCTCCGGAACCGCCGCCACTTTCGCGGTGTGGTTGGCGCGGTCGATGTCGAGCCACTTCGGCACCGGGCGGGAAGCATTCGCTTCCAGCACTGCCTTGATCTTTTCAGAGCTGAGCGAGCCTTCTTTGATCGCGATCGTCTCGCCGACCTTCGTCAGGTACGACGGAATGTCCACGCGGCGGCCGTTCACGGTGAAATGTCCGTGCGTCACAAGCTGACGCGCTTCCGCGCGGGAATTCGCCCAGCCCAGCCGGTACACCACGTTGTCCAGGCGGCTTTCCAGCACGAACAGCAGGTTTTCGCCCGCCTTGCCCGGCTTTTTGCTCGCGAGTTCAAAGTAATGACGGAACTGTTTTTCCAGCACGCCGTAGTAGCGGCGGGTCATCATCTTCGCCCGCAGCTGAACCCCGTACTCGGAATTCTTCTTGCGGCCCTGGCCGTGCTGGCCGGGCGCATATTCTCTGCGCGCAATCGCGCATTTATCGGTATAGCATCTGTCGCCTTTCAGGAACAGCTTCTGCCCTTCGCGGCGGCACAGTCTGCATACAGCACCGGTATATCTTGCCATATCGTTACACCTCCAAAATTTGAATCAAACGCGTCTTCTTTTCGGAGGACGGCATCCGTTGTGCGGGATCGGGGTCACGTCTTTGATCATGCTGACCTCAAGCCCAGCAGCCTGCAGCGCACGAATCGCCGCTTCGCGGCCGGCGCCCGGCCCTTTGACGTACACTTCAACGGACTTCATCCCGTGCTCCATCGCGGCTTTCGCAGCGGTTTCGGCTGCGGTCTGCGCGGCGTACGGCGTCGATTTCCGGGATCCGCGGAACCCCAGCTCACCGGCCGACGCCCACGATACAGCAGCGCCCTGCGTGTCGGTGATGGTAACGATGGTATTGTTAAACGTAGACTGAATGTGCGCAGCGCCGCGCTCGATATTCTTGCGCTCACGGCGGCGGACAACCGTCTTTTTCGCTCCCTTGCTTTGAGCCATTACGATTTCCCTCCTCGCTTACTTCTTCTTATTGGCGATGGTCTTCTTCGGGCCTTTGCGGGTACGCGCGTTCGTTTTGGAACGCTGACCGCGAACCGGCAGACCTTTGCGGTGGCGAATCCCGCGGTAGCAGCCAATTTCAATCAGCCGCTTAATGTCAAACGCGACGTCGCGGCGCAGATCGCCTTCTACGTGGTAATGCTTGTCAATATAGTCGCGCAGCTTCGCAACATCGTCCTCGTTCAGGTCGCGAACGCGGATATCCGGATTGATTCCAGTTGCGGCCAGAATGTCGCTGGCAGCTTTACGACCAATGCCGTAGATATAAGTAAGTCCAATTTCGACTCGCTTGTCTCTCGGCAAGTCAACACCGGCAATACGTGCCATTGTGATTGCACCTCCAAATAATCTCTGTGCTCAGGCTCAGCCCTGGCGCTGTTTGTGCTTCGGGTTTTCGCAAATCACCATGATCTTGCCTTTGCGTTTGATGATCTTGCATTTCTCGCACATTTTCTTTACAGAAGGTCTGACTTTCATTGTGATGATGCCTCCTTGTCTTTGGTTCCGTTTACTTGGAACGCCATGTGATCCGGCCCTTCGTCAGATCGTACGGGGACATTTCCACCGTGACTTTGTCACCGGGCAGAATGCGGATAAAGTTCATCCGCAGCTTGCCGGAAATGTGCGCCAGGATCTTGTGGCCGTTCTGAAGCTCTACCTGAAAGGTCGCGTTGGGCAACGCATCCGTTACCACGCCTTCCAGTTCGATAACGTCCTGTTTCGACAAATTGAATTCCTCCTCGTGCTGGCCGACCGGCGCGGTTGGGCGCCGCCGGCGGATCGGAGATCGGTCAATCGGGCAGGGTAAGAATCACCGGCCCGTCAACCGTAACGGCGATACTGTGTTCAAAATGGGCCGACAGGCTTCCGTCGGCCGTGACGGTCGTCCAGCCGTCCGGCTGCACAACAACGTCTGGTCCCCCGGCGTTCACCATCGGCTCAATCGCGATGGCGGTACCGGGCAACAGCCTCGCCCCTCTCCCGGCTTCGCCGAAATTGGGTACCTCAGGAGCCTCATGGATACGCGCGCCTACGCCATGGCCGACGAACTGCCGTACCACCGAGTAACCGCGCGCCTCAGCATACCGCTGAACCGCACTGGACACGTCGCCCACCCGGCTGCCGGGCTGCGCGTGCGCAATTCCTTCCATCAGCGCGCCGCGCGTGGCATCGAGCAGCGCCTGTGCTTCGGCAGAGATGTCGCCGCACGCAAACGTCCACGCGTTGTCGCCGTGAAACCCGGCGAAATACGCGCCCACGTCGATGCTGACGATGTCGCCCTGCTTCAAAATGCGATGTCCGGGTATGCCGTGGATGACCTGATCGTTGACTGAAATGCACGCCGACGCCGGGAACCCATTGTAGCCGCGAAACGAAGGAGTCGCCCCCTCGCGTTCGATGCACCGCCGGGCAATCCGATCCAGCTCTGCGGTCGAAACCCCTGGTTCCACCGCATCGCCTGCCGCGCGCAGCGCCAAAGCGGAGATCCGCCCGGCCTGCCGCATCCATCCGAGTTCGCGGGGTGTTTTCAGTACGATCATCCCCACCGTATTATCCCTCCACCTCGGCAAGCGTCAGGCGCGTGGTATCCGCCACTTCTTCCTGACCCTGCACAATGCGGAGCTTGCCCTGCTGCTGATAATACGTTTTCAGCGGTTCGGTCTGCTCGTGATACACACGCAGCCGTTCGCGAACCGTGTCGGGGTGGTCATCTCTGCGCTGAACCAGGGCGCCTCCGCAAGTGTCGCACGCGCCGTCCGTCTCCGGCTTTTTGTAAAGCAGGTGATAGCTGGCGCCGCACTTTTCGCAGACGCGGCGGCCGGACATCCGGGCCGTGATCCGGTCGTCGGACACTTCAATGTCGATGACCTTGTCAATTCTCACGCCCATCGCGTCCAGCGCCTCGGCCTGAGCAATGGTTCTCGGAAACCCGTCCAGAACGAACCCATTCGCGCAATCGGGCTGCGCCAGCCGGTCGCGGATGATGTCGATCACGACCTCATCCGGTACCAGTTGACCCGCATCGGTGTACGCTTTGAGCCGTTTTCCGGCCTCAGTGCCGCTCTTCAGCGCCGCACGAATGATATTCCCGGTCGAAATTGCCGGGATGTGGAGCTTTTCGCAGATGATTTCCGCCTGGGTACCTTTTCCGGCGCCGGGGGCGCCAAGCATAATGATGTTCATATCAACAACCCTTTCTACTCAGCTCGCCTCTGCGGGGAATCGGCTTACTCCAAAAAGCCTTTGTAGTGCCGCATCAGCATCTGCGATTCGATCGACCGCACCGTTTCGAGTGCAACACCCACCACGATGATGATCGACGTGCCGCCCAAGGAAATGTTCATGCCGGTAATCGCCGCGCTGATCGTCGGCAGAATCGCGATCACTGCGAGGAACAGTGCGCCGATCAGCGTGATCTTCGCCAGAATCTTGGACAGGTAGTCGCTCGTCGGCTTACCCGGCCGAATGCCCGGGATCGCGCCGTTGTTCTTGCGGAGATTATTGGCCATTTCCAGCGGATTATACTGGATCGCCGTATAGAAATAGGCGAACGCAATAATGAACACGAAATAGAGAATGGCATACAGCCACCCGCCGGACGAAAACGCCTTGAAGAATTTATCCCAAAAGCTGTCCGTTTTCGGCGTGTAGAACAGCCGGATCGTGCTCGGAATCGACAGAATCGAGCTGGCGAAGATGATCGGCATCACGCCGGACATATTCACCTTGATCGGCATATGCGTGCTTTGGCCGCCGTATACCTTCCGGCCCACCACGCGTTTGGCGTACTGCACCGGAATGCGCCGCTCGGCATCGTTCATGAAAACGATCACCCAGATCAGCGCCAGGAAAAGCACCAGCACCACCGGCACCGCGATCAGATATTTGGACTGACCGTTGACGCCCATCCGGAAGTATTCAACGAACGCCACCACCAGCTGCGGCAGCCGCGCAACGATACCGGCAAACAGGATGATCGAGATGCCGTTTCCGACGCCGTACTGGTTGATCTGCTCACCGAGCCACATCACCAGCGCAGAGCCGGCCGTGAACGTGAACACAATCACCAATGCCGCGAACACACCGGCGAACCCTTCCGTGTACTCCACCGCTTTGGAATTGCGGAGATAGAAGTAGTACGCGACGCCTTGCAGCAGCGCCAGCCCCACGGTCGTGTACCGGGTGATGGTTCCCAGCTTCTTGCGGCCGGCTTCCCCGTCTTTCGCGATTTCCGCGAGCGCCGGGATCGCCACCGTCAGCAGCTGGATGATGATGGAGGAGTTGATGTACGGCGTGATCGACATCGCAAACAGCGTTGCGTGTTCAAACGCGCCGCCGGACATAATGTTCAGGTAACCGATCAGGTTGCTGCTGGAACTGTCCGTGATCGGAGCCATGATCTCTTTGAGCACTGCTCCGTCGATAAACGGGACCGGAATTGCCGCACCAACACGGAACACCACGATGATAAACAGCGTAAAGAGGAACTTTTTGCGAAGTTCCGGGATCTTCCATGCATTTTTAATGGTTTCGATCAATTCAGATCACCTCGGCCTTCCCGCCGGCATTCTCAATTTTCTGCTTCGCCGACTCGGAATACGCAGAAACTTGAACCGTCAGTTTTTTGGAAAGGTCGCCGTTGCCCAAAATTTTGATGGAATCGAACCAGCCCTTAACCAGGCCGGTCTCAACCAAAGCCGCCTCATTGACCACCGCGCCGTCCTCAAAGACGTTCAGCGCGCTGACATTGACCGCCGCAACGGTCTTGGCAAAAATGTTGTTGAACCCGCGCTTGGGAACCCGGCGCTGCAGCGGCATCTGGCCGCCTTCAAAGCCGGGGCGCATCCCGTGGCCGGCGCGCGCTTTCTGGCCTTTGTGGCCTTTGCCCGCGGTCTTGCCGTTGCCGGAACCGTAACCGCGGCCAATGCGCTTCGCAACCTTGCGGGAACCTTCAACCGGAGAAAGATCTTGCAGTTTCATGTGCCTTCGCACCTCCTTGTTTACGCTTCGATAACCTCGACGAGGTGGATGATTTTTGCAACTTTGCCTTTGGTCTGCGCGTTGTTCGGCTGAACGGTCACGTCGCCGATTTTGCGCAGCCCCAGGGAATACGCGGTTGCAATCTGGTCGTCTTTGTAGCCAATCAGGCTCTTTTTGAGCTTAATAGTCACTTTATCCATGAATTGCACCCCCGATCACAGAATTTCCGCAGCCGCTTTGCCGCGAGCCGCAGCGACCTGCTCGACCGTGCGCAGACGGGACAAGCCCTCCATCGCCGCACGCGCGACGTTGCACGGATTGTTGGACCGCAGCGCTTTGGTACGGATGTCCTTGATCCCGGCCGCTTCCACAACCGCACGCACCGCGCCGCCGGCGATAATACCGGTACCGGGTGCAGCCGGTTTCAGCAGCACGCGTCCGGCGCCGTAAGCGCCCAGCACTTCGTGCGGGATGGTGGAGCCGTACAGAGAAATCTTCATCATGTTCTTCTTCGCGTCTTCGATCCCTTTGCGAATCGCATCCGGCACTTCGCCGGACTTGCCGATCCCGAATCCCACGCTGCCTTTGCCGTCGCCCACAACGACCAGCGCCGCAAACTTAAAGATTCGGCCGCCCTTCACGGTTTTGGACACGCGGTTGATCGCAACCACGCGCTCCTTCATCTCGTCTTCCGGCGCGAACTTTTTCGAGTCAAATTTGCTTGCCAAAGTATTCTCCTCCTTCACTTAGAACTTGAGGCCGCCCTCGCGGGCGCCTTCGGCCAGCTCTTTGACACGGCCGTGGTAGATATAGCCGCCGCGGTCGAACACGACCTCGGTGATGCCTTTGTCGGCAGCCGCTTTGGCGATCGCCAGACCCACCTTGCGGGCGGCTTCTTTGTTGCCGCCGGTTCCTTCAAACCCTTTTTCCACAGACGACGCCGCGCACAGGGTAATCCCTTTCACGTCGTCAATAATCTGTGCGTAGATATGGTTCGTGGAGCGATAGACGTTCAGGCGCGGGCACTCGGCGGTGCCGGAAATCTTGCCGCGCACACGGGTGTGGCGTTTCACGCGAGCGGTGTTTTTATCAGTCGTTTTCACCATGATTCTTCACACTCCTTACTTCTTCGAGCCCTTACCAGCCTTGCCTTCCTTGCGGCGGATGGTTTCGGTCGCGTACTTAATCCCCTTGCCCTTATACGGCTCCGGCGGGCGTTTCTCGCGCACTTCGGCAGCGAACTGGCCAACCTTCTGCTTGTCGGGACCCGAGATCACGATTTTGTTCGGAGTGGGGCAGTCGATCTTAATGTTCTCCTGCTCTTCCATAATCACCTGGTGCGAATAACCGAGGTTCATCACAAGCTTCGTGCCCTGCTTCTGCACACGGTAGCCCACGCCGTTCACTTCCAGCTCTTTGCTGAAAAATTCGGTAACGCCGTGAACCATGTTGGCAATCAGCGTACGGGTCAGCCCGTGGAGCGAACGGTTTTCTTTTTCGTCGTTCGGCCGGGTCACGATGATCTCGCTGCCCTGCACCTCCACCTGCATGGCGGGGTTAAAGGACTGCGTCAGGTGGCCTTTGGGGCCTTTCACGCTGATTTCGTTGCCGTTGATCGATACTTCAACGCCAGCGGGAATATTTATCGGCTTTCTTCCAATTCGAGACATTGCTGCACCTCCTGTTCATTACCAAACGTAAGCGAGGATCTCGCCGCCGATGTGCTCTTTGCGCGCCTGACGGTCGGTCATCACGCCGCGGGAGGTCGAGACGATCGCCACGCCCAGCCCTTTCATCACTTTCGGCATTTCCTCTACGTTGGAATATTGTCTGAGACCGGGCTTGCTGACGCGGGTCAGGCCGGACAGCGCCGGCGTTTTACCGGGCCCGTACTTCAGGGTCACATGAATCATCCCCTGTTTGCCGTCCTCGTTCACCACGAAGCCTTTGATAAAGCCTTCGTCCAAAAGGATCTGAACGATCGCTTTCTTCATGTTCGACGCCGGGATGTCCACGGTTTCATGTTTTGCGGAATTTGCGTTGCGGATTCTGGTGAGCAGGTCCGCAATCGTATCAGTGATCTGCATTACCGATTAACCTCCTTCGCTGTTTACCAGCTTGCTTTTTTCACGCCCGGGATCTCGCCTTTGTAGGCAAGTTCACGGAAGCAGATACGGCAAACGCCGAACTTGCGAAGATAGGCATGCGGCCGGCCGCAGATTTTGCAGCGATTGTACGCGCGGGTCGAAAACTTCGCCTCTTCGCGCTGTTTCACTTTCATAGATGTTTTGGCCACAGTTGTTCCCTCCTTACTTCACAAACGGGGCGCCCATCAGCGTGAGCAGCTCGCGGGCTTCCTCGTCGGTTTTTGCTGTGGTGACGAAGCAAATATCCATGCCGCGCACCTTGTCGATCTTGTCGTACTCAATTTCCGGGAAGATCAGCTGCTCTTTGACCCCGCAGCAATAGTTGCCGCGGCCGTCAAACGAATCCGCCGGGATCCCGCGGAAGTCGCGCACGCGGGGCAGCGCCGCGTTGAAGAACCGGTCGATAAACTCGTACATCCGGTCGCCGCGCAGCGTCACTTTCACGCCGATCGGCATCCCCTGGCGGACTTTGAAGTTCGCAACGGACTTTTTCGCGCGGCACACAATCGGCTTCTGGCCGGTGATCTGCGCCAAATCGTTCATAATCGCGTCGATCACTTTGCTGTTGTCGCGGGCTTCGCCGGCGCCAACGTTGATCACGACTTTGTCGAACTTCGGAATCTGCATCACGCTTTTGTACCCGAACTTCTTCATCAGGGCGGGGGCTACATCGCTTTTATAGAAATCTTTCAAAGTTGCCATGTCCGTCCCTCCTTATCAAAGCGTTTCGCCGCATTTTTTGCAAACGCGGACTTTGTTGCCGTCTTCCGTGACTTTGCTGCCAACGCGAACGGCTTTGTTGCACTTGGGGCACACGAGCATCACTTTGGACGCGTACATCGCGCCTTCCGTTTTCACAATGCCGCCCTCCTGGCCCATCTGGCGCGGTTTCACGTGCTTGGAAACCTTGTTCACGCCTTCGATGATCACTTTGCCCTCTTTCGGGCTGACGGCGACTACTTTGCCCTGTTTGCCTTTTTCGGTCCCGCTGATCACCTGCACGGTGTCACCGGTTTTCACATGAAGTTTATTCAACATCTCTTGGCACCTCCATCAAAGCACTTCGGGCGCCAGCGACAGGATCTTGGTGTACTCCTTGTCGCGCAGCTCGCGCGCCACCGGCCCAAAAATACGGGTCCCGCGCGGGTTTTTGTCGTCGCGGATCAACACGGCCGCGTTTTCGTCGAAGCGGATGTACGTTCCGTCCTCGCGGCGAATGCCGGAAGCCGAGCGGACGATGACCGCTTTCACCACATCGCCCTTTTTCACGGTGCCGCCCGGTGCCGCTTTTTTCACGGAGCACACGATCACGTCACCGATATTCCCATACCTTCTGCCGGAGCCGCCCAACACGCGAATGCACATGAGCTCTTTCGCGCCCGTATTATCAGCTACTTTCAGCAAGGTCTGCTGCTGTATCACAGTGCGTTCCTCCTTTAGCGGGCCAAATTATTTGGCCTTCTCAATAATCTCTACCAGACGCCATCTTTTCTCTTTCGAGAGGGGACGGGTCTCCATGATGCGTACGCGATCGCCGATATTGCACTCGTTCTGCTCGTCGTGCGCTTTGAATTTCACCGTGCGTTTCACGATCTTGCCGTAAAGCGGATGCTTCACGCTGTCCTCCATCGCAACCACGATGGTTTTGTCCATCTTGTTGCTGACTACTTTGCCGACAATCGTTTTTCTTGAATTGCGTTCCACAGCTTCATCCTCCCTTCCGATTACGCCTGCGCGTCGTTGGACTCGTGCATAACCGTCAGGATGCGAGCGATGTCCTTTTTGACCGCATTGATGCGCATCGGGTTATCGAGCTGATTGATGGCGTGCTGAAAACGCAGGTTGAAAAGCTCTTTTTTGAGGTCCCGCAGCTTGTTTTCGAGCTCGGCGGGGGTCAGCTCTCTGATCTCGGAAGCCTTCATTCTTGCTCACCATCCGTTTCCTGATTCTTCTTCACGAATTTGCACTTGATCGGCAGCTTGTTCGCAGCCAACCGCAGCGCTTCGCGGGCCAAACCTTCTTCCACGCCGCCGATCTCGAACATCACGCGGCCGGGTTTCACCACAGCCACCCAATATTCCGGCGAACCTTTACCGGAACCCATTCGGGTCTCGGCCGGTTTTTCGGTAATCGGCTTATCCGGGAAAATTTTGATCCAAACCTGACCGCCGCGCTTGATGTAACGCGTCATCGCGATACGAGCAGCCTCGATCTGGTTGGAGGTGATCCACGCCGGCTCCAGCGCCTGAAGACCGTAGTCACCGTAATTCACAACCGCACCGCGCGTCGCTTTACCGGTCAAACGACCTCTGTGCACGCGGCGGTATTTCACACGCTTCGGCAGTAACATTACTGGTTGCCTCCTTCTTTCCGGGCGGCCGGCTTGCGGGCGGTGTTCGCCAGCACTTCGCCTTTGTAGATCCACGCCTTCACACCAATGCGGCCATACGTGGTGTCCGCTTCGGCAAAGCCGTAGTCAATATCCGCGCGCAGCGTCTGCAACGGGATGGTGCCCTCATGATATTGCTCGGTGCGGGCGATTTCCGCGCCGCCCAAACGGCCGGATACCTGCACCTTAATGCCCTTCACGCCCAGCTTCATCGCGCGGCCGATCGACTGTTTCATCGCGCGGCGGAACGAAATGCGCTTCTCCAGCTGCTGCGCGATGCTCTCGGCAACCAGCTGTGCGTTCGTGTCGGGGTTTTTCACTTCAACAATGTTGATGCTGACCGGTTTGCCGAGCTTCTGCTCGCACTCCAAGCGCAGCTTTTCGATCGCTTCGCCGCCGCGGCCAATCACAACGCCGGGCTTTGCGCAATGGATATGAATGCGCACCTTGGAGGCGTCGCGCTCGATTTCGATTTTCGGAATACCTGCGTCAAACAGCTTTTTCTTCAGCTCGCCGCGCAGCTTGTAATCTTCCACCAGCGTATCGCCAAAGGTTGCTTTGCCCGCGAACCAACGCGAGTCCCAATCTTTGATCACGCCGACACGCAAGCCGTGGGGATTCACTTTCTGACCCATAATCTGCCTCCTCCTCTCTTATTCTGCTTCCTTGAGCACCAGGGTAACGTGCGACGTTTTCTTCTGAATCGGAAACGCGCTCCCGTGGGCTACCGGACGGATCCGTTTGAGGATGGGGCCCTGGCAAACGAAGCACTCGGCAACGTACAGCTTGGCAACATCCATATTGTGATTATTTTCCGCATTGGCGACCGCCGAATCCAGAAGCTTCAGCAGCAGTTCGCTGCCGGACTTCGGGGTGTTCTTCAGGATGGCCTTTGCTTTGTCGGCCGGCTGCTTGCGGATCAGATCCAGCAAGATCGAAACCTTGCGGGGAGAAATGCGGGCATATTTCAGGTAAGCCCTTGCTTCCATGCGAAACACTCCTTTCCTTTATCAGCCGCTCGTTTTGGACCCACTGTGACCGCGGAAGGTCCGGGTGGGTGCAAACTCGCCGAGTTTGTGGCCAACCATGTCCTCGGTCACATACACCGGGACATGCTTGCGGCCGTCGTGGACGGCGATGGTGTGACCGACGAAATCCGGGAAGATGGTGGAGGAGCGGCTCCACGTTTTCACGATGCGTTTTTCGCCGGCTTTATTCATTTCCTGAATCCTTTTCAGCAGCACAGGCTGGACGAAAGGACCCTTTTTAATGCTTCTGCTCATAATTCAATAAGCTCCTTTCTGCTCGCCTTACTTGCCGTTTCTGCGCTTCACAATCAGCTTATCAGACGGCTTGTGCTTGGCGCGGGTCTTGTACCCCAGCGCCGGCTTGCCCCACGGCGTAACCGGGCCCGGCCGACCGACCGGCGCTCTGCCTTCGCCGCCGCCGTGCGGGTGATCGCACGGGTTCATCACGGAACCGCGCACGGTGGGCCGCCATCCCATGTGGCGTTTGCGGCCGGCTTTACCGATCTTCACGTTCTCGTGATCCACGTTGCTGACCTGGCCGATGGTGGCCATGCACGTCACCGGCACGTTGCGCAGTTCGCCGGACGGCAAACGGAGCAGCGCCAGGCCGTTTTCTTTGGCCATCAGCTGGGCCATGATCCCGGCTGCACGCGCCAGCTGCGCGCCTTTGCCCGGATACAGCTCCACGTTGTGGACAAACGTACCCACCGGAATGTTCACCAGCGGCAGCGCGTTGCCCGGTTTGATGTCGGCGTGCTCGCCGGACACCACTTTGTCGCCCACTTTCAGTCCGTCCGGCGCGATGATGTAGCTCTTCACACCGTCTTCGTACTGAATCAGCGCGATAAACGCGGAACGGTTCGGGTCGTATTCCAGCGACAGCACCGTCGCCGGCACGCCGGCTTTCTGGCGCTTAAAGTCGATAATGCGGTATTTCTGACGGTTGCCGCCGCCGTGATGGCGAACGGTGATTCTCCCGTAGCTGTTGCGGCCGGATTTCTTGGAAAGCGGCTCCAAAAGGGACTTTTCCGGTCCTTTTTTGCTCAGCGCGGAGTAATCGGTAACCGACATATTGCGATGACCGTTGGTCGTCGGCTTAAAAGTAATAATCGGCATTTGATTCACTCTCCTCATGATGGCTTAGCGGGGCGGATGCCTCCCAGCCCCATACGTTGCCCCTGCGTTTTGCAGGAATTACATCATGCCCTCGAAGAACTCGATGGCTTTGCTGTCGGCGGTCAGTGTGACGATCGCTTTTTTCCAGGACTTGGTGTAGCCCTCAAAGCGGCCCTGGCGGCGCAGGCGGCCGCGCATATGCACCGTGTTGACCTTGGCGACTTTCACGCCGTCAAACACTGCGGCAACCGCTTTCGCGATGTCCACCTTCGTCGCATTCGGCGCGACTTCAAAGGTGTACTTTTTCTGCTGGGCGCCGGCCATCGACTTTTCGGTGATGATCGGGCGGATGATGATCTCGTGTGCGTTCATTATGCGTACACCTCCTCGATCTGAGCCACCGCATCCTTCACAACGATGAACTTGTCAGCGTTCAGGATATCGTACACATTCAGCGTGTTGACCAGCGCGGTTTTCACGCCCGGAATGTTCGCGGCGGATTTAATGATCTGCGCATTGTTTTCGGAAAGCACAATCAGCGCTTTCGCGTCGGCGCCAACTGCTTTCAGCATATTGACCACCGTTTTGGTGGAGTACCCTTCCACCGTCAGCGCATCCAGCACGATCATCTCGTTCTCGTTCACTTTCGCGGAGAACGCAGACTTCATCGCCAGCCGGCGCACTTTCTTGTTCAGCGTGTACCGGTACGTACGGGGCTTCGGAGCAAACACGATGCCGCCGTGCCGCCACTGCGGTGCGCGGGTGGAACCCTGGCGGGCGTGGCCGGTGCCTTTTTGGCGCCACGGTTTTCTGCCGCCGCCGGATACCTCTGCGCGGGTCAGCGCAGACTGCGTGCCCTGACGCTGATTGGCCAGGAAATTGACCACAACGTCGTGCATTACCGCCGCGTTGGGTTCGATGCCGAACACAGCATCGTTCAGCTCGATCTCACCGACCTGCTGACCAGCCATATTCACAACTTGGATATTCGACATTTCGTTTCCTCCTTCCCTTACGCTTTCACGCTGTCGGCGATGACGACCAGCCCTTTGTTCGGGCCGGGAATCGCGCCGCGAATCGCGATCAGGTTATGCTCGGCGTCAATCTTGGCAACCGTGAGGTTCTGCACGGTGACGCGCTCCGCGCCCAGGTGACCGGCCATCTTGCGGCCTTTGAACACGCGGGACGGATCCGAGTTGGAGCCGATGGAGCCGCCGTGACGGGCGACCGGGCCGGTACCGTGCGTTTCTTTCAGCCGCTGGAAGTTCCAGCGCTTAATCACGCCGGCGTAGCCTTTACCTTTGCTGGTGCCGGTGACGTCCACTTTGTCGCCGACTGCGAACACGTCCGCCTTAATCACGTCGCCCACGTTCATCGCGGACGTATCCGCGAACCGGAACTCGCGCAGCGTTTTCTTCGGCGCCACGTCGTTTTTCGCGAAGTGACCGAGCAGCGGCATCGTGACGTTGACCGGCTTGTCCTCGAACTTCGCGGCGCGGCGGCGTTCGCCTTTGCCGTTTTTCTGGGTTTTCAGCTTAATGTCGCCGAAACCGAGCTGAACGGCGTCGTACCCGTCGTTTTCGACGGTTTTCTTCTGCGTAATCACGCAGGGGCCGGCTTCCACAACGGTCACCGGGATCACGTTGCCCTTTTCGTCAAAGAGCTGCGTCATACCGATTTTCCGGCCAATGATTCCTTTTTGCATTGCAATTGTCCTCCTTGCAGGTTATTGGTTGGAGCTTTTCCAACTTGACCCCAGCCGCAGGTTGGTTGATCTCTGCTTCAAGCCGCGGGTTTACAGCTTGATCTCGATCTCGACGCCGGCGGGGAGCTCGAGTCCCATCATCGCCTCAACGGTTTTCTGGGACGGTCTCAGAATGTCGATCAGGCGCTTGTGCGTCCGCATCTCGAACTGCTCACGGCTGTCCTTGTACTTGTGAACAGCGCGCAGAATCGTGATGATCTGCTTCTCGGTCGGCAGCGGCACCGGTCCGGAAACCTGCGCGCCGGTACGCTTCGCGGTCGCAACGATCTTCTCGGCCGACTGATCGACCAGCTGATGATCGTACCCCTTGATTCTGATTCTGATTTTTTCCTTGACTGCCACGTGAATCGCCTCCTTAAAAAATTTGGCGGGCGGCGTGTCGAAAAACCTTCCACACGTTCGGGTGTTTCCACCCAAGGCATTGAAAAACCGGGTCGCCGGTTCGCGTTGGAATCGCAAACGGGCATACGCCGGGTGGTTGCAGAACACGTCTGGCTTCCGGCCGCATCGCGCAAAGCGCGCGCGTGGGAAACCGAATATTTCTTCGCCCGGTTTGAAATCGGACATACTCTGCGGAAAAACCGGCCACACAGGCCGCAACCTCCCGCTTCATCGCATATCTTGTGCAGTCACGCTTGATTATAATACCACATTCGCGCGCAAATTGCAAGTCTTTTTTTCGTTTTTCTGCGAAAATTTTTTTCGATTTTTTTGTGCAATGTGCGAATGGTCAACTTGTGCAAAAACCGGTCGAAAATCGCACCGTTTCGCGGTAAAAAAGCATACACGGCGTCGGGCGTTCCGCCGAATCCGCAAGCAAACCGGGAACTGCGCGTATCCCCGCGCCGTTCCCGGTTCCGATTTTTATTCTCCCTGCTCCGGCACGCGCATCATCCGCACGCCCCATGCCGCGCCGCTGTGACCGCCGCTGCGCAGCAGCCGGATATACGCCCGCCGCAGCCCCGTGTCGGCCGGCAGCGCGTCCACGTCGTGCAGGTCTGTCGTGTTGAACACCCGCCACAGGTCCGAATCTTTGGGGTCCTCTTTGAACCCGAAAATATCAAAATAGCGCATAAACAGCCGGATTCCGCTGGTTTCGGGCAGCATCTGCGCGTGCATCGGCGTCAGCAGCCACGAATGGCACACAAACCGCACCGTTCCGTCCGGGAATTCCGGTGCAAAAAACAGTGCCGCCCGGCGGAACGAATCGTCCAGCGTGTCCTGCCGCAGCGGCCCCGCCGACGGGATGTGGACGTTCACCGCTTTGTCGCCGTCAAACGCATATTTCCCGTCTTCCGACGTGATTTGGGGCATTTGAATCAGTTCGTACTGCAGCCGCCCGAGCGCAAACCGCGTCATCTGGAAAAACCGCGGGAACCAGTCCGCCACAAAGCTGCCCCAGATCCCCCGGCATTCGTAACACTCCGTCAGCTTCCACTTCAAATCGCACATCGAGTCGAAGTAAATCGCCTCGGACACTCCGCGCGCCATATATAATGTATGCAAATGCGCCGAATACGCGATGAACAGCAGCAGCTCCGCCGTCTCCGCCGGCACCGCCAAATGTCCGTCGTGGCGCCGAAGCTCGCGCAGCGCCGCGTTCAGGTCCGTGTCCGTCCCCAGCCGCTCATATTCGGCGACCAGTGCGTCAAACACCCGCCCCGCTTCCGGATCGGCGGCAATCGCCTGCGCCCCTGCCGTCAGTGCCGTTTCCGCTGCCGCCGGGTAGTCGAACTTCCGGCAGAATTCGTGAAGGTATGCCAAATCCATTTTGATTCCCTCCGATTTACTAAAGTCTGTTGACAAACTATTTTCAAAAATCGGGGCCGACTTTTGCCGACCCCGATCGAAAAATCATCTTACGCCTTGTTGACCGAGCCGAACAGCTCCATCTTCTCTTTGACCGTCGCCTTGATCGCTTCAAATCCCGGCGCCAGCAGTTTCCGCGGGTCGTACCCTTTGCCCTGCAAATCCTTGCCCGCCTCAATATACTTGCGGGTCGCCTCGGCAAACGCCAGCTGGCACTCCGTGTTCACGTTGATCTTGGACACGCCCAGGCTGATCGCTTTTTTGATCTGATCCGCCGGAATCCCGGTGCCGCCGTGCAGCACCAGCGGCATCTCCCCGGTTTTCGCCTGCACCGCCGCCAGCGTGTCAAACGACAGACCCGGCCAGTTTTCCGGATATTTGCCGTGGATGTTGCCGATCCCGGCCGCCAGCATCGTCACGCCCAGGTCCGCAATGCGTTTGCATTCGTCCGGATCTGCACACTCGCCCATGCCGACCACGCCGTCCTCTTCGCCGCCGATGGCGCCGACTTCGGCTTCCAGCGACAGGCCCTTTTCGGTCGTGATCTTGACCAGCTCCGCAGTCTTTTCCAGGTTTTCGTCAATCGGATAGTGCGACCCGTCGAACATGATCGACGAGAAGCCCGCTTCGATGCACGCCTTCGCGCCTTCGTACGTGCCGTGATCCAGGTGCAGCGCCACCGGCACCGTAATGCCCAGGCTGTCCACCATCGCGTCTACCATCGCCGCGACCGTCTTGAACCCGCACATATACTTGCCCGCGCCTTCGGACACGCCGAGGATCACCGGGGAATTGCACTCCTGCGCCGTGAGCAGGATCGCCTTGGTCCATTCCAGGTTATTGATGTTGAACTGACCCACCGCATAATGGCCGGCTTTGGCCTTGGTGAGCATATCTTTTGCTGATACTAACATAGGAAGTACCTCCGTTCAGAATTTTTCCACCTTCTATTATACCCGAAATCGGTCAAAAATCAAGCGTTTTCCGATGAAACATCGAAATTTTGCGCATAAAAAACCGGCGCAGCCGGTTTTCGCCCTGCTGCGCCGGGAAATCGCCAAATATTCGTCATCCAAATGGGATTATTCTTTCCCGGCCGCCGCCTTTTTGCGGCCGTGCGCCAACGCCGACGTCGCCACCAGTCCGCTCAGCGCAATCAGCGCCGGGACGTTGGGCAGCACCATCATATAGTTAAACAGATCCATCAGCGCCCACACCAAATCGTTGCCGCTGAGCGTGCCGAGGAACACAAACACCACCGCAATCACGGAGAATACCACCACGGCCTTTTTGCCGAACAGGTACTCAATGTTCAGCTTGCCGAACAGGTTCCACCCCAAAATCGTCGAGAATGCGAAGAAGAACAGGCACATCGCAACAAACCCGTTGCCGACCTTGTCGCCGAACACCATCGAAAACGCCATCTGCGCCATGTTGGTTTTGCCTACGCCCTCCGGCGCCGCGCCGGACGCCAGAATCCCGTTGCCCGCGTACAGCGTCGAAATCACGACCAGCGCCGTCATCGTCAGCACGATGAACGTGTCGATGAACACGCCGACCATCGCCACCACGCCCTGCTCATGCGGGTCTTTCACGTTGGCCATCGCGTGCGCGTGCGGCGTGCTGCCCATACCGGCTTCGTTGGAGAACAGGCCGCGCTTTGCGCCCTGCGAAATCGCCGTTTTCAGCGCGTAGCCGATCGAGCCGCCGATCAGCGCATTCGGCACAAACGCGTACTGAAAGATCATCCCGAACGCTTCCGGCACATATTTGATGCGCATCGCCAGCACAATCAGTCCGCCGATGAGATACAGCCCGGCCATCACCGGCACCATTTTCTCCGTCACGGATGCAATCCGCGAAATCCCGCCGATCAGAATCACCGCAACCAGCGCCGCCAGCACCAGTCCCGTCACCCAGGCCGGAATGCCGAACGCCGTGTTGCACGTTTCGGCAATCGAGTTGGACTGCACCATCGCGCCGATCAGCCCGATGGAAACCACCGTCGCAACCGCGAAGAACCCGGCGATAAACTTGCCGAACTTGCCCTTGAACGCGCGCTGGATGTAATACACCGGGCCGCCGGAGACGGACCCGTCCTCGTGTACAATCCGCGTATCCTGCGCCAGTACCGCTTCCGCGTAAATCGTCGCCATGCCGAGGAACGCGATGATCCACATCCAGAAAATCGCGCCCGGGCCGCCGATCAGAATCGCGCCGCACGCCCCGACGATGTTGCCGGTACCCACCTGCGCCGCGATGGCCGTCGCCAGCGCCTGAAACGAGCTGAGCCCGCCTTTCTGCCTGCCGCCGTGCATCGAAAACCCGCCGAACGCGCGGCGCATCCCTTCGCCGAAGCACCGCACCTGCACAAACCGCGTCTTGATCGTGAAAAACAAGCCCGCAGCCACCAGCAGAATCAGCAGCACATAGTCCGACAGATAGTCGTTGATGGTGTTGACAATCTTCAATACAGCATCCATTTTACAAAACCCCTCCAGAAATAAATAATCGCCGATCTTCATCTGCGCTGTGGCAAATGCAAATCTGCGACTCCGGAGCAAGTTCTCCGCCGAACCCGACCGCGCCTGCGATGGCCGCGACCGATTATCCGCTCCGTCCCTTTGCCTGAGAGATTCGACCGCGCGCCCGCGCCCGGTCTTGCACCTTCGGCACCCAATTTCCTTGGGATTCTCCAGAGTCCCCTCCGCGTGCAGTCTTTGCATCCTGCGCGCCTCGTCGGGTATGTGATTTGTTATTTATTTTAGCACTTTACCGTGCATTTGTCAACCAAAACTTTTGCGAAATTTTGAACGGATTTTTGGGTATTTTTATTGTTCTTGAAATTGTTCAACCCCCGTAGAGGCAATCATCGATCGCCCGCCTGCATCATTGCGGTTGCGCTGCGGCCGAAGGCAACTCCCTCAGTCTCCCGCCTGCGGCGCGAGACAGCACACCGCCGACGCAGTCGCGGCCGCGAGGGAGCCTTTTGTCGTACCGCCGGGGTAGTGCGTGAAGATAAAATCCATCGGCCGCAGAAAATGTTCCGACTACATGAATTTTGTGGTACCCGGCTCCCTCGCGAGGGAGCTGCCGAGAGGCTGAGGGAGTTGTCCATCCATCCGCAGCAATTTTCCCACGTTGCGCATCCCCATCTGCCAAACGTACGACGCTCTGCATCGTAAGTGCTCACTGCGTGGAGCACTACCCCTCTGGGGCGCCGGAGCGAGCACCGCGAGCGGAGAGGGGCTTCCCCCAACTTTTCTCCCAAAACGCTTGACATCCGCCGCACATTCTGCTAAACTGAAAAGATAGAATATTGCGTCACCGCGATGATATAAATTATTGAGAAGGGAAGTCCAAGCATTATGAGTCAAATCGTAGATTTGCGCGACTTGTTTGCCGCGCCGGAGCAGTACCTGGGCCGGCAGGTCACCGTCCAGGGGTGGATTCGGAATCACCGCAAACAAAAGACGTTCGGGTTCATCTCGTTTTACGACGGCACCGTCACCCGCGATATGCAGATCGTGTACGACGATACGCTGCCGGAGTACGCCGAAGTGCAGCGCTGGTTCGTCGGCTCGGCCATCACCGTCACCGGCGCGCTGGTGGAGTCGCAGGGCAAAAATCAGTCGCTGGAACTGCACGCCGCCGCGCTGAAACTGGAAGGCGCGTCCACCGAAGATTATCCGCTCCAGCCCAAAAAACATTCGCTGGAATACCTGCGCGAAATCGCGTATCTGCGCCCGCGCACGCGGCTGTTCCAAGCGGTGTTCCGCGTCCGGAACCTGGCCGCCGCCGCCATCCACGACTACTTCCAGCAGCGCGGCTATGTGTACGTCCACACCCCGCTGATCACCGGCAACGACGCCGAAGGCGCCGGCCAAACCTTCCAGGTCACCACGCTGGATCTGGAACGCATCAACGGCAAAGTGGACTACAACCGCGATTTCTTCGGCAAAAAAACCTGCCTCGCCGTCACCGGCCAGCTGGAAGCCGAAATCTTCGCGATGGGGTTCAAGCGGGTGTATACGTTCGGCCCCACGTTCCGCGCCGAAAACTCCAACACCAAAACCCATGCGGCCGAATTCTGGATGATCGAGCCGGAAATCGCGTTCTGCGACCTGCATCAGCTGATGGATATCGAGGAAGATTTCCTCAAATATATTGTCCGCTATGTGATGGAGCGCGGCACGGATGAACTTGCATATTTGGAACAGTATACCAAAACTCCGCTGCACGCCAAGCTGGACGCGCTGGTCAACTCCAAAATCGCGCGCGTGTCGCACGACGAAGCCATCGCCATCCTGCGCAAGCGCCACGCGGAGGTTCCGTTTGAAAACGAGCCGAAATTCGGCGAAGATACCGCAAAAGAGCACGAAAAATACCTCACCGAGGTCTATTTCCGGTCGCCGTGCTTCGTGTACGACTGGCCGAAGGACATCAAAGCGTTCTATATGCGCCAAAACGACGACGGCAAAACGGTTGCGGCCGTCGATCTGCTGGTGCAAGGCTCCGGCGAGCTGATGGGCGGCAGCCAGCGCGAAGAGCGGTTCGACCGTTTGGCGCAGCGCATGGAGGAGCTGCACATCCCGGCCGGAGAAGACGGGCTGGGCTGGTACCTGAACCTGCGCAAATACGGCGGCTGCGTCCACTCCGGGTTTGGAATGGGCTTTGAGCGGCTGCTGATTTTCCTGACGGGCGTGGACAACATCCGCGACGTGATCCCGTTCCCGCGCACGCCGTCCAACTGCGAATTCTGATGCAGTTTGGGCAAAAACGAGTCGTTTGGATGGCTTCGTGCGTAAATTGCAATTATTATCATAAAAGTGTTTGAAAGACATTTTGATTGGAAAAATTCGGAGTGACCCGATCGGGCTGCTCCGATTTTTTGCGCCATTTTTGCTGCATTCGATGTGAATAAATTTCACTTTAATTTTCATCATTGTTCCGGGCACGCCACGGTGATATGCTGCAAAAATTCAAATTTCCGCGCAAAACTCAACAAAACGCTGCATAATCGCGTTTTTTCGCTCTTTTCCGCGTTTTTCAACGCAAATTGCGCGCATCGGTGGGCGATTTCTTCATCCCGTCGCACAGCCACAGGGCAGACGGTGCAAACGCGCATTTTCCGGGCAAAAGCTGCGCAATTCTGCGCTTTTTCG
>CAJKBQ010000021.1 GCA_905198155.1 uncultured Eubacteriales bacterium
GTTTTTTGCGGGTTTTTGAATCTTTTTCCGGGATACTAGATGTTGTATGCCTGGATTTTTTAGGGGGTACCGATGGGGGTGCTGGGGTCGGGGAGCATTGCTGTGGCCGAAAGCAACTCACTCAGGCGCTGCGGCGCCAGCACGCGGCCGACACGGCCGCCGCGAGGGAGCCTGGGGGTCGTGTTGACGGGGTAGCGCGTGGGGAAAAGATGCTTTCGGCCGAAATAGATTCCCCGACTACATGGATCTTGTGGTAATTGGCTCCCTCGAGAGGGAGCTGCCGAAGGCTGAAGGAGTTGCCTTCCATACCGCGAGATTCTCCCTGTTGCAGGAGTGCTTCCCGTACGTCGGCACCGCGGGTTTAGCTGCAACACTGCGGTTGCGCTGCGGCGGAAGGCAACTCCCTCAGTCTCGCGCCTGCGGCGCGAGCCAGCTCCCTCGAGAGGGAGCCTTTTTTATCGTGTTGCCGGGATAGCCTCACTTGGAGAATAACCCTTCGGCCGAAAGATAGACCTCGGCCGAAAATAATCTATCTACTACATGAGTCTTTCAGTACACGGCTCCCTCGCGAGGGAGCTGCCGAAGGCTGAGGGAGTTGCCATAGGCCGTACCGGGCCAGCATTGTTGCAACCACCCCACCCCCGTAGGGGCAATCATTGATCGCCCGCCTTGGAATCGTACCGCGAGCACAGCGCAACGTGGGAAAATACTGTGGCTGAGGGAGTTGCCCCTCAACACTTGCCGGGACATAAATGTCGCAACCAACCCGCACCAAATCATATCTTGTGCGCCACCCGGCCGACCCCCAGCGCCAATTCCGATTCTTTCAGCGCAGCCGCCCAGGTTTCGCCGCCAACATCATACGTTACCCGAACGCAATCGCCGCAGTCCTGCGCGCACAGCCGCGTTCCGCTTCTGCCGTCGATGCAGCGGCTGCATGCACCGGACAGCTGCGCCATCAGCCGGCCGCAGTCGTCGCGGTACAGGCGCAGTTCCCGGCCGGACGACAGCCGCAATCGAATTTCATCCTGCATTTTCAATCCTCCTACTATTATATATATCTATTCGCTCGTTTTCGCATATCCGCGCCCGCGCCGGGAAAACTGACCCAAAAGGAGCTGATTTCAAATGCAATCCAAATCCTTCCCATGGAAATCCGTTTTGCTGCGGGCGTGGCAGATCGGCGTGCTGGTGCTGATCGGGCTGTGTTTCCTGACGCTGACCGACACGGCGCAGACGCAGGAAACACTTTCCCGCGTGGGGTCGCGCGGAGACGAAGTCCGGGCGGTGCAGCAAAAGCTGAAAACATTGGGGTATGACGTGACGACCGACGGCATTTACGGCGCGGCAACGGCGCGGGCTGTCAAACAATTTCAATCCGACCACGGATTGACGTCCGACGGTATCGCCGGGGTGCAGACGCTTCAAGCGCTGGGCCTGAGCGGCGGCGCGGTGGCCGAATCCCGCAACGACGACGCCGCCTTGCTGGCGCGCGTGATCTCGGCGGAGGCGCGGGGCGAATCGTACACCGGGCAGGTCGCGGTGGGCGCCGTCATTCTCAACCGGGTGGCGCACCCATCGTTTCCCAACACCATTGCGGGCGTCGTGTATCAGCCCGGCGCATTCACCTGCATGACCGACGGGCAAATCAATCAGCCGCTGGCCAATTCCGCCGTGCGCGCCGCGCAGGACGCGCTGAACGGGTGGGATCCCACCGGCGGCGCCATCTACTATTATAATCCCGCCAAAACCAGCAATGCGTGGATGCGCTCGCTGCCGGTCATCACCACCATCGGCGGGCACGTATTTTGCAGCGAAAAAACGGGCTAAACGGCTTCTCATTCCGTTGAAAATGTGCTATAATAAGGGCATATCAACGGAACGGAGGCGGCGCTCATGACCAAAACCCGGATACTGCGCCCGGCGGACATCGTGCTGATCGGGCTGATTGTGGCGGCATCCCTGCTGATGCTGCGGATGCGCCCCACACAGGCGGGCGCGGCAGCCGAAATTTACCGGGACGGCGAGCGCTGCGCGGTCATCGATCTCCGCGACCCTGCGCGGCAGGAATTCCAATTTGACGGCGCAATTCCAGTGACGATTATCTCCGAAAACGGGGCGATATGGTTCGAATCCTCCGACTGCCCCGACCAGATCTGCGTCCGCTCCGGCAAGCTGTCGCGCGCCGGAGAATCCGCCGCTTGTCTTCCGGCCGGGATCGTCGTCCGAATTCGCGGTGCGTCAAGTCCTGCGGCCGACGGCATCACCGGATAACGCGCTGAATTTCCGCCACAGGCACGTCGCGCAGCGAAATCCCGCGATGCACCGCAATGGCCGCCGCCGCGCCGCACGCCGCGCCGATCCCCACGCAAATCGGCATCACGCGGAAGCTGGCGTGCGCCAAGTGCGTGCCGGAAATGTTGCGCCCGCTCAGCAGCAGTCCGTCCAGCCGCTTCGGCACCAGACATCCGTACGGGATCGTATACCCCTTGGGCTGCGGGAATCCTTTTTGCATCCCGGTTCGATCCAGGCTTGGGCCGGTCAGATTGTGCACGTCAAAGTCGAAATGCGCACCGTGCACCACCCAATCGTCAAACTGCCGCGCCGCCAAAATATCCGCTTCCGAAATCTGCGCTTCGCCGACAAAGTGCCGCGTTTCGCGAACGCCGATCATCGCCGCCGCGCTGACGATTTCGCACCGCTCGTACCCCGGTACATATGCGCGCAAGAAATCGACAATCGGGTTCATTTGCGACCGGCAAACCTGCTCCGCACGCGTCAGGTCGGCCGCGTCGGTGCCGTCCACTTCGATGCAGTTGGTCATGTTGCACGTCACGATGCCCGGAACCGGCGAGGCATACAGCAGCACATGACCGGCCGGAAACGGCAAATGCTGCTTGGCAAGCGCCTGCAGCTCGCCTTTTTCCGTTTGGATCGTCGTTTCGAACGACGGCGGAAACACGGCACGCGCCATATCCACGCCGCCGACTTTGAACATCAGCGTGGCCGGTTGCATTTTGCCGTCCGTTTCCCGTCCCTTTCGATATGCCGCTCCGGCACGCGCGGCCACGTCTCCGTCACCCGTGCCGTCCACCAGCACCCGACCCAGAAAGGCTTCCCGACCGCTTTTGCTTTCCGTAATCACGCCGCGCACGCAATCCCCCGTCCGAATCACGTCGCACACAAACGTATACAGCCGGATCGTCACCCCGGCTTCCGCCAGCATTTCCAGATACGTGGTTTTCAACTGCTCCGGGTCGATGCTGCCGACGAACGGCGCGTCCGCCCGGTTGTGCCGATTCATCCGCTCCAGCAGTTCCCGGTACAACAGGCTGTCCACGGTTCCGGAAAAATGGCTCATCAGTCCGCTGGTGGACATCCCGCCTACGCTGGACTGCCCCTCGATCAGCAGCGTTTTGGCGCCGCCGCGCGCCGCCATGACCGCCGCGGCAAATCCGGACGGGCCGCTCCCCGCCACGATCACATCATACGTCCCGGCCACCGGGATGCGGCGCTCCGGCTCCGTAATCATCGTTTGTTCCAAAATAAGTCCCCCGCTTTTCTCAAATTTGCTTGACCCGGTTTTGCCGGGTATGGTATAATCATAGCACGCGGTTCCGTATTTTTCATTCGTTTTTTCGCCTGATTTTTATGAAATCGTGCAATCTCGCGGGGAGGGAAAACGCACATGGGCATCGACTGCACCGATATCACCCGGTATCTGGATTTTCTGGTTTCGGATCTGAAATACCAGATCACGCTGCACGGCGCACCGGCGGAATGGCCGGAATTCGTGAAATACAACTTTCACT
The DNA here is from genome assembly GCA_905198155.1 of uncultured Eubacteriales bacterium. GTDB lineage: Bacteria > Bacillota > Clostridia > Oscillospirales > Acutalibacteraceae > RGIG4076. Next base: position 3,813 of record CAJKBQ010000021.1, read on the forward strand.
TGAATCCCTACTGCCACTACGTCAAGACCGTTTGCGCGTGCTGGCCGGAGTGTATCCGCCGCCAAAGCCGGGTGCGGCAGGTGTGCGCAAGCGGCGCATTTTTTGGCGTATGCTACGCCGGTGTGGGCGAATATGTGTACCCGCTCGCGCCGGACGGTACCTGCATCGGGTTTCTGTCCGTCAGCGGATACCTAGGGCGTGACGAGTCCGTCGCGACCGGGAAAGTCCGCCACTTTGCAAACGTGCACCACGTTCCGTACGATCAGTTGGTCGCCATGCGCGCCCGCTATCTGCGCCCGCCGGTACCGGACGACACCGTGGACACCGTGGTGCGCCCGCTGGTGATTATGCTGACGATGTATGCGGCACAGCGCCGCACGGTTGCGCCGCACAACGACGATTTGTACACGCGGCTGCTGCGCACCATCCACGTGCACCACCACACCGCGCTGACCATGCCGCAGCTCGCCCGCACGCTGCATTGCAGCGTGTCCACGCTCAGCCATATGTTCCGGCAGCGTACGGGGATGAGCATCCGTGCCTACATCGAAAAGCTGCGGATCGACGAAGCCAAGTGGCTGCTGGCGCAGTCCGACTTTTCCGTCACGGAAGTTTCCGATTGCCTGGGATTTTGCAACGCGGCCTATTTTTCGTCGATATTCAAAAAAGCCTGCGGACTTTCGCCGAAAGCATACGCCCGGCAAACCCGCACCCCATAAAGAAAAAAACAGGCCGCGGCCTGGTTTTTTCGTATGCGTTCCGTGATTTTATTCGTCCTCCACCACCGTCTCCGGCGGGGCTTCCAGCAGCGTGGGGTCGTTGAGGTACTGCTGCATCCGGCGGAACACTTTGGCAAAGTAGCTCCCGGAGCAGATGCGCTCGTCCATTACGACGCCGATCGGCAGGCAGCGTTCCAGCTGCACCGTGCGCGATTCGTCGTAGTACGGGCGCTCCACGCTGTTGCCCATGGTGATAAACACGCTGGACGTTCCGAATTCGTACAGATGATGGTAAATGTGGTTTGTCCGGATCGACGCCAGGTTGGAAATCACCAAACTGGCATGAAACGGACTGGCTTTGATGATCGACCGCGGCAGCAGGCCGTGCTTGTCCATCCACCGGAAAATGTTGACGCCGCCGCGCAGCAGCCCCGGCACGTTCAGCAGGACTTTGATCATCTTGTCGGTCGAATTCGTCACGGCCGCCGCGCGGTTTCCGGCGACGAATTCGTTGATTTTGCGGTTGACGTCGAAAATGGTGTCGGATTTGTCCAGGTAGATTTTGGACATTGTCCCATCCATATCGCCCGGCCGCAGCACCACCATGCTGACGCACACTTCGTTGCGGGCATAGATTTTTTTGTTCATGATAAAGCGGTTCAGCAGCGGAAATTCTGCCATGCACCGCAGGTACGCCGCAATCAGCACGCACATATGGCTCAGCCGCACGTCCTCGCGGCGCTTTTTCATAATATAGTCGTGGATGGGGCGGTACGGAATATATTCGGTAATCGCGTTGAGCGCGTCGTACCGGTGTACCATGATATGCGGCACGACGGCATACATCGGCTCGATATTTTTGACTCTTTTCCCATCGGTTCTCGGCATTAGATCATCTTCCCCTTCGTTCTTGCAAAAATACACGGTTACACATATCGTAGCATATTTTGCGGAAAAATGCAAGGGGAGAAGTGAAACTTTGCGTTTGGCGGCGCAGTTTTTACAGGCTTTTTCCGCCGTCCACAAATATCCGCTGCCCGGTGATGTAGCGCCCGGCATCGCTGCACAGCAGGCGGACGATCCCGGCGCAGTCCTGCGGCTGACCGTAATATCCCATAGGAATAGAGTCGGTCACAATTTTGGCATAGGCCGGGTCGGCCAGCGCATCCACGTTGCGGTCGGTATAAATCACGCCGGGCGCCACGTCGTTCAGCGTGATCCCGTCCGCGGCCAGCTGAACCGCCAGCGACCGGATCATGGCCGTTTGCGCCGCTTTGCTGGCGGAATAGACCAGCATATCGGGATGCGGTTTGGCTTCCTGCACCGAACCGATTGCGACGATCCGCCCCCAGCGCTGCGCCTGCATCGCCGGAACCGCCTGCCGGATCAGGCTCAGCGACGCCCGCCAGTTGCAGTTGACCTGCGCGTCGAACTCGGCCGGGGAGATTTGATCCCACCGGTTGCGGAACTGCATCGACGCGTTCAGCACCAGCACATCAATATGCCCGGCGCGGTCGATCAGCCCGTCCGCGCCGTCTGCGGTGCTGAGGTCGGCGGTGCACACGCTGCATTGCCGCCCCATCGCCGCAATTTCCCGCTGCACGGCGCGCACTTTTTCGCCGTCCCGGCTGCAATGCAGCACGATATCCGCCCCGGCTTCTGCCAGCGCGATGGCAATCGCCCGGCCGATGCCGCGGCTGGATCCGGTGACGAGGGCGCGTTTTCCCGTTAATTCTGCAAACATTTGTAATTCCTCCCGATAATTCCATTAACGATTTGAACGCCATGCATTATGGATGGCCGACGCTGGGGTCCTGATTTTGGTATTTGGCCCGGAACGCCGTCGGCGAAATGCCTTCTGCCTGCTGAAACACCCGCGAAAAATACAGCGGGTCGCTGTACCCCACCGCTGCTGCGACCGTTTGGATCTGGCGGTCGGTGGTGCGCAGCATGGTTTTGGCGGCGGCCATGCGCTGCTGGCGGATATACGCTTTGGGCGACATCCCCATCCGGGCACGGAACATCCGCCCGAAATACGATTCGTCCAGGAACACGCTTTCGGCCAGCGTTTCCACGCGCAGGTCTCCCGCTAAGTTGTAGCGGATCATGCGCACCGCCACTTCGACGGGGTCGGGGCGCGGGGCGGGGCGTTCGTCGGCCATCAGCTCCGCAAAAAAGCAGTGGAGCAGCGTTTGCACGCGGTACTGCGTCCGCAGCGCGCCGTCGTACTGGATTTGATACAGCTCCGTGCAGATTCTGCACAGCGTCCGGAACCGGCTGGGGCGGCAGATGGGGTGGCTGCGCGTCACGCCGATGGCCGCCAGCGCGGATTCCGGCGCGCTGCCGTTGACGCCGATCCACCGGATGGACCATGGCGTTTCCGCGCGGTACGCAATCCGCTCCCCGGGGAACATGGTCAGCATCTGCCCCGCGCCGAACGGGATGGACCCGCCCGGGGCGTCCAGTCTGGCTGCTCCGGCTTCCACCAGCACCAGCAGAAAATGCGTCCGAATCTCCGGCCCATACACATGGTTCGGCGTCCGGTCGCGGTAGCCGCAGTAGTACAGACCCAGATCCGTCTCCGCCGCGTCGGCGTATTTTTCGTACAATGTATCGTCCATCGTGGATCACCTCGCCCCCATTGTAGCACGAAAAGTCGAAAATGTCCATATCCTGCACGGAAAAATGCATTCCATTGTGCGGAGCTGCGCGGTATAATACGAAGAAAATCCCGATTGGAGACGAAGTACATGAATTCCTGTGAAAACCCCATTGTGCTGACGGACGGCGACGTCCGATTTCGGCTGGACACCGACGCCGTCCCCGGCTGGTGCGGCGGATGGATGACGCTGTCCGCTGCCGGTACGCTGCCCGTGCCGGACACACAGCCCGGCGACCGGCTGATTCTGCCGGTGGACGAAGGCATTGCGCTGCCGGTGGACGTGCCGACAGACCCCGGCGAATTCGCGCTCGACGGCCTGACCCGCGCCCGCAATTGCCGCGAAAAAACGCTGAACCTATTCCTGATGGAGCGCGGCGGCAAGTGCCTGGCGATCACCACCGACAGCGGACTGCACACCGGCTACGCGCTGCGCTGGGCGGACGGGCGGTACCACCTGACCCTCACGTCCGACGCGCCCGTCACGGTGCGGTACCGAATCTTTGGCACGGCGGCGGCCGCCTGCCGCGCGTACCGGGCGATGCGCCCCGCCGCCGTCCCGCTCCGCGACAAAATCGCACGCACGCCTGCGCTGGCGCAGCTGATCGGCGGCGCAATTTTTTGGGTGTGGAACGACGGGTACGACGAAGTAATGTACGCCGACCGCGACACCGACCGCGTGCCGGACACCGGCGGCGCGATGCTGGACGTCGCCGCCGATCTGCACGCAAACGGCGTGGACCGTGCGATGTTCGGGCTGTTTTTCGACGGCGATTCGCGCCTGGCGCAGCCGTTGGCGGAGCGGTTCGGGTACCTGGCGACGCAGTACGACAATTACAACGACGTGCTGAACCCTGCGCTGGTCGGCGTGGTGCCCACCAATCGCGTCCGCAACTGCGGCTACACCGCCCGCCGGATGAAGGATTACCCCGCCGGAATCGCCCGCAGCCGCAGCGGCGAATTGGCTTCCGCGTGGGCACTCAAAGGGTTCGACGGGCAGTTTCACGCCCAAAATGCGCTCTGCCCCGCCGTTGCGGCGCAGCGGATGCGCGAAGAGATTCCGCCGATTCTGACGCAGTACCCCGCATACCGCGGCCGGTTCATCGACGTGTACGGCACGGGCGTCGGCGAATGCTTTGACCCTCGCCACCCGCTGACCGTTGACGACTGCCTGACCGTCAAGCGCGGCGCATTTGCATCGCTGCGCGATATGGGGCTGATCGTCGGGACGGAGGACGGGTTCGAAGATCTGATCGACGACCTGGACTACGCCGAAGGGCTGCACAGCCCGGTGGTGTTCCGCAACCGGGACGCCGGACGGAACCATGCGCACGTCTACACCGATGCGCAGGAAGCCCATATTGCGCGCTATATGCTGCACCCGGCGTACCGGTTCCCGATGCTGGAGCTGGTGTATCACGACTGCATTCTGGCGTTCCCGTACTGGGGCGATTCCACGGAGATGTCCCCCGCGCAGATCCGCCGCAAAACGCTGTTTGCCTGCCTGTACGGCTGCCCGCCGCTGTATTCGTTCACCGTCGGGAACTATCCGCGGCTGCGCGGCGCAATTTTGGACAGTTACCGGACGATTTCGGCTGTTCACCGCGCCGTCGGGCTGATGGAAATGACGGATTTTGGTGTTCTGACGCCGGATTGCACCGTTCAGCGCGCCGTATTTGGGGATGAAATCGAAGTGATCGTCAATTTCGGCGACCGGGCGTATGAAGCCGACGGGCGGCGGCTGGAACCGCTCGGGCTGCATTGGGGAGCGATTCGGAAATGAAATATCTGCTGATCCCGCTGCTGTCCGTGATGGCGCTGACGAAAATCACGCTCCAGGCGCGGTTTTCCAAACACGCCGGTACCGGCCTGCCCGACCGGATGCTGTTCAACGCGATGATGTTTGCCGCGGGCGCGCTCCCGCTGCTGCCGATGCTGGCAGCGACGGCGGTTTCCGCCGCCACTGTTTGGGCGGGCATTGCAATGGGTGTGCTGTCCGCCGCGTTCCAGCTGAGCTACGTCTGCGCATTCGCCAAGGGGAATATGGCGCTGACGGTGCTCATCAACAATTTTTCGATGCTGCTGCCGACGGCGGTGTCCGCCGTGGTGCTGCACGAGCCGTTCGGTACGTTCAAAATCATCGGCGCCGCGCTGGCGGTTGCTGCCTGCTGCCTGTCTGCCGCGCCGACGCCGCGCACCGGAACCGACGGCACCGCCGGAAACGGCGCATGGCTGGCACTGACGCTGCTGTCGTTTTTGTGCAACGGGCTGATCGGCATCACGCAGAAGGTTTACGCCACCCGCACTGCGCCGCAGGTGTTCGCGTTTGTCGCGGTCGCGTACCTGACGGCTGCGGCAGCGATGCTCCCGGTCTGGGCGGTCGCGCACCACCGTCAGCCGGCGGCGGCGCGCACCAAGCTGTCCGTCCGGGCGCTGCTGCCCGGCGCGGCGGTCGGCGTGCTGCTCGGCGCATTTCAGTGCGTGAACACCTACGCCAACGGCGTGCTGCCCGGCACGCTGCTGTACCCGGCGTACAACTGCACCGTATCGGCGATGACTGCGCTGGTGGGGCGGTTTTTCTTCCGCGAACGGCTGACCGTCCGCCAATGGATCGGCGTAGGGATCGGCGTTGCGGCGGTCGGCGTGCTGTGTGTGTGAGCAATCTGCGAAAAATCGGTGAACCGGCGGAGTCCCGTTTGCGGTTCACCGGTTCAAAGATCCGCCGTCGGGCGGGCCTTTTTTGGGTTGCGGCGGTGCGGCACTGCCAACCGGCAGCAGCGCGCACCAAATTATCCGTCCGGGCGCTGCTGCCCGGCACGCTGCTGTACCCGGCGTACAACTGCACCGTGTCGGCACTGACCGCGCTGGTGGGGCGGTTTTGCTTCCGGGAGCGGCTGACCGTCCGCCAATGGATCGGCGTAGGGATCGGCGTTGCGGCGGTCGGTGTGCTGTGTGTGTGAGCAATCGGCGTTACAGCGCCGACTGCGTATCCGTGGGGTCGCCGTCGCGCGCCAGCTGATATTCCCGCGTCCAGTCAATGCTGCGGTACGGTTCGCCGCGCGGATCGGTGCGGATGAATTCCGTCAGCAGGTCGAGCATCTCGGTTGTCCAGGTGTTGCGGTCGATTTGTGCGGTGGTAAATTTGTTCTGGGTAATCATTTCGAACCCGAACAGGTCTTTCACCTGCGTTTTGGCGCCGCTGTCCACCACGTCCATCACCAGCTGCGGCGGGATGAACAGGACGCCGCCGCTGCACCCGTACACCACGTCGCCCGGCAGGCAAAGCGCCGCGTGTTCGCCGCTGCCGATGCGCGCCGGGGTGTTGAACCCGGTCATCACAAAGTCCCGGATCGGCGTGGGGTCGATCCCGCGGTAATAAACCTGGGTGTCCGGCACTTTCTGCATTTGCTCCACGTCGCGCACGCCGCCCCAGATCACTGCGCCGCCGGTGTGCGTTTTGGCGTGGACGGCGGTCGTCAGGTTGCCGCCCAGGAACGTGCCTTTGTAGATTTTGTCGAACATATCGACCACCAGCACGTCGCGGTCGGTCAGCGAATCGATTACCCACTGGTTCGGCGTGCCGGTGCGGCCTTCGGCGGCGGCCTGCGCAAACGACGCGGCGTAATAGTCCGGGCGCGTCGGCGCATACACTGCCGTCACCGCCCGGCCGATCAGTTTGCAGCGCACCTGGCCGTCGGCGTCGAACTCCGGGTGCAGGCTGTGCAGCCCGCCGACGAACTGGTTTTCGTACCCCAGCACAAAAATCGGCTTCCACAGTTCTTCCAGCGTCATTGTGTACAGCGCGTCCAGGTAGCGATCCGGCACTTTTGGCCGGCCGTCCGGGAAACGTTCGCCCGTCCACGACGGGGTCAGTGCAATAATATCGTCCCGATTGTTAAACTGCATATTGCATTCCTCCTTGCGTTCTCTATTATCGCACGGCGGCAGCGCGGATTCCACCGCGATCTGCCGCCTTTTTGATGCAATTGTCCGAAATTACGCGGGGATTGCCGCGTCCGGTTATTCGCCGTCCAGCACCACACGCACGGCACCGCCGTCTTTGCCGAAATGCACGGTCTGCACCGTTGTTCTGCCGTTGGCGGTAACGGTCAGGCGGTAGGTGCCGTAAAATGCGCGGAGCGATACCGTGCCGTCGGCGGTTTCGGCCGAAGCGCTGGTGTGCCATTCTTTGTGGATCAGGTCGCGCAGCGCGTAGAATGCCGGTTTGGGCGAACCGTCGAACCGCAGCAGCCCGCCGTACAAATAGTTTTCCCCGGCGGTCATGTCGCCCTGCGGCGCAAACGCGGCGTACCCGTCGATCATGTTCCAATAGATGATGCTTTCCATATGCTCGGACGCAAACCAGATGCGGTACAGCTCCCGCAGCATCTGCGCCTGAATTGCTTCGTCTTCCGGATCTGTCGAATAGGCGGGGATGGTGATTTCGGTGATTTGCATCGGCTTGCCGAAATCGCCGTAGCGATCCAGCACCTGCCAGATATGCTGCGGGTTGTACCGCGTTTTGCCCGATTCGGCTTCTTTTTCGCGATGCGCGAATATGTGGAACTGGAAGCCGATGGTGTCGATCGGCGCGCCTTTGAGCAGCGCCCGCTCGATTTCCATGTAATACTGACTGCGGTCGCCGTGGAACCCTTCCCAAATGCCGTGCGCTTCGTTGACGATCAGCTCGTTCAGCGGGAAGTGGCGCCGCGCGGTTTCAAAGCTCCACTCCATGTTGTCCCGTTCCCAGAAAAACGGCGTGGCCTGCCGGTTTTCGCGCAGCCTGGAATAGTGGCCGCACAGCAGTTCGTTCGTCACTTCCCAGCCGTGAATGCGGCCGCGGTAGCGCGCTGCCAGCTCGGCCATGCGTTTGTCCAGCAGCCGTTTCACCGCACCGACTTCCTGCGGCACCCACAGCGGTGTCCACACGTCGTAGTTCAGGCAGTGCGCTTTGGGGCGGATGCCGTTCGCTTCGCAGTATTCCAGGCACAGGTCGGGCGCGGGGCGGCGGTAGACGCGCGGGCTGTCCGCCGCAAAGCGCGGCTTGCCCTGCTCCGGCTCCAAATCGCACCAGTAAAACGGCAGCGTCGCGGCGTTGAACACCTGCCGGAACGTGTCGCGGTAGTGCGCGTTTTGTTCCGGGGTGTTGAATTCGTCGAGCATAAACAGGTTCGCGCCGAAATTGAAATCGTGATCCACCTGCTCGGCCTGTACCCGGACGTGCTGCACCGGCTGCATCGACCGGTCGTAGAATTGCAGCACTAGGTCGCCTTTGCGGAACCGCTCGATTCCGTCGGCGACGTATGCATCCGTCCATGCGCGCTGACTGTCAAATTCGCGCAATACTTCTTTCCGATTCATAATTTTGTTCCTCCGTTTTTTTTACGACCAGATGCGGTCGTTGGCAAACTCGGTATCCCACGCGCCGGTCGGTTCCCACAGCCCCGGAATGCGCGGGTTGATGTGCGCGCGCAGCACGGCTTCGTCCACGTCGTCGAACCCCAGACCCGGTTTGTCCGGCACCCGGATGAAGCCGTCGCGGATCAGCGGATCCGGCAGACCCGTCACCATGCTGCTCCACCACGGGACGTCCACCGAGTGGAATTCCAGCGCCAGGCAGTGGTACATGGCGGCGCACGTCTGCACCGCCGCCATACACGCGACCGGGCTTTCCGCCATATGCACTGCTACCGCGACGCCGTGCTCGTCCGCCAAGTCGGCGATTTTTTTCAGTTCCAGCGCGCCGCCGCACGTCAGGATGTCCGGGTGGATGACCGACACGCCGCCCGCTTCGATCAGCGGCCGGAAGCTCTCTTTGAGGTACATATCCTCGCCGGTGCAGACCGGGATGCAGGTGCTGCTGCGCAGGCGGACGTACTGGTCGGTGTACATCCACGGGATCATGTCCTCCATCCACGCCAGGTTGTACGGTTCCATCCGCCGGGCAAAGCGGATGCAGTCTTCGACGCACACATGGCCGAAATGGTCGATCGCCAGCGGCACTTCATACCCGATGACACTGCGCACCTCGCGGACGTAGTTTTCGAGGAAATCCAACCCTTTTTCGGTGAGGTGAATCCCGGTGAAGGGGTGCGCCGTGTGCACCAAGTCGTAGCTTTTCTGCGCTTTTACCATCTCCGGCGTCACGGAGCCGCCCTGCACGTTCAGCAGGTGCGGGGCGCAGCGCTTCATCTCGTCGATCAGCCCCAGCGGCGCGTTCAGGCAGCCCGGTTCGTCCATCAGCAGCCCGATGCCCAGATCCATTTTCAGGAACGTGAATCCCATGTCCATGCGTTTTTTCAGCGCGCGCCCCATGTCGGCGCCGGTGTGCCTGCCGTCCACGTCGGTGTCGGCATACACGCGGATTTCGTCGCGGAATTTGCCGCCCAGCAGCTGGTACAGCGGCACGCCGTACGCCTTGCCCGCCAGATCCCACAGGGCAATTTCGATCCCGCTGACGCCGCCGCCCTGGCGCGACGGGCCGCCGAACTGCTTGATCTTGCGGAAAATTCTGTCTACATTGCACGGGTTTTCGCCCAGGATGCGGCTTTTGAGCATGGCGGCATACGTTTTGCTGGACGCGTCGCGCACCTCGCCGTAGCCGGTGATGCCCTGGTTGGTTTCGATACGCAGCAGCGTGCACCGCTTGGGCGCGCCGTCGATGTCCACAAACCGCATATCCGTAATTTTCAGCTCCGACGGCGCGGAGCAGCGGTTGACCATTTGATTCATGAGCGGAACCGTCCTTTCCGAATGGCAAAATTTCAGCTTTGCACCCGTCCGCGCGCCGAAAGCGCTTGACCGGCGCGGCCGGACGGTGTATAATATGATTGTACGCCAGAACGAGCCGAACTTCAACAAGTATCTTCGATTTTTTGCAAACAATCTTACGAATTTTGCGTATATCCGGAGGCCGATTATGGAAATCCGCGCTTGGTACATTCCCGAAAACCCTGCCCGCCGCTTTTTGCTGAAACTGTTCAACGTCCGCGTCCCCGCCGGGACGCGCGCGTTCCGCACGCACCAGCACATTCACTTTGAAATCGCGCTGTTCCGCGCCGGGGCGGGCACCTACACCACCGCGCGCACCGCCTACCCCATCCGGCCGGGCGATGTGTTTGTCTTCGCCAGCAACGAGGTCCACTGCATCACCGAAATCACCGCGCCGCTCGACCTGATGAACGTCCATTTTGAACCGCGGTTTTTGTGGTCGGGCAGCGGTTCGGCCGCGCCGGGCAGCGAGCTGCTGTGCTACGCGCATAATCCGGAATTTTCCAATCGGCTGAACCCGGACACGCCCGCCGCCGACCGCATCCGCGCGCTGCTGCGCGAAACCGAACGGGAATTGACCGACCGCGCCCCGGAGTACGAAACGATGGTGCGCGTGAAGCTGAGCGAAATTTTCGTCCGGCTGCTGCGCGGGTGCGCGTACGGCGACGCGCTGCCGGTCAACCAGACGCAGCTGCGCCACCTGGACGCCATCCGCCGCGCGACGGACTATATTTCCGAGCATTTGACCGAGCCGCTGACGCTGGCGGAAATCGCCGCGCAGGCGCAGATGAGCCCCAATTATTTTTCCGCCGTGTTCCGCGCGGTGCGCGCGATTCCGCTGTGGGACTATGTTTCTGAGCAGCGGGTGGCCGAGGCGATGCGCCGCATCGACGCGGGGACGGAATCGATGCTGACCGTCGCGATGCAGTCGGGGTTCAACAACACCGCCAATTTCAACAAGACGTTCCGCCGCTACACCGGCCGCACGCCCAGCGAGTACCGCCGCCATGGGAGCGCGATTTTGTACTGAACGCAGAAAATCCGGGCAATCGCGCGAAATCGCTTGCAATCGACGCGATTTTTCGGTATACTTAATGATAGAAATGCAGACCGCCAGAAAGGACGAAAAAAACAATGGAACAAACCAATTTTGAGCAAATGCTGGACGCTTTGGCGCAGGGCGACCGCACCGCGTTCCAGCAGTTTTACGATCAGTACGGGCTGCCGGTGTACCGGTATCTGCTGGACAAAACCGGCGACACGGCGCGCACCCGCCGGCTGTGGAAGGACGTGTTCCGCACGCTGATGGATCGGATGCGCGCCGAGCCGAAGCCCGACCTGCCGCTGCTGCTGCTGACCGCGCTGGCGGATTTGCAGCTGGACGCCGATTCCGGCCGCGAATCGGTCGAAACGCAGGCGGAGCGGCTGTCTACCGAATGGGTGGACGAGCTGAGCACGGCCGATGCGCCGGCGGAAGCGCCTGAACCGCCTGCCGCGCCGGTGGAATCGCCGGAAGCGCCCGAATCTCCGGAACCGCCTGCGCCGGAAGCCGACACCATCCAGTGGCCGGATCTTTCCGCCGCTGCGATGCCGTACGAAGCGCCTGCGCCGTCCGCGCCGGAGGCGGATGCGCCGTCTGCGGATGCGCCGCGTGCAGATGCGCCGAAGCCGACGCACCGGTGCGGATGGGTCGCGCTGCTGATTGTGCTGATCGTCATCGGCGTCGTCGCGCTGTGGATTGGCGCGGGATTTGCGATGACCGGCGGCATTCTGCCGTACTTCGATTTGGGATATTCGTGGTTCAACCGCGTGATTTTCCCGCTGTTTCCGCTGACATAAAAATTTGACCGCCCGGGGACGCCCGAGCGGTCGATTTTTTATGATTTGGGGGCGTGTATCCGCTGCGCCGCCAGCAGCCCGGACAGCGTCGCGCTCCGGATATCCTGCGTTGCACGGAGGTCGTCGGCCATTGCGGCCAGCGTGGTCTGCGCTTCGGCGCGGATTTCAGCGTCGGGGTGCACGGTCAGGCGAATGACGGCGGGGACGGCGTCGGGACCCAGATCCCGCAGCAGGTCGAAATCGACCGTCGCGAGCGCGCCGGATTCAAAGTGCCGCACGTTCCACTCCGCGACCGTCCGGTTCGGGACGGCAAAATTCAGTGCCAGATACAGCGCAATCAGCGCGACCGCCAGCACATTCTGCACCGGGAACCGCACGAATTGCGCGGCGATCAGCCCGATGAACACCAGCACCAGCCCGATCATGAACACGGATGTGTACAACCGCATCGGCGTCAGCCCGTACACGCGGATATACATCGCCATTTTGGACAGCGCCGACCCGATCAGCACCAGCGTCTCCGCCGCCAGCAGTACCACCGCGCCTTTCATCACCGGGCGGGCGGCGTGCTGCGTCCGGAGCGCGAAGCAGACCAGCGCTAGGTTGATGCACGCGGCGGCCGCCAGCTCAAAAAATCCGCGCCGCGCGTATTCCGAGTAAATATAGTCCGACGGCAGGCGCCCCCACACGGCGGAAAACAGGTACCGGAACTGCACCGCGAAAAAACACAGGTAAATCGCCGCGCACACCGCCAGCACCGTCCCGACGATGACGGAGTCCAGCCGGTGGGCGTCGGATTTCTGCGCCGCAGGAGCGCCGTAGCGCGCGGTGTATGCCAGCGAAAACAGCAGGATCGCCAGCACTGCGCCCACCAGCAGATCCAATAGGATGTGCTCCGCTGCGGTGCTCCAATGCAGCGCCAGCCGGCTCAGCGCCTGGTCGAACGCCGCGTCTGCCGACCGCAGCAGCGCCAGCACCACCGCCGCCACCGGGACGGAAATCAGTGCGCCCAGCGCCGCGCGTCCGACCGTCCGGCTGCGCTGGCCGCTGCCCGGCGCGCGCAGCGTTTTGAACGGTGCGGCCAGGTTCCGGAACGGCGCGGCCAGTCCGCTCGCTGCAAATGCCGCCAGCGCATTGTTCGCCGGCTGCCCGAACATCCGGCTCACCCGCAGCGCCAGCAGAAAATACAGCAGCAGGATATTGCCCATTGTCAGCAGCGGGTTCGCAAACAGCGCGCAGCTCAGTGCCGTCAGGGCGATCGGGATGTCCAGCAGCGCGCCGCGCCGCCCGTCGAACGTTTGGCAGCCTTTGCCGTAGGCGAAGATCCCGCCGTACACCAGCGCCGCCAGCACGACCACCGAAACGCCCGGCGCGACCCACAGCAGCAGCTCGCACAGCGCAATCCCCAGCGCGGCCGCGATGAACAGCAGATGCTTTTCGTGCGCATCGGACACGAACGGCACGGGCGGCCGCGGCGCATATTGCGGGGCGGGCGGCACCGGCGGCACGAAATTCGGCTGCGGGGCGGGTTCCTGGGATAATTTGTTTTGTTCTTCCATTGAAATTCCCTCGCTTTCGTTTTTGGGGGTGGTTTCTGCTTCTATTATAGCGCGTTGCATACTGAATGTCAAGCATTTTTTATTGTTTTACGATAAATATTTAGCATCCAGCGCGATTTGCGCATTTCGAAAAAGTTTCGGAGCCGTTTCGGTTGATTTTGCCGATCAAAGCTGGTACAATGATCGTAGCAGCAAAAAACGATTTTGGAGGAACCGACTATGAATTCAAGCGCATTACACGTCAACTTTGCCCACACCCTCGGCAAAATCAAACCGATGCACGGCGTCGGCCAGCCGCCGTTTTACGGCATGAACTACAGCATGATGCACTACCTGACCGAAGCACACATCCCGTACACCCGGCTGCACGACGTCGGCGGGTCGTACGGCGGGTCGGTATATGTCGATGTCCCGAACATCTTCCGCGACTTTGACGCCGACGAAACCGACCCCGCATCGTACGATTTTGCATTCACCGATGCGCTGATGGCGGAAATTGTGAAGGCCGGGTGCGAACCGTATTACCGGCTGGGCGTCACGATCGAAAATTACCCGTATATCCGCGCGTACCGGATTTCCCCGCCGAAGGATTTTGCGAAATGGGCGCGCATTTGCGAACACATTGTCCGGCATTACATCGACGGCTGGGCGGACGGGTTCCATTATGACGTTACATACTGGGAAATCTGGAACGAACCGGACAACCTGGGCATAGATCCGCTCAAAAACCAGATGTGGCGCGGCACCAAAGAACAATACTTTGACCTGTACCGCACCGCCGCAACGCACCTGAAAGCGTGCTTTGGCGACCGGATCAAGGTCGGCGGATTCGCGTCCTGCGGATTTTACGGGGTTGTACACAATCCGGAGGAGCAGCAGACCGATCCCAACCGGCCGTATTATATCCGGTTTTTTGACGACTTTTTGGACATGATCCGCACAACCAACACACCGATTGACTTTTTCTCGCATCACAGCTACAATCCTCCGGAGCTGACGCGCCAAATGAATCGCTACGCCGTGCAGAAGCTGGCCGATGCCGGGCTGGGCGATGTTGAAATCCACCTGAATGAATGGCACCCGTACCCGTCCATCGAAAACCGCGGCTCTGCCCGCAACTGCGCTGCGGCGGCCGCGATGATGCTGATTATGCAGGACGAACGCATGGACGTGATGTGCTTTTACGACGCACGGATCGGGCAAAGCTGCTACGGCGGACTGTTCAACCCGATGACGTGGCAGCCGCTGTGCACCTACTATGCGTTCCGGGCGTTCGGCGCGCTGTATGCGCTCGGGACGCAGGCGGAAGTGACCGTTTCCGGCGACGGGCTGTACGCCGTCGCGGCGACCGACGGCAGAACCAACGGCGTGATGATCGCAAACACCGGGGCAGCGCGCGTGCTGTCTACCGATCTGCCTGCCGGGATGCACGTTTACGCCATTGACCCGGATCATAGGATGATTGAGGTCGGACTTTCCACATCGGAGCTGGAAATTGGGGAGAATCAGGTGCTGTATGTGTGCAGCGAAGCGGTAAACTGAAATTTTTCGGATTTTTTTTGCAAAACCCCTTGACTCTGACGGTACGTCATCGATTATACTGGTACCCATGGGGGGCGAAAGACCATGGAAATGCAAATCCACGCATTCGCGCAATGCGTCGGGGTCAGCGTGCGCACGCTGCACTATTACGACGAGATTGGGCTGCTGAAACCGACGCGCGTCGATCCGCAAAGCGGATACCGGTTTTACGACGCGCACAGCCTGGCACGGATGCAGGAAATTCTCTTTTTCCGCGAGCTGGATTTTCCGTTGAAGGAGATCCGGGCGATTCTTTCGGCGCCCGATTACGACAAATCCGCTGCGCTGCGCGCGCAAAAGCAGCTGCTGACGCTGAAAAAAGCGCGGCTGGAACGGCTGATTGCGGCGCTGGACGCGGCGGTGGAAGGGAACGAGATTTCGATGAACGTATTTGACAATCAGGCATACGAATCGCAGCGCACTGCATACGCGCAGGAAGCCGCCGCGCGCTGGGGCGATACGGCCGCGTACCGGGAATTTACACAAAAGCAACCGTCCTACAGCGACCAGGCGCTGCTGGATCGGTGCATGGCCGATTTTGCGCAGTGCCGCGCCGCCGGTCATACACCGGACAGTCCGGCGGCACAGCAGTGCGTCCGCGCGCTGCAACAGTGCATCACGGATCACTACTACACCTGCACCGCCAAAATACTGGCCGGGCTGGGCGAGATGTACGCTGCCGATGCGCGCTTCACCGCGAACATCGATGCACACGGCGCCGGAACCGCCGCATTCATTCGCGACGCGATCCGCGCATTCTGTAAATAAGCGTGATTTTTGCGCAAAAATGCCGTACGGTCAATCCCGCAATGGGGTGGCCGTACGGTGTTTGTTTTTGCGATGCACAGTGGGGTTATGCGCCCTGCTCCGCGGATGCTTCGTCGTGCAGGTGGCAGCATTCGCAGTCTCCGGCACACAGTTCGTCCGGGTTGTACGCGATGCCGTGCTTGTCGTAGTAGTCGCGGATGGCGGCGCGCACCGCCTGCTCGGCCAGCACGGAGCAGTGAATCTTGTGCGCGGGCAGGCCGTCGAGTGCTTCGACCACCGCTTTGTTGGACAGTGCCAGCGCTTCCGACAGCGGCTTGCCTTTGATCATCTCGGTCGCCATCGACGACGTGGCAATCGCGCTGCCGCAGCCGAACGTGTTGAACTTCACGTCGGTGATGATCCCGTCGCGCACTTTGATATACATCTTCATGATATCGCCGCATTTGGCGTTGCCGACCTCGCCAATGCCGTCGGCGTCGTCCATCTTGCCGACATTGCGCGGGTGCTGAAAATGATCCATGACTTTATCGCTGTATAACATAATCGTTCATTCCTTTCGTTTTGCTCAAATGCGGTGCGGCTGTTTGCCGGATTCCAGATCCTCCCACACCGGCGACATCGACCGCAGGTACGTTACGACGTCCGGCACCACTTTCAGGATGTGGTCAATCTGCTCGTCGGTGTTGTCTGCGCCGATCGACAGGCGCAGCGAGCCGTGCGCGATTTCGTGCGGCATCCCCATCGCCAGCAGCACATGGCTCGGGTCCAGCGAACCGGACGTGCACGCCGACCCGCTCGACGCTTCGATCCCCTGCGCGTCGAGCAGCAGGAGCAGGGACTCGCCTTCGATGCCCTCGAAGCAGAAGTGGACATTGCCCGGCAGCCGCTGCGTGCGGTCGCCGCTCAGGCGGCTGTGCGGGATTTTCGACAGCCCGTCGATCAGCCGGTCGCGCATTTGCGACACGCGGGCGGTGGTTTCTTCCATGTGTGCCAGCGATTCTTCAAACGCCGCCGCCATACCCAGCACGGCCGGGGTGTTTTCGGTTCCGGCGCGGCGGCCGCGCTCCTGCGAACCGCCTTCGATCAGACTGCCCAGCGGGACGCCCGTGCGCGCATACAGCACGCCGATGCCTTTGGGGCCGCCGAATTTGTGCGCCGACAGCGACAGCATATCGATGTGCGACGCCTGGACGTCGATCGGGATGTGCGCCGCCGCCTGGACGGCGTCGGTGTGGAAATACACTCCGGCTGCGTGACATACTGCGCCGATCTCCGGAATCGGCTGGATCGTCCCGACTTCGTTGTTGGCATACATCACCGTCACCAGCGCCGTGTCCGGGCGAATCGCGTCGCGCACCTGGTCGGCGGAAATGATTCCGTTGGCCGGGATGTCCAGCAGTGTGACTTCGAAGCCTTCTTTTTCCAGCTTGGCAAGCGTGTGCAGCACCGCATGATGCTCAAACTTGGTAGAAATCAGGTGTTTTTTTCCTTTGCGCGCCCCGGCCAGCGCCGCCGAGCGGATGGCCTGGTTGTCGCTTTCGCTGCCGCCGGATGTAAAGTAAATCTCCCGCGGTTTGGCGTTCAGCCCGGCGGCGATGCGGGCGCGCGCGTCCTCCAGCACTTCGCGTACCTTCTGCCCGGCGGTGTGCAGGCTGGACGGATTCGCCCAGTATTCCGCCACCCCGCGCGCCATCGCCTCGCGCGCCGCAGGCGACATTTCGGTGGTCGCGGCATGATCGGCATATACAAACATAAATATGACAACTCCTTCCGGAACATTGAATTCCTATCGGTTACATAGGAATTATAGCATGAATCACCCACCAAGTCAATAGGATATGCGCGATTTCAAAAAAATTTTATTTTTCGTCGAAATGCGGCGTCGGCACGCGGCGCGCGGTCAGGTCGGCAATCGAGATGCTGCGCAGGTAGCGGTCGATCAGCTGATCCAGCCCGGCCCACATCGGCAGTGTGAGGCACGCGTCGGCGTGCGCGCACATGGCTTCACCCGAACCGTCCAGGCAGGCCACTGGCGCCATGCTGCCTTCGGTCATCCGCATCACTTCCGCCACCGTGATCTCGGCCGCCGGCCGCGCCAGCCGGTATCCGCCCGCCGTACCGCGCTGGCTGTGCACCAGCTTGCCGCGGTTCAGCATTGCGACGATGGCTTCCAGGTATTTTTGCGAGATGTGCTGCCGCTCCGAAATCGCTTTCAGCGGCACCGGCGCTTCGCTGTCGTGCTGCGCCAGGTCGATCATCACGCGCAGCGCGTACCGCCCTTTGGTAGACACCATCATGGCGTCCCCCTCCTTTCGGGATTCAAAAATGGTCTGGACTTATTGTACCACAAATCCGCCGCAAAAGAAAGCCTTTCGCCCGCAATTTGCAAAAAATTCATGCAAAAAGCGCCTGCCGCAGCAAGCGCTTTTTGGTGCGTCACTTCATCATATACGACACATTGCCCAGCAGTTCTTCCATCGCGTGAATGGCGCGGCGGCCGGTTTTTTTCATCCGGCGGCTGCCGCGCATCATCGAAGACCCCACCACGCCCACGGCGATTCCGGCCGCCATCCCGGCGCCCAGGCCTTTCATGACGTTCGTAACTGTTTTGCTCACAAGCAAACACCTCCAGTAAAAATTGACCGCGCGAATCCAAAAGTACAGCAAGGGGATTCACCTCATTTCGTTCGGAACAGGTGCGGCAGCAATAGTATGCCCGGCGCGCGGCGCAGATATCCGCGATGCAGCGCAAAAAGCGGCAGGCCGAAGCCTGCCGCCTGCAAAAGCAATGTGCGGGGAAATTACGCGTTGATCTTGGTCACAACGCCGGAGCCAACGGTACGGCCGCCTTCACGGATAGCGAAGCGGAGACCTTCTTCGATGGCGATCGGGGTGATCAGTTCGACGTCCATTTCGACGTTATCGCCCGGCATGCACATCTCGACGCCTTCCGGCAGAGAGATGACACCCGTCACGTCCGTGGTACGGAAGTAGAACTGCGGACGATAGTTGTTGAAGAACGGGGTATGACGGCCGCCTTCATCTTTGGTCAGCACGTACACCTGCGCGTGGAACTTGGTGTGCGGATGAATGGTGCCCGGTTTGCAGAGCACCTGACCGCGTTCCACTTCGTTGCGCTGCACGCCGCGGAGCAGCGCGCCAACGTTGTCGCCCGCCTCGGCGTAGTCCAGCGTTTTGCGGAACATTTCCAGACCGGTAACAACCGTCTTTTTGCGCTCGTCGGTGAGGCCGATGATTTCGACTTCGTCGCCGACCTTGATCTGGCCGCGCTCCACTCTGCCCGTCGCGACGGTGCCGCGGCCGGTGATGGTGAACACGTCTTCGACCGGCATCAGGAACGGCTGGTCAGACTTACGATCCGGCGTCGGGATATACTCGTCAACCGCATCCATCAGCTCGAGGATCGGCTTGTACTCCGGCGCATTCGGGTCTTTGGAGGTGCTTTCCAGCGCCTGCAGCGCAGAACCGCGGATGATCGGAATATCGTCGCCCGGGAAGTCGTACTCGTTCAGCAGTTCACGGATTTCCATCTCGACCAGGTCGAGCAGTTCCGGATCGTCAACCTGATCCGCTTTGTTCATGAACACCACGATATACGGCACGCCCACCTGACGGGAGAGCAGGATGTGCTCACGGGTCTGCGGCATCGGGCCGTCGGCAGCGGACACAACCAGGATGGCGCCGTCCATCTGCGCAGCACCGGTAATCATGTTTTTCACGTAGTCGGCGTGGCCGGGGCAGTCAACATGCGCGTAGTGGCGCTTGTCGGTCTGATATTCCACGTGAGCGGTGTTGATGGTGATACCGCGCTCACGCTCTTCCGGAGCCTTGTCGATGTTCGCGTAATCCATGAATTCCGCGTCGCCCTTCAGCGCGAGCACCTTGGTGATCGCCGCAGTCAGGGTAGTCTTGCCATGGTCAACGTGACCGATGGTGCCGATGTTTACATGGGGCTTATTTCTTTCAAATTTCGCCTTTGCCATTGTGAAAAATCCTCCTTTAAGAACTGATTTTATGGCTTTTCGCCGTTTATCTTATTGTATCAATATCCGGTACAAAATGCAAGAGGTTTAGTCCTCTTTTTTCACTCTGCCCGCGATAATTTTTTCTGCGACCGACTTCGGAACCTCGGCATAGCTGTGCGGTTCCATCGAATACTGGCCGCGGCCCTGCGTTTTGGAGCGCAGGTCGGTTGCGTAGCCGAACATATCGGACAGCGGGATCAGCGCTTCGATCTGCTGGCCGCTCGGGGTGGCGGTCATACCCTGCATGATGCCGCGCCGCGCGTTTACGTCGCCGATCACGTCGCCCATGTACTCTTCCGGCACAATGATGACGACTTTCATGATCGGCTCGATCAGCACCGGATCCGCCCGACGCATGGCCTCTTTGAACGCCATGGAACCGGCGATCTTAAAGGACATTTCGGAGGAGTCCACTTCGTGATACGAACCGTCGTACAGCGTGACCTTCACGTCCACCACCGGATACCCGGCCAGCACGCCGGCTTTCAGCGCGCCCTGGATACCCTGATCCACCGGCCCGATGAATTCCTTCGGAATCGAGCCGCCGGTCACGGCGTTGATGAATTCGTAGCCCTTGCCCGGCTCGTTCGGCTCCACGATGATCTTCACGTGGCCGTACTGACCGGAACCACCGGACTGACGCTTGTACTTGGTTTCCTGATCGACCTTTTTGCGGACGGTCTCTTTGTACGCAACCTGGGGTTTGCCGACGTTTGCTTCCACTTTGAATTCACGGAGCAGACGGTCCACAATGATTTCCAGGTGCAGCTCGCCCATGCCGGCGATGATGGTCTGGCCGGTTTCCTCGTCGGTGTAGGCGCGGAAGGTGGGGTCTTCTTCGGCCAGCTTCGCCAGCGCGATGCCCATCTTCTCCTGACCGGCTTTGGTTTTCGGCTCGATCGCCACGCGGATCACCGGCTCCGGGAACTCCATGGACTCCAGCACGATCGGGTGCTTTTCGTCGCACAGGGTGTCGCCGGTGGTGGTGTTTTTGAGTCCGACGGCCGCGGCGATGTCGCCGGCGTACACGGTCTCAATATCCTGCCGGTGGTTGGCGTGCATTTGCAGGATGCGGCCGATGCGCTCGTCGTCGTCTTTCACCGAGTTGTACACGATGGAGCCGGCATTCAGCGTACCGGAATATACGCGGAAGAAGCACAGCTTGCCCACGAACGGGTCGGTGGCAATCTTGAACGCCAGCGCGGCGAACGGTTCGGTGTCGCTGGACGGGCGCTCTTCTTCTTCCTCGGTTTCGGGGTTCACGCCGCGGATCGCGGGGACGTCGGTCGGCGCCGGCATGTAATCGATGATTGCATCCAGCAGCTTCTGCACGCCCTTGTTGCGGTACGAAGTGCCGCACACGACCGGGACGATTTCGTTGTCGATGGTGCCTTTGCGGAGCGCTTTGCGGATTTCGTCGGTCGAAATCTCTTCGCCGCCAAGGTATTTTTCCATCAGGTCGTCATCCAGTTCGACGATGGATTCGATCATCTCGTCGTGATACTTCTGAGCGATCTCTTTCATGTCGTCCGGAATCTCTTCGACGCGCATATCTTTGCCCAGCGCGTCGTAATACACGTCAGCGTTCATCTCGATCAGGTCGATGATGCCGCGGAACGTGTCTTCAGCGCCAATCGGCAGCTGAATCGGCACAGCGTTGCACTTCAACCGGTCGCGCATCATTCCGACCACGCGGAAGAAGTCGGCGCCCATGATGTCCATCTTGTTGACGTACGCCATGCGCGGCACGCGGTACTTGTCCGCCTGGTGCCACACGGTTTCGGACTGCGGCTCAACGCCGCCCTTTGCGCAGAACACCGTGACCGAACCGTCCAGCACGCGGAGCGAACGCTCCACTTCGACCGTGAAGTCCACGTGGCCGGGGGTGTCGATAATGTTGATACGGTGGCTTACACCGTTGCGTTTCCAGAAGCAAGTGGTGGCAGCAGACGTAATGGTGATACCGCGCTCCTGCTCCTGAACCATCCAGTCCATGGTTGCACCGCCGTCGTGGACTTCACCGATTTTGTGGTTGATACCTGTGTAGAACAGGATGCGCTCGGTGGTCGTCGTTTTACCGGCGTCGATATGAGCCATGATACCGATGTTACGGGTTTGTTCCAGGGATACCTGTCTCGGCATAATGTGATTTCTCCTATCTGATGGGATGTTATGCGGCAAACAGCCGGGCATAACACCCATGCGATGCTTGCAGCCATGTACCATGTCCCAGCTTCCGGGCGGACAAGGTACGTTTGCGGGGTTGGCAGTCCGGAATTACCATCTGAAATGAGCGAACGCCTTGTTGGCTTCGGCCATTTTGTGCATATCCTCGCGTTTTTTGAACGCGCCACCGGTGCTGTTGGTCGCATCGATGATCTCGTTGGCGAGGCGTTCTTTCATGGTGCGCTCGGAACGCGCCCGCGAATACGCGGACAGCCAGCGCAGGCCCAGCGTCTCTTTGCGGTCCTGACGGACTTCCATCGGGACCTGGTAGGTCGCGCCGCCGACGCGGCGCGCTTTGCACTCCAACACTGGCATCACGTTCTCCATAGCCTGCTCAAAAACCTCCAGCGGGTCTTTGCCGGTTTTTTCGGAGATGATGTCGAACGCGCCGTAGACGATCTTCTGGGCAACGCCCTTTTTGCCGTCGTACATCACGTTGTTGATGAGTCGGGTAACCATTTTGGAATTATAAAGCGGATCGGGCAAAACATCACGTTTTGCGATGGAGCCTCTTCTTGGCACTTTACTTCCCTCCTTCACAGAAATGATATCACAGGTACTCGAAAGCGACAAACTCTCGTAGGCCAATACAGAGGCGATCTATATCAAACGCCCTCTGCATTGTGGGCAATTACATATTCGTAACAGCTACTGATTTTGTCTTACTTCTTGGCGGCACCGGCCTTCGGGCGTTTCGCGCCGTACTTGGAACGGGCCTGCATTCTTTTGGCAACGCCCTGCGCATCCAGGGTGCCGCGGATGATGTGGTAACGCACACCGGGAAGGTCCTTGACACGGCCGCCGCGGATCAGCACCACGGAGTGCTCCTGCAGGTTGTGGCCGACGCCGGGAATGTAGGCGGACACTTCGATCCCGTTGGACAGACGCACACGGGCGATTTTACGCAGTGCGGAGTTCGGCTTTTTCGGGGTCGCCGTTTTCACCACGGTGCAGACACCGCGCTTCTGCGGGGAATCCTGATCGATGGCGGTACGCTTTTTGGCGTTCCAGCCTTTGAGCAGGGCCGGAGCCTTGGCCTTTTTCTCGACTTCTTCTCTTCCTTTGCGAACCAATTGGTTAAAGGTTGGCATAGTACACCTCCTCAGTTGAAAAATATCGCGCCGGGCGGCGGAAAACCGGGGCGCTGCGCATCATCGAGTAGTATGCACCGAATTTTACCGGTTTAATCACACATTCCGTCGAATCTGCACAAGCAGCGGTTCCGGCTTTTTTGCAAAGCCCAACACGATACTTATTGTACCACACCCGGCAGCGGTTTGTCAAGCGTTTTTCGCATTCTCATGCGGTTTTTTCAATTTTTTGATCGAAATTTTGCCGCCCGTTTACGCGGATTCGCGGTCTTCGAGGTATGCGGCCACCGCCGGGCTTTTGAGCAGCACGAAGAAATTCGCGAGGTCGTACGCGATCAGCACGCCCGCGACTGCGGCGGTCGCCGTGCGCGCCGCGCCGGTCAGCTCCTCCGGGATCACCGCCACCAGCGTGTACAGCCCCAGCACCGTGCCGACCCCCGCCCCGATCAGGAACAGCACCCGCGCCCAGCGCTTGCCCACGGCCAGCGCCGCGGACAATGCGACCGCCACTAGGAACCGAAAGAAGTTGGACGCGCCCAGAATCCAGGTCAGCAGCTCCAGCAGGACGTTCAGCCCCGCGACGATCCACAGAATCCGCTGCCCGCGCTGCACTTTGGCGTCCGCCCGCGCCCAGAATCCTTGCAGCTCCGCGTCGGGATGATGCGGGCCGTCGCCGTCCAGCTTGCCGAAATCGGGCATCACGTCGGTCGGCGGCAGCTTGCGGCGGTCGGCGGCCGCCCGCATTTGCTGCGCCAGCTGCGTCACCGACGCGCACCGTGCCAGCGCGTCCGCGTCCATCGCCAGAATCTCCGCCCGTACTTCGGCCTCTTCGGCGATGCGCGCCCGGTATTCGTCCAGCACCGCCGGGATCTGCTGCGGGTGCTGCTGCATCCGGGCAATCTCCTCCAGCGAAAAGCACATCCGCCGCAGCGTCGCGACGGTGCGCAGCGCATCGACGTCCGCCGCCGTGTATTCGCGGAACTGCCTGCCGTTCTGCATGGTGACGCGCGGCGTGCAAAGTCCTTTTTCCACATAAAATCGGACGGTGCGCTCGGTGAGGCCGGTGAGGACGCAGACTTCTTTG
Organism: uncultured Eubacteriales bacterium; assembly: GCA_905198155.1. Lineage (GTDB taxonomy): Bacteria > Bacillota > Clostridia > Oscillospirales > Acutalibacteraceae > RGIG4076. Next base: position 28,156 of record CAJKBQ010000021.1, read on the forward strand.
ATTTTCATTGCAAAATCTCCCTTTTGTAAGATATTCCGGCGGGGGAATCCCACCGTTCCGTGGATATCATACCATCTGACGTAACGTCGATGTCAAGTGTTTTTCCGAAAAAATCCGAAAAAATCGCCGGATGTGCCGCTGTGAATCCCATATTCTGCAAAAAAACGCAGACCCGGACGAATCCGGGCCTGCGGCAATCTTTGTGAGAGAAGCGATCAGGCGTTCGCTTTCTGCGCGCCGTGCGGCGTGTCGATGATCGCGACATTGTGATACATTTCCATGCCCGTACCGGCCGGAATCAGCTTGCCGATGCAGACGTTTTCCTTCAGGCCGAGCAGCGGATCGACTTTGCCTTTGATGGCGGCGTCGGTCAGCACGCGGGTCGTTTCCTGGAACGATGCCGCCGACAGGAACGACTCGGTCGCCAGCGACGCTTTGGTGATACCCAGCAGCACCGGCTCGCACGTCGCTTCGCGCAGCTCCGGCTCGCCCGCGGCAATCCGTTCGCGGATGGCGCGGTTGGCGGCCAAGAATTCGCCCTTGTCCGTCAGCAGGCTGGGCACCAGGTCGGTGTCGCCCGGATCGGTGACTTTGACCTTGCGCATCATCTGGCGCACGATGACTTCGATGTGCTTATCGTTGATATCCACGCCCTGCATCCGGTACACGCGCTGGACTTCGCTGATCAGGTAGTTTTCCACGGCCGCGGTGCCCTTGATTTCGAGCACGTCGTGCGGGCTCATGGAACCTTCGGTAATCATATCGCCGGCCTCAACGGTCTGGCCTTCTTCCACGCTCACGCGGGAGCCGTACGGCACCAGATACGTCCGCACGTCGCCGGTTTCGTTGTTCGTCACTACCACATGGCGGTTGCGCTTGATTTCCTGGAAGCTGACCACGCCGGGGATTTCGCTGATGATGGCCAAATGCTTCGGGCGGCGGCCTTCGAACAATTCCTCCACGCGGGGCAGACCCTGCGTGATATCCTCGGCGTTCGCAACGCCGCCGGTGTGGAACGTACGCATCGTCAGCTGCGTACCGGGTTCGCCGATGGACTGCGCCGCGATGATACCGACCGCCTCGCCGACCGTGACCTCTTTGTTGGTGGCCAGGTTGGAGCCGTAGCAGCGCATACAAATGCCGGTTTTGGCTTCGCAGGTCAGGATCGAGCGAATCTTCACCTGCTGCACGCCGGTTTTCACGATCAGATCTGCTTCGCGGTCGCGCATCATCGTGTCGCGCGACACCAGCACTTCGCCGGTCTGCGGGTCCACGAAGTCGTCGGCCAGGTAGCGGCCGATCAGGCGCTCGTGCAGCGGCTCGATCGTCTCTTTGCCTTCTTTGATGTCGAATACCACGAGGCCCTCGTGCGTGCCGCAGTCTTCCTCGCGGACGATAACTTCCTGCGAAACATCGACCAGACGGCGGGTCAGGTAACCGGAGTCCGCCGTACGCAGTGCGGTATCGGCCAAGCCTTTGCGCGCGCCGCGGGAGGAGATGAAGTATTCGAGGATGTTCAGCCCTTCGCGGTAGTTGGCGCGGATCGGGACTTCGATGGTGCGGCCGGACGTGTTCGCGATCAGGCCGCGCATCCCGGCCAGCTGACGAATCTGGTTCATGGAACCGCGCGCGCCGGAGTCGGCCATCATGTAAATCGGGTTGTACCGATCCAAGTTGCCTTGCAGCGCGTCGGTGACGTCGTTGGTGGTTTTCTGCCAAGTTTCAATGACCAAGCGGTACCGCTCGTCGTTGGAGATCAGGCCGCGGCGGAACAGCACGTTGATCTTGTCGATCTTCGCTTCGGCCTGCGCGATGAACTCTTTCTTCTGCGGCGGGATCACTGCGTCGCTGACGGCGACGGAGATGGCGCCTTTGGTGGAGTATTTGTAGCCCTGGGCTTTGATGTCGTCCAGCACCTCGGCGGTGCGGGCGGTGCCGTGGACTTTGATGCATTTGTCGATGATTTTGCCCAGCTGCTTTTTGCCGACCAGGAAATCGACTTCCAGCTTGAACGCATTTTCCGGAACCGAGCGATCCACGAAGCCCAAGTCCTGCGGGATGGCGTGGTTGAAAATCAGCTTGCCCATCGTGGTGTCGAGCAGCGTCTGGTGCATTTCGCCGTTGATTTCAGCGAAGCGGCGGACTTTGATCGCGGCGTGCAGCGAGATATCGCCGTTGGTGTACGCCACCATCGCTTCGTCCTCGTTGCGGAACGCTTTGCCTTCGCCCAGCTCCCCGGCGCGGTCATACGTCAGGTAGTAGGAACCGAGCACCATGTCCTGCGTCGGAACCGTGACGGGGCGGCCGTCCGACGGTTTGAGCAGGTTGCCGGCCGCCAGCATCAGGAAGCGAGCTTCCGCCTGCGCTTCGGCCGACAGCGGCACATGGATGGCCATCTGGTCGCCGTCGAAGTCGGCGTTGTACGCGGTGCAGACCAGCGGGTGCAGCTTCAGCGCGCGGCCTTCCACCAAGATCGGCTCAAACGCCTGAATACCCAGGCGGTGCAGCGTCGGCGCGCGGTTCAGCAGCACCGGGTGATCTTTGATGACGGTGGCCAGCGCGTCCCACACTTCGGTTTTGGCGCGCTCCACCAGCTTGCGCGCGGCTTTGATATTGGCCGCGGTGCCGGTTTCGACCAGGCGTTTCATCACGAACGGCTTAAACAGTTCCAGCGCCATTTCCTTCGGCACGCCGCACTGGTAAATTTTCAGCTCCGGGCCGACGACGATCACGGAACGGCCGGAATAGTCCACGCGCTTGCCCAGCAGGTTCTGGCGGAAGCGGCCCTGCTTGCCTTTCAGCATATCGGACAGCGACTTGAACGGGCGGTTGTTGGCGCCGACGACCGGGCGGCCGCGGCGGCCGTTGTCGATCAGCGCATCGACGGCTTCTTGCAGCATCCGCTTTTCGTTGCGGACGATGATGTCGGGGCCGCCCAGTTCCAGCAGCCGTTTGAGGCGGTTGTTGCGGTTGATGACGCGGCGGTACAAATCGTTCAGGTCGGACGTGGCGAACCGGCCGCCGTCCAGCTGAATCAGCGGGCGGATATCCGGCGGGATCACCGGCAGCACGGTCATAATCATCCATTCCGGCCGGTTGTGTGACATCCGGAACGACTCGACCACCTCCAGCCGTTTCAGCAGGCGGACGCGCTTTTGGCCGCTGGCGTTTTCCAGCTCCTCCTGCAATTCGGCCGACAGCTGATCCAGGTCGATTTCTTTCAGCAGCTTCTGGATCGCCTCGGCGCCCATGTCGGCTTCGAAATCGGTTTCGTCATATTTTTCGCGCAGTTCGCGGTACTCTTTTTCGGTGAGCATCTGCCCTTTCACCAGCTCGCGGGCGCAGCCCGGGTCGGTGACGATATACGCGGCGAAATACAGGACTTTTTCCAGCATCCGCGGCGAAATGTCCAGGATCAGCCCCATGCGGGACGGGATCCCTTTGAAGTACCAGATGTGCGACACCGGCGCCGCCAGCTCGATGTGACCCATGCGCTCGCGGCGCACCTTGGCGCGCGTGACTTCCACGCCGCAGCGGTCGCAGATTTTGCCTTTGTAGCGGATGCGCTTGTATTTGCCGCAGTGGCACTCCCAGTCTTTCGTCGGCCCGAAAATCCGCTCGCAGTACAGACCGTCGCGCTCCGGTTTCAGCGTGCGGTAGTTGATGGTTTCCGGCTTTTTGACTTCGCCGTACGACCATTCGCGAATCTGCTCCGGCGACGCCAGGCCGATTTTGATCGAATCAAATACGTTAAATTCCATATGCTCTGACCTCCCTCAGTCTGTTCTTATTCTTTCAGGTCGTCCTCATTTGGCTCCAAATCGTCGAAGTTGAACACATCTTCGTCGTTCTCTTCCTCTTCATCGTCGCCAAAAATGGAATTTTCCTCGGAATCCGGATCGATGTTGTAACCGTCCATATCGTCGGCCACATACTGTTCGTCGAACGCCGGCTCGGTGTCTGCGGGCGCAAGCCCCATCTCGTCGTCGTCGTCAAAGCTCTGGCGCAGGTCGATCTCGTCGCCGTTTTTGTCCAGCACATGGACGTCCAGGCAGAGCGACTGCAGCTCTTTGACCAGCACTTTGAACGATTCCGGCACGCCCGGCGTCGGGACGTTTTCGCCCTTGACGATGGCTTCGTACGTTTTCACACGGCCGACCACGTCGTCCGACTTCACGGTCAGAATCTCCTGCAAGGTATACGCGGCGCCGTACGCTTCCAGCGCCCACACTTCCATCTCGCCGAACCGCTGTCCGCCGAACTGGGCTTTGCCGCCGAGCGGCTGCTGCGTGACCATCGAGTACGGGCCGGTGGAGCGCGCGTGGATCTTGTCGTCCACCAGGTGATGCAGTTTCAGGTAATACATATAGCCGACGGTGACGCGGTTGTCGAACGGTTCACCGGTGCGGCCGTCGTACAGCACGGTTTTGCCGTCTTCCGGCAGCCCGGCCATGCGGAAGCATTCGCGGATATCGTCTTCGTGCGCGCCGTCGAACACGGGGGTCATCACCTTCCAGCCCAGCGCAGCCGCCGCGCGGCCGAGGTGGACTTCCAGTACCTGCCCGATGTTCATACGGGACGGCACGCCCAGCGGGTTGAGCACGATGTCCAGCGGACGGCCGTCCGGCAGGAACGGCATATCCTCCACCGGCAGAATCCGGGACACCACGCCCTTGTTGCCGTGGCGGCCGGCCATCTTGTCGCCGACGGAGATTTTGCGCTTCTGTGCAATGTAGCAGCGCACAATTTCGTTGACGCCGGGGCTGAGCTCGTCGCGGCTGTTTTCGCGGTTGAACGTTTTGACATCGACGATGATGCCGTATTCGCCGTGCGGCACGCGCAGCGAGGTATCGCGCACTTCGCGCGCTTTTTCGCCGAAAATGGCGCGCAGCAGGCGTTCTTCGGCGGTCAGCTCGGTTTCGCCCTTCGGCGTCACTTTGCCGACCAGGATATCGCCGGCATGGACTTCGGCGCCGATGTGGATGATGCCGCGCTCGTCAAGGTCTTTCAGCGGCTCGTCGCCGACGTTCGGGATATCGCGGGTGATTTCTTCGGCGCCCAGCTTGGTGTCGCGGCACTCGACTTCGTACTCTTCGATGTGGATCGAGGTGAACACGTCGTCGCGCACCACTTTTTCGCTCAGCAGCACGGCGTCTTCGTAGTTGTAGCCTTCCCAGGTCATGAACCCGATCAGCGCGTTTTTGCCGAGGCTGATCTCGCCGTTGCAGGTCGCGGGGCCGTCGGCGATCACATCGTCTTTTTCCACGCGGTCGCCCACGCTGACGATCGGGCGCTGATTGAAGCAGGTGCCCTGGTTGGAACGCAGGAATTTGATGATATCGTAGCGGTCGGTGCCGCCGTCGTCGCGGGTGACGGTGATCTGGTCGGCGCTGACGCTTTTCACGACGCCGCCGGCCTTGCACAGCACGCACACGCCGGAGTCCACGGCCGCTTTGTATTCCATCCCGGTGCCGACGATCGGGTTTTCCGTTTTCAGCAGCGGCACAGCCTGCTTCTGCATGTTGGAGCCCATCAGCGCGCGGTTGGCGTCGTCGTTTTCCAGGAACGGGATCATGGCCGTCGCCACGGACACGACCATCTTCGGCGACACGTCCATGAAGTCCACGCGGTCGTGCTCAATTTCCAGGAATTCGTCGCGGTGACGCGCATTGACGCGCGGCCGCACGAAGTGATTGGTTTCGTCGAGCGGTTCGTTCGCCTGCGCGACCACATACTGGTCCTCCACGTCGGCGGTCATGTAGACCACTTCGTCGGTGACCTGGTGCGTTTCTTTGTCCACGCGGCGGTACGGCGCTTCGATGAAGCCGTAGGAATTGATGCGGGAATACGTCGCCATATAGGAGATCAGGCCGATGTTGGGACCTTCCGGCGTCTCGATCGGGCACATCCGGCCGTAGTGCGTGTAGTGCACGTCGCGGACTTCAAATCCGGCGCGGTCACGCGACAGACCGCCCGGCCCCAGCGAGGACAGCCGGCGCTTGTGCGTCAGCTCGGCCAGCGGGTTGTTCTGATCCATGAACTGGGACAGCGGCGACGACCCGAAGAACTCTTTGATCGCTGCCAGCACCGGGCGGATGTTGATCAGCGCGTTCGGCGTCATGGTATCGACCTCGCCGGCCTGCAGCGTCATCCGCTCGCGGATCACGCGTTCCAGCCGCGAAAAACCGATACGCAGCTGGTTCTGGAGCAGTTCGCCGACGCAGCGGATGCGGCGGTTGCCCAAGTGGTCGATGTCGTCGGTGTCGCCCAGACCCATCGCCAGGCAGTTCATATAGTTGATCGACGCGAAAATATCGTCGGTGATGATGTGGCGGGGGATCAGCTCGTCTTTGCGGGCGCGGAGCGTCTCTTTGAGCTGACCTTCGTTGTCGCCGCAGGCGTCGAGGATGTCGCACAGCACGGAAAACCGGACTTTTTCGCCGATGCCGCATTCCGCTTCGGCGTCAAAATCCAGAAAGTCGCCGGCGTTGACCATCCCGTTGGAAATGATCTTCACGGTGCGGTCGTTTTCGGTGACGATATACGCCGCCGACACGCCGGCGCGCTCGATCTGCTCCGCTTTGGCGGGCGAAACCACTTCGCCTTCTTCGGCCAGCAGCTCCCCGGTGCGCGGGTCGGCGATCGGGTACAGCAGCTTCTGACCGATCAGGCGGCCGCCAATGGCGAGCTTTTTGTTGTATTTGTACCGCCCGACGCGCGACAGGTCGTACCGGCGCGGGTCAAAAAACAGGTTGTCCAGGTGGGTTTTGGCGCTTTCCACGGTCGGCGGCTCGCCGGGACGCAGCTTGCGGTACACTTCCAGCAGCGCTTCTTCGGTGCTGCGGCAGCTTTCCTTTTCAAACGACGCGCGGATCCGGTCGTCGTCGCCAAAAAAGTCGAGGATTTCCTGGTCGGTGCCCAGCCCGAGCGCACGGATAAACACGGTGATCGGGATTTTGCGGTTTTTGTCGATCCGCACCCAGAACACGTCGTTGATGTCGTTTTCGTATTCCAGCCACGCGCCGCGGTTCGGGATCACCGTCGCGCTGAACAGCTCTTTGCCGGTGCGGTCGTGATCCATTTTGTAGTACACGCCGGGGGAGCGCACCAGCTGCGACACGATCACGCGCTCTGCGCCGTTGATGACGAACGTGCCGCTGTCGGTCATCAGCGGGAAGTCGCCCATATATACGCTGGATTCTTTGATCTCGCCGGTTTCTTTGTTGAACAGCCGGGCCGTCACGCGCAGCGGCGCCGCATAGGTGGCGTCGCGGGACTTGCACTCGGTGATGCTGTAATTGGGGGTGCTGTCCAGCTTATAATCCACGAAGTCCAGCACTAGGTTGCCGGAATAGTCGGTGATCCCGGACACATCCTTGAAAACTTCCTTCATTCCTTCGTCCAGGAACCACTGGTAGGAATTTTTCTGGACCTCAATGAGGTTGGGCATGTCCAGCACTTCATCGATCTTCGCAAAGTTCATCCGGACGTTGTTGCCGAGATGGGCAGGTTTGACTTTCACCATAGGCGCGATCACTCCATTCATCTATTTGCCGGGCTGCGGCCCCGGCACCGCTGAGGGTTCAAAATTTTTCTCAGGAATTTCTGCAAAGGGACTTGCTTTTTCGCTCGGTTTGTGGTAAGATATACAAGGCTGAGGTATATGTCCCCAGCATAGTGCAGTATAATATTATACGGCATATTTTCAAGTTTGTCAACCGGTTTTGGGGCCGGTTTTTATTTTTTTGGAAAAAAATTTTCCCGTCCGGCGCGGTTCCGGGCGGGAAAACGTGTTTTTGCGGGGAAAAGTAAGCTTTTTCCGAGCGCAGCAGGACGCAAAAACAACCGGGCGGCTATGCCCGGTTGTTTGCATTACAGGAAAACCCGATTATTTCCGATACGCCCGCATCCGCTGCACGCACGCGCTTTCGCCCTGCAAATCGCGCAAATCGACCAGCGAATCGTGCTCGTGCGCCAATCCGTCCGCCAGCCCCATCAGCTCGGACTGCTGCATCCCGGTGAAGTTCAAAATCTTGCGGTTGTCCATCACGCGGTTGAAAAACCGGTCGTACCGCAGCTGGCGCTGCGCGGCCATGTTGCCCAGGTCGCCGGCCCACATCCGGAGGTAGTCGTCCGTCGGCACCGGCTCCACCTTTGCGCCGAACAGTTCGCCGTAAATCGCAGCCACTTCGCCCCAGGTGTGGTGCTCGGCGGTGCAGACGTTGAAATCGTCGCGCAGCGCGTCCGGCCGGAACATCAGGCGGCGGATCATCTCCGCCACGTCGCCCGCCCAGCTCATGGTCGCCTGCACGTTCCACGTTTCTTCCGAAATATAGATCGGGTCGCCGGACGATGCCAGCGGCAGAAAATGCTCGCGTTCCAGCGTCGTCAGCTGGCACCGCTTCTGCGAATAGGTAATCGCCGGGCGGATAATCGTCCAGTTGCCGAACGCAGACGCCCGCAGCCAGTCCTCGCCGCGCGCTTTGAACATACAGTAGTCTTCGGAATTGTGAAAATCCGGCTCGGTCACGGTGTCCCACAGCCGCGGCGACCGCTCGTCCGTCGGGACGCTTTCGTCGAACACGCGGTAGGTGGATAGGTAAATGTAGTGGTCGGTGTTTGCCAGCATCTGCGGCGCGACGTGCCGGAACTCCGGCGTAGTGTGGTAAATCATGAAATCGACGATCCCGTCGTAGTGATTTGCCAGCAGCTCGGCGCGAACGGCTTCGTCTTTCGCGTTGGCTTTCAGGTACCGCAGGTTCGCCCGGTCGGACGTCCAGTCGTCCAGTGACACCACGTCCACCCGGTAGCCGTCGTCCGCCAGCTTCGGCACCAAATACCGCCCCATCGCGCCGGTGCCGCCCAGCACCAGGATCGATTTTTCTGCATTCATCGTTTTTCCCTCTCTTTATTTATCCGTCGGACAGCGTTATTACGCTTCCGCCACTTTCAGCACCACTTTGCCACGGTTTTCGCCGCGCTGCAAAATCGCATGGGCTTCTTCCGCCTGCTCGATCGGCAGGATGCGGAAAATCTCCGGTTTCACCAGCCCGGCCTCCACTTTGGGCCACACGTCGCGCACCAGCTGCGCCAGAATCTGCGCTTTCACCGCCGGCGTGCGGGAACGCAGCGTGCTGCCAATGATCCGGACGTTGCGGACGTAGATGTTTTTCAGGTCGATGGTCGTTTCGGTGCCCGCCAGCGCCGCGATCATAATCCACCGCGCGCCGTGCGACAGGTACGGCAGGCAGCCGCCCATCATCTTGCCGCCCAGGCAGTCGATTGCGACGTCCACCGGGTGGCCGTCTGCCAGCTGCTGCTTCAGCACGTCGGCGACGTCCTGTTTGCGGCTGTCGATCACGATGTCGGCGCCGCGGCTTTTGGCGTAGGCGACGGCGTCATCCTGAATCACGCTGGTAATCACGCGGATGCCGAACGCCTTCGCCATCGGGATCACGACGCTCGCCAGCCCGCTCGCCCCGGCGTGCATCAGCAGCGTGTTGCCCGGCTGGATTTTGCCTTCGATGAACAGGTTCAGGTACGCCGTGGCAAACGCTTCCGGCATGGCGGCCACTTCGGCCATGGTGCAGTTTTCCGGGACGGGCATCAGCATATCGTACTTCACCGCGACGTACTCGGCGTACCCGCCGCCGCCCAGCAGCGCGCAGACTTTGTCGCCGCACTGCCAGCTGCTTTTTTCCGCGGCTTCCGGCCCCACCTGCGTGATGGTGCCGGACACTTCCAGCCCCATCCACTCCGGGCAGCCCGGCGGGGGCGGATAGTCGCCGTCGCGCTGCATTAGGTCGGCGCGGTTGAGCGCCGCGTATTCGATTTTGACCAGCACTTCGTCCGGGCGGATCACCGGATCCGGTACGGATTCGTATGCCAGGGATTTGTCTGATTTGACCAATATTGCTTTCATATCCTGATTTTCCTTTCTGTCCGAAAATTATGCCAAGTTGGTGCGCACAATCTGCATCGACCGCAGCTTCGGCTGCTCGCGGGAGTAGCCCGGCCGGTAGTCCGGCACGCACAGGTACATACACACGCCCAGCTCGGGGCCGATCTGCCGCAGCAGCCGGCTGTATGCGCCGTTCGCCAGGAACAGGAACGGCCGATCCAGCGCTTTTTTCAGCGCGTGCACCGTCGCAAAGTCGGCCAGCAGCTGGTCTTCGTCCTGCGCGTAGCCCACAATTTTCACCAGGTCGGTGCCGCGCTCGATTTGGGCGCGCGCCACTTCCAGCGTTTGTTCGGTGGTGAAAAACGCGTGCAGGTGGGACGACATCAGCACTTCGCCGCCCATTTCGTGAATTTTGGCGATCAGCGCTTTCTGCTTCGCGACGGCGTCGGGGTCGTATGTGATCTCGTGCGGGTCGGGGCAGTACAGGTCGCCCATCACGTCGCAGATCGTCGCGCCGGCTGCCAGCCCGCGCAGCAGCAGTTCCACGCACTGATCGTCGGTGTCGCCTTTGCTGTTGGCGCTGCGGTAGCTGGTGATGTAGATCGGGCGGTTTTCGCACGCGGCAAAAATGCGCTTCAGCGTGTCCAGGTCGCGGTATTCGTGCCCCAGCCATTCCAGCTGGATGCCGAACGCCTCCGCGCCGTCGTACAGCGCGCTCACAATGGTGTTGATCGCATCGTCGGGCGTTTGCTCCTGAATCATCACCGTCAGCAGTGGTTTGCTGTATGTCAGAAATGTCGGTTTCGTTACAGGTCTCATCGGTTTTGACGCTCCTTTGCTTCGTTCGGTTGGATCATGTGCGGTCGCGGGCGACCAGCCGCCCGCCGTCGATCAAAAAGTTGATGCCGGTGGTAAACGCGCTGTGATCCGACGCGAGGAACAGCACCGCGTCGATGATCTCCTGCGGGTCTGCCGCGCGGCCGAGCACGGTTTTCATGTTGGCCATGCCGGGGCGCGTCAGCACCGGGCCGGGCGACACGCAGCAGCACCGCACGCCGTATTGCGCGCCGTACAGCGCCACCGACTTGGTCAGCCCGATCATTGCGCCGCTTTTGGCAGCGGAATAATCGACCGACATGGCGCACCCTTCGGCGCCGGTGATGGAGCCGATGTTGATGATCACGCCGCTTTTCTGCGCGCGCATCTGCTTCATCACGGCGTGGTCAAAGTAGAACTGCGCTTTCAGGTTGACATCCAGCCCCCAGTCGTACACTTCGATCGGCACGTCCGGGAACTCCGTCCCGCCCGGCACGTTCCAGATGCGGCACGCCGCGCCGCCCGCAAAGTTGACCATCAGGTCAATCGACCCAAATTCCGCCACCGCCCTGTCGCGCACGGCGCACACCTGGTTGTAGTCGCGCACGTCGCACACTGCGGCCAGCGCGCGGCCGTGCCCCTGCGCGTTGATTTCGTCCACGCAGCGGGTCAGCGCCGCTTCGTTGAGGTCCACCATCACGACATTGCCGCCGTCCGCCGCGTAGCATTGGCTGCACAGCAGCCCCATCCCGGACGCCGCACCGGTGATAATCGCCGTTTTGCCCGTCCAGTCAAATTTCCAGTCCATAATTGCAATTCCTCCGTCCGTTTTGGCTCTTGCTTTTATTATACGGATTCCGGGCGGATTTTGCAATGCGCAGACCGATTGGATTTAATCAAAACGATTCTGAATTTTGATTTTTTTGCGGAAAATTTAATCGAAAATTATTTTTCCGCGCCGCAGCACCGCAGCACCAGCCGGAACAGCCGCCGCTCGTAGTCATACGAATACGGGTTGACCGTTTCGCCGCGCACCATCCGGGCGAAATCGCGCAGCATCGGCTCGTACCGGTCAAACAGCGCCGTTTCGCCGCGGGCGCCGCCGTCGTACCACGCTTTTTCTTCGGGGGAGACGAACGTTTCTTTCCACCGGGCGGTCAGCGGCGCGCCGTAATGCATCGGGTTGTCGGCTGCCCAGATTTCGGTGGGGCGGATCTCGATGGTGCCGCGCGTACCGCAGATCACCAGCTGCCGCCGCGCGTAGCCGTCCACTTCCGCCGAGCAGGTTTTCGCAAACGACACGCCGTGCGGGTAGCGCAGCAGCACCAGCCCGAAGTCGTCGGCCGTCACGCCGTCGATCCCGGTCGATCGGTTCAGCGGGATCACTTCGTCCGGCTCGCCCTGGATCTGGTAAATCAGGTCGATCAGATGGCAGCCGAGGAAGTACATCATCCCGCTGGGGAATTTCGATTCCCACTGCCGCTTGGCGGTGTCGTGGAAGATGTCCATGTGTGCCTCCACCGCATAAATTTCGCCCAGCTCGCCGCGCTGCACGGCGGCCAGCGCACGGCGGATCGCCGGGTTGTAGCGGTACATATAGCCCAGCTGCAGCGGCAGGGCTTTCCGTTCCAGCGTGTCGGCGACCCGGTCAAATTCCGCGCACGTCATGGCGCCGGGCTTGTCAAGGTAGACGGCGATGCCCAGGTCGGCGCAGCGCTGCGCAATGGGCGCGGCCTGCTCTTCTGCCGTTTCGATCGCGACGGCGTCGGGGCGCATCGCCAGCAGTGCTTCCACCGGCTGCAGCTGCGCGCCGCCGTACTCCGGCCAAGTGATCCGGTCGCGGTACGCTTCGTCCGGCTCTGCAACGCCCAGCAGCTCAAAATCGCCGCTCAGGCTGCGCAGCGCCCGGTAAGCGCCCGGCGCATGGTCGTGTCCCAACCCGATTTGGGCAATTCGGACTTTCCGCATGGTCAAATCCCCTCCTGTTCCGCACCGCAGCACCGCATCACCAGGTGAAACAGCTGCCGTTCGTAATCGTAATCAAATTCGTTGACCCGCTCGCCGCGGACGATCTGCGCAAACGTGCGCATCATTTCGTCGTACCGGTCAAACGGCGCGCTCATGCGCGTTTCCGTACCGCCGATCAGTGCCGTGCGGACGCCGGTCGTTTCGCAGCCGTGCCCGTCGTGGCGTTCCAGCGGCCGCAGCTCGACCGTCCCTTTGGATCCGCAGATCACCAGCTGCCGCCGGTCGAATCCGTTGACCTCCCGCGCGCAGGATTTCACAATCGACACGCCGTGCGGGTATTCCAGCACGGCAAACCCGTAGTCCGGCGCGTCCACGCCTTCCGCACCGGTTGCGCAGTTCATCGCGCGCACGCGCATCGGCGCGCCCTGGATCCGGTACACCAGGTCGATCAAATGGCAGCCCAGGAAGTACATCATCCCGCCGGGGTATTTGCCCAGCCAGGCGCGCTTGGCGGGGTCGTGGTGGACGCTCATGTGCGCTTCCACCGAATAGATTTCGCCCAGCTCGCCCGCCGCGATCATCGCCATGGCGCGGCGGATCTCCGGGTTGAACCGGTACATATACCCCACCTGGAACGCCAGATGCTGACGTTCCAGTGTGTCCGCCAGCCGGTCGAACGCGGCGATGTCCGGCGAACCGGGTTTATCCATATATACGGCGACGCCGCGATCAGCGAACAGCTGCGCAGTGCGCGTGGCGTCTTCTTCGGCCGTCTCGACTGCGACGGCGTCCAGGTTCATGTCCAGCAGCTGCTCCACGGTGTACACCGCCGCGCCGCTGTACGGTCCGCCGCGCAGCCGCCCGGCAAATGCCGCGTCCGGCTCGGCAATGCCGATCAGGTCGAACTGATCGGTCTGTTTGCGCATCGACGCGAACGCCGCCGTGGCGTGATCGTGCCCGGCGCCGACCTGCGCGATGCGGATGGGTTTGGGATTCATCATGTATGCTCCTTTCAATGCGTTCCGCCGCGCAGCACGCGGTCGGTTTCCATCCGGATGCCGTCGCGGATGGATGTAAAGTCCGCCGCGGTGCAGCCCGCTGCGTCCAGCACTTTGCGGTTGTCGATTGCCCGGTCGTACAGCCGGTCGTATTTCAGTCCGTACGGCATTTCGTCCAGCCCCTGATCGTGCAGGTAATCCGCCGTGTCCACCCACGCGAACCGCGCGCCGATGCATTCCGTGTAATACGACGCCACTTCGCCCCATGTGCGGTTTTGCGCCGACGACACGGTGTACGTTTCGCCGCACGCCGCCGGGTTCTGCAGCAGCCGCGCGATCAGTTTGCCGGAATTGCCCGCCCAGTCCAGCCCGGCGGTCAGGCCGCGCGCCGCGCGGGGCAGCAAAATCTCCTGCCCGGCGCGGGTGCGCGTGACGACTTCGTGCCCCGAACGCGTCACGATGTCCAGCCGCAGATCCGAAAACGAGATCACCGGCCGCACAATCGTCCAGTTGTCCGTCCCGCTGTCCGTGCGGATGAACCGTTCGTTCTGCGTTTTGGGCACGGCGTAGCCCTCCGTGCGGACAAATTCGTCGTCATCCACCGTGTCCAGCAGCAGCGGCGCCTCCTCCGTGATCGGGTGCTGCAGATCCGCATACACGCGGTACGACGACAGGAAAACCAGGTGGTCGGTCTTCTGCGAAAGCAGCGCGTGCACCGGCCGGTATGCGTCCACGGACGTGTAGTGGATAAAGTTTACGATCCCGTCGTAGTACCGATCCTGCAAAAACCGCGCCAGCGCATCTGCCGTTGCGTCCATCCGGATAAACTGCACCCCGCTGCGCGGCGCATGATCTTCCAGGCAGAGAATGTCCGCTTCGCACCCGTCTGCCGTCAGCTGCTGCGCGGTATACCGCCCCAGCGTCCCGCCGCCGGCGATCAGCAGCATTTTCTTTTTCATCGCTCGATTCTCCTTATCCTTATAATTATATTATAATTATATTTTTTCTCCCGAAAATCAGTCTTTCGCCGACCAGTCGAACTGCACCACCGGGAACGACCGCTCGGTCAGCAGCCGGTGATATACCTGCGGCGCTTCGTCCGGCGTATGTACTTCGCTGACCAGCTCGTGCAGCTTCATCCGCCCGCCGGCCGTCAGCCGCTGCACCGCCATAATGTCGTCGTGCGTTGTCCACCACCCGGCGGCAGATTCGTGCACCGGCCGCGCGTTGGTGTGCGCGCCGATCAGCGTGATGCCGGGGCCGTGGACTTTGCGGTAATAGTCGATGGTGAAGTCGGAGCTGCGCGTGCAGCCGAGCAGCGCCACCCGTCCGCGCGGCGCCATGCAGTCCAGCGCATTGTCCAGCCCCTGGCCGACGCCGGTCACTTCGATCGCCGCGCGCGCGCCGCCGTGCGTCAGCGCTTTGACCGCAGCGGCAAAGTCGGGCGCGGTGGGGTCAAGCGCATAATCGGCGCCGAACTCCAGCGCCTGCGCGCGCCGCGCCGCCACCGGATCGACCGCAATCACCGGCACTGCGCCTGCTGCGCGCAGGATCTCGACCGCCAGCTGGCCCAGCACGCCCAGCCCCATCACGATGGCCGGTTCGCCGGCTTCCACCCGGCATTTGCGCACCGCCGCCATTGGGAACGTGGAGATCAGCAGCAGCGCCGCGTCCGAAAACGACAGCCGCTCATCCTCAATATGATGGACGTTGGCGGTGTCGCGCAGCAGGTAGCGCTGGTGCGTCCCCCACGATGTCGCCACCCGGTCGCCCGGCGCAAAGTCCGTTACGCCTGCGCCGACTTCTGCCACAATGCCTGCGCCGCAGTAGCCGGGGTAGCGCGGGAACTGCACCCGCGGTCCTTCCGCGTAGCAGACGGTGTCCGATCCGGACAGGTTTGCCCGCTCGGTGCCGCTGCTGATGGTGGTGCGCATCATCCGCACCAGCACTTCGCCCGGTCCGGGGTGCTGCACCGGAATTTCTTTCAGCTCGGCGACGCCGGGGGCGGTAAATATGATTTGTTCGTTGGTCATAGTAAACGCATCCTTTCAGTTTGGTCTGTTTGACCTGTAATTTTATTGTATCCGATTGACAGCCGACGCGCAATATGATATACTGCAAATACCGCATAATATTCTCCACAATTTTCGCGTCAAACGCCGGATTCCTGCGATTGACCGCGCAGAATCCTGTATTTGATCCGGAGGGGACGCTCATGGACTACTCGTCTTCCACAATTTCCCGCAACCCCTATGCCCACACCGACAACCGCTGCGGGGTCGATATGCATTTTCTGGCCTATATGCTGTCCGGCTGGGCGCGGCTGGTGTCGGTGCACGAAGACATCACCGTGCAGACCGGCGAGATGCTGTATATCCCGCTGCACTGCCGGTACCAGTCGTACTGGTACGGCCACCCGACGGTGTCGTGGATTTCGCTGGCATTCCGCGATTTTCCCGACCCGGCGGGGCGGGCGTTCCCGCTCCAGCGGATTGTCCCGACCGACAGCGACCGCGACCGGATGCTGGCGATCCCGCGTGACCGGCCGGTGGACTGCACCGCCGCCGGTCAGCTGCTGACGCTGCTGGGACAGCTGCTGCCGCGCATGGTCACCACCGACCCCGACCCGCGCGCCGCCCGGATCCGGCAGTCGGTGCAGTATATGGAAGCCCACCCCCGCGCACCGATTCCCGAACTGGCCAAGCAGTGCGGCATGTCCGAATCGGCATACTATGCGCTGTTCCGCACCGTCACCGGCCGCACCCCCGGCGCGATGAAGCAGAAGCTGCTCGCCGAACGCGCCGCCGCGCTGCTGACGTCCACCGACCTGCCGGTCGAAACCATCAGCGACCGGCTGGGGTTTTCGTCTGCCGCGTATTTCCGCAAGGTGCTGCACGCGCAGCTGGGGCGCGCCCCGCGCGATATCCGCCGCAGCCGGAAAAATATCTGATTTCTGCCGGAAAATTTGCGAAAACGCTTGCATCGGCACGGAAAATATGATATACTGGGCTTGTTCTGTGAAGAGGGAGTAGCTTGCGAGCAATCGTGCCTTTGGCGTCAATCCCGGCGGGTGCGCAGCCCGCCCGCCACTGGATGAAATAGCGAGACTCTTGCCGTGCGGGTGCGGAACCCGCGGCAAGCGTCTCTTTTTTCATATACGACCTCCAAAACAATATTGAAGGAGCAATGAGTATGGAAATTTTGGTGCAGAATTTTGCCAATATCACATGGCAGCAAGTCGTGATGTGGGCAATCGGCGGGGTACTGATCTACCTCGCGATCAAAAAAGACATGGAGCCGTCGCTGCTGCTGCCGATCGGCTTTGGCGCGATCCTGGTCAATCTGCCGCTGAGCGGCGCGGTGGATCAGGGCGCGGAGCGCGGCGCGCTGAGCGTGCTGTACGACGCCGGGATCGCCAACGAGCTGTTCCCGCTGATCCTGTTCATCGGGATCGGGGCGATGATCGACTTCGGGCCGCTGCTGGCCAACCCGAAGCTGATGATCTTCGGCGCAGCGGCGCAGTTCGGCATTTTCTTCACGCTGTGCACGGCGTCGATGTTTTTTGACCTGAACGACGCCGCCTCCATCGCGATCATCGGCGCCGCCGACGGCCCCACCTCGATCGTGGTGGCGCTGAAGCTGGGGTCGAAGTACCTGGGCGCGATCATGGTCGCCGCGTATTCGTACATGGCGCTGGTGCCGATTATCCAGCCGCCTGTGATTAAGCTGCTGACTACCAAAAAAGAGCGGCTGATCCGGATGCCGTACGAGCAGAAGGAAGTGTCCAAGCTGGTGCGCATCCTGTTCCCGATCATCGTGACGGTGGTGGCGGGGCTGGTGGCGCCGGCGTCGGTGTCGCTGGTGGGCTTCCTGATGTTCGGCAACCTGATCCGCGAGTGCGGCGTGCTGAATTCGCTGTCCGAAACCGCACAGAAGGTGCTGGCGAACTTGGTTACGATCTTCCTTGGGATCACCATCGCATCGCAAATGCGGGCAGAGCAGTTTTTGAAGCCGGACACGCTGCTGATCCTGGGGCTGGGGCTGATCGCGTTCGTGTTCGACACCGCGGGCGGCGTGCTGTTCGCGAAGTTCCTGAACCTGTTCCTGAAAAAGAAAATCAACCCGATGATCGGCGCGGCAGGCATTTCCGCGTTCCCGATGAGCGGCCGCATCGTCCACAAAATGGGTTTGGCCGAAGACCCGCAGAACTTCCTGCTGATGCACGCCATTGGGGTCAATGTGTCCGGCCAGATCGCGTCCGTCATCGCGGGCGGGCTGATCCTGAACTTCTTTATGAAGTAATGAATGGGAGGAATTTGCAATGAATTTTAATCCGCAGGCGTTTGTGGACAATCTGCCGTATATGGGCGAAGGCATGCTCGGCATCCTGATCGTGATCGGGGTGTTCATACTGGTCACGGCGGGGATGAACCGCGTGTTCCGCAAATAATTTTCAATAATTGTGCATGAGAAAATCCTCATCCGTTTCCCGGAGCTGTGCCGGGGCGGGTGAGGATTTTTTTGAATGATATGAAAGATGTTCGGCGGTCACACCGTCACGTCGTCGGTCTGCTCTGCAATCAGCGCAGCGATGGCGCGCGGCGTTTTCAGCCGGTTGCGGTCGATGCGCGTGGGATACAGCGCAATGCCTTCGTCCGCCAGCGCGGCAAACAGGTCGATCATCGCCAGCGAATCGAGCAGGCCGCTGTCGATCAATTCGCAGTCCGGGTCGCGCACCCGTTCGTCCTCGCACAGTTCCGCCAGCAATTCCGTTACGCAAATCATCGCGATGCCAGCTCCTTTCGGTCGATCTTCCCGTTGGCGTTCACCGGCAGCGCGTCTACGCAGCAAATCACCTTCGGGATCATGTATTCCGGCAGCGCCGCCGCCAGCGCCGCGCGGATTTGGCCGGCGTCCATCCCGTCGGCCGCGACAAACGCTTTCAGCAGCTTCACCGCGCCGTCCGCATACCGCCGCGGAATCACCGCGCATTCGCGCACGCCGGGAATCCGGTTGATGTTTTCTTCGATGTCGCCCAGCTCAATCCGGTACCCTTTGTACTTCACCTGCTGGTCGCACCGGCCGAAACAGTAGATGCGGCCGCCGCGCACCGCGCCTAGGTCGCCGGTGCGGTATGCGTTTTCGCCGCCGTCGCGGAAATACCCGCCCGCGCGGCCGTCCAAATAGCCGCCGAATACGCTCGCCCCGCGCAGCACCAGTTCGCCGTCGTCCGCCGTAATCTGCACGGCCGCGTCCGCCGACGTCCCCACCGGCAGCACCGGCTCGGCCGCCAGCAGCTGCGGCGTGATCTCGATCGCGCTGACCGCCGACGTCGCCTCGGTCGGGCCGTATGCGTTGACAATGCGCACCGCCGGGAACCGTGCCCAGATCGCCCGCACCAGCGACGGGTCGAGCCGCTCGCCGCAAAAGTAGATGCACCGCAGCGTCGGGATAGCGGACGCAGTACACGCTTCGTCCAGCAGGCAGCGCTTGAAGTACGTCGGCGTCACCACCGCGACCGATGCACCGGCCGCCGCCATCGCTTCCCGTGCGCCGGTCAGTCGCGCCGCCTGCGCCGCGCTGGGCGCAACCAGCGTATGTCCGCCGCTCAGCGCTAAGTACATCCCCGCGACGCTCAGGTCAAAGCTGTACCGCGCCGGGTTAAACACCGCCGTCGGCGTGTCCGAATGCAGCGCCGGGATCGTCCGCAGCCAGCGGATGAAATGTGCCAGATTCCGCACGGAAATCGGCACGCCTTTGGGCGTCCCTGTGCTGCCGGACGTGAAGATGATATACGCCGTGTCGCCCGGCTGCGCCTGCACCGGCGCGTCCCGAAACGCGTCCAGCTCCGCCAGCCGCAGCCCGTCCCCGGCGCAGTCCGCGCTGCGCAGCGTGCAGGTGCTGCGGGTCTGCGCCCGAATCGCCGCCGCGCGGGCGGCAGGCAGCTGCGGGTCGATCGGGACATACGCCCGCCCCGCCAGCAGACACGCCAGCATCGCGGTCAATGTGTCCGGGTGCGCCGTCCCGCGAATCAGTACCGGCCCCGTTCCCTGCCGCCGCAGCAGCCCGGCTGTGCGCTGCGCGTCCGCCCACAGCGCGCCGTACGACCGGACGTCGTCCCCCGTCCGGTACGCCGCCGCGTCCCGATCCCGTGCACCATTCGCCAGTGCGCGGCATACGTCGTTGGCAAAATCAATCATCGCGAATCTGATCGGGCGGAATCAACGCCGGGTCGTACATCACCAGCGAGTGATTGTCCAGCACGCGTTCGCGACGCACCTGCGCGCCCGTCGCGCGGTCGATCACCAGCCGGTCCACCTGCGAGATTCGGTAGTACCGATCGCCCTCCTCCCGGAAATGATGGTTTTCTTCGACCAGCCGGTACCGGTACGGGAACGGCGATTCGCTGCGCAGTTCGCCGCACAGCGCGCCGTCTGCAATCCAGACCAGCAGCTGCACCGTCTGGTCGGTGGGGTTGCAGAACCGGTAATCGACGTAATTGTTGACCACGGACGTCCCCGTCCCGAACGGCACCCGCCGCCGCTCGTCGGGGAACAGCGCATCGGTGTGGTGGTGCAGCTCGGTGACGGTCAACGGGCTGTTCAGCACCAGCCAGTGAATCATGTTGGCCATTTGGCACAGCCCGCCGCCCACGCCGGACATCAGCTTCCCGGCGCGGCCGATCACCAGCCCCTCTTTGTACCCCTCCGCCGCGGTGGTGCGGCCGAGCGTGCGCCAAAAGGAGAACGTCTCCCCCGGCCGCACGCACAGCCCGTTGATTCGGCTGCACGCCAGCGCGATGTTGGTGACTTTGTTTTCCTGCAACTGCAAATCCACCCCGTGCAGCCGCCGCACCAGAATCGAGCAGTGACTTTGGACGATGTTGGGCAGCGGGTCGGCGCTGTATGTCCGCGCGAAGCGGCTGCGGCGCAGCGCATCCGTCAGGTTCCGGCGCAGCGTCTCTTTGCGCACCGCAATCCGGTAGCACGTTGGGCTGATGTCGCAAAACAGTTTTCTTCCCATATTTTCTCCCCTCACTTTTCATTTTTGGGGAATCGCTGATTGTATTGTATCACATTGCGCGGCATCCGTCAATTCGCATAACTGCCAATATTTTAGCATTGCCGTTGGTGAGGTTCACCAAACGCCCCCGCGGCCGTTCCACAGCGCGTCGTTCGGTGACGATTTTCCGTGACGCTTTTGTCAGACTTATAAATCGTCTTTTTCGTCCAAATCGTCCCTGAAAGGGACGTTCTGGACAGTTCGGACGTTCCGGACGCAAAGGGACGAAAAACACACTTTATAAGTCTAAGGGCGGAGCGTCCCTGGGCTGTGGGGGCGAAAAACCATCCGGAAATTTTACCGGTTTCTATTGACATTTCCCGCATTTTTTGCGATAATAAAATTGCATCGACAATGCGCAAAAATAAATCCGAAAGGTGGGATTCCCCCCATGCACTTCCCCGTCAAACGTTTTGCCCTCCTGCTCGCCGCAGCGCTGCTCCTGACCGGCTGCACCGCTCCTGCGGCATCGTCTGCCGTGCCGGGTTCGTCCGCCGCGCCCGTCTCGTCCGCCGCCGAATCGCACGAACCGCTGGCACTCCGGCAAGACCCGGAACGGATGCGCACCACCGTCGTCCGCGACGCATACATCGACCGCAGCGGCGCGATTCATTACCGCCCCGGCTTCGCGGAAACATGGGCGGCGCAGTCCCCCGAATTTTTCGCCCGCCTGCCGGAGGTCGCAACCGGCGTGCGCCACCTGGCGCAGGAAGAAGCGGAGCTGACCGTCCTGACGGACGACGGCACGGTGCACATCCTGCCCACCATCCCGCCGGACGACGGCAGCGAACCGGCGTTCACCGAAGGGATGAAAACCGTCGCGCCGCTGAATCAGGCGGCAATGGATTGGGTGCAGGCGCTGACCAACGTCCGCTACCTGATTCACACGCAGACCGGCCGCGAAATCGGCGTCGTGGATGCCGTGCTGTATTATTGGCCGTATGCGCTGCTGGGCACCGCCGACGGGCTGACCGGCTGCGCGCCGCACGCGGCCGACCTGGCGTCGCAGCCGTTCCCGTTCGGCACCGGCTGGTTCTATAACGCCGATGCATCCGCCCCCGCGCACGACTACACCCCGCCCGGCGACACGGACATCGACTGGCCGCGCGTCACGCAGTTCGACGCCCGGCTGGAAGTGGGCCTCAGCGACGATTACCGCTCCGTCGCCACCGTCCTGTACGCCGACGGGACGCTGTACTGCACCGACGCCGACCGAAACGCGCAGCTGCGCGGATTGACGGACGTGGTGCAATTCGGTTTCGCCGGGAATCAGTTCCTGCTGGCGCTGCATTCCGACGGCGCCGTCACGCAAACGCCGTGCCGCAAGTCCATTGCCGCGCCGCTCCCCGACGAATGGACGGAAAACATCGTCCGGTTCTTCGCCTGCACCTACGACGCCCGCGTCGAGCTGATTCAGCGCGCCGACGGCGCGGTGTACAACGTCACCGCCGGTCAGCCGATCGGGACGTTCGACCTGCTCGACCAGGCCAACGCCAACGGCC
>CAJKBQ010000022.1 GCA_905198155.1 uncultured Eubacteriales bacterium
GCCGCATTTCATCTCGACGGTGGTCATCTGCGGCATGATTATCATGTTCCTGAACCCCACCAGCGGCATCATCAACCTGGCGCTGCAGGCGCTGGGGCACAAAGCGGTGCAGTTCATGGGCATCCCGGAAGCGTTCAAGTGGATCTACGTCATCAGCGGCATCTGGCAAGGTACCGGCTGGGGCGCAATCATCTACTTTGCGGCGCTCAGCGGCGTCGATTCCGCGCTGCTGGAAGCCGCCGAGATCGACGGTGCGTCGCGGTTTCAAAAGATCATCTACATCAACTTCCCCGTGCTGGTACCCACGATCCTGATTATGTTCATCCTGAACTGCGGGTCGCTGCTGAACGTCGGCTACGAAAAAGTCTACGCCCTGCAAAACAGCTCCAACCAAATGGGATCGGAAGTGATCTCGACCTATGTGTACCGGATGGGACTGGTGAACAAAGATTTCTCGTTCTCCACGGCGGCAGGTCTGTTCAACTCGGTGGTCAACTCAGCGATTTTGCTGGTGTCGAACTGGGTATCGAACCGGGCGGCCAAAGTGAGCCTGTTCTGACGCGGGAGGAGCAACATCGATGGAAAAACACATCTCAAAAGTGCGCCAAAGCCGGGGCGACCGGGCGTTTGGCATCGTAAACGGGCTTCTGATCGCGCTGTCGTTTGCGATCACGCTGTACCCGCTGATCTATGTCATCAGCGCGTCCATCAGCAGTCCGGACGCCGTAGCCTCCGGCCGGATGATCCTCTGGCCCGTAGACATCACCTGGAAAGGCTACCAGTACATTCTCCAGTACGGCGATATCTGGACGGGCTACGCGAACACATTGTTCTACACGCTCGTCGGCACGTCGATCAACCTGATCGTGACGCTGCCGTGCGCATACGGCCTGTCGCGGCGGGACGTTCCGTTCCGTGGGCTGGTGATGACGCTGTTCCTCATCACCATGTACATCAGCGGCGGCCTGATCCCCGGCTACATCAACCTGAGCGAAATGCACATGATTAACACCCGCTGGGTGCTGCTGCTGCCGGGCGCAGTTTCAACGTACAACCTGATTGTCGCGCGGACATTTTTTGCGAACACCATCCCGTGGGAGCTGCACGAAGCCGCATTTTTGGACGGCTGCTCCAACATCCGGCTGTTCCTGAAGATCGTGCTGCCGCTGAGCGCGCCGATTGTGGTCGTGATGACGCTGTACTACGGCGTCGCGCATTGGAACAGCTACTTCAACGCGATGATCTACCTCAGCGACCGCAGCAAATACCCGCTGCAAGTTTTCCTGCGGGAGATTCTGACCAAAGGCCAGTTCGCCGCGGAAGCCATCAAAAGCGGCGCGGCATTTTCCGAAGAAGAAATGATCGCGATGATGAAAGAAACGGAAACCGCGAACCTGATTAAGTATTGCGTGATTATCGTTTCCACCGTCCCGATGATGATTTTGTACCCGTTCCTCCAGCGCTTTTTCGCCAAAGGCGTGATGATCGGCGCGGTGAAAGGGTAATTGGAAAAAGTTTATAGCGGCGCGCACCTTTTTCCCCGCTGCTTTGACCGGACAGCAGGGGAGATGCGGCGGCGCACCGTTGTAATAAAGAAACTGAATACTGAGAGGAGAATATTCCATGAAAAAAATGTTCGCCCTTGTGCTGGCAGTCCTGATGGTGCTGTCGCTGGCTGCGTGTACAAAGACCCCGGCGTCGTCCGCGGCACCGGCGTCCTCTGCGGCTGCAAGTCAGACCGAAAGCAAAGAGGAAAAACCCTACTATAATAAAGAGGGTATGCCGATTGTGAACGATACGATTACGATCACCTGCACCGGTTCGGAAGCATTCGGCCCGTGGTCGGAGTCAATGGGCATTGAATTCCTGAAAGAAACCACCGGCATTCTGCTGCAATGCGAATCCTACAACAAAGAGGCGTGGGCTACACAGTTTACGCTGAAAATGTCCAACGGCACACTGCCGGATATCGTGTTCGCCGCGTTCCAGGATCGCGCGGACGTGAACAAATGGGGTCAGCAGGGCGTGTTTGCCAACTGGTTGGACTATGCCGACCTGATGCCGAACTTCATGGCGTACCGCGAACGCGAACCGAAAGCGGCAGCGTATGAAACGGCGGAAAACGGCGCTGTGTACGGCAATACCGCGGTGCGTTCAACCGACCGCAGCTGCATCAATGATCAGACCTATATTAGCCTGAAATGGCTGAAAGCTGTCGGCAAAAAAGTCCCGACCACACAGGAAGAACTGCTCGACGTGCTGCGCGCGTTCAAAACCGGCGACCCGAACGGCAACGGCAAAGCGGACGAAATCCCCGTTTCGTCAAACGATGCGTCCGGGTTCCGTCTGAACTGGGTCTTCCGTGCAGGATTTGGCATTTACAGCACCAATACCGATTTCCTGGTGCAGGCGGACAAAGACCGGAAAATCTACCTCGCGGATATCACCGATGCCAACAAAGACTACCTGAAATTCATGCGCCAGCTGTATGAAGAAGAACTGATGGACAACGCGTGCTTTGTGCAAAATGATGACGAGTATATGCAGAAAACCAAAGCAGAAAACGTCGGACTTTGGACGAGCTGGAACGCCCTTCAGGGGTCAACCGGACGCAGTGATGGGGATTTGTACAAAGATTATGCAATGTACGCCGGTTTCACCACCAAATACACCGACGAAATCATCTTCCCGCTGTACATCAAAGCCGCCGAAGGCGCGCGTACCATGATTAACGCAAAATCCAAATACATCGAAGCCTGTGCCCGCCTGATCGACTGGGGCTTGTATTCGGCCGAAGGCGGAGCGCAGTGGGAATATGGCAAAGAAGGGGTCACGTTTGAATATGTCGATGACGGTGCAGGCAACAAAGTGCCAAAAGCAGACAAGTTTGCCGATCTGAAAACCTACCCGTCGGAGATGCAGTGGAGACGCTACAAAGTGTTTCTGCCCGGGAATGCCGGCGGATATGTTCTTTCGACGAAAGATAAAATCGTCAGCGAAATGTCGAAGGAAGAACTGCAAAAGCAACTGGATACCAATAGTGTTTATGCCGGAGGTGCGTTCGCTGAGCTGTTTGTCCGCAACAACAAGTGCGAAGAGTGCTTCCCGTTCCTGGTATTCACCGGCGAAGAACGCGAAGCCATGGGCACCAAGCAGGCCGAAATCGCCGAGTACATCAAAACGATGCGCGTCGGCTTCATCAACGGCACCGTAGATATCGACGCCAAATGGGACGAATTCTGCAACACCGTCAAGTCGATGGGTGCGGAAGATATCATCAAAATCTATCAGCAGGCGTACGACCGTTATCAGGGCTAACCGCTGACAGCCCCCCCAAAAACACAAAAATTTCCGGTCAGGTTTACCAACAGACGGGTGCGGATGCACCCGTCTGTTTACCTGTATCGGGCGGGACAGCATTGCGGTTGCGCTGCGGCCTATGGGCAACTCCCTCAGCCTTAGCGGTGTCTGCGACGACCGCTGCCAGCTCCCTCGCGAGGGAGCCTGGGGTCGTATTGTCAGTGTAGCGCCTTAGGACAATAAACCATCGGCCGAAAAAATTATCCGACTACATGAATTTCGCGGTACACGGCTCCCTCGCGAGGGAGCTGCCGAGAGGCTGAGGGAGTTGCCTTCAATACGCACCGTGCCAGCATCGTTGCAACCCCACCACCACCCCGTAGGGGCGATCATCGATCGCCCGCCCGCATCATTGCGGTTGCGCTTTGCCAACATCCTTGCACCCCCATATAGCCTCCAATCCCCGAAAAAAGTAAACAGAAGAAAATTTTTAACCCCATCCCCCCGTTGCCAACCGCGCAAAAACGTGATAAAATAAGATAGGAGAAAATAAAAAAGGAGGAATTGTGCGTGACCACGCCGAAAATTACACCGAAACTCTTTCTCGCAATGTATGCCGTGATCCTGCTGCCCCTGCTGGTGCTGAATATCCTAGTGTCACAGTGGAACCTCGACCGCGTCACCGACCGCGAAGAAAAACAAATCCAGGCAAAATTGGATAAAATTTCGGTGGAGCTTACCGAATTGCACGCCACGTACAACAGCAAAGCAACGCAGATTTATAGCAAATCGGCCCTGTCCTACCGTAATATGGTCGGCAATTTCGCCACCGCGCAGGCCGGCGCCGACCTGCTCAAAGACCTCGCCATCCTCGACGACCGCACCTGCGACTTCTATATGTACTACCACTCCGACGAAATGTTCGCCGCCCGCGGCTATTCGCACACCGACGTTTTTTTCGGCAGCCAGCTGCTCGCCGACAAAGACACCTTCGATTCCGCCATGACCGCCATCGACGCGGAGTCGCCGGTTGCATTTCTGGTAAATCGTAAAGATTATACCAATTCCTATATGATTTACCACTATCCAGTCACCTTCGGCGACCAAGCCGGGATCACGGCCACCGGCTTCGTGTTCACCCTCAACACCATAATGGAGTCCTTCCCCGACGTCACCGACCTGCCGTACATCCTCCGCATCTCGGACGCCATCGCGGGCGCATCGTACCGCCTCGCCGGCGGCCGCGCAGCGCCGCTGACCCCCGCGCAGTACGAATCCGCCAAAAAAACCAAAGCCGATTGGCAATATTACAAATCTTGCAACGAATCCCTCGGTCTCACCATGGAACTGCTCTATCCCTACGAGGCCATCGCCACCGAAACCCGCGAAAGCCAGTATTGGAACTACGGGCTAATCTTCCTCGGCACAGTCTGCTCCGCCATTTTGGCACTGATTCTGGCGCGAATCAGCTGGAAAAAATTAAAGGAAATGGAAGATTTCGCGAACGGTAAAACGGATGTCAAATTCCCCAAACGGTTCGACGAATACTCCGGCCTCCGCGAGATTCTCCGCGCCCGCATGGCGGAATTTGCCGCCAGCCGCGAATATGCCAAACTGACCAAAATTGACAACAAGGCCCAACTGATGCGCCTCCTCCTCGCCGGGATGTTCACCTCCCAGGCCGAATTCAGCGACGCCGCCAAGCGCTGCGGCCTGATGATGCTGCAAACGCACTACTTCGTGATCGGCGTCCTGGTTCCGAACCCGGACGCGATGTCGCAGCTGGACACCCTCCTCGAGCACGACCTCACCTGCCACATCACCGTCGGCGAATCCGAAACGCCCGCCATGCTGCTGGTCGCGGAGCTGTCCAGCGAGGACTTCGCCCTCAGCGAGCGCATCCGCCTGTCCAACGAGCTGAAAGATGTCATGCACGACCATAATCTCCCAATCGTCCAGCTTGCATTCAGCGCCGTGTACGACGCGCTGGACATGGCGCCCTTTGCCGTCCGCGAGGTGCGCGACGTCCTCACCCGCCAGTCCGCCACCCCCGCCACCACCGACGAACTCTGCGCCGCCGAAGCCGAGCCGATGGAGCCGGTCAAGCTGCTGGAAACCAGCGAAGCCACCCTCCGCCAGCTCGCCAAAGCCCTCCAGGCCCAAAACGAGCCGGACACCATGGACACCATGACCCGCCTGATGAAACCCGTCGCCGTCGCCACCGTCCCGCCGGACAGCCGCCGCTATATGCGCTACGCGATTCAGCAGGCGCTGGTGCGGCACCTGCGGGGGGCGTCGTTCGCGGAGCGGGATCGGCTGCTGGCGGCGGCGCTGGCGCTGGATCCGGCGGACGGCGCGCGGTTCGACCAGCTGGCAACGCGGCTTGCGCAGCGGTATTGCCGGTCCGCGGCGGGGGTCGCGGATCAGGTGAAGCGTGTGATTCAGTATATTGAACAAAATTTTGCCGATCCGAACGCTTCTGCGGACACGGTTGCCGATTATGTGGGGCTGAACAAGGCGTACCTGACGCGGATTTTTAAGCAAAAAACAGGGTTTTCATACATGGATTTACTGGGCAGGCTACGAATGGAACAGGCGATGATCCTGCTGAAAGACCCCACTTTGTCGGTGACGGAGGTGGTCGCTGCGGTGGGGTATGTGGACGAATCCAGTTTTCGGCGGAAGTTTCGGTCGGTATATGGGGTGAGCATTACGGAATTCCGCGCCGGGAAAAAACCGGATATTTTTTTCTAAAACCGCGCAAAAAACGCAAAAACCATTGCAAAACGGCGCAAAACGGTGTATGATAATGCAGAAATAAAAATGATGCGATTTTAACGCAAAAAGAAGGGTTTTGAACGAAAATGCACGGTTTTTACGCGACGACGGAATTGCCGAAATTAATTGGAAAATCCATATGCTCCTTTTTCCGAAAAAATACGGTATTTTGCATTGCAGCGGTGCTGGCGGCGCTGTCCTGCTTTGCAGTTCCGCCGGATGCAAAGTATGCGGAATATTTTGACTGGAAAACATTGACGTGTCTGTTCTGCACATTGGCAGTCGTATGTGCATTGAAAAATATCCACTTTTTCACCAATATCGCCCAACGCATTGTGCGCGCAGCGGGATCCATGCGGATGGCCGTATTGATGCTGGTATATATTACGTTTATTGGGTCAATGCTGATTGCGAACGACATGGCGTTGCTGACATTTTTGCCTTTGGGGTATTATGTGCTGAAAGCGGCGGGGCAGGAGCGGCATATGGCGTACACGTTTATTCTGCAAAACATTGCCGCGAACCTGGGCGGGATGCTGACGCCGTTCGGAAACCCGCAGAACCTGTATTTATACGAAAAATTCCGTATTTCGGACGGCGAATTTGTTGCAATTATGCTGCCGCCGTTTTTGCTGGCTATTGCGTTGATTACGGCGTGCTGCTTTGCAGTGCCGTGCGGGCAGATGACGATTGCGACCGCGCCGCCGCGGCTGCCGGCGAAGCGGACGGCGCTATATTTGGCGCTGTTTGCATTTTCGATCCTGCTGGTGTTTCGGGTGATTCCATTTTACGCGGGGCTGGCGGTGGTGATTCCGGTGCTGGCGATTGCGGATCGGGGCGCGCTGCGGCGGGTGGATTACGGATTGCTGCTGACATTTGCGGCTTTTTTCGTTTTTTCCGGTAATTTGGCGCGGATTCCGGCGGTACAAACGTTTTTTGCAGGGCTGCTGGCGCAGAATGTGCTGGTGGTGTCGGCGCTCAGCTGCCAATGCATCAGCAATGTACCCACGGCGATTTTGCTGTCGCAATTTACCGAAAATTACCGCGAATTGCTGATGGGCGTGAACATCGGCGGGACGGGGACGCTGATTGCGTCGCTGGCCAGTCTGATTACGTTCCGGGAGTACACGGCGCATGACCCGGCGGGGACGCGGCGGTATTTGAAGCTGTTTTCGGGGCTGAATTTTGGGTTTTTGATTGTTTTGACGGTGTTTTGCGGGGTTTTGTGTCGGTGATATTGTGATTTTTGATTTTTCCGCATCCGGGAGGGTGCGGATTTTTTTTCGGCGGGGAAGGGGACGCGAGCCGCAACATTGCGATTCCGGCGCGGCGGAACAAAAAATTCGATTCCACGTCACACAAAAGACACAATACCCCCACAAATGTCACAAAGTTCGGGCATGACAAACGGCGCGGGATGTGATATACTATAACCAATCCAAGCAGAGAGGCAGGAGATCCTGATTGAAAGTCCATTCCACCACTGCCGTGCCGATTGACGCGGAACGGCAACAGCAGATTCGGCGCAGAAAGCGCGAAAAGCGCAAGTACACGCTCACGCTGCTGATGATGACCCTGCCCGGCATGGTTTGCCTGATTTTGTTCAGCTATTTGCCGATGTTTGGCATTGTGATCGCGTTCAAGAATTACGTCCCGCTGAAAGGCGTGTTCGCGAGCGAATGGGTCGGGTTCAAGAATTTTGAGTTTTTCTTCACGTCGCAGAGCGCGTGGCGCACCATCCGCAACACGGTGCTGTACAGCATTGATTTTTTGGTGCTGGATCTGGTGCTGGGGGTGCTGATCGCGATCCTGCTGTATAACCTGACGAGCAGCAGGGCGCTGAAAACGTACCACACGATCATTTTGCTGCCGCGGTTTTTGTCGATTATCATTATTTCGTTTATCACATACGCCATGCTCAGCCCGTCGTACGGCGTGGTCAATCAGCTGGTGCGGGCGATGGGCGGGAACACGGTGCAGTGGTACAGCGAAGCCAAATATTGGCCGTGGATTATCACGATTGTGCATTGCTGGATGAGCATCGGCGCGGGGTGCCTGTATTACTACGCGGCGCTGACCGGCATCGACGCGTCGCTGTTTGAGGCGGCGACCATCGACGGCGCGACCTGCTGGCAGAAGGCGCGGTATATTATGATCCCAAGTTTGGTGCCGATTATGGTGATTATGACGATTTTGGGCATCGGCGGGCTGTTCAGCGGCGACATGGGGCTGTTTTACCAGGTGCCGAAAGACCAGGGGCTGCTGTACGAAACGACGGATATCATCAACACATACACATACCGCGCGCTGCTCGGCGGATCGCTGGCGAAGTCGGCGGCGGTGGGGCTGTTCCAGTCGGTGGTGGGGCTGTTTTTGGTGCTGGGCACCAACACCATTGTGCGCAAGGTCAGTCCGGAACATTCGATGTTTTGATCGGGAGGGTGGAACGTATGAATACCGCAGTTGCTGCGAAACCGCTCCATCGGCGCAAAAGCCCGATTGGACAAATTTGCCTGAACCTTTTCTTCATCCTGCTGTGTCTGTGTTATGTGCTGCCGATGCTGCTGGTGATTTCGATCTCGTTTGAGGGCAACAGCAGTCAGTTTTTCTCGCTGGTTCCGCGCGATTTCACGCTGGCCGCGTACAAACTGGTGTTTGCCCGGCCGCAGAAGATCCTGAATGCGTACGCGGTCACGGCGTTTTCGTCCGTGGTCGGCACGCTGTGGTCGCTGGCGGTGATGATGATGTTTGCATACGCGCTGAGCAAGCGCGACTTCAAATACCGCAATTTCTTCACGTTTATGCTGTTTTTCACCACGCTGTTCAGCGGCGGGATGGTGCCGAGCTACCTGGTAAACACGCAGCTGCTGCATTTGGGAAACAAGATCTGGATTTACATTGTGCCGGGGCTGATTAATGCGTGGAACGTGATTGTGATTCGGACATTTTTCCAGGGGCTGCCGAACGAACTGTACGAAGCGGCGCATTTGGACGGCGCGTCGGAGCTGCGGATTTGCTTCCAGATTGTGCTGCCGCTGTCCACCCCGGCGCTGGCGTCGGTCGGGTTTTTGGGATTCATCGACCGGTGGAACAACTGGTCCACCGCGCAGGTGTACATCCGCAACCCCGATTTATACTCGCTGCAATATTTGCTGAAAATTATCCTCGACAGCGAGGAGTCGATGAAGCAGATGATCGAAGCCGGGCAGATTGCGTCCGGCGAGGCGGAGAAGCAGCTGAACAACCTGGAATCGATGCGGTTCGCCATGGCGGTGGTCGCTGCGGGGCCGATGTGCTTCGTGTTCCCGTTCTTCCAGAAGTATTTTGCCAAGGGACTGACGCTGGGGTCGGTCAAAGGGTAAGACTTTTCATGGATCTTCGCGCGCCGGAGGCCTACGGCGCGGGTCGATAGATGGCATTTCCCAAACTAAACTCTATTTTTTAGGAGGACTATCAAAATGACAAAGAAAATCATCTCGGTGCTGTGCGCGCTGGCGATGGTGCTGATGCTGGCGGCGTGCGCCAAAACGCCCGCTTCCTCGACCGCGCCGACGCCCGCTTCCTCCACGGAAGCATCGTCTGCTGCGCCGGCGAAGAAAGACCCGGTGACGCTGGTGATCTGGTATCGGAACGCGGTCGGTGAGCAGGAATATACCAAGCAGGTTGCAGCGAAGCTGAACGAGATTCTGGCGAAAACGGCAGGTTACGAGCACGTTACGTTTGAGCTGCACCCGGTGGCGGACATGGCGACCGACTTCCCGCTGGCGCAGGCGAGCAAGCTGCCGATGGACATTGTTTCGACATCGACGGGCATCAGCTTCGGTACCGAAGTGACGAACGGTTCGTTTATTGCGCTGGACGATTATCTGGCGAAATACCCGGAGATTACGGCTGAACTGCCGGACTGGTTGGTAGAAATGGGAATTGTGGATGGGAAAACTTACATGATTTCCAATCAGCAGCAGGCCGCAAACCAGTGGTACTTCGTTGCGCCGAAACAGTATGTGGAATACAGCGGCTACACGGTGGATCAGCTGCGCGAGATCCTGCAAAAGGGAACGGCGGATCAAAAGTTTGACATGATCGAAAAATTTGTGTTGGGTGTTCGCCAAGCGACCGGAAAAGACACAAAATGGGCGGTTAGTTTTGCAAATCGCAAAAACTTCATCAACCCGTCGAATGAGCTGGCGACTATTGGCTGGAACGATGTGCTGTATTGGGATACTGACACTCAAAAAATTGCATACTGCAACACCAACGAAGACGTTGTGAAATCTTATATTAAGATGGGCGAATTTTATGCGAAGGGTTACGTCCATCCGGATATTGCTACAATTAAAGGTGCAGACTTCAATGGGGAAAATTACCTAAACGACCAGTCTTTTGTATTTGGCTTCTCTCAGGATATTGGTACCGACGCGTATGTTAGCGCGAAGAGCACGAAGACTTGCAAGATGGACATGGTTGCGATTTCCGTTGCAGATCACGCGTTCATCCCGAACTCGTGGGGCGCGGGCGGCTTGGCGATCTCGGTGACTTCTCAGAATCCGGAAGAAGCGGCTGCGGCGCTGGCACTGTTCGAGAATTCCAAATATGCAGAATTCTACAACACGCTGATTTACGGGCTGGAAGGCAAACATTACGAGTGGGTGGACAAACCTGCCAAAACCGTTAAGACGCTGGAATTTGATGGTTCGCAGGGCAACGCGGAATGCTCCTACACCTGCTGGAAATGGACGGTCGGCAACACGTTCAACGCGTGGATGAATCAATCGATGGATGTGGAATTGCAGGACTACATCAAAAACGACATCAACAATGGCAAGGACACGGAAGTGAGTCCGTTGATTGGGTTGACGTTCGATACGTCCAGTTTGGAAACGGAAATTTCGCAGGTTGCAGCTGTAACGAAAGAGTACGGCTCGACGCTGAGCAACGGCATCAAAGGCAACGACGCCGGCAAATATTACGAAGAGTACAAGAAACAGCTCGAAAACGCCGGTCTGAACAAAATCCTGGACGAACTGAACAAACAAGCATCCGACTTCCTCGCATCCAAAAAGTAAAAACATTCCGCTGAATTTCTCCGATTTTCAGTTGAAATGAATGAAAAGCCGCTGTATAATAGTATTGTACAGCGGCTTTTTCGGGGGTGGAAGCCGCATCGTTGTGGCCTTGGTGCGGTCTATGGCAACTCCCTCAGCCTTAGCCGCGAGGGAGCCGGGTATTGAAAGATCCATGTTAGCGCAACACTTCCGTCCCGGCAAGGGCGGAAGGCAACTCCCTCAGCCTTTCGGCAGCTCCCTCGCGAGGGAGCCGGGTACGGAGAAGATCCATGTAGTCGGGGAATATTGTTGGCCAAAAGTTTATTATCCGAGTGGACAACGCTTACAATACGACCCCAAGGCTCCCTCGCGGCGGCCGTGTCGGCCGCGTGCTGTCTCGCGCCGCAGGCGCGAGACTGAGGGAGTTGCCTTCGGCCGCAGTGCAGCCGAAGCGTTGTACGAACCCCCAAAAAAATTTCGCATCCCAAACCGACTTCCCCAAGCGCATTCCCCCAATCTTTTCCCAAGGAGGGGCTTCAAAATGTATCAGGTCCTCGTTGCAGATGATGAATCTTTGTCCAGGTCGCGGCTGGTGCGGTATCTGCGCGCGATTCCGGGCGTGGCCGTTGCGGCCGATGTGCGCGACGGCGCGCTGGCGGCGGAGTTCGTGCGGCAAAACGCCGTGGACGCCGTGATTACCGATATCCGGATGCCGAATATGGACGGGCTGGAATTGACCGAATTCCTCACCAACAACCGCCCGGAGATCGGGATTGCGCTGGTGTCGGGGTTCAATGAACTGGAATACGCCCGCGCCGCCATGCGGTTCGGCGTGGATCAGTATTTAATTAAGCCCATTCACCAGGAAATGGTGCAGCAAATCGTCGATCAGCTGAAAGCAAACCGCCACAAACGCGAAGCGCCGCTGCTGTATGTCCGCGATTTGCCGCGCGCCATGCGCGAACACGCGTGGACGGCGTGGTTCAACGGCGAAGATGCACCGGCGCCGCCGCAGGGCGCGGCCGCATTGGTCACGCTGACGGTGAAAACGGCGATGGACGGCGAAAATGCCGACCAGCTGATGGCCATCGCGCTGGACAATATTGTCCATTGGGCAGCGCCGCAAGGCACAGTGGCTGCGGTGGATGCGGACGACGGCACCTACCGGTTCGCCGTAATCGCCGGGGAAATCGGGCTGTGCCACGTGCAGGACGGGGTCAGCGACCGGATCGACGAGCTGCTCGGCGGCGGCGTGGCGGTGCAGTACGACGAATTCGCCGACGGCGACGCGCTGCGCAGCGTGCTGGCCGCCGAGGCGGACAGCCCGGCCGACGATGCCGCCATCGCGAAGGCCAAGGCGTTTATCTCCGCGCATTTGGCCGACTCCATCAGCCGGCAGGACGTGGCGCAGGCCGTGTATATGGATTCGTCGTATTTCAGCCGGTATTTCAAGAAGAAAACCGGTGTCAATTTCCGGGACTATTTGCAGAATGAACGCATCGCCCGTGTGAAAGCGCTGCTGAAAGCCGGGGCCAAAGTGCAGGATGCGTGCGAACAGGCCGGGTTCCACGACCGGAAATATTTCAACGAAGTGTTCAAGGAAATCACCGGCGTGACCCCGTCGGAATACCGCCGCAGCGACGACGGCACGGAGGAGTGAGCCCAAATGCGCAAGCAAACCGAACCCAATCCGTATGCCCAGTTCCAAAAGCGAATCATCTGGAAAAGCTTCGTTCGGCTGATGGGCGCGGCCACGGTGTTTATCGTGGTGGCGGTGCTGGTGATTTACCGGAACGCGCTGTCCGTGATCCAGAGCGAGTTTATCCTGCTCAACGACGGGCGCGCGTCCCAGCTGGAATCGGCGTTCAGCACCGTGCTGCGCCAGACCGACCGGCTGGCCTCCGCGCTGTGCGTGGACACCGACGTGCAGACGTTTTTCAACTTCGAGCGGCCGGACACGGTCGATTCCGGGTTTTACAATCGGCTCCAGGCGCGGCTGCGGTCGTATTCGTTCGGGATTGACTATGTGCATTCGGTGCAGCTGTATTCGCCGGAATTTGACCGGCTGATCGACGACAACCACAACATGTTCTACAAGCCCGACCCCGACCCGAGCGCGCTCACCGACTCCGAGTGGCTGAAATTGATGGAGGATATCGGCGACGAACGCGTGCATTCGCAGACGCTCATCCGCGCCGTCAACGGGCGGTACCCATATGTGCTGACGATGATTAAGCAATACCATACCGTCGCGGGCGGCGGCGCGGTGGTGATTAACCTCGATTTGAAGCGGATTTACGACACCGTCGCGGCCGATTTGGCGGCGGGCACGTCGCTGTGGGTGCTGGACGGCGACGGCGGCGTGCTGATTTGCGGCGACAAGTCCGCGCTGACCGAACCGAGCGAAAAATTCCCGGATTTGGCGCAGTTCCGGGCGGATGAACAGTCCGGTGCGTCGATTCACGACGGCGACGCGCCGTTTGCGTATGCGCAGCATTTCAACGAATCGTACGGGATGTATTTTGTGGCGGTGACGTCGCTCGACGGGTACAACGACCGTATTTGGCGCGCGCAGATGGAACTGCTGCTGGTGGGGCTGGGCGTGCTGGCGGTGGCGTCGGTGCTGGTGCTGATATACAGCTACCACGCGTACCGGCCGATCAAAAGCATTCTGGATTTGCTGGAGGATCCCACCAAATGGATCGCCGAAAGCCACTCGCAGTCCGAAATCCGCGACATTTCCAACCGCATTGTCAGCAATTTGCAAAGCAACGACGCGCTGCGCGACGAGCTGGACAAGCGGATGAATCTGCTGCACAAAACCGAGATGCAGGCGCTGCTGGCGCAGCTGAACCCGCATTTTATCTTCAACACGCTGGACGTGGTGGGGATTCTGATCGAAGAAGCCGAGCCGCCCGCGTCGCCCGCCGCGCAGGTGGCCGACCATCTGGCGGCGATCCTGCGGTATTCGCTCGCCGGGATCGACCTAGTGGACCTGGAAACCGAGCTGCGGTACACGCGGCAGTATCTGTTTATTCTGGAACAGCGGTACGGGAATAATTTCCGCACGGAGTTCGACTTTGAGCCGGGGATGATGCAGGTGCCGGTGCCGCGGATGCTGTTGCAGCCGCTGGTGGAAAACGCCGTGTTCCACGGCATTGCCGCCGGGCCGGAGGACGAAGGCGGGCTGGTATCGCTGCGCGGGCGCGTGCTGAAATACACGTTCGGCGCGCGGACGATGGACGCCGTACAGATCGACGTGATCGACAACGGCACCGGGATTCCGGCGGATGCGCTGGCGGCGCTGAACCGGGAACTGCGCGATTCCGAAACCATCGCTACCCGGCACATCGGGCTGCGCAACATCGCGCAGCGGCTGGCGCTGCTGTTCCCGCACCGGTACGAGATGACGATTCACAGTATGAGCGGCTACGGGACGTGCGTAACGATGATTTTCCCGCGCGTCCGGTCGCGCAATCTATTTTCCAACAAAGGAGAAACGATTCCAAATGAAAATCCTGTTTCAAGGTGATTCCATTACCGACGCCGGGCGCAGCCGCACGGCGGCCGAGGCCAATCGCGGGCTGGGGGACGGCTATGTGAACCTGATTGCGGCCGAGCTGACCGGCAAAGCGCCCGGCCGGTACGAAATTTTCAACCGCGGCGTGGGCGGCAACCGCATCGGAGAGCTGTACGGCCGGTGGGTGGAGGACGCGGTGCGCCCGACGTACGACCTGCTGAGCGTGCTGTGCGGGATCAACGACGTGGGGTTCGAGCAGCGGCTGCACCGCGGCAGCAGCCCCGAACGGTACGAATGGACGTATGACCGGATGCTGGCGGAGGCGCGGGCGTCGCACCCGGATGCCGGGCTGGTGCTGATTGCGCCGTTTGTGTTCCGGTTCCGCCACCACGACGACCTGGGCGGCGAGGATATTTACAACGACTGGGACGTCTGGTCCGGCGCGATTCGCCAATGCGGCGAAATTACCCGGAAATTGGCGGAAAAATATGATGCGCTGTTTATTCCGATGTTTGATATTTTCCAGCGGGCGTGCGAAACCATCGACCCGCGGCTGCTGAGCGTGGACTGCATTCATCTGCGCCCGGCGGGGAATTACCTGCTGGCGCGCAGCTGGATCGATGCGGTGACGGCGCGCGGATGGCTGAACGGATGACACGGGGGTTTTGTGCGATGAAACAGATTTATTCGATGAACGCGGACTGGAAATTCC
Source organism: uncultured Eubacteriales bacterium (assembly GCA_905198155.1). Classification (GTDB taxonomy): domain Bacteria; phylum Bacillota; class Clostridia; order Oscillospirales; family Acutalibacteraceae; genus RGIG4076. Next base: position 15,356 of record CAJKBQ010000022.1, read on the forward strand.
GCGTGGGGGACGACGCGCCGTCCGCAGCGGGCGGCGATTTTGATATGTTTTCCGGCTATACCAAAACCGGCGCGCTGACCGGACCGGGCAGCGACGGATATTGCGACGCGGACTGGGCGACGGTACAGCTGCCGCACGATGCGCTGACGGCGCTGCCGTTCGTGCCGCGCGGCGGCGCGCAGGGATTCAAGCCGCGCACAGCGGTGTGGTACCGCAAAAGCTTCTGCGCACCGGCGGAATGGGACGGGCGGCGCGTGTTTCTGCGGTTTGACGGCATCGCCTGCCGCGCCGGGATTCTGCTGAACAATATCTGCATTGCGCGCAGCGACAGCACTTATACGCCCGTGACGGTGGAAATTACCGACCTGCTGTATTACGGGCAGCCCAACCTGCTGGCGGTGCGCGCCGACAATGCGTCCGGCGAGGGCTGGTGGTACGACGGGTGCGGGATTTACCGCGGCGTGACGCTGACGGTGACAGATGCGTCGTGTTTCGTGCCGGACGGGGTATTTGTATCGGCGGAGCCGGACGCCGATGGCGACTGGACGGTGACGGTGCGGGCGGAGGTCGATGCGCCGCGCGCCGGGCAGACGGTTCGGGTGCGCTGCCTGGGGGCGGAAACGGCTGTTCCGGCGGCGGAGCAAACCGAAATCCGGCTGACGGTGCCGCATCCGCCGCTGTGGTCGCCCGATGCGCCGAATCTGGTCGATGTGACGGTGTCGCTGGACGCGGCGGGTGAACCGCTGGACGCAGTGACGGTGCCGTTCGGGTTCCGGACGGTGCGGTTCGATCCGGATCGCGGGTGCATCGTGAACGGTGTGCCGGTGAAGCTGAAAGGCGTCTGCCTGCACGCAGACCATGCCGGAGTGGGGACGGCGATCCCGTACGAGCTGCATTTGTACCGGCTGCGGCGGCTGCGCGACATGGGGTGCAATGCGATTCGGACGTCGCACAACCCACAAAGCCCGGAATTTTACCGCGCGTGCGACGAGCTGGGTTTTGCGGTGATGGCGGAGACGCGGCATTTCGGCGCGGCACCGGCGGAACTGCACCAGCTGCGGACGATGGTGCGGCGCGACCGGAACCATCCGTGCGTGTTTCTGTGGAGCCTGTTCAACGAAGAGCCGCTGCAATGCAGCGCGATGGGGGAGAAAATTGCGCGGACGATGAAGCGCGTGGCGGACGAAGCGGACGGCACCCGCCCGGTGAGCGGCGGGATGAACGGGCCGCTGGAATGCGCGGGCGCGGTGCACGCGGTGGACGTGATGGGGTTCAACTATTTGCAATACGGGTACGACCGGTTCCACGAAGCGTTCCCGCAGATCGCGATTGTGGGGTCGGAGACGGAGTCTTACCTGACGCAGCGCGGCGGGACGGTGAATTTCAGCGATGAAACGGTGCTGCGGCGCAGCGCATTCGGCCGCGACCGCGCGTCGGCGGTGCCGGAACAGCCGGTGAATCTGTGCAAATGGTCGGACACGCCGGGCGATACGTGGCGGCGGATTGCGGAACGGCCGTTTGTGGCGGGCGGATTTGCTTGGACGGGATTCGACTACCGGGGCGAATCGCACTGGCCGGCGGTGATTGCGGATTTCGGCGCGATGGATTTGTGCGGGTTCCCAAAGGAATCGTTTTACTGGCACCGGGCGCTGTGGCACGGCGGCGACACGCTGCGCGCATTCCGCTCCGGCGGGCTGCTGCGGTGCTACACCAACGGCGACCGCGTGCGCGTGACGGCGGCAGACGGCGCGGTGCAGGAATGGGCGAACGATCCGTACGACCCGCAGCCGCACGCGGCGCCGGACGGCGTGCTGACGGTGGAAGCGTATGACCGTGGGCGCAAAATCGGGACGCAGGTGCTGGCGGAGCCGGGCGCACCGGCGGCGCTGACGCTGACGTGCGCGGACGGCGTGGTGTGCGACGCGGTGCTGCGCGACGCGAACGGCGCGGTGTGCGACAGCGATTTGCCGGTGCGGTTCACCGTGACCGGCGGGCGGCTGCTGGGCGTCGGCAACGGCGATCCGTCGTCGCACGAGCCGGACTGCGCCGACACGCGGCGGCTGTTCCACGGCTGTGCGCAGGCGATTGTGCGCGGGGACGCGGGCGCGGTGATGACGGTGACGGCAGTGTGCGGCAATTGGACGGCGGAATGCCGTGTGACCGTTCCGGCGGCAGATGCGGCATCGATCCCGTCGTGCGCGCAGCGGATTCGGATCTGCCCGTGGCGGATGTCGGACGTATCCGACGTGCCGCCGACGGCGGCGCAGCTGCACGACTTGATGTACAACTGGATTCCGACGATGGTCGGCGTGCCGGAAAGCCTGATGATGCGCGGGCAGCGGGGATACGCGGGCGTATGCGGGTCGTTTGACGCGCCGAAGGTACCGGCGGTGATTCATCTGGAAAATATCGCGGGGCGGTTCACGCTGTATCTGTGCGGCGAGCGGGTGCTGGACTCGGCGGACGAGGCGGTGCATTCGTACGAAGTGCCCGTCCCGGCGCGGCTGCGCGGGTCGCGCGCGGGGCTGACGATGGTATTCGCCTGCACGGGCGGCACGGTGCGGATCGGCGAAGTGTATGTGCAGACGTGATGCGCCGGAAACGGGACGGATTATGGCGGCGGGAGGGCTTTTGTTGAGGTTCAGTTGAGGTTCGTCCGGTACAATATACCCGAATACCCAAGCACAACGGAGGGGGAGACGGGCATGGAAAAAGAGTGGAAACGGCGGTTTTTGCTGGTGGCGTTCGGCGTGGGGCTGATGGCGGCGCTGATGAAGCTGAACTATGTGGTCGGCTATTTGGCCGGGCTTTTGGCGCTGATTACGCCGATTTTGACGGGGCTGCTGCTGGCGTTTATCCTCAGCGTACCGATGAAAGGGATTGCGCGGATTCTGGCGCGGTGCTCCAAAAAGCTGGCCGCCAACGAAAAACGGCTCGATTCGCTGAGCCTGCTGCTGACGATGACGAGCATCGCCGTGATTCTGGCGCTAGTTTGCACCATCGCGATTCCGGAGCTGATTCAGTCGGTCATGAGCATTGTCCAATTGGTGGAAAAGCACGGCCCGGAGTGGATTGCGCAGCTGAAACAGTATGGGCTGGATCCGGCGCAGTATGGGTTCGACTTGGCGAATATCCAGGCGTGGATTGACAGGCTGGACTTGAAATCGATGCTGGAACGCGTGCTGACCGGCGCAGGGTCGCTGATCGGGTCGGTGGTCAACGTCGCCAGCTCGACCGTATCGCTCGCGGTCAACGCGACGTTTTCGATCGTGATTATGTTCTATGTACTGATGAGCAAACGCGAGCTGGGGCGGCAGATGCGCCGGCTGCTGACGGCGGCATTCCACGAAAAGGCGGCCGGCCGCATTTGCGATATCGCCGCGCTGACGCACCGGACGTATGCGAAATTTCTGTCTGGTCAATGTGTGGAAGTGGTGATTTTGGGGGTGCTGATGTTCGCCGCGTTTCTGGTGTTCCGGCTGCCGTATGCCGGACTGACGGCAGCGCTGACGGCGGTGTTCGCGTTTATTCCGTATGTCGGGGCATTTGCGTCGTGCTTGATTGCGGCACTGCTGACGCTGCTGGCGGCACCGTCCAAAGTGCTGCTGTGCATCATCGTGTATCAGGCGGTGCAGTTCATCGAAAACCAGTTCATCTACCCGCACGTCGTCGGCAATTCGGTGGGGCTGTCGCCGCTGTGGACGCTGGTGGCGGCGGTGCTCGGCGGCAAGCTGTTCGGGCTGGCGGGGATGGTGTTTTTCATCCCGCTGACGGCCGTGGTGTACCAGCTGGTGCGCGCGTGGATTGCCCGGCGGCTGACACCGCGGCTGCCGGAGCCGATGCAATAAAATCCCTGCACCACTATATCTTGTGGTACGGGGGATAAAAAGAAAAGCCCGGTACCAATTGAATTACGTCCCCAAAAAGCCGATTTTCCGCGGAGAATCGGCTTTTTTTCGCGATTTTTGCGCATCGGATGCGGGTTTGGAATCGATTTATGATGCATTTTCATGACATTTCGGGATTTTGCCCATTTTCCCGGCGGGAAGAACCCGAAATGTGACGGCTTCTGAAAAGAAACGATAAAACACAAGATATTGTGTTTTGCGTCTTGACAGCACGCAGCACTTGTGGTATGATTATAAAGTAATTTTGAAGAAGAAACGCAAATTTGAAGGGGGAGCGTTCATGAAAATCATCAAGCGCAGCGGCGCAGAAGTGGTGTTCGATATCACCAAGATTATTGCGGCGGTGACCAAAGCCAACAACGTGGTGGCGGAGAACAACCGGCTGACGCGCGAACAGATCAACACCATCGCGTCCAACGTGGAGGCGCAGTGCCAAAGCTGCGGGCACACCGTCAACGTCGAAGAAATTCAGGATATGGTCGAGGATCAGATCATGATGCAGGGGGCGTTCGAGGTGGCGCGCAAGTACATCACCTACCGCTATGTGCAGAGCCTGAAACGCCAGTCCAACACGACGGACGAGCGGATTCTGTCGCTGATTGAGTGCAACAACGAAGAGGTGAAGCAGGAAAACGCCAATAAAAACCCGACGGTCAACAGCGTGCAGCGCGACTACATGGCGGGCGAGGTGTCCAAAGACCTGACCGACCGGCTGCTGCTGCCGCAGGATATTGTGCAGGCGCACAAGGACGGACTGATTCACTTCCACGACGCCGACTACTTTGCGCAGCATATGCACAATTGCGACCTGGTGAACCTGGAAGATATGCTGCAAAACGGCACGGTGATTTCCGGGACGTTCATCGAAAAACCGCACAGCTTTTCCACCGCGTGCAACATCGCGACGCAGATCATCGCGCAGGTGGCGTCCAACCAATACGGCGGGCAGAGCATCAGCCTGGCGCATTTGGCTCCGTTTGTGGACGTGTCGCGCAAAAAAATCGCCGCCGACGTGGAGCAGGAGTTCATGGGGCTGGACGTGCCCGCGTCCCGCAAAAAAGAAGTGGTGGAGCGCCGGCTGCGGCAGGAGATCAACCGCGGGGTGCAGACCATTCAGTACCAGGTGGTGACGCTGATGACCACCAACGGGCAGGCGCCGTTTATCACGGTGTCGATGTACCTGGGCGAGGCGCGCAATGAGCAGGAGAAAAAAGACCTGGCCATCATTATCGAGGAAACGATCCGCCAGCGGTATCAGGGCGTGAAAAACGAGGACGGCGTATGGATTACCCCGGCGTTCCCCAAGCTGATTTATGTGCTGGAAGAGGACAATATTCACACCGATTCGCCGTACTATTACCTGACCGAGCTGGCCGCCAAATGCACGGCCAAGCGGATGGTGCCGGACTACATCAGCGAAAAGAAAATGCTGGAATACAAGATCGACAAAAACGGCGAGGGTCACTGCTACACCTGCATGGGCTGCCGCAGCTTTTTGACGCCGTATGTGGACCCCGAAACGAATCAGCCCAAATACTACGGGCGGTTCAATCAGGGCGTGGTGACGATCAATCTGGTGGACGTGGCGCTGTCGTCCGGCGGGGACTTTGATGCGTTCTGGAAGATTTTTGACGAGCGGCTGGAACTGTGCCACCGCGGGCTGCAGGCGCGGCACAACCGGCTGGTCGGCACGCTGAGCGACGCGGCCCCGATTCTGTGGCAATACGGCGCGCTGGCGCGGCTGAAAAAGGGCGAGAAGATCGACAAGCTGCTGTACGGCGGCTACTCCACGATTTCGCTCGGCTACGCCGGACTGTACGAATGCGTCAAATATATGACCGGCAAAAGCCATACCGACCCGGCGGCCAAGCCGTTTGCGCTGCAGGTGATGCAGCACATGAACGACAGGTGCAAGGCGTGGAAAGCGGCGGAGAATATGGATTATTCGCTGTACGGCACGCCGCTGGAATCCACGACGTACAAGTTTGCGAAGTGTCTGCAAAAGCGGTTCGGGATTGTGCCGGGGATTACCGACAAGAACTATATTACCAACAGCTACCATGTCCATGTGACCGAGGAGATCGACGCGTTCACCAAGCTGAAATTTGAAAGCGATTTCCAGCAGCTGTCGCCCGGCGGCGCGATCAGCTATGTGGAAGTGCCCAATATGCAGGACAACCTGGAAGCGGTGATGAACGTGCTGAAATTCATCTACGACAACATCATGTACGCGGAGCTGAACACGAAGTCCGATTACTGCCAGTGCTGCGGGTTCGACGGCGAAATCCGCATCGTGGAGGACGACGGCAAACTGGTGTGGGAATGCCCGAAGTGCGGCAACCGCAATCAGTCCAAGCTGAACGTGGCGCGGCGCACCTGCGGGTACATCGGGACGCAGTTTTGGAATCAGGGGCGGACGCAGGAGATCAAAGACCGCGTGCTGCACCTGTAAAAGCGACGCAAAATTCGGAAATTACGGCCGGTCGGCACAACGCACGACCGGCATTTCTATGGGAATTCAAAGGAGCGACTCAAATGAATTACGCCAATATCAAAACGTGCGACATCGCCAACGGCCCGGGCGTGCGCACCAGCCTGTTCGTGTCCGGGTGTACGCACCACTGCAAAAACTGCTTCAACGCGGAAGCCTGGTCGTTCGACGCGGGGCAGCCGTTCACCGATGCGGTCCAGGAGCGGATTCTTACGGAATGCGCGCCGGAATACATCACCGGGCTGTCGCTGCTCGGCGGCGAGCCGATGGAGCCGCAGAATCAACGCGCGCTGCTGCCGTTTGTGCGCCGGTTTCGGGCGGAATACCCGGCGAAGGACGTGTGGTGCTATTCGGGATACACGTTTGAAGAACTGACCGCCGGGCGGGCGCACTGCGAAGCGACGGACGAGCTGCTGGGGCTGATCGACGTACTGGTGGACGGGGAATTCGTGCAGGAGTTGTACGATATTTCGCTCCGGTTCCGCGGCAGCAGCAATCAGCGGCTGATCGATGTGCCCAAATCGCTGGCTGCGGGGACGGTGGTGCCGTGGGTGGACAAGCCGGTGTTTGCGACGCACGAAATGTGAAGATTTATCATGCATCGCTTGACTTTGAATGGGAAATGTGTTATGATGGAAACGAAGAAAGGGCGAAGCCATCATGATTCACACAGATGCCAATTTGTTTCAAAAATCGTTTGCGCAGCTGCTGGCGCAGACCATTCGTTACGACGAGCCGGTCAATATCAGCACCGAAAACGGCAATGCTGTGCTGCTCAGCGAGGCGGATTACAACAATCTGATTGCCACGCTGGAACTTTCCGAAATCCCCGGGATGAAGCAGACGATTCGGGAAGGGCTGCAAACGCCGCTGAATGCGTGTTTGACGGAAGAGTCCGTCCAGTTCATGTGAATCATTCAATCGCCCCCCCAAAAAAAGGCTGCCCACCCGGCATTTCATCCCGGGTGGGCGGCCTTTGATTTTTGTTATTTCCCGCCGTTGAATTCGTTGGTTTTTCCGGTGACGACGGTTTGGCTGTGATGTTTGAACTCAAAGTTCCCGAAGGACATCGCGTCCGGCGCGTCCGTGCCGGCGTTCAGACCGGGGATTTCGCGCATATTCTGCCCGATGTTGCAGCGGTTTGCGACCAGCTCCTGCTGGAGGGCTTTGACGTCGATCTGCCGCACCGGAATATCGCGCGCCAGCGACTGGCACACGGCGGTTCCGGCCGCTTCGCCCATCGCCAGGCAGCAGAGAATCAGCCGCGCGCCGGACTGGGCGTACACGTCGGACGACAGGTTGCGCCCGGCGGCCAGCAGGTTTTCGACGCGCACCGGCACCAGCGCGCGGAACGGGATGTCGTACGTTTGGTTCGGTTCAAATTCGGCGTATTCGGCCGTTTGCCCTTTGATGTTGACGACGGGTTTGCCGTCCGGCGGGGGCGTGGTGGTGCCGAATCCGCCGGAATTGCCGATGACGTACTGCGTTTCGCCGTTCAGCTGAATCGGCGCCCATTTGATGTTGCCCGTGGACTCGAAATTGTGAATGTCGTACCCATGGTTCGAAATCGCGATCACGTCGTCGTGTTTGCGGCAGAACGCGATGTCCTCCGCCGTCAGCCGGTATTCGCCGACGATCCGGCGGCTTTCGCGCACGCCCAGCAGCGACGCGGTCGCCGTCAGGAACGAGTTCGCAAAACCCGGAATGCGCTTTTTGATGTACGCCGCCAGCATATCCGCCTGTTCACGGCCCTCGAAATACATCCGTGTCAGGTCGCGCGGGTCGATGGGGAAGCAGCGGCGCGAATGCGCAAAGCAGATGCTGACTTCGTCCTGCCCAACGTGCTCCGGGCGGCCGGGGATGTGCGTGATCCAGTTCAGGTGGTTGTCGGATTCATACGGCAGCACGCCGGACGCCAGGTCCTCGCGGATGATTTTGACCCAGCGCGGGTCGTTCTTTTTCAGGTCGGAATCGCGGTAAGTGTCCCAATCGACGCCGCCGAGCGTGAATTCCAGCGAGCAGGCCTGGCTCATGCCGTCCTCCGGGCGGCCGCTTTCGGTTTCCGCCCCGGCATAAAACGCGAGGTCGGAGTCGCCGCTGGCGTCGATGAAGCGCTTCGCCATCACGCGGCGGCGGCCGGTTTTCGTTTGAATCACGACGCCGCGCAGCGTGTCGCCGTCCACAATCGCGTCCACCACGCTCGTGACCAGCAGCACGTCCACATGGTATTTGTGAATCATGCGGTCGAGCACCAGCTTGTGCTTTTCCATGTTGGTGTTGCGGTGCCAGTGACCTTCAATTTTCTCCAGCTCGGTCATCATTTCGAACCCGATGCCGGACACAAAGTCCAGCGGGATGTTGACCAGCCCCATCGTAACCAGGCCGCCGAGCGCCGACGTGGCTTCGATCAGCAGCACTTTGCGGCCGCGCTTGCCGATGGCGACCGCCGCGCCGAATCCGGCCACGCCGCCGCCGACCACGACGGCATCGTATTCGCCCATCAGCGGGATTTTTTTGACCTGTTCGTAAATGTCTCCGTTTTGATACGCAATCATTCTGCATTTCCTCCTGTGCGGTTTGATTATTTGGTTTCGATCCGGACAATGGCTTCCGACGCGCATGAGCGCGCGCATTTGCCGCAGCCGATACACTTTTGCGGGTCGATGTGCGCGCCGCGGAAGTCCATTGTGATGGCGTGTACCGGGCACGCGTACTGGCATTCTTGGCAGAAGCAGCATCCGGCTTCCACACTGTACTGAACCATGTTCGCCCCTCCTTTCGCGGTTTCGGACTGTGATTTTATTGTACCACGGCGCGGGGCGGATGGGAAGCAACGCGTTTGGCTTGTTGCAGCATAATTTTGACTTTCGGATTGACACGCGGCGGATTTTGTGGTATGATCGGAATGGAAAGGGGACGGTTCGATGGATGCAACGGCGGAAATTACAAAGATTATGCAGGCGCTGCGGGCGATCTGCGGGGCGGGGATTTGCTATTACGACCTGAAAAGCTTTTTTGAATTCGGGCGGTTCGGCCTGCGGGACGACCGGCGCCACGCGTGTCTGTTCTGCGAAGGCGCGCGGGCATTGCCAAACGGACGGCAGATGTGTGAAAAAAGCGACAGATCCGATGCGATTGCATTGGCGCGTCAGTACCGGTCGCCGTTTTTCTTCGAGTGCCACATGGGGATGCAGGAGCTGGTGCTGCCGCTGATGGACGACGCGCAGCTGGTGGGGGTGATTTTTGTGGGGCAGAGCCGCACCGACGAGGATCGCGCGCCGATCATCGCGCAGAACGCGCGCAAATACGGCGGCGATCCGGCGCAGTTTGCCGCGCTGTATCGCGGGCTGCCGCTGGTGGAGCGCGAAACGCTGTACCATGTGGGGGAGGTGCTGCACAGCTATTTCGGTACGCGGATGATGCTGCGGGCGCTGACGGCGGTGCCGCAGACGGCAGACGGGGCGCGCCGGCTGCCGGAGCGGGTGCGGCAGTATATTGACGATCAGTTTATGAACCCGATTTCCACCGGGCAGATTGCCGCGCATTTTTATGCGGACGAATCGTACATTTCCCGGTCGTTCCGCAAAACGTACGGGACGACGGTGACGAAATACATCACGGCGGCGCGGATTCGGCGGGCCAAGGCGCTGCTGCGCTCCACCACCGTTCCGATCGGCAGCATTGCGCTCAACGTCGGGTTCGGCGACGTCAACTACTTTTCCCGCGTGTTCAAATCCTGCACGGGAAAAACGCCAACAGAATACCGGGCCTTGTGACCGGCTGCGGGGCAGGCGGTTACAAAACCCGGTGAATGATTCGATATTTTCAGGATTTGGCCATCCATTGGGCGGCGGCGAGCCACCAGAGGACGGCGATTAGGGCACCGGCGGTGACGTCGGACGCGTAGTGCATTCCTTCCAGCATCCGGCTGAATGCGGTCAGGACGATCACGGCGGCGGCCAGCATGCCCAGTGCGGTGCGGTGTTTCCGCAGCGCGGGGAAGGCGTACGGGAACAGCGTCAGCAGCAGGATGGATCCGACGTTGGCGGTGTGGCCGGACGGGAACGACTTGAACGCGTCGGAGGCGGGGCGACCGCTGCGGGTGAGCCAGTCGGTGAACTGGGAAAAATCGGTCAGCGTGCAGAACCGCTGCCGCCCCCACAGGTTTTTCAGCAGCTCCGTGGTGCCAAGCGTCAGCAGGATCATCGCGACGGCGCAGGCGGTCAGGCGGCGCAGCGCAGCCGGGTCGGCGGAGCACCGGCGCGCCAGTACGGCGGTCAGCGCGAGCAGCGGCACGGCGACGGCGCACTGAACTGGCCACGACCAGCCGAACACGCCGTATTTGCTGCATTCGTGCACGGCGAGCACGGCGGCTGCGGCCGCCCCGATCCATTCGGCCACGGCGGCCGGGCGCGAAACGCCGGACTGCGCGGTGGCGAGCAGCAGGAATAGGGCGATCAGCGGCGGTACGGTCGGCGCGGCGGCGTCCATCACGGAGCCAAACAGCGTGTCCGGCCGGTACACGGCCTGCGCGATGGGCAGGTCGTAAAAATAAAATGCGGCCAGCGCCGCTGCGCCCAGCAGCAGCACGGCGGCGGCAATCCGCAGCCGGACGGGGAAGGTGCGTTGCATGGAGACACTTCCTTTCTCGAAAAACGACCGACAGCCTGCGTCGCACTGCGATGCAAACTGCCGGCCGGTGAATTTGGACGGAATTATTTGGTCTTGTTTTCGACCCATTTCGGGGTGTATTTATTGACGGCGGCGCTGTTGACCGAGATCGACAGTCCTTCCAGCACTTTCTGGACGTAGTCGGAGAAGTCGGTGTCTTTCATCTCGTGGCGCAGCGAGTCGAGGTTCGTTTTCAGGTACTCTTCGGACGCGTCCGCAATGCGGTTTTTGGAGATGAAGTACATATAGTAATCCGTCGAAGCGACGATCGCTTTGCCTTCGGTGCAGTCCGTGATTTCCTTCGCGATGGCTTCGCTGAACGTGTTGCCGACGATCACGGTGTTGGACTTGCCGGTGACGTTCGCATTGGAATGCGCTTTGTTGTACGCCGTCACAGCCTGCTCAAACGTTTTGGCACCGCTGTTGATCTCCCCGGCCAGTGCGTCCAGCTCGGTTTTGATCTTGGCTTTTTCTTCGTCGCTCAGCTTTTTGCTGTTGGAATCCAGCAGCGACACGGTGAAGTAGTCGAGGTCGGTGTAGGTTTTCTCAAAATACGCCTTCACGTCCGCATCAGTGACCGGATCGGTGCCCTTTTCGCCGTACAGGTAGTTGAACAGCTTTTCGTTATACGTATTGTTTTCGTAGATGAACGTCAGCGAGGCTTTGGACACGCCGACTTTTTCGTACGTTGCGCTATTGCTGTCCCACGCGGACTCCACGTTTTCCTTGATTGCTTTCTGATCGTTGTCGGTCAGCGTCAGGTTCAGCCGGGCGCATTCGCGCGCGACGGCGACCATTTTTCTGACGGTATCGGTCGCGTTTTCCTGAATCCACTGCGCGCCGGTGACGGTGGTGTTTTCGTCTTTTTTGATGTCCTGCTTCAGCGGCGATTTGGACGAATCGGACACATAGTACTTCGCGTACTGATAGTATACGCTTTCATACATGGTGTATACGCCCACCGGTACTTCGAGGTCATCGGTTTTCATGATCCATTTGCCGACGCTGCCGCACGCGGTCATCGTGACCAGCATCGCAGCGGCCAGCAGCAGGGTCAGGTACTTTTTCATCTGTTTCATCGTTATTGCTCAATCCTTTCGCATTTCCGCCCGCGCGGGTGCGTGCAGACGGGTTCGTCATTTCATTATACACGCAAAAAACGGATTTGTCTATATCTAAATGCATTTTTTCGTGCAAAAAAATAAAATTCAAGATTCCGACAAAAAAATCCGGACGGAATCGTTGACTTTGCGGGCGGATGTTGGTATAATGTCAAGTGGACAAGGGGCGTGAAAGCGGATGAAACTGCGCAGATGGATCGGAATGACGCTGCTGGCGGCGCTGCTGATATTGCCCGGCTGCGGCTGGCTGCGTACGTGGACGCCGCAAACGGAACCTGAGCCGCGGGAAACGCACTTTTATTATTCCGCGTCCGGCGAAACGCCGAACAATGTGTGGGCGCAGCTCGGAAAATATGCGGAGGCTGCGGATATCCAGCCGGCCGCGCCGGAGGTTTGCGAACACGACGGGCTGCATATTTCCACGGCGTCCATCACGGATACGGAGATATATATCGAACGTGTGGCCACGGTGATTTCAGACGATTTCGCGGACTACCGGCTCGACGACTGTGAACCGTCGGACGACGACGGCATGGTGTTCCGCTACACGCGCTGGGCGGGCAAATTCCCGACGGACGAGACCGTGACCGTTTATGTGGACGCGGACGGGTACATCACCCGGTACGTCACGACGAATTTTCAGCGGTACGCGCATTTGTTTGACGACGGGATGTACACGCCGGACGGGTTTTCCATCCGGTGGGCGAAGCTGGAAAAAGCGGCGGAATATCACTCCGGGCTTTCGATGGGTTCGTGCCGGCTGTTTGAAGACACACAAGGCCGGTTCGTGCTGCAATGCGAACCGATCGGTAAATACCGCATTCAGTTTACGGTGACACTGGAATAATACATATAAGAAGGATGAACAAAACGATGAAACTCAAACGAATCGCAGCCGTTTTGCTGCTGCTTTTGCTGGTTGTGCTGCCGGGGTGCAGCAAAAACAAGCCGCCGAAAGGCACGGTGCCGACGTCCCTGACCTATTCCACCAACGGCCAGTACCGGTTCCCCAAAAAGGTGCAGCGCGTGATGAAAAAGCATTTCGATATGGAAGAATCGGAGTGCGCGGAGCAGGACGTGCAGGTGTACGCCGACCTTGCGGAAAAAGGGATTTATTTCAACACCAACGATCCCTACCACCCGTTTGGCGACTTGGACCTGACCGGCTATGTGATGCGCGCGGAGGATCCGCCGACCGTCTACTACCAGGGTCGTACGCTGCGCGCATATTCGTACCAGCGGGTGGTGGCCGGACTGCAAACGGACGAAGCGGCGCGAATCTTCACCGACGGCGACGGCCTAGTACTGCGGTACGAAACCGTCAACTACCACCGGTACACCGATCTGATGAACCGCACCGGCGATACGGAAGAAAACATCCGCCTGCGGCGCGAAGCGATGGTCCAGTCGATTGAGACGGAAGGCGAAAAGATCAAAAATTACGATCTGGCGGTGGAGTCGGTGAAGCCGACTTCGTACGCACGGCCGGACGATCTGCTCTACATGGACAAAAAAGGGCGGGCGGTGATCCGGCTGCAAATCACAATGCGCCTGACGGACGAACGCGCGTTCCCGACGAGTTACTCGCTGCACTTTTTCGGCGTGTACGATTCCAAGAAAAAATAACCGGAGCACCCGGATTTGCAAAACAAACGCCGCAGGCCGAATTTCATCGGTCTGCGGCGTTTGCCGGTTTATGCCTGCGCGGATTCCCAGATGGTGAGGATCGTCCGCAGTTCCAGCAGCACCGAGCGGGCGGGGTCCATCTTGACGGAAATATACGGCTTGTTCCCGGCGCTGACCAGCACGCGGCCTTTCAGCTTGCCGACCAGCCGGGCGAGGGCGGCTTTGTCCAGCCGCGAAACATACAGCAGCATATTCCCGGCCGTCTGGCGGATTTCGGTGATGCCCAGCGCCGACGCGCGGTTGCGCAGCAGCGCCACGTCCACCAGCCCGGTGACGGACTCCGGCGGGTCGCCGAACCGGTCGATCAGTTCGTCCACCACGTCGTCGGCGTCGGATTCGGAGCGGATGTCGGCAATGCGGTGATAAATATCGAGCCGTTGGTTCAGGTTGGGAATATATTGTTCCGGAATGTGCGCCTGCACTTGCAGGTCGATCAGGCATTCTTCGTCCACGGCGGCCGGCTTTTCGCCTTTCTGCACGGCGATGGCTTCGCCCAGCAGTTTGAGGTACAGATCGTACCCGACGGCCTCCATATGGCCGTGCTGCTGCGCGCCCAGTACGTTGCCCGCGCCGCGGATTTCTAGGTCGCGCATGGCAATCCGGAACCCGCTGCCGAATTCGGTGAATTCGCGGATGGCGGTCAGCCGCTTGGTGGAGACTTCCGTCAGCACTTTGCCGGCCGGGTATGTGAGGTACGCGTACGCCCGGCGCGACGACCGCCCCACGCGCCCGCGCAGCTGATGCAGCTGCGACAGCCCCATGCAGTCGGCGTGCTCGATAATCATGGTGTTCGCGTTCGGGACATCGACGCCGGTTTCGATGATGGTGGTGCAGACCAGAATGTCGATCTCCTGCTCCACCAGCCGCCGCCAGACTTCGGTCAGCTGCTCTTCCGACATTTTGCCGTGCGCCACGGCGATCCGCGCTTCCGGGATGTGCCGCTGGAGTTTCATCGCCACGCCGTCGATGCTTTCGACGCGGTTGTGCAGATAATACACCTGGCCGCCGCGGCGCAGTTCGCGCCGGATGGCGTCCTCCACCACGGATTGATCGTGTTCCAGCACATACGTCTGCACCGGGTGACGATCCATCGGCGCTTCTTCGATCACCGACATATCGCGGATGCCGCTCATGGCCATGTTCAGTGTGCGGGGAATCGGCGTGGCGGACAGCGTGAGCACATCGATGTTCGGGTACGCGGTTTTCAGCTTTTCTTTCTGCGCCACGCCGAACCGCTGCTCTTCGTCGATAATCATCAGCCCCAGGTCTTTGAATTTGATGTCTTTCTGCACCAGACGGTGCGTGCCGATGACCATGTCCAGCTCGCCGGTGCGCAGCTGACGGACGGTTTCCGCCTGCTGATGCGGCGTGCGGAACCGGCTGAGCAGCCCAATCCGCACCGGGAACCCGTCCATGCGGCGCAGCACGGTTTGGTAGTGCTGCCACGCGAGAATCGTGGTGGGAACGAGCAGCGCGCACTGCTTGGAGTCCGAGATGCACTTGAACGCGGCGCGCAGCGCGACTTCCGTTTTGCCGAAGCCGACGTCGCCGCACAGCAGCCGATCCATCGGCGCGGTGCGCTGCATATCGGCTTTGATCTCGCCGATGCAGCGCAGCTGGTCGTCCGTTTCGCTGTATTCAAAGTGCGATTCAAAGTCGCGCTGCCATTCGTTGTCCGGCGGGAAGGCGTGCCCCGGCGCTTGCATCCGCTGCGCATACAGCGCGATCAGCTCGCGGGCAATGTCTTTGACCGCCGCGCGCACCCGGGTTTTGGCTTTCTGCCATTCCGTTCCGCCCAGACTGTGCAGCTTGATCGTGCGATCCTCGCCGGTGCCGATGTATTTGGCAACCAGATCCAGCTGCGTGACGGGGACATACAGCGTGTCCTGCTTGGCGTAGCGGATTTTAATGTAGTCTTTGACGACGCCGTGCAATTCCATTTTATGGATGCCCTCGAACACGCCGATGCCGTGAACGGAATGCACCACATAATCGCCGACGGCCAGTTCCGATAGACTCTGGATTTCGCGGCCTTTGGCGGCTTTGTGCCGCCGCGTTTTGACCAGTACGCCCGTGCCGTGCGTAATCAGCAGGATCCCGGCGCCGGGGTATTCCAGCCCGGCCGACAGCCCGCCGACCGTCACCGTGACCACGGCCGGCGTCAGCTGCTGTGGGTCCGGCTCGTACCGCGCGGGGATGGCGGTGTTTTGCAGATCAACCGCCAGCGACTGCGCCGCTTTTTCGGTGCCCGCCAGCACGATGCACGTCCACCCGCGCTGCACCGCCGGTTCCAAATCCTCGCGCAGCACCGAAATGCCGCCGCTCCATGCCGACAGCTGCCGCGCGTTCAGGTTGACGACGGTGCGCACCGGTGTGTCGAACCCGCCGTGGGGGAAGGCTTCCAGGTAGACGGAGTCGTGCATTTCGATGCAGTCTGCCAGCTCGGACGGCTCGGCCATGTAGGTATCCAGCCCGCGGCAGAGGACGCCCTCTTCGAGCAGGGCTTTGACGTCCTCGCCCGCCTGCCACAGCGTGGTGCGGGCGCGCTCTTTGACGCGCGCTTCCTCCGACACGAACACCGCCCAGTCGTCCTCGGCGTAGTCCAGCAGCGATGCGCGGCGGTCGTAAAGAATGGGGAGAAATTTGTCGGCATTGCCGGGCATCTGACCTTCGCGCAGCTGCCGGGCTTCGCGGAGCAGCTGCTCCTTGCCGCGCTCCGCCGCCTTGCCGCGCAGCGATCCGGCGAGCACGACCAGCTTGTCGGCCAGCGCCCTGGGGTCGTCGATGACGGCCTCCACCGACGGCGACAGCGCCCATTCCTGCACCGGATCGGTGCGGCGCTGCGTGTCCGGGTCAAAAAAGCTGGCGGAATCGATCTCGTCGC
Organism: uncultured Eubacteriales bacterium; assembly: GCA_905198155.1. Classification (GTDB taxonomy): domain Bacteria; phylum Bacillota; class Clostridia; order Oscillospirales; family Acutalibacteraceae; genus RGIG4076. The sequence goes on from CAJKBQ010000022.1 coordinate 32,117, forward strand.
CCCAAAATTCCACCCGAATCGGCGCCGGTTCGCCCGGCGCGAAGAAATCCACAATGCCGCCGCGCTGGGCGAATTGGCCTTCGCCTTCGACCTGGTCGGTGCGTTCGTACCCGGCGCGCGTCAGTGCAGCCAGCAGGCGGCTTGGCGGCAGCGTGTCCCCGGCGTGCACCCGCACGGTGCGGCGATCCAGCTCCTGCGGCGGGATGGTGCATTGCAGCGCGGCGTCCGCGCAGCAGATGACGCCGTCCAGCGCGCCGCTGCGCACCGCCGCCAGTACGCTCAGGCGCATCCGCTCGTATTCGCGGGAGTGGCTTTCCATCGCGCGGAACACCAAGTCGCGGTACGGGTACACGGCGCAGTGCATCCCCATTTCGGCCAGGTCGCGCTGGAAGCGCTGCGCTTCCGCCTCGTCGGCCGCCAGAATCAGCGCCCGGCGGTGATGCGCGCTGCACAGCGCCGCGATGATATTTGCTTTGTGCACCGCGCTTGCGCCGGTGACGCACGCGGGCAGCCGCCCGGCGCGGAATGCGTCGGTCAGCGCGCGGAATTCCGCCGTTTGTCCGATCAGCTGCGGATACAGCTTCATCTCAAAATCCCCTGCCTTTCGATCGCTATGCAGCCGGTTACGAATTGAACCGGTTCATCGCCTGCTCAATCTGCCCCTGCACCAGCAGCGCACACAGTTCCGGCATTTCGTCCAGCACTTTGCCGAACGCTTCGGCGTCTGCGCCGCGGAATTCCGACAGCACCCAGTCCGCGAGGTTCCACTGCGGCGGTTTGCCGCCGATGCCCAGCTTCACGCGGGGGAAATCCTCCGACCCGATCAGCGCGATGATGCTTTTCAGGCCGTTGTGGCCGCCGGCGCTGCCTTTTTTGCGGATGCGCACGCGCCCCGGCGCCAGCGAGATGTCGTCCGACAGCACAATCAGCTGATCCGGGCGCAGCTTGTAAAACCGCATGGCTTCGGCGACGGCTTCGCCGCTGTTGTTCATATAGGTTTGCGGCTTCATCAGCAGCACGCGCTTGCCGCCCAGCTCGGCGGTTGCGGTCAGTGCGTGGAATTTGAGCCGATCGACCGACACCCCGGCGTGCGCCGCCAGCCGATCCAGCGCGAGGAACCCGGCGTTGTGATGCGTGTTGTCGTATTTGGCGCCGGGGTTGCCCAGCCCGCAGATCAGAGATTCGACCGGCCCGGCCGGCCGGTGCAGTGAAGAAAACAATCCTGCCATATTGGAACCCTTTCCCGTACCTGTACAGCACATTGCGGCGGGACAGCCGCAGCCGCCCCGCCGATTCATTTTTGTAGTCTCCAATATTATCGCACAAAAACCGGTCAGATTCAAGCGAAAACCCGAATTTTTCTGAAATTTTTTTGATTTTTCCGGGCGCGAACAAATCCGGCGAAAAAAATCCGAAAAAAATCCGTTTTTCACGCAAATATTTCAAAAAAAAGATTGCAAAGCAGGGGGGATGTTTGGTATAATATATGTTGGCTAAACGAAGAGTAGCACAAGACCGGAGGGCGGGCCGGATTCCGCGGACCGCGCTCCCCAAATTATCAGGAGGTAGCAATCAATGAGTCACAAGTATGTTTACCTGTTCAGCGAAGGCAACGCGCAGATGCGTGAGCTGCTCGGCGGTAAAGGTGCGAACCTGGCGGAGATGACCCGCATCGGTTTGCCGGTTCCGCAGGGCTTTACCATCAGCACCGAGGCCTGCACCCAGTACTACGAGGACGGCCGCAGGATCAACGACGAGATCCAGGCGCAGATCATGGAGTACATCGGCAAGATGGAAGAGATCACCGGCAAAAAGTTCGGCGATATGGAAAATCCGCTGCTGGTGTCGGTTCGATCCGGCGCGCGCGCGTCGATGCCCGGCATGATGGACACCATCCTCAACCTGGGCCTCAACGAGAAGGTTGTGGACGTGATCGCAAAGAAATCCGGCAATCCGCGCTGGGCGTGGGACTGCTATCGTCGGTTTATTCAGATGTTCTCCGACGTCGTGATGGAAGTCGGCAAGAAGTACTTTGAAAAACTCATCGACGGGATGAAAGAGAAGAAGGGCGTCACCTACGACGTGGAGCTGACGGCGGACGACCTGCACGAGCTGGCGGATCAGTTCAAAGCGGAGTACAAAAACCAGCTGGGCAAAGACTTCCCGGACGATCCCAAAGAGCAGCTGTTTGAAGCCATTAAGGCCGTGTTCCGTTCGTGGGACAACCCGCGCGCGAACATCTACCGGATGGATCACGATATCCCGTACTCCTGGGGTACTGCGGTCAACGTGCAGATGATGGCGTTCGGAAACATGGGCGATACCTCCGGCACCGGCGTGGCGTTCACGCGGAACCCGGCCACCGGCGAAAAGGGCCTGATGGGCGAATTTCTGATGAATGCGCAGGGCGAAGACGTGGTCGCCGGTGTGCGTACCCCGATGCCGATCCAGAAGATGAAGGAAGTGCTGCCGGAAGTGTACGAGCAGTTCCTGGGCGTGTGCAAAACGCTGGAAGACCATTACCGCGATATGCAGGACATGGAGTTCACCATCGAGGATCGCAAACTCTATATGCTCCAAACCCGGAACGGCAAACGTACCGCTGCGGCGGCGATCAAGATCGCGTGCGACCTGATCGACGAGGGCATGATCTCCGAGGAAGAAGCGCTGATGCAGATCGATGCCAAGAGCCTCGACATGCTGCTGCACCCGCAGTTTGACGCGGCGGCGCTGAAAAAAGCCAAAGCGATTGCGAAGGGCATCGCGGCGTCTCCGGGCGCGGCGGCCGGCACGATCGTGTTCACCGCGGAAGACGCCGTGGAGCATGGCAAGAAGGGCGAAAAAGTGGTTCTGGTGCGTCTGGAGACCTCTCCGGAAGACATTGAGGGCATGAAGTATTCGCAGGGCATCCTCACCGTGCGCGGCGGTCAGACGTCTCACGCGGCGGTGGTTGCGCGCGGCATGGGTACCTGCTGCGTATCCGGCTGCGGCGACATCAAGATGGACGAAGAGAACAAACGCTTCACGCTGAACGGCAAAGTGTTCCGCGAAGGCGACGTGCTGTCGCTGGACGGCTCGACCGGCAACATCTATGACGAATTGATTCCGACCGTTCCGGCGGATCCGAACAGCGGCTACTTCGGCCGGATCATGGAACTGTCCGACAAATACAAGAAGCTGGGTGTGCGCACCAATGCGGATACCCCGAAAGACGCCAAACAGGCAGTGGCGTTCGGCGCGCAGGGCATTGGTCTGTGCCGTACCGAGCATATGTTCTTCGATCCGGAGCGCATCGGCGCGTTCCGCGAGATGATCTGCTCCGAAACCGTGGAAGAGCGCGAAGCTGCGCTGGCGAAGATTGAGCCGATGCAGCAGGCGGACTTCGAAGGGCTGTTCGAAGCGCTGGGCGGCTACCCGGTCACGATCCGCTTCCTGGATCCGCCGCTGCACGAGTTCGTGCCGACTGACGAGGCCGACATCGAAGCGCTGGCCAAAACCCAGGGCAAGACCGTTGCGTATATCAAACAGGTGATTGCAGATCTGCACGAGTTCAACCCGATGATGGGTCACCGCGGCTGCCGCCTGACCGTCACGTATCCGGAAATTGCGGCGATGCAGACCCGCGCCATCATCAAAGCGGCGCTGGCAGTCAAAGCCCGTCATGCGGACTGGAACATTGTTCCGGAAATCATGATTCCGCTGGTTGGCGAAGTCAAAGAGCTGAAATTTGTGAAAGACGTCGTCGTGAAAACGGCCGACGAAGAGATCAAAGCGGCCGGCAGCGACCTGAAGTACGAAGTCGGCACCATGATCGAGATTCCGCGTGCGGCGCTGACGGCGGACGCGATTGCGACGGAAGCGGAATTCTTCTGCTTCGGCACCAACGACCTGACGCAGATGACGTTCGGTTTCAGCCGTGACGACGCCGGCAAGTTCCTCCCGGCGTACTACGCGAACAAGATCTACGAGTCCGATCCGTTTGCCCGGCTGGATACCACCGGCGTTGGCAAGCTGATGGATATGGCGGTTACGCTCGGCAAGTCCGTCCGCAAAGACCTGCACTGCGGCATCTGCGGCGAACACGGCGGCGACCCGTCCTCGATCGAGTTCTGCCACAAGATTGGCCTGGACTATGTGTCCTGCTCGCCGTTCCGCGTGCCGATCGCGCGGTTGGCTGCGGCACAGGCAGCGATCAAAGACAAAAAATAATCGATCGTCCCGTCCGTGAAAAACGGAACAGACCGATCGTTTGTACGGCGAGGGTGCGCGGCATCCTCGCCGTATTCTTTGATTCGGCAAAGCAGAACAATCCATTCCGTTCTTTGCGACCATTACGGGCGTCTTATTCCCAACGGAAGAATCGAACGGCGAGAATGGTGCAAAGTGCGGCAATGCCAATCATTACACCGAGCGGCAACAATACGCCGCCCGTGCGGATACCTAAAAATGTATTTTTCATCATCGTAAGTCCCTGCGTCAGCGGGAAAATGCTGACGATTTTTTGCATCGCCTTTGGCATAACCTCGATCGGCAGTGTTGTGCCGGAAAAGACCAGAATGGGGAAATAAAGAATCGAGGCAATGACGCTGGCCTGTTTGGTGTCCTTCGCCACGCCGCCCACCAGCATACCGACGGACAGGGTCGAGAGCATCGTAAGCGCCCAGCTCCCAAGAAAAGCGAGAAGCGAACCATGCAGCTGCACGCCCCACAAAAGCGCCGCTGCGGACAGTGTTGCCAGCGACACAATACAGTAGACAATATACATGGACAGCTCAACCCCCAGAACAAATATGGGGCGGATCGGTGTGACACGGAAGCGTTTGAGGATTTTCAGCTCTCTCAGACCCGATACGGCCAACGGCGGCCCCATGAGGCCGCTCGCACAAATTGCAACCGCGCTGACGGCTCCGAATGACTGTTCCATGAACGTATAGCTCGCCCCGTCATAGGCGGGCTTTGTGCCGTAAATGATGCCAAGAATAATGAAGATCACAAGCGGCATGATGATGGCGAAGATCACCATATTCATATCCCGCAGGCTGAGCTTCAGTTCCGTTTTCAGAAAAGTGAAAAAGCGTTTCATGCGTCCACCTCCTCATCCGAAAGCTGCAAATAAGCGTCCTCGAAGCGTTCACAGCCACATTGCTGTTTTGCCTGCGCCACGGTTCCGCGGAAAACGGGTGTACCCTTTTTCAAAATGCAGATTTCATCGCACAATGCTTCAACTTCATCCATAAAGTGAGAAGTCAGGAAAACGGTCAGCCCTTGTTCTTTTAAGTGTTCCAGCGTTTTCCACACGCTGCGCCGCGCTTTTGCGTCAAGACCGGTGGTCAGCTCGTCCAGAAACACCAGCTCCGGCTGCGGAATCAGCGCCAGTACGATAAAAAGCCGCTGGCGTTCGCCGCCCGAAAGACTTTTCACTCAACTTTTACTTTGTTGCCAATGCCGAACTGCGCACACAACTTGCGCCAATCGGCAGGGCTGCGGTAAAGGCTTGCGGTTTCCTCACAAAGTTCGGAAACCTTGATTTCTTTCTGATAGTCGCCTTCCTGAAACTGGACGCCGATGCGCTCAAAAAGCGTGCGGCGATTTTTCTTCGGGTCTTGGCCCAGCAGGCGTACCGTACCGCTGTCTGCCTGTTTTGTGCCGAGCATACACTCGATTGTGGTGCTTTTTCCGGCGCCGTTGGCACCGAGCAAGCCAAATACCGTTCCGCTTTTTACCGAAAGATCCAAATGATCGACCGCGATTTTTTCGGCATAGGTTTTGGTCAGCCCTTCAACAAAAATCGCTTCGCTCATTTTTGAATCCTCCTGACTGCCCGCAGTTCGATATAGCCGCGCTGACCGCGGGGTTCCAGCTGGATGCGCGGGTTCCCGTCGTCCCAGCGGTAGCCGACGACGGACGGGTCATAGCTGTCCATCGCCGCCTGCACGGTGCGGATGGCTTCGCAGTAGTCCTCCTCACGGAAGGGCTGCCCCTGAAACATCAGATATTCCGCCTCAGGCAGATGAATGGTGTCGAAGCCCTCCGGGATCATCCCCATATAATCGGTTTCAACCTCCACGCCCTGCACATAGGTGGAGGTGTTCGGCTTTTTGTACTTTTCGGGCAGCCACATGGAAACCGGTTCTCCGCAGAGCGATTTCATGCTCATGAGGATGCCCCACACTTCGCAGCCCACTTCTTCGCAGTAGGGAAAATAGTCCGTTGCGTGCTGACCGCGCTTGATGATGCACAGGCGCTCCGGCTTGCGGACAACCTGTATGAAAATCGGTTGAATGTTTGACACGTCGATGTGCTCCTTTCTCAATTCGCGATATTTTGTACCGTAAGGAATGAAGAACGGGACGGGAACGGGGTTTTTCATGTAGTCACTGGGGTTTAGACCGAACTCCCGGTAAAATGCCCGCGTGAAGGTATCCACATTGGTAAAACCGGCATCCATCGCCGCGTCGATGACCTTGACCTCGCCGCTGCGAAGCTGTTTGGCCGCTTCTGTCAGCCGGTGTTTTCTGATATATTCAGTCGGTGTAAGCCCAAGGCAGTCCCGGAACAGCCGATAAGAATACCACGGGGAAAACAGCGACGCCCGCGCAAGATCGGACAGACTGATTTCCTCCGTTTTGTTCTTTTCGATGTAGTCCTGCATCCGCTGGACGGCCAAAACCTGTTCCGTCATCCATCTCAACTCCTTACCGGAATATTATACCGTGTCAGGCGGATTTTCTCTCGACTTTCCTTGCCTTTTTGTCTGATTCAGAAAATGATTTCTTATAAGACGGCAATACCAGTCTCCAAAATACCAGTCCGTTTACAAGCAAAAGCACGCCGAATCCGATTCTCGCTGCCCATTCGGGCACAAGAAGTGCAATCCCGTTCATATCCCCGCCGCCGAACAGACCGCACAGCAGGCCTAAATACAGCGGGTCGATCAAAAGAAGCGCGATCGTGATGTAATAAAGCACGGCGCGCAGCAGGTTGCTCTCTATCGTGCCGATCTTCTTTGCAAGTGCAGTCAACAGATACGCTATGCAGAAAGTTGCCACAGCACCTACAAGGCAGAAGATGCCGAGCTGCGTGTCTGTCATGCGTTCACGGAAAACATCGACCTGCACGCCAAGCCCCATAAATTTGATCTGCCGGAACACCCCTGTAAACAGGGCGTACAACAGGTGTGCTCCTTCGTGAACGAGATAATAGGCGATCACGGCCGCCAGAATACCGATGTATTGCCGTGCTCTCTTTGACATTATTTTTACCCTTTTCCTTTCATTCATAGATTCAATGCAGCATTCACTGAGAGATCGTGTAGTTTCTATCTCTTTTCGGAGCACACCAAAAGCTGTATATGATCGTCCGATGAAGGTGTACCGTCAAAATCAGCATAGCTGTCGATTACACTCATTCCAAGCGAAGATAGGATGCCCGTTATCTCTGAAAGCGTATATAACCGGATCGGATTTGCTCTCATCAGTTTACGCATGGTGCTTACCTCCTACAAGGTTCATATAAAAGCTCTCAAGGCTCTCGTCCTGCTCCGTAAGATTTTTTACGGTGAAGTTTTCTTTTGCCAGTTCCGATACAAGTTCTGTAACCGGAATTTCGGCGTAAATATCTGCGTGTGTGTCGTCTATGATGCGGTATTCGGCTTTCATACCGTCCAGTACACGGGCAAGCGCCTTCGTGTCGCTGACTTCAATGCGGACGCATTTGCGGCAGCGTGTCTCCAGCTCCTGTGCACTCATCTCTTTTACCATGTGTCCGCCGTCGATAAACCCATAGTGCGTGGCAAGGCGGGAAAGTTCATCAAGAATGTGGCTGGAGATGAGTACCGTGATCCCGTGTTCCCGGTTGAGTTTCAAAATCAGTTCGCGCATTTCGATGATGCCCTGCGGATCAAGGCCGTTTGTTGGCTCGTCCAGCACCAAGAAATCCGGGTTTCCCGAAAGGGCAATGGCAATGTAGAGATAACCGTCTGCCTCAATAGGCACCCAGGCGTTTTCAGCCGGAATGTATTCGATAAAGCATTTGCCGCGTTCCTCACTGCGATAGAAAACAAGTCCATCATCAAAGCGCTGCCGCAGCCATTCCTTTTTTGCAACACTCTGCTTGCCGGACATGGCGCAGCAGATATGCTCCTTGTCAATATTTTCTTTTGTGATCCGAATGTAGTTCATCGGTTATTCCTCCAATGCCGTTATTCTTTCGTTTTGGCGATGGCAATTCATCGTACATTGACTCAAACAGCTCTGTAAGAAACGCTTTGCTGTCAACCTCATCCACCAGCAGCATTTCTTTCGCTCCCTCATACGGGAACTCACAAATTGCCGCAGGCATAAGCTCCAGAGCGGATCTTGTTTTCTTTACAAGCAGCCGATCATCATAGATCCCGCCGACGATTTTACCGCGATAATAGAGAATAAACTCTCCCATCATAGGACGGTAAGAAATATCGTCCAGATCGGATAGCTGTTCCAAAATGAAATGAAGATACTCTTTACTGGATGCCATTATTTTTACACCACTTTTTGCATTGCTCGATTCTTGCGCCGTTATCGCTTTGCTCCATGTCGTAAGCAAAACTGGAGCGATCTTAAATAAAGCTGACTATAGTACAGCACGGGGAATACCACAAGCGGCATCGGAACGAAGAGAAAAGCACGGTTCAGCAGGGCGATCGTCCGCCCGCCTGCAAAATAGCGAATCCGCACCTTGTAATTCCGGCAGATTTATGATAGAATATGTTTTGTAAAAAAGAAAAGCCACAAAATCATTTTTGACACGGGAGGAACCGATTATGAACAGAACCATCACCATTAAAGGCATGGGCAGGCTGAGCCTGAAACCGGATCAAACGGTGGTGTCGCTGACCCTGAAAACGATCCATCCGGTCTACGATAAAGCCATGGACGAAGCCGCGCAGCACCTGGATCAGCTGCGGGCGGCGCTCGACGCCATCGGCTTTGCCAAAGACGACCTGAAAACCCGGAATTTTGACGTGGATACGGAGTATGAGAGCGAGCGGGATTCAAACGGCAGATGCAAACGCATCTTTATCGGGTATGCCGTCACGCATCAGCTGAAACTGTCGTTCGATTTCGATTCGCGGCGACTGTCCCAAACGCTGGGCGCGATTGCAGGCTGCATCGCCGAGCCGGAGCTGAATGTTCAGTTCACGGTGAAGGACAAAGACGCGGTGAATGCGGCGCTTTTGGCGAACGCGTGCGCCAATGCGAAGGCCAAAGCCGATATTCTGGTTCGGGCTGCCGGTGTGACGTTGGGCCAGCTGGTTTCCATCGACTACAACTGGGGCGAACTGCACCTTTATTCCCCGACCCGGTACGATATGGCGGAAGCCTGCATGATGAAAGCCAGTGCCGCGCCCGCCAGCATTGAAATTGAACCGGACGATATCGATGTCAGCGACAATGTAACATTTGTGTGGGAAATTCAGTAAAACACCGGAATCGATGCCGGAATAAAACAAGCTACGGAGCACAAGTAAAATGAACTACACCAGCCGTTTTGACGGCAGGGGCGAAATCTACGCGAAAGCAAGGCCCAAATATGCCGCGGAATTTTTTGACTATCTGAAAAACACCATGCACATCCCGGCCGGATCCGTTTTTGCGGACGTCGGTTCGGGGACGGGGATTTTCACAGAGCAGCTGCTGCACTGCGGCTATGCGGTTTACGCCGTGGAGCCGAACGACGATATGCGGCGGAAAGCGGAGGAAAAACTGACCCGCGCCGACCGCTTTGTTTCGGTTTGCGGCAGCGATGTCCACATGAATCTCCCCGACTACAGTGTCGATTACATTACCGCCGCGCAGGCGTTTCATTGGTTCGACGCCGAAGCGTTCCGGCAGGAATGCAGGCGCGTTTTGAAGCCCGGCGGGCAGGTCATTGTCGTATACAATTCCAGAGACGAAAAAGCCGCCTGCACCCAGGCCCTCGCCGACGTGCGGCGCCGGTATACGCCCGGATTCCGCGGCTTTTCAAACGGCATCGGCGATGAAAAGTGCATCGCGTTTTTCGCAGGGAAATGCGTTGTTTTCCGCACCGATAACACGCAAATCTATGACCGGCAGGGCTATATCAACCGCGTGCTGTCCTCTTCGTATTCATTGAAGGCGGAGGACGACCGGTATGCGGCGTATTTGAAAGAGATCAACGGAATTTTTGACCGGTTTTCGGCAGACGGCCGGATTGCCGTGCCGACCGAAACGGTCGCATACATCGGCGCGGTTTGACGGTTCCGCATAAACAGCACAAGTGGAATTTCCCGCTTGTGCTGTTTTTTATTACCGTTTTTTTTTCCGGTTCGATGCATTGATTTTCGCAATCGCCCGAAATTTCGCCCGTTTGGCTTCCAAATATTTGCTGTGTTCTGCCGCGTATTCATTTTCCGCTTTCAGTTTTCGATAAGACGCCAACCGCGCGGCGTCCAGCGTGCCGTCCGCCAGAGCGCTTTGGATCGCGCACCCCGGCTCCGAGGTGTGCGTGCAGTTTGAAAATTTGCATTCGCGGGCCAGTGATTCGATATCCACAAACGCCGTATCGATGCCGTCGCCGCTGTCCCACAGCCCAAGCTCCCGCATACCGGGTGTGTCGATGACAAATGCACCGTTCGGCAGCGAAATCAATTCCCGGTGCGTGATCGTATGCCGTCCCTTGTCGTTCTGCCCGGTCGCCTGGGTGGCGATGCGGTCATTCCCCGTGAGTTTGTTGATAAGGGTGGATTTCCCAACGCCGGAGGAACCGATGAATGCAACGGTTTGGCCCGGTTGGATATACTTTGCGACCGCCTCGTAGTCCCCGTCCAGCGACGAGACCGCAAGGATATCCACCCCCGGCGCGGCATTTTGCGTTTTGGCGATTTTGCGTGCCACGTCGGGGCAAAGATCCGATTTTGTCAAAACCACCACCGGCGTCGCGCCGCTGTCAAACGTGATGGACAGATACCGTTCCAACCGTCTGACGTTGAAATTGTGATTGAGTGACATACAAATAAACGCAATGTCGATGTTTGCGGCGACGAGCTGCTCGCGCTTTTCCGGCCCGGCGGCCTTTCGGATGAAGCAGCTTTTTCGCGGCAGCAGGCGCGTGATGACCGCATTGCTGCCGTCCGCCGGCCACTGCACCGCGACGTAATCGCCGACGGTGGGGTAATCGGCAATCGTCGCCGCCGTATACCGGTATTTTCCGGAAACGGACGCCGGTTTCACGTCCGTGCCGTTGCTGATGATATAAATTCCTTTGTTCTGCGCGAGTACCCGCGCTTGCAATTCGTCCATATTCACACTTTCTCCCAATGATTTTTCCGTTTTGCGCCGCGGAAAGCGATGATTGCCCCGCAAGCCCCAGCGCGCCCCACGGTGCAGCCGCGCGTATAAATTCTCAAATCGAATGCATTTGATAACTCCTCCGTAATGAAACAGCGCAACCGATCGACCGGTAGCCCAATGGCCAAATGGATTGCGTAAATGGTTCGGCGTTTGAATTTTTCCAGATTCCCGAGTCCCCGGCAGCATCCGGTGCAGGCATCGCCTGCCCAAAATACCTTGAGATCCACGCAGCCGCCCATCAATTTCCACCGGGCAGACTTTTCAGGAAATCACCCACCGTCCGGTTAAATTCCGCGGGGCGCTGATTCGCGTATCCGACTCCCCATTTTCGCCGTTCAGTCCGCCCCATTCGTCCCGTACAATTTGAAAAACTGCCGGATGTGCCGTGCAATCAGCGCCGTCACTTCGGCCTCGCGCGCCGGTTCGCGGTCGCACAGGTTGATCCAAACGGAGACGGGGAGGCAAAACTGCGCCGCCATAATCTCCGGGTCGTGCGCCAGCAGCGTCCCCCGGTCGATGAGAAACCGGATCAGCCCCGTGAAATAGCGCATGACGTCGGTGTAGGTCTGTGCGGATATGACTGAAAAAATCAAGCTTTCCGGCGTGCCGGAAACCATGCTGCAAACGCTTTATGTCCGCGCCAAAGAAAGCAGCGGACGCGGCGCGATTCGCGACCGGAAAGCAGAGGAGCTCATCGGCAAACTGGACTACGACTTTTCCCTTGCGGACCGGGATCCTGCCATGCACAGCGGCGTCATCGCCCGCACGATCGTGCTGGACCGGCTGGTGGATGCGTGGCTGGCGCAGCATCCCGGCGCGGTCGTCGTCAATATCGCCTGCGGGCTGGACACCCGGTGCTACCGGATGCACGGGTATACGCATTGGTACAATCTGGATCTGCCGCAGACCATGGCCGTCCGGGAACGGCTGCTGCCGGAATCCGGCGTCGTCTCGCAGATTTCCATGTCCGCCATGGCGGACTGGGGCGGCGAAATTGCAGCGCACGACGCCCCCGCCCTCGTCATCATTGAAGGACTGACCATGTACTTAACCGAAGCGGACGTCCGGCAGATTTTTGCCGTGATTTCCAATCGGTTTGAAAAAGCGACCGTGTTTGCGGAGATCATGAACCCCGCGATGGCCAGGCGGTTCAAAGAAAAATCCATCGATGGCAGCCACGCCAAATTCACATGGGGCATCCAAAACGGCAAAGCGCTCGCCGCGCTGCTGTCGGATTTCCGGTTTGTGGAAGAACACGCCCTGACCGAAGGCATGGCGTCGTTCGTCCCGGTTTACAAGCTGCTCGGGAAAATCCCGTTCGTGCGGAATCTGTCCAACAAGATCATCGTCCTGGAAAAGTGACCCGGCCGATGGTACAAAAATGCGAAAATGAATCCTGAAAGGCGAGGGAGAAGATGAAAGACAAAGAAGTCCCGATCAATCGCGACTGTCACGTGCTGTACTCCAAGCCGTGCAAAGCCGAAATCCAAAAGAAAATCGCGCTGCATTACCCGCCCGCGCAGCGCGCAGCCGTATGGGAACAGGTGCAGTGTCAATATGCCGCGTTTCTTTCCGACTGGCGCACCGACCTCGGCGGGAAGAAAAATTTCCACAACGGCAAGGGCGGTACATACGACTGCATCGCGATCATGAGCTACTACGTCGTGTGCAAATCCGTCACGACGTTCCGCGAAAACGAGGAGATCGAAGAAAACCTGATTTTCCCCGCGTTCCGCAAATTGAAGTTTGTGGACTGCAACAAGCCGTTTTGGCGGCGGCTGATGTACCGCGCGTTCACGACGGCGAAAAAGCGCTGCGACGCGTGGCACGATTACGAGATGCAGGTCGCCGCGTACGCGCCGGATCGGCCGATTTACTATGAATTCACGGCGTGCCCGGCGGCGGAGTTTGCGAAAAAGTTCGGTCTTACGGAGATTATGCCGGCGCTCTGCAACGTGGACTATGTGTCGATGGAGCAGATTCACGCCAAGCTGATCCGAACCACGACCTGCGCGAACGGCTGCAAATGCGACTACACCATTTGCGGCGACCGGGACGCGTACGCCGGGCAGCACCCCGAATACCGCGACGCGGCGGGGTACCGGAGAAACCGATAAAATCTTTTTTGGGAAGAAGGGGAAGGAACCATGAAAATTTTAGTATTTGGCGCAGGCGTGCTGGGCTGCAACCTGGCCAACGATTTGTCCCGCGCCGGGAAAGACGTCACATTGCTTGCGCGCGGGGCGTGGGCAGCGGAACTCCAAAAGAACGGGCTGCGGATCAAAAACCAATTTCTTCCGTGGACATCGACTCGCCGAATTCCGGTCGCGACGGCGCTTTCGCCGGACGATTCGTACGACGTGATCTTCGCGGTCGTCCGCTGCACGCAGATGGCGGCGGTGATCGACGCGCTGCGGGCCAGCCGAACGAAAAATATCGTCTTTGTCGGCAACAATGTCCGCGCAGCGGAGGTGGCGGCGCAGCTGCCGGAGAAAAACGTGATGTTCGCGTTCGCAAGCTCGGCGGGACACCGGACGGCCGACCGCGTGGTTTCGGTGGATCTCCACAAAATCACGATTGGGCAGCTCCGTGGCGCGCCGTCCAACGAAGAACTGATCGGGCAGATTTTTGCCGGAACCAAATATCGGGTCACATACGAGCCGAATATGGGCGATTTTCTCCTGTGCCACGCCGCATTTGTACTCCCGGCGGCCTTTGCCTGCTACAAAACCGACGGCAGCCTGAAAAAGCTCAAAAAAGACGACGCCTATCTGAACCGGATGATCGACGCCAACATCGAAGGCTACCGCGCCCTCCGGAACGCCGGGCACGGGATTCTGCCGAAAGCGGACACGAATTTTGAAAGCGCCGCGTACCGGAAAACCTGTTTCCGCTTTTTCAAACTGATATGTGCGACCAGCCTCGGGAAAATTTGCGTCTCCGACCACGCCATGAACGCCGCCGATGAGATGAGCGCGCTGAACCGCGACCTGAAACGGTTCTTTGACGAAACCGGCGCCGCATATCCGGTCTGGCAGGCGCTGGAACAGGAATGCGGAACGGTTCTGAAATAAAAATCGCAAAACAGCAGACACACAAACAGCGGCGACCGTTTCCGATCGCCGCTGTAAAATTTACCGTTCCATTATCCGTTGGATTTCCGCTTCCGGTCTCCGGCCTTTGCACCGATGACCGCGCCGCCGCTGACGAACAGCAGCGCCATCCACAGCGCGAGGCTGCTGCGCCCGCCGGTCGGCGGGGGATTCCCGTTATCCGGCAGCTTTTTCGTTACGGTGTCGGCCTTGGTAATTTCCTTGGTCGCCGCCGCATCGCTGTAATACTTGCCGCATCCGTCGCAGTACCAGTATTCGATATTGCCTTCGGCCGTTTTGGTTGCCGCCTTGGCGGGGAAATGCACCAGATTCGTGTGATTTTCCGCATCCCGTTCGCCGTACGCCATGCCGCAAATTTCACAATTCGCCGGATCCTTGCAGGTGGCCGTGCCGCCGGCGTGATTGGAAATCACTTTCCCGCAGATATCGCAGACATGGTCATCGTCGTCATCCGCGTG
>CAJKBQ010000023.1 GCA_905198155.1 uncultured Eubacteriales bacterium
GGCGAAAATGCGCCGGGCGGGCAGAACGGCACACCGCCGACGCGCCCGGAGGACAACACGGCAAGCGGCGGGACAGCGTCCGGCTCGGAGAATGGCGGAAATGCGCCGGGCGGGCAGAACGGCACACCGCCGACGCGCCCGGAGGACAGCACGGCAAGCGGCGGGACAACGTCCGGCTCGGAGAACGGCGGAATGACGATGCCGGGCGGGCAGAACGGCAACTTCCCCGGCGGGAATTTCGCCAAACCAGATGGGATTCCGTCTGATTTTTCACCGGGCGGGAACAGCAGCGCATCCGGCAGCACGGCACAATGGATTTGGATTGGAATCAGCCTTGCGGCGGCAGCGGCCGGCATTGCGATTGCGATGTGCTTCCGCCGACGGTAAAAAAATAGATGGGCAGCTGCTCATTTGACATAGATGCGCGCCGGGACTCGCTGCAAGGCAGGTGAATCCCGGCGCGCCGCAGTTTTACAATTCGTTCACCGCAAAATTTAGCGCGGCTTTTGCATGCTCCGGTATACTAAACGGCACAGGCGGTACGATGCCTGAATCTGAAAAATACCGGAGGTTTTAACAATGAAACAGAACGCTTTTTTTCCTGTAATGGCGCTGACCGGCATGCTTGCGATGGCGGCGTTGACGGGGTGTGAATCGGCTGCGGCCAGCTCTGCGGCCGCCAGCAGCACGGCAGTCAGCAGCGCTGCCGATGTATCCAGTGCGCCGGAAGTGACGGTGGAATCCATCACATATGGGAAAATCACATCATGGACGGACGGGACGGTTACGCTGGAACTGTACGAGACGGACGGGCAGGAAGTGCCGAGGGTGGACGGTTCGCCGGATTTTTCGGAATTTGACCCGGACGGGATGACGGCGGCCAGTTCGACCGTTGAAGTGACGGTGGCGGAATCGCCGCTGTACCGCGTGCTGGCCGACGGTGTGGTGGGGACTGCGGCGGAGACGGACATTCAAATCGGCGACCGCGTGGCGGTTGTTGAAAAATCGGACGGGACGCAGACATGGATTCGGCTGCAAATCGGGTCGCGGACAATGGCGGGTGTAGTGTCGGCGGTGTCGAGCGACGGAACGCTGACGCTGACGATGCTGGAGACGGACGATGGCACGGCGTTCGCTGTTTCGGACTGGACAAAAGTCGATTGGGATGCGTTCCGCGAAACAGGCGCGGCAGAATATTACACCATCCCGGCGGATGCGGCGGTGCAGCGGCTGGATTCCGGTGCATTTTTGGACTGCGGGCTGGACGAAATTCAGGCCGGGGATCGGGTTTTGATTTATGCGGAAGCGCATGATGTGTGGGTGGGGGTGTATGGAGAAGCGTGAAGTTTTGGAAAAATTACGCGTTCGAAACGGGCAAAGTCCCAAGATTGATTATGTGGAGATTCTTTTTTACTGCCTGTGCGCCGCCCCAACCATGATTTATGTAGCATAGAGCGAATCCGGAGTTGCGAACCATATAGGCATTTCGGGCGGGGATTACTGCTTTGAAGTAATATTTTTCGAATCCTTCGGGATATATAATGTGATCGAAATAGTTTCGTTCGAAGATTCGAAATGATAAATATGGGATTACGATATCGCTGCAAATTTCCGGGTGGATTTTCTTTATTCTGTGGATTGCCCCTGCACATAGTCGGTCGAATCCCCCCATTCCGCCGGACAAAAATAAGGTCACGCCGCTGTTGATTAGCTGCTCTACCGCAGTTTTGACAGCGGCTTCACTTATTTCGCGACATTCTGAGTGCCCAATAATGACTGCTGTTTTAGATTTGTCCATATTCCTGCCTCCTTGTTTTTTTATTATAACAGGAAATTACAAACAAATCATTACTATTAGTGATTTTGTGCTCCAAATAGTTTGTGTATTTACGCGTGCAATTGATCTATACTATTTGTGATAGTAAACGACAAATAGGAGAGATCACGATGCAGATGGACTCGATCGGGCAAAACATTCGGAAATACCGGCTTTTGCGCCATATGCGCCAGGAAGATTTGGCGGAAAAAACCGACCTTACCGCCAATTACATCGGCATGGTGGAGCGCGGCGAAAAAATTTTGTCGCTGGAATCTTTTATTGGAATTGCGAATGTGTTGGAAGTTTCAGCCGATATGCTTTTGGCGGATGTTTTGCACACGGGGTACGAGGTAAAGCATTCGCTGCTGGCCGAGAAGCTGAACGATGTGTGTGCAGCGGATCGGGAAACGATATATGACGTTATTGATACGCTGGTGCGCCACGCGAAAAAGCGCCGCACATAAAGGCTCCGCAAAGAGAAAATCCCGAAGGCATTGCTTCCGCACAGTGCCTTTGGGATTTTTGTATTCAGCCGCCTTACATATGCCCGGCTTCCATCCGATCCCCGGCGACTGGGCGGGAAACGGTTTGCGCTGCTGCCGGTTTTTCCAGCACGTCGATGTCAATGGCCGCAGCGGCCAGCCCGTCGGCGCAGGCATACACGGTGGTTTTGCCGGGGCGACTGGCACGCACCCCAACGGTGATCCGCCCGGCGTACATCTTGCGCTTAGGGCAATGCGGCGGTACCTGGTCAAAATTGGCTGACCCAGTGGCGGCGATCACGGCATCGTGGTCTGCAGCGAACCGCACCATCGGCTGCGCGTCCGGCACAGGGAGGCCGTCCCGATCGACCACGGTGCAGGCAATGAGCGCCATTTCGTTTGTGCCCGCGTGAATCGGGGCGGTTTCCGCGTGAAGCCGGAGCGCATACGGCGCGCCGGAGGTTTGCACCACGTCGCGCGCGGCCTCCGCGCCGCCGCGGTATCCGACTGCCTCCAGCACGCCCGGCGCGTACGGTACCTCCCATTCTGCGTGACCGTACGGCGCAACGGACTGGCGGGCAATCAGCGTGCCGTTCAGGTACAGCGCGACGGTGCTGCAGTTGGTGTATGCCCAGACTTGGATGTGCCGCCCTTCCAGCCCGCGGTGATTCCAATGCGGCAGCAGATGCACCATGGGGGTGTCCGTCCAGAGCGATACATTCTGGTAAAATGCGTCCTTTTTGCGCAGAAAGAGGTCGATTGCGCCCGACGCCGAGCACAGGCGCGGGAATGCTGCTTCGCCGCGGTGCTCAAACGCGCTCCATTGGAATCCGCCGCACATCCAGTCGCGTTCGGCGATGAACTTCCATGTGTCGGCACGGCCGGGGTGGATGGCATCCTTGGCGCGGTCACGCGCATCGAGCAGCCCCAGCTCCGGGTGATTGCCGGTGTAGTTCCCTGCGGAGGTGGCGATTGCACAGTTTTCGGTCGAAATCATCGGTTTGTCCGGAAATGCGTGGTGAAATCCTTCGGTGAGGTGCAGGCTGTAATTGATCCCGATGATGTCCACATACGGCATCACGACGTTGTCCTGCGGCAGGCCGATCGCCGTTGTGACCGGGCGGTACGGGTCGAATTTTTTCACCTGCGCTGCCATTGCCCGCTGAATGCGGATGCCCTGGTCCAGCTTGTGATAGCGGATTTCTTCGTTGCCGGTGGACCAGAAGATCACGGACGGGCGGCTGCGGTCGCGCTTGATGCTGCATTCGATCTGCTTCATCGATTCTTCGTTGCTGTCGAAGTGGCGCACTTCGGCCAGTACCAAAATCCCAGCACGATCCAGTGCTTCCATCATCTCCGGCGGGTGCGGGTAATGCGCCGTGCGGTAGCCGTTGACGCCCATTTCTTTGAGCAGCTGCACTTTGTAATCGAAAATATTGTCCGGAACGGCCAGACCGGTGAGACCGAAGTCCTGGTGGGCGCAGACGCCTTTGATTTTGACACGGCGGCCGTTGAGCCAGAACCCGGTATCCGGGTCAAACCGTACTGTCCGGAAGCCGAACGTTGTCTGGTCGGTGTCGCACAGCGTGCCGTCGCGGAACACTTCGGTGAACAGCGTGTAACGAACCGGTGCATCGATGTCCCACAGTTCGGGGTCAGCGAACGGGGCGGTGCATTTCAGCGGCGCGACTGTCCGTGTGGCGACGGTTCCGTGCGTCCGGAATACGGCGCGTTCGATGTGATTTTTATCAAAAATGTGGTGCACCAGCTCGACCGACGCATCGTCGTAGCCGTCGTTGCGGACGGTGGTTTCGACGGGTACCTGCCATGCGCCGTCCTGCAGCACGGGGTACACGAAGCTGCCGTACAGATCGACACACAGGCGGTCGGTGACAATCATTTTTGCGTGGCGGTAGATACCCGCGCCGCGGTACCACCAGCCTTCGATCAGGCTCATGTCGATATGCACGGCGACCACGTTTTCGCGGTCGTAATACACATAGTCCGAAATATCGACCGCAACGGGCGTGTAGGCACAGTGATTGTACCGGATCAGGCAGCCGTTGAGGTAGATGGTGCTGTTGCCGCTGATGGCGTCGAACAGGAGGAGAATCCGCTGGCCGTGCATCGACGCGTCCACCTGGAAGTGCTTGCGGTACCACGCGTTGTGATAGTGGAAAAATCCGGGCGCGCTTCCGCAGGCTGCGTCCGGCGTTTGCTTTATGATATAATCATGGGGGAGTGTGACGTTCTCCCACTTTTCCGGCGGGATTTCACTGTCGTAATCCCACGAATTTTCGACGTCGAAATGGTGATACGCGCCGGGGCCGGACTTGATCCGTTCGGTTTTGGCGCTGACATACATTGCGCCGTATGCGTCGGACTGGCGGGCATCGTCCGGGGTTTCGGCGTGGTAGCGCCAGTCACTGTCAAAGTCAAATATTTTCCGCATGGCAAAGCTCCTTTTGCAGTTGATTTGCTTTTATTTTAGCACATTGCACTTGCATTTGATAGCGGAAAATGATATGATTATATGGTAAAATGATACGGAGGCGATGGGGATTGGAACTGGTGCATCTTTGCCGCGAAGCGTGCAGGCCGGACAAGCGCACGGTGCGGCTGGTATATCACTGCGACGCGGCGCATTATGTCGTCCGGGGATACGGATTTTTCAACGGCCGCCGCTTGGGGCCGGGGGAAGGCTTTGTTTGCCGAGCCGGGCAGGCGGTGGCGTACCATCCGGATCGCAGCGATCCATGGACGTACTATTGGATTCGGATGGAAGGAGATGACAACGCAGCATTTTTCGATCTGATTGATACCGACGGCGACGGCGTGTTCCGCCATCGGTTGGAACGCGAATTGGCCGGGCTGTATGCGCTGATGCAGGCGATGGATTCGCCGATGTATGCGTCGCTGAAATCGACGGTATTTCCGGAGATTGCGCAGAAAGTGCACCGGCCGGACGATGTTTGCCCGCGGACGGCGGCGGAAGCATACACCGAACAGGTGAAACAGCTAATCGACAGCCATTTGTTTGAAAATATCCGAATCAACGAAATTGCCGACCGGATGCACCTGAACCGGTGCTATCTGCGCAATGTGTTCTTTTCGTGCGCGGGGATGTCGCCGTGCCGGTATCGTCAGAAAAAGCGGATGGAGTACGCCGCGCAGCTGCTGCGCGAAACACGGCACTCGGTGGGGATGATCGCGAATTCGGTGGGGTACGACGACCAGATGCAGTTTTCGCGCGCATTCAAAAAGGCGTACCGCGTTTCGCCGACGGCGTATCGGGCGCAGCATTCGTAGAGATCAAGATGCCCCCGGCGACACGGAGCAAACCGAATCGCCGGGGGCGGAGAGATGTCGGGCGCGGGATTACTTCCCGGCCGACACTTTTTCTTTTTTGTACATGAAGTGGATGACCGCCAGCGCTGCGGCAAAGATGCCGAACGCAACCAGGAGCATCAGCCACGGACCGGTGGTCACACCGGTGGTCAGGCCATACGCGACGTACCCGATAAAGCAGATGATCGCCACAAATACTGCGTACGGAATCTGCGTGGATACGTGCCGGATGTGGTCGCACTTCGCGCCGGTCGAGGAGAGGATCGTCGTGTCGGAGATGGGGGAGCAGTGATCGCCGAACACGGAACCGGCCAGCGTTGCGCCCATGGCGGCGATCAGCATATCGGCGTTCGGGCCGTCGAAAATCGCCGTCACAATCGGCAGCAGGATGCCGAACGTTCCCCACGCCGTACCGGTCGAAAACGACAGGAACGCCGCAATCAGGAAGATAATCGCCGGGAGCAACCGAATCAGGAACGATCCGCCGCCGCCTTCGGCAATGGACTTCACGATGCCGGAAACGAATTCCGGCGTGCCGATCCAGTCGCGGCACACATGGCTCAGCGACCAGGCAAACGTCAGGATCATAATCGCGGGCACCATCGACTTTACGCCTTGCTGCACGCCGCCCATGAAGTTGCGGAACGTGACGAGCTTGCGCGGGATGTACATAATGAACGCGACGATCAGCGCAGCCAATGCGCCGATGCACAGGCCATCGGTGGGGCTTTCGCCGATGGCGGAGATGAAGTCTTCTTTGCCTTCAAAGAACCCGCCGACAAACGCCATGCCGACGATGGAGAAAACCACCAGCGTCAGGATCGGGAGGATCAGGTCGATGACTTTGCCTTTTTGCGAAATCTGGATGCCGTCGAAGTCGGCGTCCATCTCTTCGGATTCGTCGGCACCGGATTCTTCAAACCGGGCGCGTGCTTCCAGCTCGGCCTTCCGCATCGGGCCGAAGTCCAGGTTTTTGGTGCACATCACGAGCACCATCGTGATCGTCAGCAGCGCATACAGATTGAACGGAATGGCGTTCAGGAACATGGTGAACCCGTTTTCCGCATCCAGGTTGCTGGCTACCGCAGCCGCCCAGCTGGAGATGGGGGCGATGATGCACACCGGTGCAGCGGTGGAGTCGATGATGTACGCCAGTTTTTCGCGCGACACGCCGAATTTGTCCGTCACGGGGCGCATCACGGTGCCGACCGTCAGGCAGTTGAAATAATCATCGATAAAGATGATGATGCCCAGCAGCATCGACAGCAGCTTGCTGGCCGTCCCAGAGCGGATTTTGCGGCGCGCCCAGTTGCCGTATGCGCGGGAGCCGCCTGCCATCGTAACGACGACGACCAGCGCGCCCAGCAGCGCCAGGAACAGCAGCATGGTGCCGTTGTCGCTGATTTGCGCCGCCATCAGCTTCGGAATGTTAGTGAACGCCGTGTAGAACGGCGCTTCGGCAAAGCAGGCGTAAATGACCGTACCGGACAAAATACCTACCAGCAGCGAAGAAAAGACTTCTTTTGTGATCAATGCGAGAACGATGGCGATTACCGGCGGCAAAATCGACCAGATGCCGGCCAAAATCATATCCACTTCCATCTCGTGACCCCTCCCTCAAACAAATACAGATAATCAAAAAAGCATGAATGAGATCGGACGTGCCGAATCGCCATTCATGCCTGGAAACCTGATTTTCTCCGGGGAAAGCCCGCGATGGATCCAAAACCGATAGCGCTCCACTGACGTGACAGTGCGGTGCATTTTTTGCATCCGCCCCAGAAGTCCGTGCGCTGAACCGCCCGAATTCCTTCGGCAAAGCCGCCTTTCGCCCGGGCTGTGAATTCAGCAATCGCCCGGGGTACTGATCGGCTTCGCGCCTCTATCTCATTTTGTTTTCTTGTCGCATACAAGCATAGCACGTTTCCGCGCAAATGTCAAGATGATTTTGCGATTTTTGCAAAATTTTTGTTACGAGCCGGTGGCCATCCACACCTGCACCGCCAGCAGCGCGATGACGCCCGGCACGCCGGTGATCGCCGACCAACCGGCTGTCCAGCCGCTGAGCGGCACGGGGATGTGCGTCCAGCCGGCGCACAGGTGTACCAGTATCAGCGCGGCGACGCCGCCCAGAATCCCCGTCCATGCGCCGTGAAACGGTGCGCGGCAATGCAGCGCGCACCGCAGCCCCAGCGCCATCAGAAACAGTCCGCCCACGGCGGCCCAAAAGATCCAGTTTGTCCAAAACATTTGGCTTCCCCTCCGTTGATTTGCAGCGATTACGGCGCCGAATCTGCCGGCAGTGCGAACGGCTGCTCCGTGATGCCGCTGGCGCGCGCCTGTTGGAGCAGATAGCGGTACTGCGCGTGCAGCGCGTCGATTTCGTAGATGCAGGCATCGACCAGGTCGCTGTCGCAGATTTGATTGAACCGCGTCTGCGCGCATTGCAGCTGCCGGTTGACGGCGCGAATTTCCGCCAGCAGCTGCGCGCGGTGCGCTTCCTGCGCCCGCTCCGCCGAGCGGCTGCGCAGCGGCGAAATGCGATGAATGGTTTGAAGTACGTTGTCCATGTACGTTCGACCGCCTTTCTACAAAGCATTTTATGCCAATAGTGTGGGCAAATATGACCAAGAGTATGCAATCGGCGCACGGAAAATCCATTTTTTCTTCGGCCGCAAACGCTTGACAAACCGGCCGCTTTTCATTATACTTGTAGATACACGCCGCGCGGCGTGCAATTTGAGACAACAAGGAGTACCCGATGGGATGAAAAATGCTTTTCGATATAAGACGGCGGTGGTGGTGCTGTCGCTGCTGCTGGCGTCCGTGGTGCTGATTGGCACGGCGAAACGGCTGCGCGCACCGGCGCAGCAAGGCGGCACCCAGGTGGTGGCGGCGTCCAGCTATCCGATTTATATTGCGGCGCGCAACCTGACGGAATCGATTGACGCGCTGGAAGTAGTGAACCTGACGGCGTCGCAGACCGGCTGCATTCACGATTTCACGCTGCGGCCGCAGGATATGATTACGCTGCGGCGCGCGTCGGTGCTGCTGATCAACGGCGGCGGGCTGGAACCGTTTTTGGACGATGCCGTTGCGGCCAATCCGACGCTGCCGGTGATTGACAGCAGTGCAGGGATTTCGCCGCTGGCCGGGGAAGCGCACGACCACGCACATGACCACGACCACGATAACGATCACGACCATGATTCCGAATCGTCGGTCAATGCGCATTTTTGGATGAGTCCGGCAGATTATATGCAGCAGGTGACGAATTTGCGCGACGGGCTGTGCGCGCAGTTTCCGGCATACGAATCGCAGCTGCGCGCAAATGCCGACCGCTATTTGGAGAAAATCGCGCAGCTGCGCGATGCGGCGGCCGCCCGGCAGGCGGTGTATGATGGCGCGCCGGTTATTTTGTTCCACGATGCGTTTGCATATTTTGCGCGCGACTGCGGACTGACGGTGGTGCATACGATCCAGGTGGAGCAGGACACTGTGTTTTCGGCGGCGGAAATTGTAGAAATTGTAAACGAAATCCGCGATGCAGGGGTAAAAACGCTGCTGGCGGAAGCACAGTATTCGCCGGAGCTGGCCAATGCGATTGCGGCGGAAACGGATGCGCAAGTCTATATTATGGATACGGCGGTCAGCGGCGATGACGACCCGGATGCGTATCTGAACGCGATGGCGGCCAACCTGGACAAGCTGGATCGTGCATTGGGAAAGGGGGCGCCGTCATGACGGAAAATCACCGCGCGTGCGGGCTGCACTGCTTAAAACTGAACAATATCGGCGTATACGCCGGGGGGCGGCAGCTGCTGCACAACGTCAACATTCACTGCCACTGCGGTCAGCTGACGGTGCTGATCGGCCGCAACGGGGCAGGAAAATCCACGCTGCTGCGCGCGATCCTCGGCGAGATTCCGCACATCGGGAAAATCGAATACCGCGACCACGAGGACGGTCTGCTGAAACCGGATTTCCGGGTGGGGTATGTGCCGCAGACGCTGGGGCTGGACAAAAGCGCGCCGACCAGCGTGTACGATCTGTTTGCGTCGCTGTGCAGCAAGCGGCCGATTTTTCTGCCGCAAAACAGAGCGCTGCGGGCGGCGTATCAGGCGCAGCTGGCGCTGTTTCACGCCGATGCACTGATCGATCAGCGGCTGGGGAGTTTGTCCGGCGGCGAATTGCAGCGGGTGCTGCTGTCGGTCGCGACGTATCCCACGCCGGATCTGCTGATTTTGGACGAGCCGGTGTCCGGCATCGACGAAAACGGCTTGCAGCTGTTTTACAACATCGTGTCGCACCTGAAAGAACAGTTTGACATGGCGATTATCCTAGTGTCGCACGATTTGAACTATGTGGCGCGCTACGCCGATCAGGTGGTGCTGCTGGACGGCACGGTGCGCGCGTCCGGCTCGCCGCAGGAGGTTTTTTCCAGCGCGGCGTTCCGGGCGGCATTCGGCAATTTTTCGTTCGATTTCGGGCGTTGATGAGGGGCGAAAAGATGAGCATTTGGTATGCATTTTTGGAACATGTGATCCGCGCGGAGTGGACGCAGTTCGATTTTATGAAGAACGCGATGCTGGCGATTTTGCTGATCGCGCCGCTGTTTGGGCTGCTGGGGACGATGGTTGTCAACAACGGCATGGCGTTTTTTTCCGATGCGATCGGGCATTCCGCGTTGTGCGGCATTGCGATTGGCGTAGTGCTGGGCATGGCGGACACCACCTGGGCGATGATCGCGTTCGCGGTGCTGTTCGCGGTGGGGCTGAACTGGATTAAAAACGCCAATATCGCGTCCACCGACACGGTCATCAGCGTTTTTGCGTCGCTGGGGACGGCGATTGGGCTGGCGATTTTGTCCGGCGGCGATTTTTCCAAGTATTCCGGCCTGTTGGTGGGCGATATTCTGAGCATTCGCATGGGCGAGCTGGCGGGGCTGGCGATTGTGCTGGGCGTCACGATTGTGTTTTGGATTTTCGGGTTCAACGCGCTGCACGCCGTCAGCGTCAATCGGTCGTTGGCGCGGACGCGGGGAATCCCGGTGCAGCTGATCGACACGCTGTTTGCAGTGCTGATTGCGGTGATCGTGACGATTTCGATCCGGTGGATTGGGCTGCTGATGATTAATGCAATGCTGATCCTGCCGGCGGCGGCCAGCCGGAATATCTCGCGGAATGTGCGGGAATATCATTTGTATGCGCTGCTGTTTTCGTTTTTCTCCGGCGTGACGGGGTTGATTTTGTCATACTATATCAACATTGCGTCCGGGCCGATGATCGTGATTTTGGCGTCGGGAGTCTTTTTGGTGACGTACGCGTTTCGGCGGCGGGCGCGGGGATAATTACTCATTCACGAAAAATTCATAAAGCTTTTTTCTGAAATGCTGTCATGTTTTCGGGACTTTTACGTCTCTTTGTATGCAAGCGGGTAGGGCGTAAAATGGTGCTCGGCCGCTGCACTTCCGAATATACGGGTTCGGGGGACCAACCAACCATTCGCTGTGTCGGCAAACTTTTTGCCGGGGCGGCGTTTTTTTTGAAATACAGCCGAAACACTTGACATTGCGCGGCGAAATCACTATAATAAAATCAACGACGCAGCGCTGCGCCGGAATCATTTTTATCAAAGGAGCAGCTTTTTGAGTAAACGTACAACAGATCGTGTGCGCTGACCGGGAGGTTGGCAAATCCACACACGCCATGCCTCCCGGAAGATCCGACTAACGGTTTTTCTACGGAGGATCTCGCATGAATCGAGAAAACAAACGCAAACAGTATGACCCCCACTATTTTCAAACCCATCCGTGCAGTGACGTGTTCACCTGCAAAGTATGCGGGCGGTTCGTGACGCCGGACAGCGCCGGCAGCGATCACCGCAACCACTGCCCCAACTGCCTGAGCAGTCTGCACGCAGACGACACGCCGGGCGACCGCGCGTCCGGCTGCGGCGGAATCATGGAGCCGGTGGCCGTTTGGGTGCGCAAAGGCGGCGAATGGGCGATTGTCCATCGGTGCCGTCGATGTGGCGTGCTGCATTCCAACCGGATTGCGGCGGATGATAATCCCATGAAGCTGATAAGTATCGCGATGAAGCCGCTGTGCGCACCGCCGTTCCCGCTGGAACGCATCGAAGAGATGACGGCGATGATGGGCGGCGACGGGGAAATGCCGTAAGCCCGCCCCGCGCTGCATCTGCCGACAGATTTTCTGCCGGGGTGCGGCGCGGGATTTTTGCAGGGCTGCGGGCGACAGGAGGATGCAACCCCATGAAAACCCTACTCTTCATCAACGGCACCATGGGCGCCGGGAAAAGCACGGTGTGCCAGGCGCTGAAACGGCGCATCCCGCCGGCGGTGGTGCTGGACGGCGACTGGTGCTGGGACGCGTACCCGTTCACGGTGACGGACGAGACCAAAGCGATGGTGGTGGATCACATCTGCCACCTGCTGAACGGATTCCTGCACTGCTCGGCATACCAGAACGTAATTTTCGGCTGGGTGATGGACGACCCGGCGGTGGTGGATGCGCTGCGGGCGCGGCTGGATTTGCGGGACGTGCGGTTCCGGCTGTACACGCTGACGCTGACGGAATCGGCATTGCGGACGCGGCTGCAAGCGGACATTGACGCCGGACGCCGCACGCCGGACATCCTCGACCGGAGCGTCGCGCGGCTGCCGCGGTACGCGCGCACGGACGGCGTACCGATCGACGTCAGCGCCATCTCGGCGGCGGAGGCCGCCGACCGGATTGCGGCGGACGTGCGCAATATATGGTAAAATGCGAAAACGGACACCCCGGTGCCAAAACGGACACCGCCCGGGCGTCCGTTTTTTTCGTGCAATTTCGCCGAAGCGCACTGCAAAAAATGGAGAGTTCCAAAAAAATTTATGGTCAAATCGGACACCCGAAAAGCCGGAAAAACGGCGGTACCATGCGAAATAAACCGGATTGGACAGCGGCGCGGCACAATTCATGTCCGATATGACCAATTTACAAACGCAAACCGCCTGTGCTACAATAGGGGCAGCAAAACCAAACGCAACGAAATTGAAGAAAAGAGGAATCCGCATGAAGTCCGCACAATCCGTGCGACGCACGCTGCACGGGATCGCATCCAACTGGATCCTGTACTTATTTGTTCTGCCGGCGGTCGCATACTACATCATTTTTCACTATGTGCCCATATACGGGATTCAGATCGCGTTTCAGGACTACCGTATCGGCGAAGCGTTCGGCGCGAGTCAGTGGGCGGGGCTGAAACACTTTCTCCGTTTTTTTGAATCCGCATGGTTCGGCACGGTGATGCGCAACACGCTGTCGATCAGCCTGCTGAGCCTCGCGTTTTTTCCGGCGTCGATTATTCTGGCGCTGCTGCTGAACGAGGTGCAGAATATGCACTTCCGCAAGCTGGTACAAACGATGACGTACGCGCCGCACTTTATTTCGATGGTGGTGCTGTGCGGGGCGGTGACGATGTTTCTTAGCCCCTCGACCGGGTTGATCGGCATGGCGGTGAACGCTGTGCGCGGGTCGGCCGGGAAAGAAAGCATCAACCTGCTGTCGGTCGGCAGCGCGTTCAAGTGGATTTATGTGCTGTCCGGCGTATGGCAGGGGACGGGGTGGAGTTCGATTATCTACTTCGCGGCGCTGTCCGGCGTCGATCCGCAACTGCTGGAAGCCGCCGAGGTGGACGGTGCCAACAAGCTCCAGCGGATGATTCACATCAACCTGCCGGTGCTGGTGCCGACGATTATCATTATGCTGATCCTGCAATGCGGCAACCTGCTGAACGTGGGATACGAAAAAGTGTACCTGCTGCAAAACGACACGATTCTCCAATCGTCCGAAGTAATTTCGACGTATGTGTACCGCGCCGGATTAAAAGGCGGGCAGTACAGCTACTCGACGGCGATTAACCTGTTCAACTCCGCAATTAACGCGCTGCTGCTGATTACCGTCAACGGCATCACGCGGAAGCTGGACAGCAGCAACAGCTTGTGGTAAGCGCAGGGAAGGAGCCGAAACCGTTATGAGTCATTCCATTGTAAGCAAACGCGCGGCCGCTGCGCCGCACCGCAAGTGGCGCACCCAGTGCCGCGCGGACAAGATTTTTGATATTGTGAACCACATCCTGATGGCGCTGGCGCTGCTGCTGTGCTTTTACCCGCTGTACTACATTGTGGTGGTGTCGTTCAGCCAGCAGGTGGTGGGCAGCTACCTGATCCCGAACGGGTTCACGCTCGTGGGGTACCAGTCGGTGTTCAAAAGCAAGGACATCTGGCAGGGGTACGGCAACACGATTTACTACACCGTGGTGGGCACGGTATGCAGCTTGGTTGTGACGCTGCCGTGCGCATACGCGCTGTCCCGCAAAGATTTCATCGGGCGCGGGGCGCTGATGGGCTTTTTGATGGTGACGATGTTCATCAGCGGCGGGCTGGTGCCCGGCTACCTGAACATGAGCAACCTGCATTTGATCGGCACGCGCGCCGCGATCATCCTGTCCGGGCTGACCTCGACGTACAACATTGTGGTGGCGCGGTCGTTTTTCAGCTCGACCATCCCGGTGGAGCTGCTGGAAGCGTCGCGGATCGACGGGTGCGGCAACGGGCGGTTTTTCGCGCAGATTGTGCTGCCGCTGTCGAAGCCGATTATCGCGGTGATGGCGCTGTATTTCGGCGTGGCGCGGTGGAACAGCTATTTTAACGAGATGATCTACCTGCGCGACGCGTCGATGTATCCGCTGTCGCTGGTGCTGCGGCGAATTCTGTGGTCGATTAAAGCAATTCAGGAAATGATCGACAAGGGCGAGCTGAATAACTCTGCCATCGGGTCGGCACAGGCGAAAATGCAGCTGGCGAGCATCATGCAGTA
Organism: uncultured Eubacteriales bacterium; assembly: GCA_905198155.1. Classification (GTDB taxonomy): domain Bacteria; phylum Bacillota; class Clostridia; order Oscillospirales; family Acutalibacteraceae; genus RGIG4076. Next base: position 14,532 of record CAJKBQ010000023.1, read on the forward strand.
TTGCATCATTGTGGTGTCTTCGCTGCCGATGATGATTATCTACCCGTTCCTGCAAAAATACTTCGCCAAAGGCGTGATGATTGGCTCGGTCAAGGGCTGATCGGATTCATTCGGTCAAATCCGGCAGATTGCCGGTGATGATAAAATATTTTTCACAGGAGGATTTCCCCAATGAAAGCAATTTCCAAACTGCTGGCGCTGGTGCTCGTTGTCGCAATGATGATGACGTGCGCGGCCTGCGCCAAAACCCCCGCGTCGTCCGCGACGCCGTCCGAAACGCCGTCGGCTGCGCCGTCGTCGGAACAGCCGTCGCTGTTCAACGTTGACAAGCTGCCGATCGTCAACGAGCCGGTCACGCTGCGAATTTTGACGTGCGATCCGGTCAGCAGACCGTTTGACACGGCCGACAAGGCCGGGGTGTGGGCATGGCTGACCGAAAAAACGGGCATCACGCTCAAAATCGAGTCCTACTCCGACGAAGAAGTGAAAACGAAGATTCCGCTGATTATGGCGACGCCGGATCAGATGCCGGACCTGTTCTTCGCTGTCACGCTGACGGAATCGGATGTGATGAACTACGGCCAGGGCGGCCAGCTGCTGATGCTGGACGATCTGATCGAGCAGTATGGCACCAACATCAAAAAATGCTTCGACACGCTGGACTATGCGCGCGGCGCGGCGATGTCGGCGGACGGGCATTTCTACTCGCTGCCGTCGTACAATGCCAATATCGCGACGACCATGTATTCGCTGAACGAGCGCTGGGTGAAAGCGGTTGGCGCTGAGATGCCGACGACGCTGGAAGAGCTGTACGAAGTGTTCAAGCTGATTAAAGCGCAGGACGCGAACGGCAACGGCGACCCCAACGACGAAATCTGCCTGTCCGGTACGCCGAAATCGATGAAACGTGCGCTGCTGGGCAGCGTGGGCATCAACTGCTACTGGCCGTGGCAGGGCGTGCTGGTGGACGCGAAGGACGACAAAGTGTTCTTCGTGGAAACGACCGACGAATACAAATACCTGCTGAGCTACCTGCACAAATTCTGGGCCGAAGGCATGATGGACAGCGAATACTTCACGCAGTCCGGCGATCAGATGAATGCGAAAAGAAACAATGACAAAGTGTTCATGAGCGACTACTTTGCCGATCCGGAACTGGATAATTTCAGTGGCGTAACGGGCATTGTCGCGCCGACCCCGCTGACCAGCAAAGTCAACAGCACGCCGCTGTGGCCGGCCAGTGCGCCGTATCAGACGGCGATCGGTACCATCGCGGGCAGCACAAAATATCCGGAAGTGTCGTTCCTGCTGATGGACTACCTGTTCACCGAAGAAGCCTCCCGCGTGGCGTACTGGGGCATCGAAGGCGTGGACTACGAAGTGACCGACGCGTCCACCTGGACGATTGAGTCGCTGACGCTTTCCGAAGGACACGTGTTGCAGCAAACACAAACCCCGATGCTGGTTCCGCGCTGGAACCGCGACGAGTGGGTGCAGCCGGCTGCGACCACGCTTTCGAAACAGAAGCAGGAAAGTGCCACCAAGTACGGCAAGATGGCGTTCCAGAACTACCTGCACTACACCACCGAGGAGTCGGACGCGCTGTCTACATACGAAGCGGAACTGGGCGGCTACTTGGACGACTACTTCGCGGGCTTCATCACCGGGACATATGACCTGGACAAAGATTGGGACGCGTACGTCGCCAAGTGCAATTCGCTGGGCGCGGACAAGGTCGTCGAAATCTATCAGGCGGCGTACAACCGGTTCTACAACGTAAAATAATTCCACATCACTGCAAAAATGTCTCGAGGGGTACGGCTGCCTGCCGCGCCCCTTTTGGGCGATATATTGACGAAATCGGATTTTTCGCGTATAATAAATCCGGATCGTTTGCCCGCCCCGATTTCGACCGAAAGAAGGCGTACCATGAAACAGGAAAACAATACCTTTCTGCGATCGACGCTGATGAACTTCATCCCGTTTATCGTGATGTCCCTGCTGGTGATCAGTTTTTTGGAGCATTCGTTTTCGATGCTGGAATCGGACGTTGCGGCGGTGTCGCAGGGGCAGATGCAGTCCGTCGTCGCCGGGCTGGAAGATAATATATCGGATACGGCCGCGGTGGCGTCGGATATTTACCTGGATCCGGCGCTGAGCGCGGCGCAGCTGGCCGCGTACGAGCAGCCGACCGTCGATGGCATTGCGCAGCTGGGCGCGTATCAGCGGCGGCTGAGCTTGTATTCGACCATTTTTGTGTCATATTGGCCGGATCGCGCAGTGTCGTCTGTGGGGACGGTGTCGTACGAGACGCTGACGCAGGTGACGTTGCAGCTGAGCGCGCACGGCGAACAGCAATTCCGCGACGCGATGCAGTCCGGCGAATTTCAGCACGTGGCGCTGCTGGAAACGGAGACGGATGAGCATTACCTGTTTGTGGTATATTACTACCCCGGCGGGACGCGCACGGCGGAGCGCTGGATTGGGTTTTTGATTAATGCCGACGAATTGCAGGACGAAGTGCAGTCGGCGCTCCGCGCGACGGACGGTGTTGCGGTGCTGTGCTACGGCGACCGGCCGATTGCCGAAACGGTGCCGCCCGCGGCATCCGGTGCGCCGGAGACGGTTGCCGACTGCCTGGCACGGCTGCGCGCCGGTGCCGATAAATTTGCGGGGTACTCGATCTTCAACGCCGACGCGCCGCGGCTGGATCTGACGCTGCGCGTCGCGCTCAACAACAGCACGTTGAAGTCCGACCTGATCGCCGAAGAGATCAAGATGATCGTGATCGGCGTGCTGGTATTCGTCGCGATGGCGGTGTTTTTGTGGCTGGCCAGCCGGTACAACTACCAGCCCATCCAGAAGATCAAGGAAATCGCGCAGTCCCATATGCCGGACGTGGAGCGCGCCAAGCACGACAGCGATTTCGACTTCATCCGCAAGGCATTGGAGCAGAATTTTGCCAAGCAGTCGCGGCAGGAAGAGCTGTTCCGTCGGTTCCAGCGCGAAACACGCAAGCAGATGGGGTGGCTTCTGCTCAGCGGCGCGGTGCCGGAGGAGCTGCGCAGCCCGGAGATGATCGAATATTTCGGCTTGCAGGCCGACGCGCCGTACTACGCCGCCATCGGCGTCCGGCTGATGGCGGGCGCAAAGTTCGGGCCGCACGAATCTGACCGTATTTGCGAAATCCCCGGCGTGCTGACGTGCTATATGATTCAGGGCGGCGCGGTGAGCGTATTGGCAGCGCTCCAAACCCGCGACGCCGACTGCGCGGTGCGTCGCGCACTGGCGGAGCAGATTCAGGCGGAGCTGCGCGCGCAGGATATCCCGTACCACTACGCGGCGTGCGGAATGGTGTACGAACAGCTGACTGACGTGCATCAGTCGCAGAAAGAAATGCAGACCGCGCTCGGCGCAGCGCTGGATTCGGACGAGCTGGTGCGGTTTTTTGAAAATCTGGCGCGGGTGTCCGGCAAACCGGATCACCGTGCGTCGGAACGGCTGCTGAAATTCCGCGCGGAGCTGCGCGGCGGCCATGCCGACCGTGCGCGCGCGGTGCTGGACGAACTGCTGCCGTGCGTCGGCGCAGGGGAAGAGCGGTTTGTTCGCTATGTAATTGTGCAGACGCTGCTGGAAGCGCATCAGGATGCCGCCGCCGATGCGCAGCCGGAAGCACTGCTGGCGCTGGTGGAGCTGGACAACGACGCGTTCCATCGGGAGATTGACCGGTTGCTGGCGCAAATGTTCCGCTCGGCGGAGGACTCCGACCGGACGCTGGACGGGGACGCCGTGGTGGCGTATGTGCGCGCGAATTTTGCCAACCCGGAGCTGAGTCAGGATGCGGTTGCGGCGCACTTTCGGTGCAGCACCAAGTCCGTGACCCGCGTCATCAAGAAAAAACAGGGCTGCTCGTACCAGGATTTCCTGACGGCGCTGCGGATGAAACGCGCGTGCGAGTTGCTGCTGACCGGGCTGGACACGCAGAAAATCGTGGAACGCGTGGGGTACTACGATCTGTCCAGCTTCAACCGGCGGTTCAAGTCCATTTTCGGCGTTCCGCCGCGCGAGTGGCGCGCGCAGCACCAAAGCGACCGCGAATCGTGAGTTTTCCGCGCAAAATTGCAAAAAGATCGCCGAAACCTGCGGAAAAACCAGGTTCCGGCGATCTTTGATTTTTCATGGGAAATTTACGATACCAAGGCCAAATCTTCGTCCAGCATATAGGTGAACACGGAATTGTTTGAATCCGGCAGCGCACCGGCGAATGTAACGACCCACTCGTTCTTTTCGTTGCGGTCGGAAAAGAAAATCCACGTGGAGCGGTCGGCAAACCGGTGATACGACGTCGGCGTGTTGTTTTCGTCTCCGCCTTCAACGTAGTAGCCGTTGGGATCCCACAGCGGCACAGAATCCTTCGGGGTGAAGCAGATTTTGATCAGCCGTCCGGCGTTGGCCGGCAGCAGCTGTTTCACGCGGAATCCGTCCGCAATCACCAGCTGATCGGCGACCTGATCCTGCGGCACATCTTTTTTCACTTCTTTGTACAGTACAAACAGGTACGATCCGTCGCTGATTCAGGAAACGGAATAGTAGCGACCTTCGTTGAAGCGCAGTACGCTCACGGCTCCGGCCGCCAGCAGGTCGTTGTATGTGGGGCGGATGGTGTCCCGGTCGATTTCCTGATCCCAGATATCGCCCGGAATTTCCCACTCATCCCGAATGCAGCTGGGCGAAATAAACGGGAGATTCCGCAGATGATTGTCGTATATTGGTTCTGGCTCTTTGTGACAGCCGCACAGCATCGTGATCAGCAGCACTGCGGCCAGCAGCCCGGCCCATTTCCGTTTTGACATTGCAACGCATCCTTTCGGCGCGGCGAAAAATACATTCGTTCCGCGCTTTTCAGTTCCTATCAAAACAATATTTTACCATGTTTTTCGCGGCGCGTCAACCGGTTGCGACAAACAAATCCTGTGACTTTTTTGTGAATGCATCGGCGCGCCGGGAAATCAGTCGGCATCCAGCGCTTCCATCTCGCCGATCAGCTCGTCGAACAGGCGGAGCGCGGCGTGAATCGGTTCCGGTCGGCTCATATCGACGCCGGCGATTTTCAGCAGCGAGATCGGGTCGGCGCTGCTGCCGCCGGACAGGAACCGCTTGTAATCGGCGACGGCCGGTGCGCCCTCGGCCCGAATGCGCGACGCGATGGCGACTGCGGCGGCAAATCCGGTGGCGTACTGGAACACATAGTAATTGTAGAAAAAGTGCGGGATCCGTGCCCATTCCAGTGCGATCTCGTCGTCGGACACCATGTCCGGCCCAAAGTACAGCTTGTTGAGCGCCAGGTATTTTTCGCACAGCGCGTCGGCGGTCAGCGTTTCGCCGCGCTCGGACATTTGCCCCATTTCCAGCTCGAATTCCGCGAACATGGTTTGGCGGTACAGCGTACCTTTGAACTGATCCAGGAAATGGTTAATCAGGTATGCGCGCTGGCGCGGGTCGTCGGTGTGGTCGAGCAGGTGATACATCAGCAGGACTTCGTTGCAGGTGGACGCCACTTCCGCGACGAAAATCACATAGTCGCTGGTGCAGACCGGCTGGTGGCGGCAGCTGAGCGTACTGTGCAGCGCGTGCCCCATTTCGTGCGCCAGCGTGAAGAGACTGTCGAGGTTGTCTTTGTGATTCAGCAGCACATAGGGGTGCGGGCGGCTGCTGTCGGTGGAATAGGCACCGCTGCGTTTGCCGGTGTTTTCGTATACGTCGATCCAGCGGTGGTCAAATCCTTCGCGCAGCATGGCAACGTAATCGTCGCCCAGCACTTGCAGCGCATCCAGTACGATTTCCTTCGACTTTTCAAACGGATAGTGCCCGGCCGCATCCGGTACAATCGGGGTATATACGTCCGACATATGCAGTTCGTCCACGCCCAGCCGCGCTTTGCGCAGCGCGACGTAGCGGTACATCGGCGCCAGATCCTGATGGACGGCGTCGATCAGGTTGTGGTACACCGCCACCGGCACTTCGGTGCGGTCGAGCGCGGCTTCCAGCGTGCTGCCGTAGCGGCGTGCGTTCGCGAAAAAACGCAGCTGCTTAAACTGTGCGTCCAGCGTCGCGGCGATGGTGGATTTGTATTCGCCCAAGCGGTGGTAGTACGTCCCAAACACTTTGCGGCGGAACACCGGGTCAGGGTTTTCCAGCAGCGGGACAAACGAGCCGTCGGTCAGCGGATGCACCTGCCCGGCACTGTCGGTGACGTCCGGGAAGCGCAGTTCTGCATTGCGGAAAATTCCGGCAATATTGTCCGGCGCGTCGGCCATTTCACCCGCAGCAGCCAGCAGACGTTCACACTCGGGCGCCAGGATGTGTGCCGCACGCCGCCGCAGCTGCGCCAACGGCCGCCGGTACGGCGCGAGCGCCGGAGCTTCGTCGTAGAACCGGTCGAGCGTTTCGTCCGGGATGGCCATAATTTCCGGCGTGGCGAACGATGCGCTGCTCGAAATGGCGACGGCGATGTTCATCGCTTTACCGCGCAGATCCTGGTAGCGGCTGTCGCCGGTGTCCTGGTCGGATTTGCAGCTGGCGTAGCAGAACAGCCGCGTCAGCCGGACGGAGACTTCGTCTTCCAGCTGCAAATATGCCAGCAGCTGCGCTGCGCTGCGGCCGAGCGTCCCGGCAAATGCGGACAGGCGGTCGGGGAGCGCCTGCATGGCGTCGTATTCGGCGCGCCAGGCGTCGTCGGATTCAAACAGATCCGCAAGGTTCCAGGTGTATTCCTGCGGGACGTCTTTGCGGGCAGGGATTGCGGTAGACATGATAGAATTCCTCCGTTTCATTCTGCGTGTGCGGCGGACGGTTCCGGACAATCGGCGGTCTGCCGCTTATATGCATACACAAAGTAAATAATTTCCGCGACAGCGGTGATGCTCCACGAAAATATGTACAGCAAATACAGCGATTGGATGGTACCAAAGTAGGCAAAAACGGTGTAGATCCACGCGACGCGGAATACGCACGAGCCCAGAATCACCATCACGGTCGGCACCAGGCTTTTGCCCAGCCCGCGCGAGGCGGCGATGGTGCAGTCCATGAACGCGGACACGCCGTACGAAAAGCTCATGACCGACAGACGCAGCATTCCGGCGTCGCGTACGGCTGGTTCATTGGTAAACAGTGACAAAAATGCGGGGCCAAGCGGCCGCAGCAGCAGTCCCAGCGCCATCCCGACGCCGAACGAGTAGGCCAGACTGATGAAGTAGCTGCGCAGCACGCGGTCTTTTTTGCGCGCGCCGAGGTTTTGCCCCATAAAGCTGGAACACGCCACATAAAACGCGGCCATCACATCGTAGATCAGACCGTCGGCGTTGGCGGCGGCGGAATTGCCTTCGACGATGGTGGTGTTGAACCGGTTGACACCCGCCTGAATAAACAGATTCGCGATGGCGAAAATGGAGTTTTGGAATCCGGCGGACAGGCCCAGCCCCAAAATCGGCCGGACTTCGGCGCGGGTGACGCGCAGCTCACGGAAGTAGAGCCGGAAGTCCGCATTACTGGACGCCAACGCGTGCAGAATCAGCACCGCGGATACATACTGCGACAGGATGCTCGCCAATGCAACACCCGCCACGTCCCAGTGGCACACGATGACAAAAAATAGATTCAGCAGCACGTTCAGTATCCCGGCGATCAGCAAAAACCGCAGCGGACGGCGAGTGTCTCCGGCTGCGCTGAACACGGCGTTGCCGAAGTTGTAAATGGCGAGCGCGGGCATCCCCAGCAGGTAGATGTGCAGGTACAGCACCGCGCCGTCCAGCAGGTTTTCTTTGGTGCCCATCAGGATCAGCAGCGGCCGCACGAAGCACAGCCCCAGCACCATCAGCGCTACGCCGACCGCCACGCTCAAAATCAGTGCGGTATGGACGCAGCGATGCACCCCGGCGGCGTCGCCTGCGCCCAGATAGCGCGCGGTGCGGACGTTGACGCTGCTGCCCATCCCGATTAGGAACCCGGTGAACAGTGTAACGAGCGTGGCGGTAGAGCCGACGGAACCGAGTGCCGCCGAACCGGAAAATCGCCCAACGACGGCGATGTCGGACATATTGAACAGCACTTGCAGCAGGTTGGACAGGATCAACGGGACGCTGAACAGCAGGATTTGGCGGCTCAGAGGGCCGGTGGTCATGTCCCGGATTTGCGCTTGCGCACGCATGGTTCAGATGCTCCTTTAACGAAAAAATGAGGACGTCGATATTATACCACTGAATACGGCAAAGCACAAGCGGGAAGCGGTAAATTTTTTTCGCTGCGGGTTGAATCCCGCGCCGAAATCCGGTATAATAATAATGAAAACAAAACGCAGGAGGAGATTGCGATGAATGCAGAGCAGCTTTGCGCAGCCGCCGTTGACGCGATGCAGCGGGCGTATGCGCCGTATTCCAAATTTCAGGTCGGCGCGGCGCTCGAAACCGTCGATGGCACGGTATACACCGGCTGCAACATTGAAAACGGCGCGTATTCGCCGTCGGTGTGTGCCGAACGTGTGGCGCTGTTTCGTGCAGTTCATGACGGTCATCGGTCGTTCCGGCGGCTGGCGGTTGCCGGTGGAACGGACGGCGTAGTGCACGGCGCGTGTCCGCCGTGCGGCGTGTGCCGGCAAACACTGTCCGAATTCTGCGGGCCGGAGCTGACGGTATATATTGTGACCGGTCCGGGCGCGCACCGCACCACGACGCTGGGCGCGCTGCTGCCGGAAGCATTTGCGCTGACGCACTGAATTTGCAATGTACGGCTCAAAAAAGCGGCGATTCCCCGATTTTTGTTCAGGGAACCGCCGCTTTGCAATGCAAATCTTTCGGAATTACCGATCGACGCGCGCACCAGCGCCGCCGACGATCTTTTCGACCTCTTTCAGGCTGGCAGTGGACGTATCGCCCGGCGTCGTCATGGCGAGTGCGCCGTGCGCGATGCCGTAGTTGACGGCCTTGGCCGCGTCGTCATACGTCATCAGCCCGTAAATCAGGCCGGACGCGAACGAGTCGCCGCCGCCCACACGGTCATAGATTTCCAGACCCGGAAGCGACATCCCCATCGTGACTTTGCCGTCGGCATAGACCATCGCCGACCAGTCGTTGACCGTCGCGGTCTTGACGGTACGCAGCGTGGTGGCAATCACTTTGAAGTTCGGGTACGTTTTGCACACTTCACCGAGCATTTTCACATAGCCGTCCAGGTTCAGCGATTTTAGGTTCGCGTCGTTGCCTTCCACCTCAAAGCCGAGGCACGCCGTGAAGTCCTCTTCGTTGCCGATCATCACGTCGATGTACGGCGCGATTTCTTTGTTGACTTCCTGTGCGCGCGCTTGGCCGCCGATGCCTTTCCACAGGGACGGACGGTAGTTCAGGTCGTACGACACGATGGTGCCGTATTTTTTCGCCGCTTTCACAGCCTCGATCACCACTTCGGCCGTGGTTTCGGACAGCGCAGCGAAAATGCCGCCGGTGTGCAGCCAGCGCACGCCCAGCGTACCGAAAATGTAGTCCCAGTCCACGTCGCCCGGTTTCAGCTGGGACACAGCCGTGTTGCCACGATCCGATACGCCGACTGCGCCGCGGATGCCGAACCCGCGCTCGGTGAAGTTCAGGCCGTTGCGCACCGCGCGGCCGATGCCGTCGTACGGCACCCATTTGATCAGCGAGGTATCCACGCCGCCCTGGAGGATAAAGTCCTCGATCAGCCGGCCGACTTCGTTGTCGGCAAACGCCGTCACGACGCTCGTTTTCATCCCGAAGCAGCGGCGCAGGCCGCGCGCGACGTTGTATTCGCCGCCGCCTTCCCACGCACGGAACGAACGGGTCGTTTTGATGCGCGTATCGCCCGGATCCAGCCGCAGCATGATTTCGCCCAGCGCGATCATATCAAACGCGCAGTCCTCTTTTTTGCGAAGATTCAACAACATAATTTGGAACATCCTTTCTATATTTGACCGGCAGCCGCGCCGGTTCGGTTAACGAAAAGTGCGATGCGATTCGATCGGCAGCGTCAGCGACGACTGCGCCAAATCGACGGTATTGTGCGCGATGCGCGCGGTGGCCTGGGCGCTGAACAGCCCTTTACAGTTGGTGTGGCGGACGTAGTGCGCGGCGTCGGCCGACGCAATGTCGATCCGCAGACGCTGGCCTTTGGCGATCCGGAACGCGTGCGGGTCAAACCGGAACCGCAGCGGCACCATCGTGCCGGGCGTGTAATCACCCAGCTGGTAACAAAGCGACGTGATATCGTCGCGCAGGCCAAAATCGCCCTGTGGGGTTTCGAGGCTGAGGCGGATGTAGAATCCGGTATCCGCACAGTCGGACGACACGCGCAGTTCGGCAGATGCGTCGCCTTTGACGAATACTTCTGCCACGAACGGCGGAGTGTATACCGTCACGATGTCCGGTCGGCTGCCGGGCGGGTTCTGAAACATCGCGCCGCCGAAATTGCACGACAGGCCACCGGGGAATTCGGGCGGGGCGTAGGGATTGTATGTATATGTGACCGATTCGCTGCCCAGCGGGACGGTTACGGACTGCGGTTCCGGCGCGAATGCATCGGACGCCCAGCGGTTTTCAAACAGCCGGTAATACGTTACCAGCCCCTGCGGGAACGGCATGGACCGTTTGCCGCGGATGCCGTCGAACCAATCGATTTCGTACTGCGCGCCGAACTGCGCTTTGCGCTGACCGGACGGGAACACGACGGAATGCGCACCGTCCACCCGATCCGGATGATCGTACGGGGACACCACCAGTGCGCATCGTGCCCGCGTTTCGGCCGTCATCGCGCGCCACATATCGAAAATGCCGCCGGTGTAAATATCGTAAAATCCGGTGGTCAGCAGGATGGGGAACGACGCATCCCGGACGGCGTTCCGCGCGTCGCTGCCGCCGGCGCGGGTCTGCCAGAACGGATCATCCCGCCGGGGCGCGGCCAGCATCCGGTCAAAATCATCGGCCGGTTCGCCGAATACCGTCTGCGTAAAGTCCCGCAGCGGCAGGGTTTGGAACGCGCCGGGCACATAATTTTTGTGCCGGATGGTTTTGGGTTTGTACATCCCGACGTACCAATCGCCGTGCAGCCCGATTTTGAAGCAGCCGTTGCGGTAGCAGATGTTGTACCGCTCACAGTCCTGCACACCGAACACCGCGCCCCGGATATCTGCCGGGAACGGCGCAACGGCGTAATGCACCGAGGTCTGGTAGCTTTCGCCTTTGAGGAAAATCTCTCCATTGTAAAACGGCCGGCGGCGAATCCAGTCCAGCAGTGCAAGGCCGTCCTCGCGTTCGTGAATATACGGCACGCAGTCGCCGGTGCTTTTGCCGCGCCCGCGGCAGTGCTGGATCACCATCGCATATCCGCGGCGCAGCCAATCGACATTTTCGGCAAGGTATGCGGCGGCAATCTGATCTTCCGGCATGGCTTCGTACGAATCCACATATGGCGTGCGCACGACGACGGTGGGGAACTGTCCGCCCGCATCCGGACGCAGCATCACGGTAAACAGCCGGACGGATTCGCTGGGGATATACACAGTATCCATTGCATAGGGAATCATAGTCGGCTCCTTTTACGGGTCAAAAGCAGAGATGTAAGCGTTCACAGTACAGTATACCATATTTGCAGCGATGGTTCAAGTGTTTTGTTTGCGGTTTTTGCTTATTTTCGCGCAATCCGTGCGGAAGGCGTGTCCGCAAATCCGGTGAACGCGCGGAACATGTCGATTTCGGCGCCGGACTCGCGCAGGAACGCCCGAATCTCGTCGTCCTGCGCCAGAATCCGGCCTGCGGCGCGCACCGCGCGGCGGAACGACCGGTCAAACTGCACGCGGCGGCACGATGCCACCAGCGGACACAGCCGCAGCCCGCGCACGTCGATTTCCGCCGAAATGTGGCCGTCCGCGTGCAGATGGGGGAAAAACGGAAATATCCGGCACGCCAGCGGGCGGGTCGCTCGGTCGCACGTCCCGCTGCACACCACCATCGGCGCGCCGTCGGTGGTGGCGGTGCGGGGGAGCGGAGACGATTCGTGCGGGAACAGCCGCATTCCCTGTCCGTCGCTGCCGCGGCAGCACGCTTTGCCGCACAGCACGCCGCAATCCTGCCCCAGCGGGGTGCGGTCGCCGATGCACGCAAAAGCCGATTCATATAATGCAGCATAATCCGTCATTGCAAATCCTCCGTTTCGGTCGGCATATCGCCGGAGCCGTCGCTCTTTTTCGGCAAGGTGCCATTGAATTTTTTGTATACGCGGTAAAAGTGCGATACGTCATAAAATCCCAGTTTTTCCGCGATCAGCGCCGTGGTCCACAGGGAACTGTCCAGCAGTTCCTGCGCTTTGGCGATGCGCAGCTTGTTCCGGTACTCCGTAGCGGACAGACCGCCGGAATACTTCCGGAAGCTGGCGCGGAAGTAGCTTTCGCTGATGAAGCACAGCTTGGCCAGCGCCGCTACGGGTAGATTGTCGCACGGGTCGCGCTCAATGTGCTGGATGGCGGGCTGCAAAAACCGGAATTCCTCCGGGATGGGGTCGGACTTGGGCAGGTGCCGGATCAGCTCGTCGATCAGCAGCAGCAGATCGGTTTTCAGCCGCAGCCGGTTGACGTTGGGGCGCATATAATCGTTCAGTACACGCCGAAACAGCGGAATGCAGCTTTCGGCCTGTGCGGGCGCCCAGCCGAGGTACCGGTCGGTCAGCGCAATGTCGGCGCCGGTTTCGTCCGTCAGGCGGAATTTGACGCATACGGTGACGCTTTGTGCGCCCGCCGGTTCCACCACAGTGCGCGACCCGTACGGCGCGCCCTGCGCGATCAGCACAACCGACGGCGATTGCAGCGTGTACCGCGGCGCGTCATCCGTCAAATCCAGGATGCTTTTGACGCCGTTGAGCGTGGCAGAGAGGATGTTCAGCGGCCGGCCGGCCGGGTAGCGGTTGAGGTTGTTGTTGCGCCAGCTGCGCTCCGTAGCGGCGATTTCGGTGACGTTGACGTCGGTTTCCCGCAGTCGGGCAAATGACAGATTCATCGTGCGCTCCTTCTTAAAATCGATTTGTACAATAAGAAAATCATTTTATACATTGTACCACAAGCCGCGAAGGATTACAATAGTAATAACGTAAAACAGAAAGGGTGTTTTATTACGATGGATTATTCGGTTAAAGTCGGTCTGGTTTCCTGTCGGCGCGATGTAACGCCGCGTCCCGGAATTTTCAACTGGGAAAAAGCGGAGGAGCGCGGCCGCGCGGCGGTGGAATACATCAAATCCCACTACACGTCGGACGTGGACACGTTTGTGGACATCGAGGGGATTAACCCGGTCAACGTGATGGTCAACGAAGCGGACGCCGTGAAAATCGCGGAAAAATTCAACGCGGAAAAAGTGGACGCGCTGTTCGTGATCAACGCCAACTTCGGCAACGAAGAAGCAATCGCCGAGCTGGCCAAGGCGGTCAACAAGCCGGTATGTATTTGGGCGCCGCTGGACGACGTGTTCGAGCCGGACGGGATGCGCTACACGGACAGCCAGTGCGGTCTGTTTGGCGTGAGCCGGCTGCTCCAGCGGAATAATCTGCCGTTTTCGTACATCGAAACCTGCCGGATTGAGTCGGAAACCTTCGACGCCGGGCTGCGCAAGTTCCTGTCGGTGGCGTGCATGGTGAAAAACTTCCGTACGCTGAAAATCGCGCAGGTCGGGCTGCGCCCGCAGCCGTTCTATTCGGTGATTTTCAACGAAGGCGAACTGATGCAGAAATTCGGTATCCGCTGCATTCCGATCAACATCGGCGTGATTGTCGATCGGTACAACAAAATCCTCGCCGAGCGCGACGCGGAGCTGACCGAGGGTGCGGCGCTGCTGCAATCCCGGTACGAAATGGACGACCTGACGCCGCCGCTGCTCAAAAAGGTCTACGCGTTCGTGCTGCTGTATCAGGATATTTTCCGCGACTACAAAGTCGATGCGATCTCCGCCGAATGCTGGACGGCGATGCAGCTGGCCGTGGGCGCGATGCCCTGCACCGCGTACAGCGTGCTGGCCGACATGGGCTACATCATCAGCTGCGAGTCCGATATGCACGGCGCGATTTCGATGGTACTGCTGGCGGCTGCGGCGCGCGGCAAGAAAGTCCCGTTCTTCGGGGAATTCACCGTCCGCCATCCGGAAAACAAGAACGCCGAGCTGCTGTGGCACTGCGGGCCGTTTGCTTACTCGCTCAAAGCGCCGGACAGCGTTGCGAAAAACGTCAATATGCGCCAGTGGTTCCGCGTGAAGGACGGCGACTACACCATCGCCCGCATGGATCAGGACAACGGCAAGTACACGCTGCTGGGCGGGCAGTTCTCGTCCACGACAGGGCCGTACACGTTCGGCACCTACATCTGGGCGCAGTTCGACAACCTGTCCAAGTGGGAGCGCAAGCTGATCGAAGGCCCGTATATTCACCATATGGCCGAGATCGAAGGCAACTACACCGAAGAACTGAACGAATTCTGCAAGTATATTCCCAATCTTGAGATTGATACCGTTGACTAAGAAAGGAAGATTGAACCGTGCAAGGAAGCGAATTTTTGTCCGCCATGATCCTGACGGAGCTGGAGGATGCCGTCGGGCAGGAAAACTGCTCGATCAGCCCGATCGATAAGGCGACGCACAGCGTGGACTACTACTGGCTGTCCCGTATGTGGTCCGACCGCGGGCAGCTGATGCCGCAGGCGGACTATGTGGTGTCGCCGAAAGATGCGCAGGAGGTTTCCAAAGTCCTGCAAATCGCCAACTATTACAAGCTGCCCGTGACCACATGGGGCGGCGGCGGCGGTACCCAGGGCGGCGCCATCCCGGTAGCGGGCGGCATTGTGCTGGACACCAAGCGCATGAACAAAATTTACAACGTCAATACCGACTCGATGTACATCGAGTGCGGCACCGGCGCGATTTACAAACACATTGAATGGGCAGCCAACGAAGTCGGCAAGGCCACCATGCACTACCCGTCGTCGCTGACCTGCTCCACCGTGGGCGGATTCCTGGCGCACCGCGGCATCGGCGTGGTGTCCACCAAATACGGCAAGATTGACGACATGGTGATGCAGATGGAAGTCGTCCTGCCCAACGGCGACATCATCGAAACCTCGCCCGCGCCCAAGCACGCGGCCGGCCCTGACCTGAACCAGATTTTCATCGGGTCCGAAGGCACGCTCGGCGTCATCACCAAAGCGCAGATTCGCATTTTTGACCAGCCGGAGGAGCGCCGGTTCCGCGGGTTCCTGTTCAAAGACATGACTGGCGCGTTCAAAGCGGCGCGCGAGCTGCTGCAAAAGTTCAAACCGTCCGTGATGCGGCTGTATGACCCGGCCGAAACCGCGTCGCTGATCAAAAAGATTGTCGGTGTGGAGCGCGAAGGCGCGTTCATGAACGTCGCATACGAAGGCGTGCATGAAATGGTCGAAGTGGAAGAGAACATTCTGCTGTCCACGTTCGCGAAATACGGCGCGGAGGATCTCGGCAGCGAATACGGCGAAAAATGGTGGAAAGAGAAGATCACGTTCTTCTATCCTGGCCACATGATGGATCTGCCGCAGATGTTCGGCACGATGGATACCATTGCACCGTACGACAAGATTGAAAAAATCTACTGGGCGATGAAAAAAGCCATCGAAACGAACTTCCCGATGGCGCGGTTTATCGCACACTTCTCGCACTGGTACGAGTGGGGCGCGATGGTGTACGACCGCTTTATCGTGGATGACGTGCCGAAAGATCCGGTCGAGGCGCTGCGCCTGCACCAGGCGATCTGGACGTGCGGCGTGCGCACCGCGCTGGCCAACGGCGGCGTGGTCAACGACCACCACGGCGTCGGCATCAAGCTGGGCCGCCTGATGAAAGAACAGTACGGCCCGGCCATGCAGGTCATGACCGGCCTGAAAAAGCAGCTGGATCCGAACGGCATCATGAATCCGTTCAAGCTGGGCCTGTAATGCAGAAGGGAGATGCTCAACATGAATTTGTCCGAAAAATCGCGTACCCATATTGATCAATGCCGCTTCTGCTGGATGTGCCGCCATATCTGCCCGGTGGGCAACGCCACGGGTCAGGAGCGCAACACCGCCCGCGCCCGTGCGCTGGGGCTGTCACTGGTCGTGCGCGGCGCGATGGAACTGAAAGACGTGGTAGATAACCTGTACGAATGCGCGTGCTGCGGCGCGTGCGTCAAAGAGTGCGTCACCGGTTGGGATCCGGTCGCGTTCACGAAGGATGCGCGGCTCCAAGCGCTGCTCGACGGGGTTACGCCGGAATATATCACCAAACTGATCGACAATTGCATCGACCGCGGCAACGCGTATGGCGCTGTCGTGACCGATGAAGCGCTGCGCGATGCGATGGCACACCACAGTGCCAAAACCGATCTGCTGCTCTTCCTTGGCACCGATGCGCGCACGCAGGTGCCCGCGGCGGCCGTCAATGCCATCCGGCTGATGGAAAAACTGAACGTTCCGTTCACCGTACTGGCGGACGAGCCGGAAAGCGGCAGCCAACTCGACTTTTTGACCGGTGCATCCGACGAAACGCGCCGCCAGATGACCGAGTGCGCCAATGCGATTGACGGCTATGCCGACGTAATCGCGTTTGATCCGGCGGACGCCAAAGTGATGCTGCGTGAATACAAAGAATGGCAGATTCCGTGCCACGCGAACGTGCACACGTTCACGGCGTTCTTGGCGGCACAGGTACAGTCCGGCGCGCTCAAACTGGCGCAGACCGGCCGCGCTGTTACGTATCAGGATCCGTTCCAGCTGGCGCGCGACCTGACCGAGACGGATGCGCCCCGTGCGCTGATTTCGGCGTGCGCGGAGCTGCACGAAATGCTCCTCAACCGCAAAGACACCATGTGGGCGGGCAACATCCTGATGGCGCAGTACATCCCGCTGACGATTCAGAAAGTCGCGGCGGATCGGATCGAAAATGCGCTGGGCGTGGGGCAGCACACGATCGTTACGGCGAGCGTGTCGGAATATGCTGCGCTCAAAGCGGTGCCGCAGACCGACGTCACGGTGCTGTCGCTGGAAGAGCTGCTGCTGGAAGCGGCGCAGTAAACGCAGAATTCGGAAAACCGAAGCGCGATTTTTCCGCTTCGGTTCTTCCCGGTTTTTCAGAAAGGTAGAGAGATTATGCTGGTAGATTTCAAATCGATTTTGGAACGCGCGCAGAAAGGCGGCTTTGCGATCCCGGCGTTCAATGTGTACAACATGGAAACCGTGATGGGTGCCATCGCGGCGGCGGAAGAGGCGCACGCGCCGGTGATTTTGCAGGCGTACAGCCGGCTGTTCCACAACGAAGAAGGCTATTTCCTCGCGCCGATCGTGCTGGCGGCGGCGCAGCAGGCGAGCGTGCCGGTGTGCTTCCACATCGACCACGGCGCAGGCGAATTTGAAGTGACGCGCGCGCTGCGTTACGGCGTGAGCGGCGCCATGATCGACGCATCGGCGCTGCCGTACGAAGAGAACGTTGCGCTGACCCGCCGCGTGGTGGAAACGGCTGCGGCTGTCGGCGTGCAGGTCGAAGGCGAGCTGGGACACATCGGCTCGGTCAATGACAACGCCATGGACGAATTCACAAACCCGGCGCAGGCGGCGGATTTCGCACAGAAAACCGGCGTGGCGGCGCTGGCGGTGCTGGTCGGCAACGCACACGGCCGCTACAAAAAGCCCCCGAAGCTGGACATCGCCCGCATCGCGGAAATTTGCGAAGCGACCGGCCATCTCCCGCTGGTGCTGCACGGCGGCACCGGGATTCCGGACGATCAGATTGTGGCGGCGGTCAAAGCCGGCATCCGGAAGATCAACTTCGGTACCGACGTGTGCTATTCGTTCCTGGACGCGGTGTTCGCCACGTCGCGGGACAAAGTCGCGATTGACCTGTTCATGAAAGACGCCATCGCCGCGGTGAAGGCGTTCGCGCTGACGAAGATTCGGCTCCTCGGCGCCGAAAATCAGGCATAAGCGGGGAACAGACGCATGAATCAGGCAAAAATCGTGGGGATCGGCGCGTGCGTGATGGACACGCTGATTACCGTGCCGCACTACCCCACAGAAGATACCAAACTGCGCGCGCTCAGCAGCAAACCGGCCGGCGGCGGTCCGGTGGCGACCGGACTGGTTGCCGCGCAGAAACTCGGCGTGCCGGCCGCATTCATCGGCGTGCTGTCGGACGACACGGGCGGACAGTTCCTGATTTCGGACTTTGCGAAATACGGGATGACCGCCGATCAAATCACCGTGCGCAGCGGGTACCGGTCGTTCACGTCGTGCATCTGGCTGAGCCAGGCTTCGACCAGCCGTACCTGCGTGTTCGACAAAGGCAATCTGCCGCCGCTCACGCTGACCGATGCGCAAAAGCAGGCCATCGCTGATGCTGACCTGCTGATGGTGGACGGCAACGAGCTGGAAGCCGCCATCGACGGCGCGCAGTGGGCGCACGCGCACGGCACCAAAGTGCTGTACGATGCAGGCGGCCGCTACGACGGTGTGGAGCGGCTGCTGCCGCTGGCGGACTACCTGATCCCGTCCGAGGAATTCGCGATGGGCTTCACCGGCTGTGCGGATGCGGAGTCGGCCGCGCGGGCGTTGTATGAACAGTTCCGGCCGGAAGCGGTCGTAGTTACGTGCGGGAAGCGCGGCGGCGTGCTGTACAACGGCACGGCCGTCTGGTACCCGATTTACCCCGCCGATGTGGTCGATTCCAACGGCGCGGGCGATGTGTTCCACGGTGCTTTTGCCGCCGCCGTCGTCAAAGGATTTGATCCGGAAAAATGCTGCCATTTTTCGAGCGCTGTGTCCGGGCTGAAATGCACCGGCGTCGGCGCGCGCGAGAGCGTTCCGGATTTTGATACCGTCAAACAATATATGAAGGAGAATGGATATGAGCTTTGAACGTCATTGGACCGGGAACTACGGTCTGACTACCATTTATCAGAAATCGGACAGCGCCTGCCAGGGGCTGGAAATTGACATGATCCGGCTGGCGTCCGGCGAAAGCTGCACGCTGTACGAGGACGCGAAGGAATTCGCGCTGACCATTCTGGGCGGCACCTGCACTGTGACCGGCGACGGGATGAATTTTGCGCACATCGGGTCGCGCAAAAACGTGTTCGACGGCAAGGCGACGGCGCTGTATGTGCCGCGCAAGCGTCATTTCACCATCACGGCCGAAACCGAGCTGGACATCTGCGCTGCCAAATGCCCGGCGGATGCGGATTTTGCGCCGAAGCTGATTACGCCGGACGACGTCGTGGTCAAAAATCTGGGCAAACCGGGCTTTGAGCGCGAAGCGCATTTCCTGATCGACGAGCGCACCGATGCCTGCAAAATCTATGTCGGCGAAAACTTCATCAAAGGCGGCCAGTGGTCGTCGTACCCGGGCCACAAGCACGATGTGGAAAATATGCCGGCGGAAGGCTTTGCCGAGGAAATTTACTTCTACCGCTACGACAAACCCACCGGGTTCGGCATCCAGAAGGTATACACCGGCGACCGGTCGATCGACGAAACGTACACCACCAAAGAAAACGACTTTGTCGAAATCCCGAAAGGCTACCATCCCTGCACCGTTGCACCGGGGTACAACGGCTACCTGCTGTGGATGATGTGCTGCGAACACCGCGGGTTTTTCATGAGCACCGACCCGGATCACGACTGGATGAACAAATAAAAACCGGAACGCAGCGAATTCGCCCGGGGCAACCGGGCGGGTTCGCTGAACTTGTCCGTAAACGGAGGAAAAAACAATGACAATCGAAACTTTGCGCGCGAAAAACCCGGATTTGCAGCTGTACAGCATTCACGACCCGGAATTTGCAGAATATGGCCGCGTAATTACCGGGCTGCCTGCGGCGGAACTGATTGCCGCCGCGCAGGAAATTCCAGCCCCGGCCGACGGATCGAAATATGAGGCGACGGTACCGGCGCTGGAAGCAACGCCGTTCGCGCAGCCGATGCAGGCGCAGCTGTTCGGCGAACTGCCGGCGCAGGTAGGTTACTGCTGGGGACACAACACAACGATGAATGCCATGGAATGGCACACCTCGTCCGAAATCAACGTGGCGGTCACGCCGCTGGTGCTGATCCTCGGCCGCCGGGCAGACCTGAAAGCGAACCGCGTCGATGCGTCCACGTTCCGCGCATTTTACCTGGAAGCGGGGGACATTGTGGAGGTG
Organism: uncultured Eubacteriales bacterium; assembly: GCA_905198155.1. Classification (GTDB taxonomy): domain Bacteria; phylum Bacillota; class Clostridia; order Oscillospirales; family Acutalibacteraceae; genus RGIG4076. The sequence goes on from CAJKBQ010000023.1 coordinate 34,767, forward strand.
TACGCAACCAGCCTGCACTTCTGCCCGTGCGAAGTGTCGGCGGCAGGCTTTGGCTGCATCGTCGGACTGCCGCAGGGCACTAACGTTCCGCTGGACGCGCCGTCGGCCGATCCGCTGCTGTTCCGCAAAAACAAATGGCTGATCGCGCACGACGAAAATGCCGGGCTGATCGCCCGCGGCGCGGCAGCTGGCATCTCCGGTCCGAATTATGTGGTACGGTACTGAAATGCTTTAATATCATAAATGAGTCCCATATTTGAGACTAAAATTTCGCAAAGTTTACGCTTTGCAAATTGCAGATCGCCCACAGAAAGGGGAAAATATATGCATTATTTGCTTGGGATTGACTTTGGCGGCGGTGCGTCCAAAGCTACCCTGCTGACCGAAGACGGCCGCGTTGCGGCGGAGCATACCGTCGAATATCCAACGCTGCACCCGGCGGCCGACCGCTGCGAGCAAAACCCGGACGACTGGCAGCGCGCGCTGAACGAAAATATCCGCGCGCTGCTCGACCAAAGCGGCGCAGATCCGGCGGCGATTCTGGCCGTCGCGATCGACTCGGCGACGCACACGGCGGTGCTGTGCGGCGCAGATTTCCGGCCGCTGCGCCCGGCCATTCACTGGACGGACAGCCGCAGCCGCGCCCAGGTGCAGGCACTGCGCCCGCACGAGGACGAGATTGTCCGCCTGGCGTTTCACCGGCCGGACACCATCTGGACGCTGCCGCAGCTGATTTGGGTGCGGGAAAATGAGCCGGAGGTATTCGCCAAAACGCGCTATCTTTTCTTTGAAAAAGATTACCTCCGGTACCTGCTGACCGGCGTGTACTGCACGGACTACATCGAGGCCGAAGGCAGTATGCTGTTCGACTGCCGCACATTAACATGGAGCGACGAGCTGTGCGCGCTGGCAGGGATCGACAAAGCCATCCTGCCGCCGATCGTGCGCCCGACCGACCGCATCGGCGGGCTGACCGCGCAAGCGGCCGCACAAACCGGATTGGTCGCCGGAACGCCGGTGATTTGCGGATCAACCGACACCGTGATGGAGGTATTCGCCTCCGGCGCGGTGCAGCGCGGCGATCTGACGGTGAAGCTTGCCACGGCCGGGCGCATTTGCGTCATCACCGACCGCGCGTATCCGCACCCGGATCTGATCAACTATTCGCACATTGCGGACGGATTGTGGTACCCCGGCACCGCGACGAAATCGTGCGCGGCGTCGTACCGCTGGTTCCGCGACACGTTCGGCGGCGCATACCGCGAACTGGACGGTGGCGCGGAGCAAGTGCCCGTCGGGTGCGAGGGGCTGATGTTCCACCCGTACCTGAACGGCGAGCTGACGCCGTATGCCGACCCGCTGCTGTGCGGCAGTTTTACCGGTATCCGCGCCAATCACACCAAGGCGCACTTCGCCCGCGCGGTGATGGAGGGCGTTGCGCTGTCGCTGCTGGACTGCAAACGCGCGCTGGATCGCATCGGTATTCCGTATGGCAGCACTGCGACTGTCATCGGCGGTGGGGCAAAGGGGAAGCTGTGGCGGCAAATGACCGCGGACGCACTGGGGCTGACGCTCAATACGACCGAAAGCAGCGACTCATCGCTCGGTTCTGCCATGCTGGCGGGGATTGCAGCCGGTGTGTTTGCCGACCCGGCGGATGCAGTGCGTCGCTGCATCTGCGTAACCGGATGCACTACGCCGCAACCGGCACAGACGGCACAGTATGATGCGCTGTACGAAAAATACAAACGCATTCACGACGCGCTCGCGCCGGTGTATCACGAATTCAGCGTGTAATACAGAAAACGAAAGGGGACTGTCCATGAATATTCTGGTGCTGGTCAAAATCATTGCCGGTGAACTGAATCCGTTCGATGCGTCCGCGCTGGAATATGCGCTGCGCATGGGCGGCGACGTGACCGTGCTGTCTATGTGCCCCCCCGCGGCGGAGCGCGCGCTGTTGCCGCTGACGCGATTGGGTGCGGCGCGCGTGATTTTGCTGTCGGATCCGGTGTACGCCGGTTCCGACACGCTGGCGACGGCGCGGATTCTCTCTGCGGCGGTTCGGAAATTGCAGCCGAATCTGGTGTGCTGCGGTCGTCAGAGCATTGACGGCGACACCGCGCAGGTCGGCCCCGAAATCGCTGCACTGTGCGGAATGCCGGTGCGCACCGGCGTGATGCAGGCGCAGCCGGACGGCGAAAAAATCCGCTACGCGACGCGCACTGCGTCCGGCACGCTGCCGCTTCCGGCAGTGCTGACGTTTGAAAAAGGGCTGCCGCTGCGGTTCCCAAGCATTCGGTCACGCATCGGTACGGTGGAACGGTGGAGCAATGCGGATTTGCACGTGGATCCCGCGCAATGCGGCTGGGCCGGATCGCCGACCCGCGTGCTGCAAACGTATGAAAATACGCAGGGACGCCGGAAATGCCAGAAGATCACATACGATCAATTGCCGGAAATCCTGCGCCGTGCGCGCACCGCATTGACCGGCGCAGAACCGCTGCTGCCGGCAGAACACCCGCTGGATCGGGTGATGGCGGTCGGCAGTGCCGTGCTGCCGCACGCCCGTGCACTCGGCCGTCAGGTGTTGGCGGTCCCGGAGTCCGACCCGGCGGCATTGGCTGCGCAGATTCGCGCCGCGGATCCCGACGCCGTCTTGTGGGATGCCAGCGTCTGGGGACGATGCGCCGCGCCGCAAACCGCCGCACTGCTGGGCGTGGGGCTGTGTGCCGACTGCACTCGCTTGGAAACGGACGGCACTCGCCTGTATATGATCCGCCCGGCCAAAGGCGGCAACATCATGGCCAGAATCGAATCCCATTCCCGCCCGCAAATGGCGACCGTTCGCACGGCTGCCGCGCAGTCGGAATGGATGGTCAGCGCCGGGAAGGGAATCGCCGCGCAGGTGCAGGCGCTGCAAGCGCAGGTACAAACGCTCGGCGGCGACTTTGGCGCGTCCCGCGGGCTGGTGGACGACGGCGGCGCGCCGTACGAAGCGCAGGTTGGCCTGACAGGCCGCGCCGTTGCCCCCGTGATTTACGTCGCCATCGGCATTTCCGGTGCGGTGCACCATACCTGCGCCATCGAAAATGCCGGAACGGTGGTGGCCATCAATCCCGACCCGGATGCCCGCATTTTCGACTACGCTGACTACGGCATTGCGGCACCGTACGACGAAGCCGCGTTTTTTGCAGCGCTTCGCGCGGCTTTTGGCGATTGAGTCTTGCATTTGCCCGGGAAATATGCTAAAATAAAACCGATCGGGCGATTGCCCGGAGGAAAGGAAGCAATTCATATGATTTATACCATTGAAAACGACGCCATCCGCGTACAGGTGTCGAGCGTTGGCGCGGAGTTGATGTCACTGCAAACCAAGCCGGACGGCCACGAATATTTGTGGCAAGGGGATGCGACCTATTGGGCTAGCCGGGCCTCCAATCTGTTCCCGATTTGCGGTCGTTTGACCGACGGGAAATACACATATCGCGGCAAAACGTACGAAATGCTGCTGCACGGGTTTGCCCGCCACGCGGAAATGACCGTTGCGTCGCAGCAGTCGGACGCGATCGCGTTCCGCCTGACGGATTCGACTGGCTCGCTGCAAAAATACCCGTTCCACTTTGAGCTGACCATTTCGTACCAATTGGAAGGGCAGACCGTGCGCCAGACATTCACGGTGCGCAACACCGGCGACGAAGTGCTGCCGTTCGCGGTCGGCGGCCATCCGGGATTCAACGTTCCGATGGAAGACGGCACGCAGTTTGAAGATTATTATGTCGAATTCGACTGCGTCAAACCGGCCAAATCGCTGGTGATGAGCGAAACGTGCTACGACACCGGCGACCGCGTGCCGTTCACGCTGGAAAACGGCAAAGTGCTGCATCTGAACCATCATCTGTTCGACCATGACGCGATTTTCCTCACGGATATGTGCAAGGGCGTTACATTGAAGTCCGACAAGACCTCGCGCAGCGTGCATCTGTCGTACCCGGACATGAACTTCCTGGGATTCTGGCACAAGCCGAACACCGAAGCGCCATATGTTTGCATCGAGCCGTGGTATAGCGTGCCTGCGCTGGACGGCATCGTGGACGACATGGAAACGAAGCGGATGATGATCCATCTGGCACCGAATGCACCGGCGTACACCAATACCATCGAAATCACCATTCATTAAACGCGAAATCCCGGGGAAGGATGCAAATCCGACCCCGGGAAGCTTTTTTGAGTTTAGATTATACAAAATTTTGATTTTGTATTATTCTTTCGGAAAGTTCATACTCAGCACGGTAAACACGCCGGACATGATCTCTTCGGTGACCATCTTCCGGGCCAAAGCGCAAGCATAATCCGAGTAATCCGAAGGGCCAACCGGGAAGTTATGACTGCGCAGCCGATCGGAAATCTGGGACAGTTCCGAATCCTCATCATGCAGCTTCCGGAACAGATACTGATAAACCATACACTTCAACTGATCATCCATCTTGCATATCCTCCAATTTGAATGTGAGATACTTGTAACCGAAAACATTCCGATGCTCCAGAACGCCAATCTGATCATAGTCAATGATATCATACTGCACCGGAACGGAACGTGAAAGACCACGCGACGAAAAATAGAATTTGCCGAAAATCTTGCTGAGGTCTTTTGTGATGTATTTGGTCATATACCTGGCCACGGCCTGGCTGTCACCGTAAAGCGGAATCGCGGTACTGAATCCATATTTCCATTGCGGCATGTTGTAGATCGTGTGGCCGGCGGTGTCCGTCCTGCCGCTGGGAACCATGCGAAGATCGCCGGAGATCAGGCCGTGAAAGTGAATTGCCTTGTCTTTGTGGTACTCAGGTACCACGATATATTTCAAATTATAACGCTGTTGCATATTATTCAAAAACTTTGAAATTTTAGGCCGTACCTCAGCCGGACTATACCGATCGACCAATTCAGGATTCAAAGTCCAAGTAATAAAATAGTCAAACGAGTTCAAAGCACAGATATCAAAGATTTTCTCGCGAACCCGTTTCAAGTTGTCTTTACGAACTTCCTGCATTGCGTAAGTATCCGGACGCGCGGACGATGAATAATCCGGTTCATCATCCGCGCTAAGTGGTCGCCGGAAGATTGGCGCATCCACGGCGACCTGCTGCACCTGCCCATCGGGATAGAACTTGCGCTTGCAATTGTACGTCATAGCCATTGAAATTCCCTCCGATTTGGGAAAAGTGAGTTAAATTTTAGGCTATAATCAAGTAGGGAACTCCCCCTCCACGCCGTCGGCTTCGCCGGACGGCGGGTCGGGGTCGTTCCATTTCCGGAACGGGTACTCAGGCAGCCAAGGACGTTCAAAAGAATCAAAGAACTTATACCAACGCGGACGAAAACACCATTTCCGCGGATGGCTGAAAATAATCTCGAAAAGATTGGAAAACCGATATCCTTGCACAATCTCTTTCGTCTGCTCGTTAATGTCCAAAACACGCCAAATGCGACGCGCGCAGCTGAACGGTCCAAGCTTCCGAACGAAATAAAGATTATGCGTCAGATCCCGGATTTTTTTATCAACACCATCATACTGCTGCGTAAAGTAGACGATCTGGCAGTTGTAATGACGATGGAGCAAGAAAAAAGATTTATGCCATTCATCGAACTGCTTGAAATTCCGGCTGTCTGCATCCAACGTGATTTCGTCGAGCAGAATATAAGCGTCTGAAATGTCGTAATGGCCTAAATCCTGATATTCGATCAGTTCGCAGCCCTCACAGTAAAAGTTCGTCAGAACGTGCTTGTAGGGGCTTTTTCCGCGCCGAATACGGCGCAGCTCCTTCTGTGCCAAGGCAGTGAGAAAAGTGCTCTTTCCGGAGCCAGGAAGGCCGAAATAACCTGTAATCATGATTCTATACCTCCCCGACCGAAAAACGCCAAAACGAGCAGCACAGAGCCAGAGACGCACGCTGCACCGACGATGTATTGAAACAGTGAATTAGACATCAACGCAGAAAAGACGCTTGCAAAAGCCTCAAACATGAAAAGCCCTCCTTGTGTAAAATATGAGCAGAAAAAAATCGGGGGAAAAATTCCCCCGACGAAAGCCAAAGGGATTACAGAATCCGTTTGACCAGACCAATGGCGCCGCCAACGACGAAGAACCCGACAGAGATCAGGAACAACGGCGTAGTGAGCAGCGTAGACGCCATCGACGTAAACTGCGACGTAATGAACGTCACAACCGTACCGAGCGTATCCAAAGCGAAAACCTCCTTTACAGAATACGTTTGACCAGACCGATCGAACCGCCGATCACGAAGAAGCCAAGCCCGATCAGGAACAGCGGCGTAGAGAGCAGCGTACCCGCCATGCCGGTAAATTTACCGAGCAGGAAAGTAACAACCTCTGTCAACGATTCCAAACCGGTGGTAGCTGCACCATCGGCGAGAACCTGAATGCCCATGAGAACACCTCCTTACTTGCGAAAGATTGCGGAGAAAATGCCAAAGAAAACGGATATGATAATGCATGCAAATGCAATTACCAGCACATAGGCGGCCAAATATTCGAGGAAAGCGAAATCCGTATTGGCCGGAATCAGTGTTTCGAGCCAGCTCAGCATAACGTTAACCACCTCGCACGAATAAACTTAAAAGCAACAAACAGCATCCCAAAGAAACACAAAGCGCCAAGGATGCGTTCAGCAGAAACCGAAATCTGCGCGAGGTTCGATAGGCAATTCTCAACCGCAGACCAATTAGCCTGCAAAAATTCAAGAATTTTCTGATTGTAATAGCTGTCATACATGAAATTACTCCTTTTTACGGGAAGCGCGAATAGATTCACGCTGAGACTGAACATAAGGCGAACCGACTGTATTGATAACGCGGGCGATCACAGCCGACATAACCAAAAAACCGACAATCCAATAGAAAAGCGGAACACCCATAAAAGAAATCCTTTTCAGTACGGTAATAACCGATGAAAAAATATCGAAAACCATATCCAAAAAATCGGAATCACTCAATTTGTGCGCCCCCTTCCAACGATGATGAAAACAACCGAAACGACAATCGACAGAGTAGCGAATACCATGACTTCGGACGGCAGATAAGCAATAGACGCATAAAGCATGGTAATGCAGCGCGGCAGCATCTCCATAAAATTAACCAGAGACTTCACAAGCCGCACGATGAAGTCAACGCAGACGGTGAAAAAATCCTGAATCTGCTGAATCGCATCAATGATCTTCTGCATTAGCTGGTACGCCTCCCTACAACATACATCGCAAGAGCAAAGACCAACAAGAACGTCAAAACAATGGTCAAATCCAGCGTATCAATAACACGTGTAAACAGCGTATTGATTGCCGAAAAGGAAGCCAGAATAGAATCGTTGAGTTCGACATCCATTACCGCATCAATACGGGATGCAACGCCATCTAAACCGCCTTCACCAAGGGCATCATCAATTGCACCCTCGGCACCGGCCATACCGGAAGCCGTACCGGACAAAGGAGAATCATCTACACCGGACGTACCAGAAAGACCCTCACCGGAAAGGATATTAGACGCAGCCGAATCGATCTTACCACCAATGATGCTGCTCTGGTGTTCCCCATCGGATTCCGAAGTGATGGTAAAAATCTTCCCCAGCTGCCCATAAGATTCTGAAGAATCATTTCCAATGCCATCAAGTTCAATATAAATGCCATCAGACTGAAACGACGTATCACAGAAAAAAGTATATGTAGACGGCAAAGCACGAACATCAGCCGATGAGGAAGTACCAGAAACTATACCAGTCCAAGTAGAACTTACATCGCCCATAGAAACCGAAAAAAGATAAGAAACAGATGGCGTAACAACACCGGGAATAAATTCAAAATCCAAATTAACCGTATACCAACGGCCAGATTGAAATTGAAACGGAGATGAAAAATACATCAAATTTTGCGCACCCGGACGAAATGCCCATTTACCATCATTCGTCCACATATACGATTCCGGATAAGATGCATCACCTGGCGCTTTCGTGATTTGTCCAGAAAAAGTAATTTCATACTGCGTAGAAGCAAAAGCGGAGGTGCAGCAAAAGACGATCAGCACCGCCACCAAACAAACCGCCAGCAGCAGAGAAACCGCACGCTTCATAAACTACACCTCCATCATGTATGAATCAGAACACCGGATTGTAGACCACAGACAGACCATACTCCCCGTTGTAGATGTTGACCGGAACATCCGTCATCATCTCACCTTTGACAAAGGACGCATCCACCTTTGCGACCTTCACCACTTCATGGCCAACGTACATATCCGCAACCGGCGTCGGCTGCGCGCCCGGCGTTTTCGATTGCCGATTGTAGACATCCAAGACCATTCCACTAATTTTTGCACTCAACATAGCTTTACCTCTTTCTCCCCGTCTCTTCGGGGATTTGTATTTTCATACTCAAAATTTGAGTATGTATATATTCTACTCATTTTTTGAGTAAAAGTCAATACCTAATTTTCGAGTATGATATAATCTACCTATTGAACAAAAAGGAGCGTATAGAATAGTGGAATATTACAACAGAATTAGAGCATTAAGAGAAGATCACGACTTAACACAAGAAGCAATAGCAAAAATATTGAATACAAATCAAAAAAAGATTAGTAGAATAGAAATTGGAACCCAAAAAATTTCCATAGATGAATTAACAATCCTATGCGAATACTACCACGTCAGCGCAGATTATATTCTCGGGCTGCCTGCCGGGCTTCCCTACCCTCGGCGGTAAGGCAGGGAAACGGCAAGGCCAGCAGCAGAAAGGAGCCGCATTTTGGATGCGGCTCCTTTTCCAGCCTGACAGCGGGCGGCAGGCTTGGTTGCACATCCGTGCGAACCTGTCAAGGGGACTTTCGCGGCATAAACGCGCCTACGGCGCATTTATTCCACGGTTCCCCTTGACAGAACCCCACGGATGCGCAAAGGCAACAAACAAGCGCAGCGCGCCGCGCTGCACCGGCTGCGAGCCGGTCAGCATTCATGATTAGGAGGGACGCCCGATGCCAAAGCCAAGACCACCACCACGGGGGCAGCCCCGGAGGAAAGCAACACCGACAGTTAAAATAAAAGAGGACGGGTTCCGTCCTCTTCTTTTTAACCTTGAAATTTTGATTTTGTATAATCTAAACTCAAAAACCACAACACCAACTTCCGCAATTTCCGCCGCCAAGCGCCCATCCGAACCGTCACGAACCGCTCCATTCGCGCAGTACCAGCTCGGTGACCCCGGCGTTTGTCCCAGCCTCAATCCGCAGTACCTTGGGATGCGCTGCAAATTCCTGGCGTACCAGCGCCCGCAGCGCCGTGCCGCTGTTGAACCCGTGAATAATGCGCACCCGGTACACACCGACACCAGCGCGGCGCAGCGTCGTTGCAATCGCAATTCGCGCCTGATATTGATTTTTTCCATGCAGATCCAGCTCCACGATCCCGGTTGCCCGCATGATATTCCCTCCGAATCATGCGAATAATCTCACAATTAGGACTATTCGCATCAAAATCTTTATTTTATCATACCGCATTTGGCGCGCAAAATCAAGTGATTTTTGCAAATCTGTTCTGCAATTTTTAAAAAAGGCTTGACATTTTATCGCCCATCGTGTATAATAATAAAGTGCTTTGCGAAGCGCAATAAATCATGAGATGGATAGGTATCGAAGTGATTGTAACGAGCTGCACTCGAAATCTCCTTCGGCAAACGGAAGTAAAACTTTCGAAAAGCCTTTAACCGTGCGGGTTTCGGGCATTTGCCCGTCGCAGGCACACCGTGAGTTCTAATGAGAATTCTAATACAACTGAATATTTGCGTTAATCTCGGGAAACTGAGTTAACATATACGGAGAGGTATCGAAGTGGTCATAACGGGGCTGACTCGAAATCTCCTTCGGCAAATGGAAGTAAAACTTCCGAAAAGCCTTTAACCGTGCGGGTTTCGGGCATTCGCCCGCCGCAGGCACACCGTGAGTTCTAACAGGAATTCTAATACAACCGAATATTTGCGTTAATCTCGGTTTTCCGAGTTAACATACATGGAGAGGTATCGAAGTGGTCATAACGGGGCTGACTCGAAATCAGTTTGACGGCAACGTCACATGGGTTCGAATCCCATCCTCTCCGCCAACGGAACCCTTGAAAGCCCAGTGTTTTCAAGGGTTTTTTCTATTCGAAAAAAAAATCCGACTTTGATTTTTTGTGTTTCTGCCGCTTTTCCGAGCCGATTTTATGCTCTTTTTCGCCCGTGAATATTAGAATTAAAAACCGCCAAATACCGCGTGAAATAAGGCTTTTTAAGGCCTGCATACTTTTTGCGGCGTTAGAAAGTTTTCCGTCAGACAAAAAATCGCCAAATTTCAAAACACCCGGTTGCGGACAACCGCACCAAAAGTCATGTGTGGTCTTTACAGGTTAGAGTTTAAATCGGCAGAAAGAAATATGTGCTTTGCTTCTTTTTGTTTTGACATTATACAGAAGTGCTCCGTTTGAAGAATCTGATTGTGTGAAATCCTATTGCAAAAACTCTTAAAATGTGATATAATATATTTATTAAGAGGTAATGTGTTCCCCAACATTGATTATTCGTATCATGAGAGTACGAATTAGATTGGGAGGAATTTGGACTTTTAATGACATGAGTAAATCATTGAAACTATTGATTTCTTTAAAATTCTCATTATGAAATCAAGAAAGCGGCTGTGTGTTGACTTTTGTTGTCCCCCTGCTGTTTCACTGCTTTACACCACAATTCGAACCGATGTGTTTGCGTCGGTCTTGTTTTGTTGCGTGTAAAGCGATTGTACAATCTGAAATCGTAGTCCACGCACGATGCAAGTGCGTGGATTTTTTCGGTTCAGAAAGGAGAAAGCAATGAAAAAAGTGTCTGGGAAAACGCATACCCAAAAGCAACTGGATGATTGGTCAAATCAGAATAATCCGAACAACAAGGCATACAAAGCGAACAAGGATAATCATTCAAACCAAATGAACCCCAATCATAAGACACATCAGCAAGTTCACAATTCTCGCCGCAGAAACAAAGCACAACTGTGGCCTGATTGGGCTCCCGACTATCCCGATTATGACGATTAAACATTTTAAGGAGGCAAATCTATGAGTAAGCATTTCTTCGATTATTACGACGGCGATTTCGCACACACCATTTCCGATAATATGGCAATTGACTCCGACGGTAATATGATGATGCGCATGGGCGACAATATGGCTATGGATATGGACAGCGGAGAGCTTCACGTTATTTCGTCATGGGATGATGAGGACGATTAAAAAATCGTTATAAACGAACACCGCAGCCCCGACCTTTCAAATGAGGTTCGTGGCTGCGGTGTTGACACTGCGAAAACCGACCCCAATAAAGGCTTTCCCTTATTTTCATTCCGTTTCCCTTAAAATATGGTGCAAAATAAGGGAATCTTATTTTGCTGTTCTCATAGTTCGCCCCGTCAGAAACAAAAAAATGCTGCCCCACCGTTTCCGGTGAGGCATATATTATGTACTCTCTTTCATCATTTTTCTTTTCTGCCGCCGCTGTTCGTTTTCACGCTCACGGCGCCGGTTGTACTTGAATTCCCGAATGAGTTCCTTATATTTTTCCGTGCGCGGATGCGCCAGCCTTTGCGGTGATGCCATAAAGTTTACGAATTCCGCCTTGGCGCAGTACTGTATAGTGCCGAGCTTGATGCCGGTTAAGGCTTCTTCCCGTATCCATTCGTGAATGCGCTGCGGGCTGTGACCGACAACCTCCGCCGCCGTCTGCGTGGGCAGAGCCTCCGGCAGCTCTGCCCACTGTGAACTCAGCCACCGCCGAAAGGCCTCGCAGTTTTCCGGGGTGGCTTCAAACATCGGGAGCG
>CAJKBQ010000024.1 GCA_905198155.1 uncultured Eubacteriales bacterium
CGCAAAACCCCGCTCCGCATCATCCTGAACGGGCTGGGCAAAGACGCTGCCTATATCATCTCCCGGATCAACGGCTTCACCTATGTGAAAACCGACTACGACTTCTTCAGCGGCGAGCTGAACATCGTCGAAGAGCGCGCGTTCTCTGACGGTGAGCGCGCGGCGGTCAAGTGCTACGGCGCCAACGACGTGCTCGAAGGCGTTGCGATCATGAAGCACGAAGGCGTGGACGTGTCCATCACCGGCAACTCCACTAACCCGACCCGCTTCCAGCACCTGGTGGCCGGCACCTACAAAAAATGGGCGCTCGAAAACGGCAAAAAATACTTCTCCGTGGCGTCCGGCGGCGGCACCGGCCGCACCCTGCACCCGGACAACATGGCGGCTGGCCCGGCTTCCTACGGCCTGACCGACTCCATGGGCCGTATGCACGGCGACGCGCAGTTCGCAGGCTCCTCGTCTGTGCCGGCGCACGTCGAAATGATGGGCCTCATCGGCATGGGCAACAACCCGATGGTCGGCGCGACGGTGGCTTGCGCCGTGGCCGTGGCCGAAGGACTGAGCAAATAAGCGTTTTTCGCGAATATCATCCAAAACCGGATTCCTCTGTTAAGGAGGGATCCGGTTTTTTGCATTTGCACATCCTGTTTGCAGAATATATTTAGATTTTCATCAAAGACGCGGAAGCGTCGGAATTTGGGCAAAATCGCCCGGGCAAGGCGGCCTGCCGGATGTTGGTGCGCACCAAAGATGACCCTGATCCCCCTAAAACGCCGGAATCGTTTCCTAACAGCGAAATAAAACCGTTGGTGCACGAACAATTGTCCCCAACGGTTTTTATTCAGCACATAACCGCGCCTGCGTGCTTTACTCTGCCTGCTTCCGCTTCCGCTCCGCATACCCGCTCATCGTGAACGCCGGATCCGCCGTGACCTCCCGGCCCAAAAACGCCGGCGGCACGAACGATGCCGCGTCGGCTTCGGACGCGAATTCCACCTCCGCGTAGTAAAACGACGTCGGCGCGCCCTCGTCCACCAGGCTGCATTCCAGCGTGTGGCCGTCCGGCAGCGCGTACGTGCGGAACCGTTTGCGCACCGGTTCCTCCGGCAGCAGCGTCCGCAGCTGTTCGTACTGCGCCGCCGTCAGGTCCAGTTCCAGCTCGCTGCGCACCAGCGTCCCGCGCCCTTTGAAGCACAGCCGGTACCGCGCCGCGCCGCCCTCGACCGATTTGCGGATGCGCACCACCGGCGCGTGGCACAAATACCCCTGCTCCATCTCTGCCGTCCGTACCGGTGCCATCGGCGGGAACCCGTCGATCAAAAACTTGCGCTCAATCTCGTACTGCATCGCGTCCCCCTCAATGCACCGACGGCTTCATCAGCGCTTCCGCGCGCTGCACTAAGTTGCACAGCGATTGGTAAAAATACGGATACTGCGCTTTCAGCTGCTCCGGCGTCAGCGACAGCCGCTGCCCGGCGTCCAGCGCACCGCGCGCGCATTCGGCGTCGGTCATCGCGCGCACCATCTCCGCCTGCGCATACCCGGCCGCAACGGCTTCCGGCACTTCAAACTGCCCGCTCGGGTTGCGCGGGTCGGACCGGTACACCAGCCGGAACGCCTGGTACACCGCCAGCATCAAATACGCCGACAGCGCGTTCGTCATCGGCTTGTTGCCGGATTTCAGCAGCAGATCGAACACGATCGTCATCGAATTCGTAATCAGCTTCTTGTTCAGCACCGCAATCACGCTGCCCTTGAACTGTTTGTCGGTGTTTTTGTAGTCGGCGTCCGGCAAATCGTCCACCGTCAGCACCGCCCCGGTGCGATCCGGCGACCGCCCCAGCAGATAATCGCACGACACGCCGTAATAGTCCGCCGCGCGCACCAGAAATTCCAGTCCGCATTCCCGGATGCCTTTTTCGTAGTGCGACAGCAGCGCCTGCGAAATCTGCAAGTCGGCGGCCGCCTGCTTTTGGCTCAGTTTTTTCTCTTTGCGCAGTAACGTCATAATGCGGGGGAATGCTTCGTTCACGGAAATCCGATCCTTTCGTATTTAGAAATACATCAAGGAAATTATATCCGATATTCAACTGTTTGTAAAGCCCATTTTCGACGAAAATCAAAATTTTTTTCTTTTTGCGCAATTCGACTTTTCATTTCCGCCAAAATGGTGTATGATATAAAGGAGAGAATTCGAGCAAGGAGTACCGATACGCATGAAAACCTACCAAATCCACCTGATCCGCTGCGGATTGACGGACGCCAACCAATCCGGGCGCTACATCGGCCGCACCGACGTGCCGCTGTCGGCGGAGGGCATCGCCCAGCTGCGCCGCCTGCACGACCGCGGCGGCTACCCGACCGCCGAAGTCTACTACACCAGCCCCCGCCTGCGCTGCATCCAGACCATGAACCTGCTCTACCCCGGCCAGGACTGCTACGAAGTCCCCGGCTTCGACGAGATCGATTTCGGCGATTGGGAGGGCAAAACCGCCGACGAGCTGAAAGACGACGAAACCTTCCAGCAGTGGCTGAATCACAGTACCGACGTCACCCCGCCGAACGGCGAAAGCGTCGGCGTGATGTACGAGCGGGTGTGCAAAACCTTCGGCATGATCGCCGACGGCATGATCCGTTCCGGCTGCCGCTCGGCGGTGATCGTGACGCACGGCGGCGTCATCAGCTACCTGCTGAGCGCCTACGGCCTGCCGGAAGCCAGCTTCTACGACTGGATGACCACCCCCGGCCACGGCTATTCGCTGCGGATTATGCCGGGGCTGTGGATGAGCAGCCGCAAAGCGGAAGCGTTCCAAATGCTGCCCACCGTGCCGGACGAAACATCCGACGCGCAGCAGGCGATGGCGCTCGGCCGCGAGGCGGCGGAGCGCAGCTTCGGCCAGACAAAGCCGGACGACGAGATCGACCGCAGCAACTGGGAGCCGTTTTCGCACGATGCGGACGACGACGAATAAGATTCAAATACGGAAAGGGGCGGACGCATCATGTTGCCGCACAAACTCATAAAAAAAGAAGGGCTGGGCCGACTCCGCGGCCACTGGCCGGCCGCGCTCGGCGCGCTGCTGATCCCGGCGGCGGTGGGAACGCTGCTGGCGATGGCGGCCGAGTTCCTGTACGTTCTCCTCGGATTTTTCGACGACCCTGCACCCGACTGGCTGACCCCGGCGGCGCAAATCGGGATCCAGGCCGCAGTCATCGCCGGCGCGCTGGCGCTGCTCCTGCTGGCGCTCCGGCCGCTGATGATGGGCGCGCGGCGGTGGTTCTGCGCGCTGGCCTTCGGCAACGACACCGGCTCCGGCACCGTGCTGTACTACTTCCGCCCGCAGGAATACGCCGCGTGCCTGCGCTATACGCTGCAAAAGCTGGGATACGCCGCAATCCGCGCGATTCCGACCGCAGTCGGCGCAATCGTGCTGTGGGCGGGGCTGGTCGCCTTCGTCGGCGACGTGCAGACCATCCCGACGCTGCTGCGCGGCGGGCTGGACGCCCTGTCCGACGAGCAGTTCATCGTGCTGGCGGATACCGGCGTGCTGGCGGCGCTGCTGGGCGCCGTGGGACTGCTGATCTGGTGCCTGCCGCTCTTTTTGGCGGACTACCTGTTCATCACCGCGCGCCGGACGGACGCCGTTTCCGCCTCCGCCGCGCTGATGCGCCCGTTCTGCGCCACGGCGCTGCGGCTGTTCGCTTCGTTCTGGGCGTGGGGGCTGCTGAGCCTGCTGGTGTTCCCGCTGCTGTTTGTGCTGCCGTATTTCATGTCGTCCGTGGCGGTGGCGCAAAAGTGGATGGTGTACCAGTCGCAAGCTACGTCAAATTCCTGAATTTTCCGCCCCGCGGACGGCATTCGCGTCGTCTGCGGGGCAAAAAAACGAAATTTTTTCAAAAAAATTTGCCCAACCCTGTTGCAAAATCGAATCAGGTGTGGTATACTATACAAGCACTCAAAAATATGCGGATGTAATTCATCGGTAGAATGCGACCTTCCCAAGGTTGATAGGTGGGTTCGACTCCCATCATCCGCTCCATTTTCACCCCGTCCGCAATCGTGGACGGGGTTTTGCGTTGCCCGCAGCCCCGCAAATTCTGCCCCCAAGGAGGCTTTTTTCATGCCCATTACTTACCGAACCACCAAAGAGTTCACCCCCGAATCGCTCCAACGCCTGTTCCAATCTGTCCGCTGGGAATCCGGCAATTACCCGGACAAGCTGGCGCGCGCCATGGCGAATTCCACCGCCGTCGTGTCCGCGTGGGACGACGACCGGCTGGTGGGGCTGGTGCGCGCGCTCAGCGACGGCGAAACGGTGGCGTTCCTGCACTACCTGCTGGTGGACCCGGCCTACCAGGGGCAGCACATCGGCGACGAGCTGATGCGGCGGATCCTGGCCCCGATGGCGGATCTGCTGTATGTCAAGATCATGCCGTCGGACCCGGCGACCATCCCGTTTTACGCGCGCTACGGGTTCCGGCAGTACGACCATTACAGCGCGATGGTGCGCAAGCAGTTCCCGTAACCGCCGCCTGCTTTCCCCGGACGATCGGCCGATGCGTCCGGGGATTTTTGCGCCCTGTAACTTTTCTGTGAATTCGCTTGACTTTTCACCGCAATCCGACTATACTTTTACAAGTACGAATTCGGACAAAAACGGAGGGATTCCGAATGCCAACCCCCATCGCAGCGTATATCCGCAAAATCAACCTGCTGACCGCGGAGATCGACGCCCTGTATCACCGCGCCGCGCGGCAGCTGAACCTGACGGACAGCACCCTCCGCGTGCTGTATATGCTGCACGAATCCGGCGACGTGTGTATGCTGGCCGATATCTACAAGCGATCCGGCGTCAGCCGCCAAACGATCAATTCCGCCATCCGCAGCCTGGAGCAGCGCGGCATCGTCTGCCTGACGCAGGCGGGCGGCAAGCGCAAGCGCGTCTGCGTCACGCCGGACGGCCGTGCGTTCGTGCGCAGCGCCATCGACCCGCTGTTCCGCGCCGAGCGCGACGCCTACGCGTCGTGGACCCCGGCGGAGATCGACGACTACGTCCGCCTGACCGAAAAATACACCGAAGCGTTCCGCGCGCAGCTGGAAACGCTGCACCCGGATCCCTCATTTGATGAACAGGAGGCCCAAAAACATGAACCCGCAGCGCAGTAATCTGCGAAAATATATCATCCCGTCGATGGTCAGCAACGCCGCGTTTTTCGTCCTGACCATCGCCGACGGAATGTTCGTCGGCAACGGCGTCGGCACCGACGCGCTGGGCGCGGTCAGCCTGGCCATGCCGTATGTGATGTTGATCGGTGCCGTGTCGGTGCTGTTCACCATCGGCGGCGTCGCCGTCACCGCCATCCGCCTGGGCCGCGGCGACCAGCCGGGCGCCAATCAGGCGTTTATGCACGCGTTTGCCGCCGTCACGGCCGTGTTCGCCGCCGTCACGGTCGCAGGCACCACGCTGTCCGGGCAAATCGCCACGATCCTCGGCGCGAACGATACGTATCATCAAATGGTGTCGGATTATATTTTCTGGTACTCCATCTTCGCCGTCCCGGCCGGACTGTTTACCTGCCTGGCGAACTTCTGCCGCAACGACGGCGATCCCAAGCGCTCCACCGCCGCGGCGCTGGTCTGCACCGCCGCCAACATCTTCGGCGACTGGCTGCTGGTCTATCCGCTGCAAAAAGGCATCGCCGGGGCGGCGTTCGCCACCGGCGCGTCGCAGGTGCTGGCCGTAATCGTGCTGCTGACGCATTTCACGCAGAAAAAAGGCGTGCTGCGCATCCGCAAATTCACCGTGAGCCTGCCGCTGTACCGCAAAATTCTGCTGCGCGGCCTGCCGGAGATGGTGTCCCAGTTCGGCGCGCCGATCACCACGTACTCCATGAACCGCGTACTCACCGGCATCGGCGACGCGTACGTCAACGCGTATGCGGTCATCGGGTATGCGGGGTCGCTGTTTGCGTCGCTGATGTACGGCCTGTCCGGCGGGCTGCAGCCGCTGTACGGCCAAAGCTACGGTGCGAAAGACGACCGCGGTCTGCGCTACTACCTCAAAAGCGGCCTGACGATGAGCATCCTCGGCGGACTGGTGCTGTTCGGCCTCACGTTTTTCATCGGCCGCCCCGTCTGCACCATCTTCGGCGCGGACGCCGCCGCCGTCAATATCGTGGTGCAGGCGCTGCCGAAATATTGCCTGAACTTCGTCTTTGCCGCGACCAGTGCAGTGCTGGCGTCGTACCTGTTTTCCACCAAACGCACGCAGTACGCCATCCCGCTGAACATCTGCCGCAGCATTGTGCTGAATTTCTGCTGCATCAACTTCCTGCCGGTACGGTTCGGCGCGCAGTTCGTGTGGTACGCCGTCGCCGTCGCCGAAGCGGTTTGCCTGTGCATTGCCGTGGTGCTTTGGCGGGTATCCGAACGATGCGGGATCGTGTACCGCTGACGTATCCGCGCAAAGCAGTGCCCCATATGCCGGTTTTGGCATATGGGGCGCTGTTGTTTTGAGTTTATGCGGTTGTCTGCGGCACTGCCGTTTCGCCGTCCGAACCGGCCTCCTGAATGGGGTTCAGGAGGCCGCAAGCACAAACCCGCCGTCCGCCCGAAACGCACCCGCGCGCCCAATTACACCGTCGTCCGCAGCACCGTGCCCGTCCCGGAAATGGTGTACGCCCCCAC
The DNA here is from genome assembly GCA_905198155.1 of uncultured Eubacteriales bacterium. Classification (GTDB taxonomy): domain Bacteria; phylum Bacillota; class Clostridia; order Oscillospirales; family Acutalibacteraceae; genus RGIG4076. The sequence goes on from CAJKBQ010000024.1 coordinate 6,689, forward strand.
CCCGGCCGGGAGGAACGCGCTTTCGCCCTTGTGCAGCGTGACGGTATTTGCCGCGCAGGAGACGGTCAGTTCCCCGTCGCACGCCGTGCACAGCAGCGAATGGAAGCTGGTTTCGTCGGCGTTCTGCGCGACCGTGCCGTGGATGTCCAGCTCATGCACCGTGAAGTAGTCGCACGCCGCGAGCATCCGGTCGTCGTACGCATCGGTTTTCACCGGCGCGACCGGCAGCTGCTGCGGCGCGGCCGGACCCAAATGCGTAACGTCCAGCGCTTTGTCGATGTGCAGCGCGCGGGGCTTGCCGTCGGCGCCGACGCGGCCGTAGTCGTACACGCGGTAAGTGGTGTTGGAATTCTGCTGGATTTCCGCGATCAAAATCCCCGCGCCGATCGCGTGCAGCGTGCCGGACGCGATGAAAAACACGTCGCCTTTGTGCACCGGCACCGAATGCACCACGTCCAGCAGCGAATTTTCGCGGATGCGGCGGGCGAATTCGTCTTTTGAAATCTCATGCTCAAACCCATAAATCAGCTGCGCGCCGGGGTCGCAGTCCACAATGTACCACATTTCCGTTTTGCCCGGCTCGCCCTCCACGCGCATGGCGTAGTCGTTGTCCGGATGCACCTGCACCGACAGATTTTGCTTGGCATCGATCAGCTTAATCAGCACGGGGAACCGGTCGAACCGCGCGCCGTGCGTGCCGACGGCCGCCGCACCGGCTTTCGCCAAATAATCCGTCAGCGTCTGCCCAGCAGCAGGCCCGTTGGCGACGGTGCACGGCCCGTCCGGATGGCACGACAGCTCCCACGATTCCGCGACACAGGTCAGGCCGCTTTGCTTGCCGAATTCGGTTTTCAGCCGGGTGCCGCCCCACAGGTAGTCTTTGAATGCGGGGATGGTTTTCATGATATATGACATGGTGCGCATTGCTCCTTTGCATAATATGACGAGGTGGATGCATATAGTATAGCGCAAATCGGGGGAAAATGCAAGGGGGCAGGGGGAGTGGGGGAGAAATATTCTTCGCAGCTGCGTGCGCCAACGGCAAAGGAGTTGCCTTCGGCCGCAGCGATTTTACCAATTACATGAGTCTTTTAGTCGTGTTGCCGGGGTAGCGCATGAGGATAAAATCTTTCGGCCGAGGAAATTTCCCGACTACATGGGTCTTTCAATACACGGCTCCCTCTCGAGGGAGCTGCCGAGAGGCTGAAGGAGTTGCCTTCCATACCACCGAAATTCTCCCTGTTGCAGGAGTGCTTCTCCGTACGTCGGTACCGCGGGGTTTAGCTGCAACGCAGCGATTGCGCTGCCGCCGAAGGCAACTCCCTCAGGCGCTGCGGCGCCAGCTCCCTCGCGAGGGAGCCTTGGGGTCGTACTGTAAGTGTGGTCCGCTCAGATAATAATCCATCGGCCGAAATGATTGACCGACTACATGGATCTTTCAACACCTGGCTCCCTCGCGAGGGAGCTGCCGAAGGCTGAGGGAGTTGCCATAAGCCGCACCGCAATCAGACAAAACGACTTGCCCCGCGGCCAAATTCGCGACGCGCAGCGGAGCGGGGCTTCCCATCGGCCGCACCGCAACCACAACGTCGCAACAATCCCCAATATCCCCCGTAGAACCGATCATCGATCGCCCGCCTACATCATTGCGATTGCCCCCCCGCACACCCCACCCCCCTCCCGCATAAAATGGATACGAATATCTCAAAAGGGAGGAACCAGGATGCCAATTGTTTACTTGTCGCCGTCGGTGCAGGAGTGGAACGTCGGGTACGGCGGCTACGGCACCGAGGAATACCGGATGAACCGGATCGCGGATGTGGTGGCGTATGAGCTGGACCGCCACGGGGTCGAGGTGGTGCGCAACGACCCGTCCCAAACGCTGGCGCAGGTCGTTGCACAATCCAACGCCATCGCGCCGGACGTCCACGTCGCGATTCATTCCAACGCGTCTGCAACCGGAACGGCGCGCGGGCCGGAGGTCTATGTCCACAAATTCGGCGGCGCGTCGCAGGCGCTCGCCAACGATATTTACGCACAGCTGCTGCGCATCGCGCCCACCGACGGGCTGGGCGTGAAGGAGGGGTACACCGCGTTCGGCGGCAAGGGGTACTACGAATTGCGCCGCACCGTCGCACCGGCCGTGCTGGTCGAGGTCGCGTTTCACGACAACCCCGACGATGCCGCTTATATTATCTACAACACGTACGAAATTGGTGTCGCAATCGCGCAGGGAATATTAGAATATTTTGGAATTCCATACCGGCCAGACACCGCCGACAATATCAACTATCTGCGCGCGAAATACAACGTGGAGTAGCGCGAAAATCCCGGTCACCGCGACGAGCGGCAACCGGGATTTTTCCGTTTTTAGGCAGTCGGTATCTTGGAAAGATTTGCTGCGCTCAGTTTCCAAAATCATCTAACATCCATTCATACCGAAATTCCATTTTCCCCCCGCAGACGCTTTTTCTCAAAAACCGCAAAATTCAAGACATTTCGCCGCAAAACGCGGCAAAACCGTGCGTTTTCGTGCCGCACCGCGCCGCACCCGAAAATGCACCGGTTTTGCGCGAAAAAATCGGGTTTCGCATCAAAAATCACGGATTTGCATCAGAAATGCGGATCCCATCGCCCCGCGCAGCCAACGCCTATCCGCCTCCAAATCGCATCAAAAAATTCCCGACCACCACCTAAAAAGGTAGCAGCCGGGAACCGCCGAAGCATTATTCAGCCGGAGAAATCGTCAGCGAATCGACCGCAACGGCCGTTTTCTCTGCGGATGCCGCAGAGATATATTTGGTAATATCGCCAATCATGATCTTTTCATCCTGAATCGGGTAGAAACAGAACGTTTCCGCATCCTCATACCCCAGCGTGCAGTGCAGCACCGTGTCGCGCGAAACGCGGTAGAATTTGTGCGAAAAATACGAAAAAGCAATGTATTCCTGGTTAAAATTAAGCCATTCCACATCGGTCAGCCGAATTTCCGCCGTGACAGGCTGCTTGTCCATGGTGATGTTGAACACCGCGACCACCCCGGCGTCCCCCGCCCGGTTGAACAGCTTCACCGCGCCGCCGTCCGTGGGGCAGCGGAACAGGCAGTCCCGCGTCGGCATGGCCGCGTCGTCGCACATCAGCAGCCGGCCGTCCGCCTCGATCAGCGGGCGGATCATGGCCGCGTCGGTCTCGCCGACTTTGTCACTGACATATATTGGGCCGCCGCTGATGGCGCGCAGCACGGCGCTGCGCTTGGCCGAGTGGTGCTGCGACCACCACATATCCCAGTCGCACGCATACAGATTGTGCTGGAACACGGCGGTATAGGCATTTTGCATCAAATGTGTGCGGAATGAGTCCGGTCTGTCAGGAAAAAAGTCATCACTGTTGCGGGTAAGGGCGGTTTGCGGGCGGGCGAAGAAATTTTCCTGCGTGACGCCCATGCAGTTGATCATCCGGCCGTCGAAGTGGCGCGCGACGGAGCGTTCGATCCCGCGGTGCATTTCTGCGGCCGCCGGAACGGCCGGGCGCTCGCCGTGAAGGTAATCTTTGAGACAACCTTGCGCATCAATTTTTACAAAATCAACGCCATCATTCGCCAGAGATTCATGCCATGCGTCGTAAAACGCAAACGCGTCGTCCGCGGTGGGGTCGGGGAGCAGCACTTCGCTGTTGAGCGTGGTCAGGTGGTCGCGGTACTGCGCCGCGATCGCGCTGTCCGGCGACACGCCGCGCCAATAGCCCATGAACGCGTGCCACACACCGACCCAGTCCACGCCGTATTCCGACTTGGCGCGAGCGGTGAATCCGCGCAGGCCGTTCGGGAATTTTTCCGGATTGGCGCCGAACCCGGCCAGCCGATCGTTTTCCGTCGGCGACCATCCGTCGTCGATCAGCACCCAGCGCACCGGCAGGTCTTTTTCGCGGAATTCCGCCAATTTTTCGGTCATTCCGGCGTCGGTCACGTCGTGGTAGAACGCGTTCCACGTGCACCACCCGAAGTACCGGAACATCTCCGGCAGCGGGCGGTCGGCGCGCAGCGGGACGGCGATTTTGCCTGCGTCGTGCGCGGCGCGGAACGTTTGCGCGACGGCGTCATACGGCGACGGGGCGGCGGAGATTGCCAGCACACAGCCATTCAGGTGCGCGGTTCCGGCGCAGCGGCTGGCCAAACGCAGCGCGCAGCCGTCGGGCGTGCCTTCCAGCTCCGAAAAGACCGATGCGCCCGGCAGCGGCAGGCAGCAGACGCAGTCCGCGCCGCAATCGCCGACCAGCGCCAGCGTATGCGCCGGGAGCGCCTGTACGCGCGCGGCCCACACCGGCTCCGTCCACCACGAGCAGAACGGCGCGAGACCCATCCAGCGGTCGGCGTTGGCCAGTCCGGTCATCCGCAGCTCCAGACCGGCATCGACGTCCAGCCGCAGCATACGGAACGGCGAGGACTCCATGTCCAGTTTTACCGACAAAAATGCGCCGGTGTCGCCGGATTCCGCCGTCAGCGTCAATTCAATTCTTTCCGCAAACGTATAGCGCACCGACGCGCCGTCCACCGTTGCTGCGGCCGGCGTCACGCCGCCGGTTTCCAGGTGCAGCACCGGGTGCAGCCCATACAGCAGCGGCCGGCCGTTCCACGCCAAATCCAATGCGCCGCCCGGCGCTTGAATCCATTCGATCATTTTTGCATTCCTCCTGTGTTGTTCCAATGGAATATATGGCCATTATACCGTGCGCTAAAAACCGTGTCAATGGAACAGTGTTGCAATTTGATCTGTCTTTATGTTGCAGCGCACATGCAACATAAAGACTTCGCCCGAATGGGTTGATTTTTCCGCCGAATGGGCGTATAATAGAAAGCGGATTACCGTCCGATTTTAACCAAAGCCCATTGGAAGGGAGTTTTATGATGATGAAAAAAACCATAGCCGCGCTGGCGGCGATGCTGGCGGCGGCGATGCTGCTGGCGGGGTGCTCGCTGTCGTCGATTGTGGCGGAGATCACCGGCAGCCCCGTATCGCGCGCCGAGCGCGGGCCGGTGCAGGACACGATTGTTGGCACGATCACGGAAATCAGCGGCGCGAAGCTGACGGTTACGCTGCTGGAACGCACCGATGCAAGCAGCGAAGCGGAATCGTCGGAAGCGCCGGTGTCAGAGGCGGCGTCGTCGGGCGCATCGTCGAAAAAATCGGTATCGTCGCAGCTGACGATGGACTGGTTCGATCTGAGTTTGTATGCGGCGACGGAGCGCACGATGGAACTGGATCTGGGGAGCGACCCGTGCATCCTGATTCCGGATGGCGCGGGCGGCTGGACAAGCGGCACGATGGACGATTTGATGGTCGGCGACACGATTGTTCGGATTGACGATTACGCGGCAGGCGAAGGCGTGTGGCGGATTGCGGCGGTGGAACGGACGGAGGGGTGAAGAGGGGAGCTTGGAAAGCTCCGCTTCGCTCGTAGGTTTGGCCGATTGGAGTGCGCAACGTGGGTAAATGCTGCGGCCTTTGGGCAACTCCCTCAGCCTTAGCGGTGTCTGCGACGACCGCGGGCAGCACGCCGCCGACGCAGTCGCGGCCGCGAGGGAGCCATGTATTGAAAGATCCATGTAGTAGGTAGTTATTTTGTGGCCGCGGGGAAGCCCCCTCTCCGCTCGCTCCGGCGCCCCCAGAGGGGGTAGTGCTCCACGCAGTGAGCACGTACGACGCGAAGCGTCGTAGGTTTGGCCGCGAGGAGTGCGCAACGAGGGTAAATGCTGCGGCCTTTGGGCAACTCCTTCAGCCTTAGCGGTGTCTGCGACGACCGCGGGCAGCACGCCGCCGACGCAGTCGCGGCCGCGAGGGAGCCATGTATTGAAAGATCCATGTAGTAGGTAGTTATTTTGTGGCCGCGGGGAAGCCCCCTCTCCGCGCACTCCGGCGCCCCCGGAGGGGGTAGTGCTCCACGCAGTGAGCACTTACGACGCGAAGCGTCGTAGGTTTGGCCGCGAGGAGTGCGCATTGTTGAGGGTGTGGTGCGGCCGCGGGCGACAATTATTCCCTTATTACCCGTGCTTCACGATGCAGACCGGGATGGGCGGGTCGCCGGTGCGGTTGGCGTAGCGGCTGACGACGACGGTGAATTGCGTGGGGTCGAGCGATTCCACGCATTGCAGGATCGCGTCGCGCTCGGCGTAGCCGTTGGCGCCGCCGGAATAGATACACAGGCTCATCAGCCCGTCCGGCCGCAGCAGCGACAGGCTGGTGCGGATGGCGGGGATGCTCGTTTCGGCGCGGGTGAAGCAGCGGTGGTCGCCGCCGGGCAGCCAGCCGAAATTGAACACGATGCAGTCCACCGACGCCGGCGCGGCGAATTCGGCCATGCGGTCGTGGCTGGCGCAGACGACTTCGGCCATCGCGCCGTACCCGGCTTCGGCGACGCGCGCCGCCGTTTCGGCAACGGCTGCCGGTTGGATATCCATCGCCAGCACGCGGCCGGCCGGCGCGGACAGGCCGCACAAAAACACCGTGTCGCGCCCGCGCCCGGCGGTGGCGTCGATGCAGAACGCGCCGGGGCGCACGTGCGACGCGATAAAATGGTGGGCAAATTGCAGCCCGTTCAGCGGAAAATCATTCATTGCAGTTCATCCTATTCTTATAAAATACATATATTGGGAAGTGAGCATATGAAAACAGTCAAAAAAATCCTGAATCACATCTTCATCGAGGGCATGAGCGGGATGGCGTCTGGCTTGTTCGCGACGCTGATTATCGGAACGATCCTGACGCAGATTGGCAGCCTGATCGGCAGCAACACCGTCGGCAACGCCGTGTTTATCATCGGCAAGGCGGCGATGGCGCTGACCGGCGCGGGCATCGGCGTGGGCACGGCGCACCGGCTGGGGCAAAAGCCGTATGTGGTGCTGTCGGCGGCGACGGCCGGTATGGTCGGTGCGTTCGCCAGTAAGATTTTGAACCAGAGCTTTTTCGCCGACGGCGCGGTGCATCTGGCCGGGCCGGGCGAGCCGCTGGGCGCGTTCATCGCCGCGATGGTCGCCATCGACGTCGGCCGGTTGGTCGCCGGGAAAACCAAAATTGACATTTTGATTACGCCGCTGGTGTCGATTGTGTCCGGCTCGGCGGTGGGGCTGGTGCTGGGGCCGCCGATTTCCGACTTTATGGCCGGGATTGGCGCGATGGTCAACTGGGGCACCGAGCAGCAGCCGCTGCTGATGGGCGTTGTGGTGTCGGTGTTGATGGGGATGATCCTGACGCTGCCGATCAGCTCTGCGGCGATCGGCGTGGTGCTGAATCTGTCCGGGATTGCGGCCGGTGCGGCAACGGTGGGCTGCTGCGCCAACATGATCGGATTTGCGGTCGCCAGCTGGCGCGAAAACAAGATGGGCGGTCTGCTGGCGCAGGGACTGGGTACCAGTATGCTCCAAATGCCGAACATCATGCGGCGGCCGGTGATTTGGCTGCCGGCGATCCTGTCGTCGGCGATTTTGGGGCCGATGTCTACGCTGGTGTTCCGGATGACCAACAATGCCACCGGGTCCGGGATGGGCACGGCCGGGCTGGTGGGGCCGCTGATGGCGTACCAGACGATGGTGCAGACGCAGTCCCCGGCGTGGGTGCTGGTGCAGATTGCGCTGATGCATTTTATCCTGCCGGCGGCGCTGACGCTCGGATTTTCGGAGCTGTTCCGCAGGCTGGGCTGGATTCGCAGCGGCGATATGAAGCTGGATTTGTGATCGGGAGGGCGCGATGCTGAATATTCGGAAAGCAGAGGCGGCCGACGTGCCGGCGATGCTGGAAATTTACAACGACGAGGTGCTGCACGGGACGGCCACGCTCGACCTGCGCCCCAAGCCGCTTGACGACCGGATGCAGTGGTTCCGCGCGCACAATGTGGACAATCATCCGCTGCTGGTGGCGGAGACGGAGCGGGGGATTGCCGGGTACGTCAGTTTGTCGCCGTACCGGGAGAAAGAGGCATATGCCGGGACGGTGGAGCTGTCGATTTATGTGCAGCGCGGCTGCCGCGGGCAGGGTGTTGCGTCGGCGATGATGAAGGCGATTCTGGCGTGGGCGCAGAGCGACCCAGCTACGCACACGGTGGTGTCCGTCATCACCAGCGGCAATGCGGCCAGCACGCGGCTGCACGAGCGGTTCGGGTTCAGTTACTGCGGCACCATCCGCGAGGTTGGGGTGAAGTTCGGGCAATATCTGGACATTGACAACTACCAGAAAATGGTGTAAAACGAGGAAAAACGATGGGAAGCTTTGATTTTTCGGCGATGCTTGCAGAAAAAGGGCATTTAACCGTTGATTTTGTCGGCGACAGCATTACATGGGGCGTCCCGCACTGCACGGCGGACGAGACGTATGTTGCGGTGTTCACGCAGATGATCGCGGAACGGTACCCGGAAGCGTCGGTGTACCGGTACGACGGGGTCATGGGCGATGAGATGGCGCCGATGGCGCGGTACGACGGGCCGTTTTTGGTGCAGGCGGGGACGGGCACGCAGCGGATCGACGTGATTCGCTGCGGCATTGGCGGCAACACGGTGCGCCGGGCGCTGAACCGGTTCGGCGATTACACCGGGGTGCTGGTCAACGGCCGGCGCGCGGATGTGACGTTTTTTATGTTCGGGATCAACGACGCGCTGAAAAGCGACCCGCGGAAATATGTGACGCCGGAACAATTTGGGAAAGATTATCGCGAGCTGCTCGAACGGTTCCGGGCGGCGGAACCGTCCGCTGTGATTGTGATGAGCGCGACGACGAACGATCAGCCGATCGATGAACACGTGGCGAAGACGGCACGGGTGGCGCGGGCATTCGGGCTGCCGTACATCGACCACTGCGCGGTGTGGGCAGCGCATTTTGACCCGGCTGCGCCGCATTTCGGTCAGGGCGACTGGCTGAGCGACACGCTGGGCGATGCGTGCCATCCGTCGCCGCTGGGGGCGCGGGTGATTGCGCGGACGATTGCGGAAAATCTGGACTGAATTGGATAGAAAAAGCAGAGACGATTTTGGGGCGCGGAATCCGAGGGGGTTCCGCGCTTTTTTGACCAATTTCACATGGATTCGCGCAGCGTATAGGCGCTTGCGGTCAGCGTGAACCGGTCGCGGAGGCCTGCGCTGACGGTGATTTGATGCTGCACGTCGATCAGGACGTATTCGGCGCCGTACGATTGCAGCAGCGCGGCGCCGTCTGCGGCTCCCATCACGACGCAGGCGGTGGCCAATGCATCGCTGAGCGCGCCGCTGTCGCAGACGACCGTTGCGGAGACCAGATCGGTTTCCGCCGGGTATCCGGTGGCGGGGTCGAGGAGATGGTGGTACCGCGCGCCGCCGGATGTCCGGACTTTTTCGTAGGTGCCGGACGTGGACACGAATCCGGCCGACAGGGACAGCGTGCCGAGCGTATCTGCGGCGCTGCCGTCGGGGTCGCGGATGGCGACGACCCAGGGGTCGCGGCCTTTTTGCCCGTACAGCCCGACGCTGCCGCCGACGGCCACCACGGCGGACGATACGGCGTCGTCGGCGCGGTATACGGCTACGGCGGCGTCGCACGCCGCGCCTTTTCCGGCGGAGCCGAGGTCGATGGTTCCGCGCGTGAGGCGGACGGTGCAGCCGTCCACCGCGCACAATCCGCCGGACTGCGACACGGCGTCGCGCAGCGCTTCGGCGGACGGGACGCGGAATTCGGCGGCGTCAAAGTCCCACAGCAGCGTCAGCGGCCGCATGGTGATGCAGTAGCGGCCGTTGGACGCCTGCTGCAAGGCGGTCAGCTGCGTGAGCAGCGCGGCCGTATCGGCCGAGACCTCCGCCGTGCCGGTGCGGTTCAGCGCGGAGATTTCGCTGGTGTCCAGCTTGCAGGAGATGCGGTTTTCCAGCTGCTGGATGGTTTGCGCCGCCTGGATGGTGGTTTGCGTGAGCGCGCGTTCGGAGCGGCCATAGACCGTTTGCGTGACGATGGACCCCATCGCTGTGGTGACGCGCTGCGCGGTGGAGGTGCGCGGAATCAGCGCGGCGGCTGCGCCGATGAGGACGGCGAGCGCGGCCGCGCAGAGGATTTTCGTTCGTTTTTTCACTGGGGATGCCTCCATATCAAGTGATCCAGATCGACCCAGGTGTCGTCTTTCAGCAAGGCGTGCGGGGAACGCGTCACGAATTGGAATCCGAGTTTTTCCATCACGCGGCGCGACGCGACGTTGTGCGCCATGCAGCAGCCGGTTACGGTGCGGACGCCGAGCGTTTGCACGGCCCAGCGCAGGACGGCGCGCGCGCCCTCGGTGGCCAGCCCGCGGCGCTGGTGCGCCGGGTCGATCCAATAGGTGATCTCGCCGGTGGGGGGATCGCCGCTGACGCGCACGATGCCGATGTTCCCGAGATATGCGCCGCTGGATCGGTCTATGGCGGCGAATTCGTACGATACGCGCCGCCGCATGGCGCTTTGCGCCGCGCGAATCCACCGCGCGGCGTAGGCACGCGTACAGATGTGCGGCACATGCGCGGTGAATGCATACACCTGCGGGTGCGACATGACGCGCTGCACTGCGGCTGCGTCGCCCGATTCATAGGGCCGCAGCAGCATCCGGCGGGTGGTCAGCAATGGTTCCATCGGCAGCACTCCTTTTGGGTTCAAATTTCCACTCCTAATATCATATCACAGGCGCGCGTCGGATGCAACTGAAATAAATCGGAAAAAAATAAAAAATTTCAAAAAAGCCCTTGACAAATGACGCGGAATCGAATATAATATTCAATGTTCCGCTGCGACGCGGGACGCGATGTATGGCGGCATAGCTCAGCTGGCTAGAGCATTCGGTTCATACCCGAAGTGTCGTAGGTTCAAGTCCCACTGCCGCTACCATACTTGGCCCGGTGGTCAAACGGTTAAGACACCGCCCTTTCACGGCGGTAATACGAGTTCGATTCTCGTCCGGGTCACCATATTTGGACGCGTAGCTCAGCTGGTTAGAGCGCTCGCCTCACACGCGAGAGGTCATGGGTTCGAGTCCCTTCGTGTCCACCATAAACATAAAGAGGCTACAAAAAAGATGTAGCCGAAGAAAACCCCGATTTTATCGGGGTTTTCGCCATTTATACGGCGAAATTTCAGCAAACGATTAAGAACAGCATCCTTGAGGACTGCCGCTTGATGCAAGCCACGCTGACGGACTGCACGGGCATTGATGCAGAAATCGAGAGCCTGCTGGAGGAGATCAATGTGGTGACAGAACTGACAAAACGCTGCATTGCAGAGAATTCGCAAACGGCACAGAATCAGGAAGAATACGCCGCTCGGGACAATGGGCTTGTGGAGCGGTACGAAAAAGCGAAGTCACGGCTTGTACAGCTCCGCACCACAAAGGCGGCACGGGAAGCCCAGGCAGAAGCCATCGGAGCATTTATGTTTGAGGTGCAGGAATTGGATGCGCTCACCGGGTTTGACGAAAGGCTCTGGCTGACCATCATCGATACGATGACCGTCCACGCCGACGGACGGATGACTTTCAAATTCCAGGGCGGAACGGAATTCACGTTCCAATGAAATACGAAAAGACTCTGATGTAAACCAATGGCTTCTCGTATTATACGCGATCGCTCCCGGCCTAATTATATTTCTCCCGGTATTCCCTTGGAGTACTCCCGACAACTGCTTTGAAAACACGAGAAAAGTGGCTTGGCGAGGAAAAGCCGAGATAGGCCCCGATAGCGGTCAAAGATTTATCAGAATAACGGAGAAGGCATTTGGCTTCCTCCGTTTTTTCTTTCAGGATGAAATCCGCTATATTTTCTCTGGTATCCTCCTTGAACTTCTTCGACAAGTATGGGCGGCTCATATACAACGCTCCGGCGATATCCTCCGTTTTAATTGCATCTGAGAGATGATGCTGAACATAATTGGCCACATCTACAGCCAGCTTTGACGGTGTTTTCCCTCGGCGCAGCCGTTCCACACGCTCGGTGTAATCCATCAGCATCCGGTATTGCAGGTTTGTGATCCGTTCCGGGATGGATAACAGCTCGCACTGCCGAATGTAGGAATCGCTGAGCGTAAAGGCATCATCTACCTGCATTCCTCCCTGAATTGCCGCACGGGAGGCCAGAGTGACCGTGACAATAAAGAGATTTTTCCTTTGCCGCAGAGGGTCTCCTGCCACGACACCTCCGCGGATGGCCGGAGCCGTCGCAAACCATTCCCGCAGCGCCACAGTATCGCCCTTGCGTACCATCCGCAATAAAAGCTGCTCAATATCGTAAGTGTTATGATCTGTCGGCGGCTGCAAGCGATGAGCGGGAACAGAAAGTCTTTCCTGTGCCTGCTGCTGTGCCTGCCGGAGGGTCAGCTCTGCCTGTTCATGCTCATAGATGCAGATATCTTTCAGCTCCAGCTTTTCATCGTTGAGGATATAATTCACGGTACACAGCATTTGCAGAACGCTCTCCACCGGCATACGAACAATGCTGCGCACACCGGAGATCATGGTGTCAGCCTCCTCACCGGATAAATCCATGCGAAAAGCAAGCTCCCGCAGTTCCTGTTCCGTTTCCGTGACCTGCCGCGTCGGTCCGACAACGATCTTCGTGCGGCCTGAGTTGACAACCCCATAATAGTGAAACTGCGGCGTGACACAGTACCCCACATGGCTCGTGATGGCAAAAACCTCATTGTGGAAAAGTATCATCGGGTCTTTCGGAAGATACACGACAGAATAGTAAAATGTCTGAACACCGCCCTCAAAAATGCGGATGGGGATACCCGTCAATTTGCCAATCGTTGTACACAAATATTGTAAGTCAACACGTTCCATTTTGCAGTCCTCCAATCTGAATACAATTATATCAGATTGATTACAAAAAGGCAAGTTTTTTGTAGGCACGCGTGATATACTTATAAAGCAAACTGCCGCGGAGTATAAAAATTCGGCAATTTTGTGAGAAAGAAATGCAGGAGGAATCAGCAATGGCAAGGCAAAAGCTCGTGGAACGCAAATTATTTCATAGCAGGATTCATACGGAGAATGTAAAACCCGCAGAAAAGTGGCTGGGCTATCTTCTTGGCCCAGCCGGTGCGCTGCTGCTGAATGCAGTGCTGGCGACTTATCTGAATGTCTATTATACGGATGTTCTGAAGCTCACCGGTCTTTGGGGCGGTGCGTTTCTGGTGGCATTCCCCATCGTTTCCAAAATTATCGATGCCGTTACCAATGTGGTCATGGGCTACATTATCGACCGCACACATACCAAAGAAGGCAAGGCACGACCCTGGCTGCTGCTGTCTGCGCCGCTGGTGACAATAACGGGCATTCTGCTCTTTACCGTGCCCAGCGGTTCTCAGACCCTGCAGGCTGTTTGGGTCATGGTCAGTTACAACCTGTTTTACTCTTTGGCGTACACCATCTATAACATGAGCCACAACCTGATGGTGCCGCTGTCCACCCGCAATACCACCCAACGGGGCAGTCTGTCAGTCTTTAATCAGATTTCAAACATCATGATGACCGGCATTCTGGTCGCCCTCGTGTTCCCCATGGTCATCATGCCCATGATCGGCGTGGATCAGGGAAAATGGATCGCGCTGATGAGCGTGTTGTCTATTCTGGCGCTGCCGCTGACGCTGCTGGAGTATTATTTCACCAAGGAGCGCGTCACGCTGGAAAACATGGACTCTGGTGAGGAAGCGACGGTTTCCTTTAAGCAGCAGCTGAAGGCAATCTTTACCGACAAGTATATGCTGCTCATCTATGCGTATTTTTTCATCTACATTCTTGGTACCAGCATCAAAAACCTGAGCCTTGTGTACTTCTGCAACTATGTGCTGGGCACCTATAACGACGGAATCACCCAGACATTGATCTCCATGATCGGCGGCATTCCCATGGGCATCGGAATTTTCGCTGTGTGGCCGCTGGCAAAGAAATTCGGCAAGCGGAATGTGACGCTGGTGGGCTTTATCCTCTATGCCATCGGCAGTGCCATCTGCTGGATGTTCCCCACCAATATGGTTATTATGCTGGCGGGACAGTTCATCAAGAATATGGGCGGTCTGCCCAGTGCTTATGTGTTCATGGCACTGTTTGCCGATGTGCTGGATCATGTGGAGTGGAGATTCGGCTTCCGCTGCGACGGCATTGCCATGAGCGTATATAACATTATTTCCGTGGCCATGGTGGGCATCTGCACCGGCGTATTCAACGGGCTGCTTGCCAAAAGCGGATACATTGCCCCGGAAATCGTGAACGGTGTGACAGTGGCAGCTGAGCAGACCGCTGCCGTAAAGGGAGCCATCACTTTTGGCTTTGTTGGGCTGGAAGCAATCACAGGCATTATCCTGGCTGTACTGCTGATCTTCCTGAATGTTGAAAAAAACATTGACAAGGAGCAGGCGGAGATCAAGGCTCGCCGGGAGGCAGAAGAATGAAGGCCATTCGACTGAAAACCGAGCATTTATTTGACCCCGTCGGCGTGGATTTTTCCGCTCCGCGCCTGTTTTGGAACTGTGAGGGCGGCAAAAAGCAAACGGCCTATCAAATTGTCGCCGCCGATGACAGCGGCAGCATTCTATGGGACAGCGGCAGGGTGGAAAGTGCCGTCATGTGCGTAAAATGGGGCGGCGCTCCCGTGCCGCCGAAAACAAAGGTGCTCTGGAAAGTACAGCTTTGGGACGAGGAATCCGCGGCGGGCGATTGGAGCGAAGCATCCTTTGAGACCGGCATCGGCGCATGGAGCGCCAAATGGATTACCGGCGATTATCAGGTCAACAGGAAAGAGCGTTATCCCGTGGATTGCTTCCGAAAGGTATTTAATGTGTCCGGTATACAAAAGGCCCGGCTGTATATCACTGCCTGCGGCCTGTACGAGGCAAGCTTCAACGGGCGGCGCGCGGGCGATTTCGTTCGCGCCCCCGGCATTACAGACTACCGCAAGCGGGTGCAGTACCAGACCTACGACGTGACCGATTTGCTGCAAGACGGTGAAAACGCCCTGACGATGCAGCTTGCTGACGGCTGGTATCGAGGCAGCACCGGCGCATGGGGCATCCGCAACCAGTATGGCACGGAAACGAAGCTGCTGGCACAGCTGGAGCTTACCCGCGCCGATGGCAGCGTGCAGACCATCGCCACCGACGAAAGCTGGGAGTGGTCCAACGACGGCCCCATCCGCTTTGCCGACAACAAGGACGGCGAGGTGGTCAACGCCAACAATGTCCCCTCGTATCAGGGAAAGGCGAAGGTCACAAGCCATCCCGTCACGCCCTCTGCATCGAATAATGTTCCCGTCACGGAGCATGAGCGGCTGAAAGCGAAGCTGATTACCACGCCCTTCGGCAAGACGGTGCTCGACTTTGGGCAGAACATCGCGGGCTATGCGGAATTTACCGTAACCGCTCACGCCGGGGAGACGATCAAGCTGCGCTTCGGGGAGATGCTGGACGAAAACGGCGAATTTACGCAGAAGAACATCCAGCTCTCCCGCAAGGATTTCATTACGCCCCGGCAAGAAGTCGTTTATACCTGCAGGGAGGGTGAAAATCGCTACAAGACCTCCTTTGCCATCTTCGGCTTTCAGTATGTGCTGGTGGAAACCGATGCGGCGTTTCAGCCGGAGGATTTCACCGCCATCGCGGTGTACTCCGACATGGAGCGCACGGGCTTTTTTGAAAGCTCCAACGCGCTTCTCGACAAATTCGTGGAAAACACCGTCTGGAGCGCGAAGAACAACCACGCCGACCTGCCCACCGACTGCCCCACCCGTGAGCGCCACGGCTGGACGGGCGACGCGCAGATCTTCTGCCCAACGGCAAGCTATCTCTTTGACTATCTGCCCTTTGCCGGGAAGTATCTGAACGATGTCTACGACTGGCAGACGAAAAACGGCTGTCTGCCGCAGATCGCACCGGAGGGCGGCACGGACTTTTATATGCGTGCCATGAATGGCTCTGTCGGCTGGGCGGACGCGGGAGTGCTGATGCCGTATGCACTTTGGAAGCAGTACGGCGATACAAATGTTTTGAAAAAGTATCTGTCCGGAATGCGGCGCTACGCTGAATTTATGCAGAACCGCTGCGGGAAATGGTACCCGACCGCCAAGCGAACCGGACTGCACGGGGAGGATAGAAAGTACCTCTCCAACTATGGACAGGCCTACGGCGAGTGGGCAGAACCGGAAAGCGTCCACCACATGACATGGAAGGACTGCGCCGTGCCCCACCCGGAGGTGGCCACGGCCTACACCGCCCATGTGATGGACTGCATGGCAGAGATTGAAGCGGCGCTTGGCAACGAGGCGGAATCAAAGGCTTATCGGGAATTTGCCGCCGGCTGCCGCAGAAGTTATCAGGCGCTGCGGCGGACACCCGCCTATTCTCTTGACACCGACCGGCAGGCGCAGCTTGTCCGCCCGCTGGCGTTCGGCCTACTGGACGAAGCGCAGACGGAATACGCACAAAAGCGGCTGCTTACCGCGCTGGAGCATTTCCATTGGCGTCTCGGAACGGGCTTCCTCTCCACGCCGCTGATTTTGGATGTGCTGACGGATATCGACCTGGAATCAGCCTACCGTTTGCTGGAAAACGAGGAGATTCCAGGCTGGCTGAGTATGCCGAAAAACGGAGCTACTACCATCTGGGAGGCATGGGAAGGGCCGAACAGCAAAAGCGGCGGTATTGGTTCTCTGAATCATTATTCCAAGGGCGCTGTGGTGGCGTGGCTGTTCGATACCATGTGCGGCATCCGCGTGGACGGAAAAAATTACTTTACACTTACACCGCATCCCGGCGGACACTTTACCCACGCCAAAGCTGCCTATGACAGCGTGTACGGCAAGGTGGAAAGCGGATGGGAGAAAACTGCGGACGGCTGGAAATACACCGTCACTGTTCCCGCCAACTGCACTGCAACGGTATGCCTGCCCGGAAAAGAACCCGTCACAGCAGAAAGTGGAACGCATACCTTTTGAGGAGAAGCTATGGATATTGAAAAAATCTTACAGCAGATGACGCCGGAGGACAAAATTGCGCTTTGCTCCGGCGAAAACTTCTGGGAAACAAAGAAATACGAAAAATACGGCATTCCGCCCCTCTTCATGTGCGACGGCCCTCACGGCTTGCGCAAGCAGGAGAATGCGGCGGATATGCTGGGCGTCCACGCCTCCCGCCCCGCAACCTGCTTTCCTGCCGAGGTGACAACTGCCGGAAGCTGGGATCCGGAGCTTTTGGAACAGATCGGTGCTGCCATCGGCGAGGAAGCCAGGGAGCAGGGCGTTGGCCTTGTTCTCGGCCCCGGTGCCAATCTCAAGCGTAATCCGCTCTGCGGGCGGAACTTTGAGTATTTCAGCGAGGACCCGTATCTTGCGGGCAAGCTGGCGGCGGGCTTCATCCGGGGTGCCGAGTCACAGGGCGTCGGCACCAGCCTGAAACATTTCGCCGCTAACTCGCAGGAGCTATCCCGCTTCACCTCCGACAGTGTGCTGGACGAGCGCACCTTGCGGGAGCTGTACCTGACGGCTTTCGAGATCGCCGTCAAGGAGGGCAAGCCGTCCACGGTTATGTGTGCCTACCCAAAGCTGAATGGGGTACACTGTTCGGACAACAAGAGGCTGCTCACAGACATTCTCCGAACCGGGTGGGGTTTCGACGGCATGGTCGTGACCGACTGGGGCGCGATGAACGACCGCATTGAGGGCTTCCGCGCCGGCTGTGACCTCAATATGCCCGGCGGCAGCGACTACATGGAAAAGGATGTTTTGCAGGCGGTCCGGAATGGGACGCTCCCCGAAAGCTGCATAGATGACAGCGCCCGCCGCGTGCTGAAGCTGGTGTTCCGAGCGGCAGAAGCGCTGCACGAGAATACGATTTGCGACTATGACGCCCACCACACCCTTGCCAAACGTGCGGCAGCGGAAGGCGCGGTGCTGCTGAAAAACGAGGGCGGCATTCTGCCGTTGCAGCAGGGCGCAAAAATCGCCGTCATTGGAGCCATGGCAAAGAAGCTGCGCTATCAGGGCGCAGGCTCCAGCCACATCAACCCCACGGGGCTTTCCCAGCCGCTGGACTTCCTGCCGGATGCCATCTATGCCCCCGGCTGCGACGAGCGGGGCGATACCACGGACGCGCTGCTGGATGAGGCACGGGCGGCGGCGGAGCAGATGGAGGTCGCTGTTATTTTCGCGGGACTTCCCGACCGCTATGAGTCCGAGGGGTTTGACCGGGACGATATGAAGCTCCCTGTCGGTCACCTGCGGATGATCGAGGCAGTGGTCAGCGCCAACCCCAACACAGTGGTCGTGCTGCTGTGCGGCAGCGCCGTGGAGTGTCCGTGGGCGGAGCGGGTGAAGGGAATTCTCTATATGGGTCTGCCCGGTCAGGCAGGCGGCGAGGCCATTGCTGACCTGCTGTATGGCTGCGTCAATCCCGGCGGTAAGCTGGCGGAGAGCTGGCCGTTTACTTATGGGGATGTTCCGTCCTCCGAGATTTACGGCAAAACTGCGGATGCCTTGTATCAGGAGGGGATTTATGTTGGCTATCGCTATTACGATAAATCCGGTGTGCCCGTCCGCTGGCCATTCGGCTACGGCCTGAGCTACACGGCGTTTGCCTATTCCGATTTGACGGTGGATGGCGACACCGTCTCCGTTGCCGTAAAAAACACCGGCTCTTTCGCCGGTGCGGAGGTAGTGCAGCTCTATATTGGTGCCCCGCAGGACGGACTGCACCGCCCGCTGCGGGAGCTGGAGGGCTTCCGAAAGGTATTTTTGCAGCCGGGCGAAAGCCGGACTGTCACCTTCACTTTGACTGGCCGCAGCTTCGCCGTCTGGCAGGACGGTTGGAAAATACCCGCCGGAACATATACCGTCTGCATCGGCAGTCTCACTGCCTCTATTCAAAAGTCCGGCGAAACCCTGCCTGTTCCGGCGTGGCAAGGCAGCAGCTGGTATGCGCATTGCAGCGGCAAGCCCAACCGGGCAGCTTGGGAAACCATGCTGGGGCATCGCTATACGCCGCCGGTGCTGAAAAAGGGCAGCTTCACCATGGACAACACCGTCATGGAAATGAAGGAGCACAGCCTCATCATGAAGATCATGTTCAAAGCAGTGGAGTCCACCATCGCCAAGGGCTTTGACGGCAAAAAAGACTATGAAAACCCGGAATTTCGGATGTTGATGAATTCCTCCGCCGGAAGCCCCCTGCGCAGCATGATGATCTCCGGCGGTATGAAGGGCGGCGTGCTGCCCGGTATGCTGGAAATGGCCAACGGCCATTTCTTCCGGGGAATTGGGAAAATGATAAAGGGGTGAGCAGGTGTGCCAAGTCTATATGCCCATATGATGAATTTGGTGTTCCGCTGTATGCCGAAGGATAAACCGGGGCAGCCCCACGACTATGTGGCAGAGCGAAAGCGAAACGACCGCAAACCGCCAAAACCTCCCAATGGGGTAACAGTCCGACCGGGCGAACTGGATGGCCTCTCAGCGGAGTTTATTAAATATGCTGGAAATACCAAAGAAACGATATTTTATATCCACGGCGGCGGATTTACCGTCGGTTCTGCGCGGGAACGGCGGGCAGTCTGCCAGTATATCACAGCCAACCATGGCTATAACTGCGTGAGTTTCAACTACCGCCTTGCCCCGGAAAATCTGTGGCCTGCCCCGCTGGAGGATTGTCTGACCGCCTATGCCGCACTCTTGAAAACCGGCGTTTCTCCGAAGGATGTCGTATTCATGGGGGAAAGCGCAGGCGGCACGCTGGTACTATCCCTGGCGCTGTTGCTGAAGGAAAAAGGGCTTCCCCTGCCAAAGGCGCTGGTGGCTTTCTCCCCCTGTGTGACGCAGGCTGACCAGTTCCCGTCCTACACCGAAAATGCAGCTGCAGACTATATGCTCCGTACTTCTGTAATGGAGGGCAAAATCAAGGTTGTATTCGGCAGCCGGGTCAATGATTTGGAGTATCTGCGCCAGCCGGCAATCTCGCCGCTGTACGGCGATTTCAGCGGGCTTCCGCCGGTGTTCTTTTCCGTCTCCGACACAGAGGTGCTGCTGGATGATTCCAGGGTATTGTATGAAAAGCTGAAAAAGCAGGGACACCAAACAGCACTGGATATTCGTCACGGCGCCTGCCATGCTTTTCAGGTGTTTACTGCCATGCCGGAGGCAAGGCAGGCGCTTACTGTAGTTTTTCGCACATTGGAGGAATGGGCATGAAAAAATGAATCAAAGCGGTTCTCATTGGCGCAGGGGCGTTTGCGGTGATTGCCGGGATTGCGGCAATCATCGGCGTCGGTCACGATGCAGGATTTCCCGAGCCTGCCGGTGAGGAAAAGACCGGTTACCGAGCAGAGACGCTCTGTGTGGAATATGAGGACATCGGCCTGTATGGAAAGGCGTTGATTCCGGATGGAGACGGGCCGTTTTCCACCGTCCTCTATGCCTGCGGTGCAGAAAGCGGCTATAAAGCGGATATGACCACGCTGAAAGGCCTTGCTATGAGCGGCGTTGCCTGCTACACCACGGGGACGGTTTTGAGCCTGCAGGGTACAAAGGATGTGATTGTCCCCATGGAGATGTTCCAAAACCTGACTGCCCACTACAATATCCGCCGGGATAACCGTAGTTGCACCCCTTTAAGGGTTTCTATCAAAATTACGGTTCTTTGCCAAATGAAAAAAGAGCTGTTTGCGGTTGCAAACGGCTCTTTTTTTCAAATGAAGCGGCGGAGGGAGCCGCCGTGAAGTGCGCCTGCGGCGCATGAGTGTACGGAATGTGGGGGTTATAGCGGCGGAGTTGCTGCTTCGTTTAAGCGAATGGGGGAATGAATTGTGGCGAATGATAAGCTTGCGGTGCAGTCGATGGAATTTGCGGTTCAGGTGATTCATCTGGTGAAACAGCTGAAAGAACAGCGGGAAAGTATTATTTCGAACCAGATCGGCAGAAGCGGGACTTCCATTGGGGCGAACATTTGCGAGGCCGGATATGCGCACAGTACGGCGGACTTTATAGCCAAACTGCAAATTGCGCGGAAAGAGGCAAACGAGACGGGCTATTGGCTGGAATTGCTCCGCAGAACGGATTATATTGATGCGGAACGGTATACGCTGCTGGAAAATAAGTGCAAATCTTTGCGGGCGATGCTGGTGGCTTCGATCAATACGGAAAAGGAAAACGCTTCCAAATCGTGAATGCGGTTGCTCTGTGGATCATGTGATTTTGAGGAGGTTGCGGAGGAGTTCCGGGATGTCGCGCTGGACGGGATTGAAATACGCAACCCTTTTACGCAATTTTTGCGTGTTTTCGGATTTTGAAATACGCAAAAATTACGGATATTTCCGGAATGCATTTTGCGGGCGGGATTGAATTTTGCAAAAGGGTTGATATCCGGGGCTGGGCAGTGTATAATAAATGTATATAAATAGAATTCACGTTTAATCTTGCAAGGTTCAACGTGAACAAGCGAAAATAGGGGCTTATTGGCTTAGGGGAGTTTTTATGCGTACCGAAGATATCGTTCTTATATTACTCTTAATTATTGCACTTGCCGTTCTGTTTGGACTTATAATAAGTCGAATAGTTAAAAAATGTATTAGATCATACATACTCAATCATAGTACAGCAATTGCCGCCATTATAGAGTTTAACAAGACCTATCGAGCAAATTTTATTGCGGTCGAACGGAAGTTTCGGTATACGAAATTTTGCAAGTCAAAATTGGAGTATAACAGAACAAACTTTGACCAGTTGCTTCGGTGCTTTTTCTCAGAGGACGAGGATTTTTTTCGGAAAACCATAAAGGAAGTAGAGCATAATCAAAAAGCTTACGCCTTATATACGGAAAAATGCAAAGCGATTTTTGCGAATCGATCGACAGAATGGTACGGCCACTTTGATTGGTTTGAAGAAGAACGGTCGCTATTTCGGCAGAACGAATTGAAACCCACCGTGGATTTGGACATTACGATTTACAGCAAGTATACCAGCCCGAAGGGGCAGAATTCATATTGCAACTACCGGGTCTATAATTTGGATGACTTGAAAAGAGCTATTCATGAGACTGAGCAGCAAACCGAATATCAGAAAAGCAAAGAATACCAAAGAATGAAGATGACGGATTCGCTTCGTTATGACGTGATGAAAAGAGACGGATTTAGGTGCGTTTTGTGCGGCGCGTCCGCAAAGAACGGCGCGGTGCTGCACGTGGATCATATTTTTCCGGTGTCGAAAGGCGGACGGACGGAACTGTCGAATTTAAGAACGCTGTGCGATCAGTGCAATCTTGGAAAACGCGACAAGTATGACGATAACGGGATAAACTAATAAAAATTGAAAATGCGATGAGCGTTACATCAGAAAATGTCCCGTTAAAGAAGTTCCAGATATTTGACGGCTTTTTGTGCGCATTTTGCGGGCGGGATTGAATTTTGCAAAAGGGTTGATATCCGGGGCGGAAAGGCGTATAATAGAATCATAAATCCGAAAGGGGCGCGAAAAAATGTACAAGAATATTGAAAAAGAAAAGAAACTGCACCTGGCCGATTTGGTGGAGTACCAGGCCGGGCAGGTCATCAGCAAGACGCTGGTGCAAAACGACGCGGTCAGCATGACGGTTTTTTCGTTCGACAAGGGCGAGGAGATCTCTTCGCACGCGGCCGGCGGCGACGCGATGGTGACGGTGCTGGACGGAAAGGGAAAATTTACTGTGGGCGGGGTGGAATATATCCTGGAAAAAGGCGAGACGCTGATTATGCCGAAGGGGATTCCGCACGCGGTGTTCGGGCTGGAACAGTTCAAAATGCAGCTGATTGTGTCGTTCTGAGCAATCGATGGGAGCGGGAAATATGAAATCAAATATTTGGCGCGGGTCGGCGACGGACGGGGTGTATGTGCCGGTATACCGCGGTGCGTTGACAACGGAATTGACCGTTCGGTACGGCGAAACGGAGTACAGGATGCAGGCGGCGATGGAGGATGGCGAAGCGCCGCTGTATTACGCATATTTGCCGGGGCGCGGCGAAGTGACGCTGGCGGGCGCGACGGCGCCGTACTGCGCGGCGATTCGCACCGAACCGGCGGATATCCCGGACGAGCCGGAACGACCGGAATGCCATGTGACGGCGCCGGCCGGGTGGATCAATGACCCCAACGGGCTGCATTTTGCGGACGGGGTGTACCACGCGTATTACCAGCACAACCCGCTGTCCGTGCGGTGGGGCAACATGACGTGGGGGCACGCGGTGAGCACGGATTTGCTGCACTGGACGACGATGCGGCCGGTGATGTACCCGGACGAGACGGGGACGATGTATTCCGGCAGCGCCGTGGTGACGCCGGACGGGGAACGCGTATTCTTTTATACGGCGGCGGGCGGAGAATCGCCGTGGAGCGCCGGGCGGGCGTACACGCAGCGCTGTGCCGTCAGCCGCGACGGCGGCCGTACGCTGGAAAAACAGGGGCTGGCGGTGGACACCATCGCGGAAAAGAACCGCGACCCCAAAGTGTTTTACCACGCGGAAAGCGGCGCATACATCATGGTGCTGTGGGTGGAGGATGCGGATTTCGCGATTCTGCGCAGCACGGATTTGAAAAATTGGACGGAGACGCAGCGGCTGACGCTGGACGGCGGGTACGAATGCCCCGATTTGTTCCGGCTGGTTGAGGCGGACGGCACGGCGCACTGGATTTTCTGGACGGCGAACGGGACGTGGTACGACGGGACGTTCGACGGGTGCCGGTTTGAATGGGACGGGAAAATCCACCGCGCTTACGCGGTGCGCGAGTCGTATGCGGCGCAGACGTTCAGCGGGACGGACCGCGTGATTTCGACGATGTGGATTCGGTTCCCGAACAACGGCCGCTGCTTCACGGGCGCGCTGGGGCTGCCGCGGACGCTCGGATTGACGCGGCGCGGCGGAGAACTGATGATTGCGCAGCGGCCGGTGCGCGAATGGGACGACGCGCGGGCGGCGTTCGCGTCGGGCTGCGGGACGCACACGATGCCGGACGGCGCGTGGGAACTGTCGCTGCGGCGGACGGGCGGCGCGATTGGCGTTCGGCTGGGGACGTGGGCGCTCCGCTGGGACGGCGAAACGCTGGTCGTTGGGGATCAGACGTTCGCGGTGCCGGGCGAGACGCTGCGGTTGATCGGCGACGGGTTCATCGGCGAGCTGTTCGCGGACGACGGCGTGTGGTACGCGCCGGTGGATTTGTCCGGCTGCGGCCGGGTGGCGACGGTTGCGGGCGCGGCGGAATGCGAATGGTACACGGTGCGGTGAGGACTGCATGAGATGATCGGCACGGAGGTGGTTCCGTGCCGGTTGTTGCTTTTTTTGGAATTGCTTGACCCGAAAACAAAACAGCCGGCACGAACCATCCATTCGCGTCGGCTGTTGTTTATGAAAAAATTATTTCAGGAACCCGTTGATAATTTCTTCCTCCGCCTGCTTTTCGGTCAGGCCGAGCGTCATCAGTTTGGTCAGCTGCTCCCCGGCGATGCGGCCGATGGCGGCTTCGTGCGCCAGCGTGGCGTCCACGTGATTGGCGTACACCTGCGGGATAGCGCCGACGGACGCACTGTCCATGATGATCGCGTCGCACTCGGAGCGGCCGGAACATCGGTTGTTGCCGTCCATTTTGGAGCGGAACAGCTGGTGCGATTCGTCGCGCGCCACCGAGCGGGACACGATGTGCGCGGCGCAGTCTACCCCGTTCATCTCGACTTCAAACGACGTTTCCGCGTGCTGCGCGCCGTGCGTCATGATTTTTTCGTGCACCACGATCGACGCGCCGTCGGCCAGCTTCGCTTTGGTGACGCGGTTGGTGGAGTCGATGCCTTTGATCTGCGCAGTTTCCATCTCCATGTGCGCGTTTTCGCCCAGCTCGCATTCGGTGGTGGGATTCATCACGCGCGCGCCCCGGCCGTCGCCTTCGCCGTAGTGCTTTTCGATGTATTTCACTTTGGCGTTCTTGCCGAGGAAAAAGCGGTGAATGCCGCTGTGGTTGCTGTCCTGGTCGCCGCCGTTGTGAATGCCGCACCCGGCGACGATCACGACGTCGCAGTCCTCCCCGACGAAAAAGTCGTTGTACACCAACTCCTTAATCCCCGTTTGCGACAGGATGACCGGGATGTGGACGGATTCGTTGCGGGTGCCGGGCGCGATGATGATGTTAATGCCCGGCAGGTCGTTTTTTTTCTCGATGGTGATGTGCGCGCTGGAAGCTTTGCTGTCCAGTGCGCCGTTGATGCGGAGGCTGTACGCCCCGGCGGGGATGTCGTGCAGGCCGGACACCTGTTCCAGCAGCGATTTTTCGATTGCGTCCATCATGCGTTCCCTCCCTGTTTGCGGCAGCCGCCCACGGCGCTGCGCCCCAGCAGCCGCGGCAGCAGCTCTGCGCCGGGGCCGACGTCCTGGATGCGGCCGGATTTGAGTACGATAATCTGGTCGGCGATGTTCAGGATGCGCTCCTGGTGCGAGATGATCAGAATCGAGCCGCGCGTGCGCTCGTACATATGCTCGAACACCCGGATCAGGCTGTTGAAGCTCCACAGGTCGATTCCGGCTTCCGGCTCGTCAAAAATGGTGAGCGCTGCGCCGCGCGCGTTGACCATCGCGATTTCGATGCGTTTCAGTTCGCCGCCGGACAGCGACCCGTTCAGCTCGCGGTGAACGTATTCTTTGGCACACAGCCCGACTTCCGACAGGTAGTCGCACGCCTGGGCGGCCGACAGCTTTTTGCCCGCCGCGATCGAGATCAGATCCAGCACGGTCAGGCCTTTGAAGCGGACGGGCTGCTGAAATGCGAAGCTGATGCCGCGCTGCGCCCGTTCGGTGATGGACAGGTCGGTGATGTCGGCACCGTCCAGGAAGATTCGGCCGGCGGTGGGACGGATGATGCCCATAATCAGCTTGGCCAGCGTCGATTTGCCGCTGCCGTTGGGGCCGGTGATTGCGACGAAGCGGTCGTCGATTTTGAGGTTGATGTCCGTCAGGATCGGTTTTTCGTCCACCTGATAGGAAATGTCTTTTAGTTCCAGCATATGCAAGATTCCTTTGCAATTTGATTAAATCATTGATTTTGATTTATTTTATCATATTATTGCACGGTTTGCAAGCAAAACCCCGAAAATCCCGGGGTTTTGAAAGAATTCGCGTTATTGCATCCGGTCGGGGCCGATGCAGGCCATGAACCGGTCGCGGAACGACTCGGCCGAGTCGGAATAGGCCAGCGCCCACATGGTTTTGGCGACGACGGCTTCGATGGTCATGTCGTACACTTCGGGGAGCGCGTGCGCGCCGATGCGGTGGCCGACTTCGTAGACCGAAAGGTCGCTCCCTTCGTGCGGCACCTGGGTGGTGACGATGATCCGCACGCCGCGGGCGGCGAGGCGGTCGATTTTCTCCGGGAAATTGCTGCGGTCGTAGAACGGGATGCCGCCCATGCCGAAGCTTTCGATGATGACGGCGTCGCAGTGACCGGCGATGGCGTCGAACAGCTCGGCGCTCATGCCGGGCGTCAGTTTGACGACGGCGATGTTGCTGTTCAGGCGGTCGAAAAACTGCACCGGGCCGGGCAGCGATTCGCGGATGAAGCAGCAGAGCCGGTCGCCGCGGAACACGGCGACGTCGGGGTAATCGATGCTGGAAAAAGCGTTGTAGCTGCGGGTGCGGGTTTTGCGGGCGCGGCAGCCGCTGATGACGTGGCCGCCGAACACGACGTGGACGCCGCAAGCGTCCGGGCTGGCGGCGTAGTGGACGGCGTCGCGCAGATTTTCGCGCGCGTCGGAGTCGCGGGCATAGATTGACCGCTGGGAGCCGGTGAGGACGATGGGTTTGGGGCTGTTTTGGATCAGGTAGTACAGCACGGCGGCGGCATAGGCCATGGTATCGGTGCCGTGGGTGATGACGAACGCGTCGTAGGCGTCGTACTCCGCGCGAATCTCGGCGGCGACGCGCAGCCAGTGCGCGGGGGTCATATCGGTGCTGTCCAGCCGGAACAGCTGGGTGGGGCAGATTTCGCCATAGGCGCGCAGCTCCGGCACGTATTCCAGCAGCTCGTCGGACGATATTTGCGGCGACAGGCCGTCCGGCGTGGGTTTGGAGGCGATGGTGCCGCCGGTGGCGATCAGGCGGATTTTTTTCATGGGATCACGGCCTTTCGGGGGGGATGAGGATTCAAAGGTTGCGCGGTGTAACCGCGATGATACAAACCGTAATGAAACAAGGCGGGCGATCGATGATCGCCCATACATGGATGGGGTTTGTCCGTGGCCCATAGACCGCGGCTTCGCCGCTCTGCTCCCGCTGCGGCGACTGCGTCGGCCGCGCGCAGTCGCGACCCGGAGGGGGAGCTACGGGTGCACATCTGCCAGATGTGCAAATGGCCTGCGGTCGAGGATTGATTTTTTCGCACAACAATGAGAAACGCTGAGGGAACGCCTAACTCACGCTTTCGCAGCAGCGGCGGGGAAGCGCAGGCGGCAGTGGAACTCGCGCTCCATGGCGCGGAAGAGTGTGGTTTGGGTTTCGGCGGCGATGGCGGGGATGTCCAGCTGCGCGACGCAGTCGAGCGCTTGCTGGCGGTCGGGTTCCGGCAGATGCAGCGATTCCAGCAGCATTTGCAGACAGCACGTCGTTTTGCGTTCCAGAGGAAAGTATGGGCTGCACGGGTGCCCAATATACGCGCACAGCGCGCCGGTGATGCCGATGGAAAGCTCGTACATGGACGATTCGTCGGCGCTGAACAGGGCGCACAGATCGGCCGTTGCGCGCTGGCAGATGGATTCGGCGATTTTTGGCAGCGTGTAGGATTTGACGTACAGCTCCCGGAGCGGCTCGTTCTGCTCGGTGAGCGCCAGCAGGACGGCGGCACGGATGGCCAGCGTTGCGGCCGGCTGGTCGGCGGGGCAGTGGCGGGCGACGGTGTCGAACTGGTGGGTGAACACGAACTGCATAATCGCCCCCAGGACGCCGTCTTTGGTGCCGAAAATATTGTGAAACGTACTGGTGGACACGTCGGCCAGCTTCATGATGTCGGACATTTTGGCGTCCTTGTATCCGTTGCGGACAAACAGCCGCGTGCAAGTGGCCAGAATCCGGCGACGGGCGTCGGCGCTGCTGTATCTTCTGCTCATTGGAATCGCACCTTCCTGAATTTGATATGAATAGCAATTCAATGATACCACGTTCTGCGCGAGAAAACAAGTGTTTTGACGGATTTTGGCGAAAAATTTTTATTTTGGACGGACAGACGGGTGTCTGGTACGGGGAGTATGGAAGATGGATAAGATAATTGTCAAAGTATGAAAAATAAATGAAAAAATGTTGGAATTACTATTGACAAGTTAATGGATTTATTGTATAATAAAGTTAGTGACATACCAAATATTTGTTAAACAGGAGGTGGTAGTTTCGATGTTAAAGAGAAGTTTGATTGGCACGATCATTCTGTTCTTTCTGACATTTCTCATACCGGCGGGGTGCGCGCGCTGCTCGAAGCTGCCGCTGGTTTGGAAAACCGCGCTGGGGTAAACCTGGTACGGCGGGTTTGAGAAATTCGTGCATCCTGATCTATCGACAAAAAATTGTAATTGACAGAAAGGATGGCACAAAAATGACACGCAAATTTAGAAAAATGATCTCTTTGATCGTTGCAATAGCGGTTCTGCTTTCCGCAACGATGGTTCCATCGGTTGCCTTTGGCGACTCCGTTTCGATCCGGACATCGCCGGAGCGGACAATTGCGGATGCTGTGCTCGCCGGATTTGGCGATTATCAGTATCTGGGTTCGACCGAGTTGAAAAACTTGAACGGCGAATCGGAAGCGGTTTGTTTCCGGTATGCACCCGACGCGTATGTGATCGTGAATCACAACGATCTTTCGGTTCCGGAATATTCGCCGAGCAACCCGTCACCGTTTGAGGCGGAAGGGGCGACGGAGTATATATACAATGGTCCGTTGGCGCATTTCTATAAAGATTCATCGAATTCGATTCGCGATGTTAGCACGGATGGCTTGGTCGATTCAAGCAAAGTTGGGTTGGTATACAGCAAAACAGCTGTTTCTGTGACGGAGAAAAATGCTCTGGTGAGAAAGGCGCAGGTCGCTCCTATGCGAGCAATTTACAAATTCACCCAAAGTCTTCCTGAAACGTGGGTATCTTCTTACGCCACACCGCTGCACGCGAGTTCGATTTTATTGAGGTACATTTATGTGCACCATAATTCGAATGTTCTGTACCCGACTTATAGCACAAATAATAAGTTACAGGAATATTTGAGCGGCGTGTATTATGTACCGAACACGAACATAAACTCATGGCAGCTTTTGGGCGAATGTGATTATGCCGGAATTACTTACAAGGGCTTAAACAAGTATTTAAGCGACCGGAATGTTTCGACGAGGGGAACTGCGTACTCGTTTACAAATACGATGTGGTCAGATATTCAAAGCTCGTTTGTTGCGGATTATCCGGTATTGGTACAAACAAGCAACTATCACTCGTCTTCTTGGTCGTATGGTTCTAAGACACTTGTTGCATATGGGTATTACTATCAGGATACTTCGGGTGGCAGCTTGGTCGTAAATGATGGACAAGGTCACAATAACATTCATTTGACCACTGATTTGAATTATTACTGGTCGGTTGTCCTATTTAACTGAGTAGGAGGAGAAAATCAGATGAATAATGCTCGGATGCGATTCTGCAAGATACTTTCGGCGATCCTGTTGCTTGGTATACTGACCGGCTGCGCGCGTTTTTCCGCAAACGACATCGCCGAAATTCGCTACCAAAACGGGGTGACTTCGGAAGTGTACACCTACCCGGAGACCCAGATTCAGAAAGCGCTTGCGAAGCTGAATGCACTTTCGCTGGACGAGCCGATTCGCGATTTGACCGAACGACCGGCGGAAGGGACATATATTTATCACTTCACGCTTCGCGATCAGAAAAGAAAGGACTTGAACCATATTTGGGTTCTGAATTTCCGCGAGATTGCGCTGGACGGAAAAGTATACAAGCCGGATTTTCTGCGGCTGAACGAGCTGATTACGCTTTTTGCGGATGAAGAATATGCCAGCAGAGGATTTTCGTCAACCGAGATGTTCTACGATATCCCCGGTGTTATGCCATAAATTCAGGAGGTGTCCGCAAATGTTCAATCCCCGCAAACTGTCCGCCCTAGCCGTGATGATGGTGCTGCTGCTCTTGCTGCTGACTGGCTGCGCGTCCGCGCCGAAGCTGCCAAAGACAGCTGCCGAAGCGGAGATTCAGTCCGGCACGACCGGCAAAACCGTCACGATCACCGACGAAGCGCAGGTGAAACAGGTGCTGGATGCGTTCCCGACGGATTACCCGGACGGCCAAAAGGAAACGGAATCCACATACGGATACCGCTATGCCGTTACATTCCGGGACGCGAACAACCAGGAAATCGGCCGCTGCACCGTCCGGAACGACAACCAATTGGTTTGCGGCGAACGGGTTTATGCAATCGACTGCACCCCGATTGTCGCGCAGATTGAGGCCGCAATTTCGTCCCAAAAGTGAACATCTCATCGCCGCTGCCCCCGCTGGGCGGCGGCTTTTTTCATTTTGCCAAAAAAATTTCAAAAAATTCGGAAAAACCATTTCCACCCGCGCCAAAATCGGATATAATATAATCATATATATCTTCTCACCGACAGAAAGGATCATCGATCATGATGGATAGCAGAATACAGCAATTTATGGAATCCCTGAACGGCAAATCGGTCACGTTTTGCGGCGTCGGCGTCAGCAACACGCCGGTGGCGGAGCTGTTCGCCCGCAAAGGTGCGCACGTCACCATTTGCGACAAGCGCAGCCGCGAACAGTTGGGCGCGATGGGCGACCGGCTCGCCGCCGCCGGGGCGCAGTTCCGGCTGGGGCCGGATTACCTGGCGCATTTGGACGGCGACATGGTGTTCCGCACGCCGGGGATGAAGTACACGCTGCCCGAGCTGACCGATGCCCGCCGCCGCGGGATCGCCGTCACGTCCGAAATGGAGATGTTTTTTGAGCTGTGCCCGTGCCCGATCATCGCTGTGACCGGCAGCGACGGCAAAACCACTACCACCACCGTCATCGCCGAAATGCTCAAAGCGCAGGGCAAGCGCGTGTACCTCGGCGGCAACATCGGCGCGGCGCTGCTGCCGCTGGTGGAGCAGATTGCGCCGGACGACGTGGCAGTGGTGGAGCTGTCCAGCTTTCAGCTGATTTCGATGCGCCGCAGCCCGGACGTCGCCGTGATTACCAACATCACGCCCAATCACCTCGATATGCACAAGGATATGGACGAATATGTCAACGCTAAGAAGAACATCTTCCTGCACCAAAACGCGTTCGGACGCACCGTGCTCAACCGCGACAACGCGCTGACGCATTCGTTCGTGGACGAAACGCGCGGGCAGGTGCTGGAATTCAGCCGCCGCGGCGAAGTGGAAAACGGCGCGTGGCTGCGCAGCGACGGGATGATTATGATGCGGCTCAACGGCACGGACACCGAGGTGTTCCCCGCGAAAGACATCCGCATTCCCGGCGCGCACAACGTGGAAAACTATATGACCGCGATTTCCGCTGTGTGGGGACGCGTGAACATCGAAGTGATGCACGAGATCGCGCGGACGTTCGCCGGGGTGGAGCACCGGGCTGAGTTCGTCCGCGAGCTGGGCGGCGTCCGGTACTACAACGACTCCATTGCGACCACGCCGTCGCGCACCATCTCCGGGACGCTGTCGCTGTTTGACCGGAAAATCATCGTGATCCTCGGCGGGTACGACAAAAACATCCCGTTTGACCCGCTGGGGCCGGTGGTCGCGAAGAAAGTGAAAATTGCGATTCTGCTCGGCGTGACCGCGCCGAAGATTGAGGCTGCCATCACCGGCTGCCCCGAATATTCCGAAGGGAACCCGGCGATTTACCGCGTCGAAAATCTGGAACAGGCGGTGCGGCTGGCGCATCGGCTGGCGGTGCGCGGCGACATTGTGTCGCTGTCGCCGGCGTGCGCGAGTTTTGACCAGTTCCCCAATTACGAAACGCGCGGCGAACGGTTCAAAGAATATGTACACGAGCTGAACGGGAACGCGTGACCCGGCGGCCGGAAGTTCAAAACGGGAGGATTCGATATGCATCAAGAATTGTTCGACACGGTTGCAATGCTGTGCCAGGCCGGAAACCATGCGCCGCAGACGGCGCTGGAACTGCTGCGCCCGCTGGCGCCGGACGCGCACATTGACGCGCTGGGGAGCGTGGTGGGGTCGGTTGGCAGCGGCCGCAAAACCATCCTGCTGGACGCGCACATCGATCAGATTGGCCTGACGGTGACGGCTTCGGCGGGCGGCGGATTTTGGCACGTCGCCAAAGTCGGCGGGATGGATCGCCGCGTGTTGGTCGGCAAACCGGTGATTATTTATGGGTGCGAGGAGGTGCGCGGCGTAATCAGCAGCGTGCCGCCGCATCTGGCGACCAAAGACGACGCCAAACTGCCGGATTTTGACGAGCTGCTGGTGGACACCGGGTTGAGCGAAGCAGAATCCGCGCGGCGGATTGCGCCGGGCGACCGCGTGTTGATCGACAATGTGCCGCTGGCGCTCCAAAACGATCGGATCACCGCGCAGGGGCTGGACAACCGGTGCAGCGTGGCGGCGATTCTGTGGTGCTTGCAGCTGCTGAAAGGAAAAGACCTGCCGTGCCGCGTGGCGGTGCAGTTCAGCACGTTTGAAGAAACGGGCGGCGCGGGCGCGGCGACGGCGGCGTTTGCGGCCGACGCGCAGGAGGCGATTGCGGTGGACGTATCGTTCGCCAAGACGCCGGGCGCACCGGCGAATGTGCGCGCCAAGCTGGGCGGCGGCCCGATGATCGGGGTGGCGGCCGTGCTGGACCGCCGGATCAGCGACCGGCTGCAGGCACTGGCGCAGGCGGCGCAGCTGCCGGTTCAGATCGAAGCAATGGGCGGCCGTACCGGCACCAACGCCGAAACCATCGCCGTGACGCGCGGCGGCGTCGCGGTGGGGCTGCTGTCGATCCCGCAGAAAAATATGCACACGGGCGTCGAAGTGGTGGATCTGGCCGACGTGGCGCACACGGGGCAGCTGTTGGCGGCGTACATTTGCGCCGGTGGGAAGGAAGCGTGAGCAGAATGGCGGATTTTGAACTGTTGGAGCGGCTGTGCGGGCTGAACGGCATTTCCGGCCGCGAGGACCGGGTGCGCGACGCGATTCTGGCGGAGATTCGGCCGTATTGCAGCCGGGTGACGATTGACCCGCTGGGGAACATCATCGCCGAAAAGACCGGCGAACAGCGGCCGAAGCGGCGGCTGATGCTGGACGCGCATATGGACGAGGTGGGGCTGATCGCGACGTACATCGACGACAACGGCCTGATCCGGTTCGAGCCGGTTGGCGGCATCGACGAAAAAGTGCTGGCCGGGATTCCGGTGCTGGTGGGCGACCGGTGCATTCCCGGCGTGATCGGGGTGAAGCCGATTCATTTGTGCCGCACGGAGGAGCGCGAAAAGCCCGTGCCGCTCAAAGATTTGGCGGTGGACATCGGCGTGGATACGCGCGCAGCGGCCGAGGCGCTGGTGCAGCCGGGCGACGCGATTCATTTTTGCAGCCCGTACGACGAGCAGGACGGCGTGCTGCACGGCAAAGCGTTCGACGACCGCGCCGGGTGCGCGATTTTGATCGAGCTGATCCGCAGCGCGCTGCCGTATGACATGACGTTCGTGTTTGCGGTGCAGGAAGAGACGGGTCTGCACGGCGCGCAGACGGCGGCGTTCACGGTTGCGCCGGATGCGGCGATTGTGCTGGAATCCACGACGGCAGGGGATGTCGCCGGCGTGCCTGCGGAGCGGCAGGCATGCCGAATGGGGCACGGCGCAGTGGTCAGCTTCATGGATCGCCGGACGATTTACGACCGCGGGCTGTATGAACTGGCGCTGGATTCCGCCCGCAAAGCCGGCGTGGCGGCGCAGCCGAAGCAGGCCGTGGCGGGCGGCAACGACGCCGGGGTGATTCATCAGTCGCGCGGCGGGGTGCGCACCATCGCGGTGTCGCTGCCGTGCCGGTACCTGCACACGCCGGTGGGGCTGATTGCAAAGTCGGACTATGAAGCGGTGCTGGAAACGGTGCGCGTGCTGGCCGGGCGCATTGCGGGCGGCGAAGGATGATCGCGTGGCAGCCGGATGCGGCGCTGCCAAAATTGACGGCGCAGTTCGGCGGCGACCCGTTCGGCGCGCTGGCGCTGGCAGGCATCACGGGGTACGGTACGGGCTGCGCCTATGCCGGCGCGTGGCGCGTGGGCAACTCGGCGCTGCTGGGGCGGCTGAATGGGACGTTCACGCTGGCCGGGACGGCGGACGCGGCGGACTGCGCGGCGCTGGCGGATTTTCTGCCGATGATCGGGTGCGGGGTGCTGCGGGCGCCGGCGGGAATGTCATTGCCCGGCGTCCGCTATCGCCGTGGCGGCGACGTGCTGCGATATGCCGGGACAGGCGGCGAAGCAAGCGGGACGGAGGCGGCGGATGCGCGCACGGCTGCGGCGATTTTGGCGGACAGCCCGTCGCCATGGATAACGATTGCGTCGCCGGACGCGCTGTATGTGGATTTGTCGCACCGGATGCGGCACGGGTGCATCCGCGGGCGGGTGGCCTGCGCGCCGGACGGTACGCCGGCGGCGTGTGCGGTGACGCTTGCCGAAACCGACCGCGCAGGTGTGCTGGCGGTTGCGTGCCGACCGGATTTCCGCGGGCGCGGGTACGCGTCGCAGGCACTGCGGGCAATGTGCGGGGCACTGTGCGGTGCGGGGAAAGTGCCGATGCTGATGACCGGGGCGGAGATGGGGGCGTTTTACGGAAAAAACAGGTTTGTGGTGGTGGATAGATGGGTGGAATGGGAAGTTGAATTCCAATTTTAGATAATAGATAATATATA
>CAJKBQ010000025.1 GCA_905198155.1 uncultured Eubacteriales bacterium
GGCGGACGGCGCGAACGCGCATTTTTCTTGGCAAAAACCGCACAATTCCGCGTTTTTTCGCTCTTTTCCGCGCATTACGCCGATTCACCGGTACAAAACGTGCTTTTCCGAACATTTTACCGTTCGACCGGACACCACCAGTTCCTGAGAATCATTGATTAATATGGTATTTTACGGATATAAGCATTTCAATAATTGACGTGGCACGCTGCCAGAGCAACGCCATGAAGCCGCCCCGAATTTTCCGCGCCACTTTCACACCTTCCATCTGATGTGAATAAATTTTACCTCACCCTCACCATTGTCCCGGACGCGCCGCGGCGATACGCGCCAAAAACTCAAATTTCCGCGCAAATCCCGACAAAACGCTGCATAATTGCGTTTTTCCGTGCATACGCTAATGCGAACCGTTTTTGCACCGTTTTGCACCGAAAAGGAGGAAAAAACATGAATTCGGAGCATTCCCGCATTGAATGGAAACCGCTGCTGGGGTTTGGAGCGCTAACGCTGGGCACCGGCGGGCTGGCCGCATTTTTGACCCGCACCGGCACCAAAGAATATGCCCAACTGGCGCAGCCGTCGTTTGCCCCGCCCGATTGGGTGTTCCCGGTCGTGTGGAGTATCCTGTATGCGGTTATGGCGGTATCCGCGTATCGCGTCACGCGCACCGGGCGTCACCGCGGGGCAATGGCGTTATTTGGAATTCAACTGGCCGTCAATTTCTTCTGGCCGCTGATTTTCTTCAATTTGAAGGCGTTTTGGGCCGCATTTTACTGGCTTTTGCTGCTGATTGCGCTGATCGCCGCGATGATCGCCGCGTTTGCGCGGATTGACCGCCCGGCGGCGCTGCTGCAAATTCCGTATGTGCTGTGGTGCGGATTCGCCGCGGTTTTGTGCCGCGCCGTTGCGCTGCTGAATCCGTAAAAATTCCCGGAAATTTCGCAAAAAAGATGGACTTTCCGCGCGGATTGTGCTATAATCAAGCCAACGATCAACCGGAAAGGATGCATCTGAACATGAAATTTTTTGATCTGCCGCTGGACATTGCCACCAGCGGAAAAGGCGATTATACCGCACATATGACCGTATATGCGCCCAGCAACGGGCTGGATCTGGAAATTAACCGCAGCCGTCCCGCCGTCGTGATCTTCCCCGGCGGCGGATATGCGATCACCTATGACGGCGAGGCCGAGCCGATTGCGCTCAAATTTACCGCCGAAGGCGCCGTTGCGGTCGTTGTGTGGTACAGCGTGACCAATCATTGCCCGGGTCACCCGCCGCGGTTCCCGCAGGCGCTGGCCGAAGGGCTGACCGCCGTGCGCTGGGTGCGCGAACACGCATCGGAGCTGGGCGTGGATCCGCACAACATCGCGACGCTGGGCTTTTCTGCGGGCGGACACCTGTGCGCCTGCACGGGGACGCTGTGGAACCACGCGTGCCTTGCGCCGTACCTGGACGCGGACCGCAGCGCATATCGACCGGACAAGCTGATTCTGTGCTACCCGGTAATCACGGCGCTTGGGCAGCCGCATCACCAGGGGTCGTTCGACAATCTGCTCGGGACGGACGGCGCGCAAACCCCCGAAACACTGGAGCTGGTGTCGCTGGAGCGTCAGGTGGCGGACGACACGCCGCCGTCGTTCATCTGGCACACGTTCAGCGACCCGGGCGTGCCGGTCAACGGCTCGCTGAAATTTGCGGAAGCGCTGTTTGAACACCATGTGCCGTGCGAAATGCATCTGTATCCGCGCGGCGACCACGGGCTTTGTCTGGCCAATCACACCACGTCGAACACGTTCCCGATCGGTTCGCCGTTTTACGCGGCGGAATGGATCGATCATGCGGTGCATTTTCTGTTTGACGAAACGATCCGGTGAATTGGGGGCGGCACGGCCGGGCTGGATGGGGCTGCGGTGCGCTTCCGGTTTGGTGAGACGATCGACCCGACGTATTTTCCACATATGCAATCAACCCGTGAGAACGGCTCCGCTGCGCTCACGGGTTTTTCTTTGCAAAATAATTCCGCATTTCATTCCTGCCGACCGCCTTTGGGGGGCACAACAGGAACAACCGGGCGAATGCTGCAACCAGCGCCGCATTCGCCCGGTATTTTACTTTTGCTGCGCCCGCTTGCGCTCTTCGTTCAGCCGGAATTCGCCGGGCGACTGGTGCGCAGCCGCTTTGAACGCGCGGCCGAAGTATTTGGCGCTGGTGTAGCCGCACGCGCGGGCGATCTGATCCAGGCTGTCTTCCGTTTCGGTCAGCATCCGGCGCGCGTGCTCCATGCGCGTGTCGGTGAGGAAGCGGTTCATCGTGACGCCGACGGTCTTTTTGAACAGCGGGCACATATGGGACGTGGAATAGCCGACGTAGTCGCAGATGGTCGCCAGGTCGAGGTGCGGGTCGGTGTAGTGGTGGCGGATATAGGCGATGGTCAGCCGCACCACCCGCTCGTCGCCGTAGTCGCACGCCAGCATATCCCGCACCCAGCCGCGGACGGTGGATTCGATCGCGTCGAGGTTTTTGGCGTCCCACACTGCGCGGTACAGTCCGTCGCCGGTGTGGGTGTGGTGAAACTCCAGATGATCGGCGGCGGAGATGCGCAGCATATGATCCGCCAGCTTGCAGAAATAGTTGCGGAGGTTCGTCACGGAGGTGGCGGGCTTTTGGTGCAGCTCGGCAAACAGCTCGTCGATGCGGGCTTTGACCACGCGGGTGTTCAGCTCGGTGATCGGCTGTTCCAGCGCGGAGATGGAGGCGTAGTCCAGCACCATCGCGTCGCCGGGCGCATCGTGCGCAGATTCCAGCGTCAGCTCCGTACGGAAAAAGAGGCGATCCAGCGCGCGCACCGCCGACCGGTACGACTCAAACGCCGCGCGGTAGTCCGGCGACACCACCCCGGCGGCCGTCCCGATGCGCTGCGCGGGCGGAATGGCCGTCCAGGCGGCGCGCAGGGCGGTGTCGCTCAGGGCTGCGCCGTCCAGCGCGTAAAAATACTGCACCACGGTGCCGTCGTTTTGGAACGTCGGCGGGAGGCGGTGCGCGCCGGGCAGGTTCAGCTCCAGCAGCTGCTCGTCGTCGGCGCGGCAGAGCACGCAGCGGTACGCCGTGTCGAACAGGCCGGTCACGCCGTATTCTTCGCACTGGCGGCGGACGGCTTCGCAGTCGCTGTGCTTGTGCGACAGCACCTGCGTCCAGCGGTGCAGCAGCATGGAGCGCGCGTCGGCGACGGTACGGGTCAGCGAATCGGCCATGCGGCGGGCGCGGGACTGCTCGTCGATCGCCTGCTGCACTGCCGAGCGGAACTGTACCCAATCGACCGGCTTGTCGATGTATTCCACGGCGTGCAGGCGGATGGCTTCGCGCAGGTACGGTTTGTCGGAGTAGTTGCTGAGGAAGATGATCCCGCACGCCGGCGCCAGTTCCAGCAGCTTCCGCGCCAGCTCGATCCCGTCGCAGCGCGGCATCCGGACGTCGGTAATCAGCAGGTCCGGCAGGCCGCGCATGGCCTGATCCATCGCTTCGACGCCGTCGGACGCCGCGTCGATCACCGTGTCCGGCGGCAGCTCCATGGCCGCCAGCGCGTCCAGCAGTTCCTCCCGGGCAAAGCGTTCGTCGTCCGCTACCAATATCCGCATGATCCATTCCTTCTTTCTTGTTGTTTATGCTTGCGGCGGTTCGGGCGTTTGGGCCCGAATTCGCGCCGTGATCGCCGTGTATTCGCCCAGGACGCTGTCCACCGACAGTCCGTAGCCGTCGCCGAAGCGGATGCGCAGGCGGGCGTGCGTGTTGCGCAGACCGACGCCGCTGCCCATCCGGTCGCCGCCGAACAGCGACGCCATGCGGTCGGGCGGGATGCCGCAGCCGTTGTCGCGCACCGTGAGCAGGATGTCGCCGCCGCTGCGCGTGCCGGTGACGGTGATCTCGCCGCATTTGTCGGCGCGCCCCAGCACGCCGTGCAGGATGGCGTTTTCGACCAGCGGTTGGAGCGTGACGGCCGGGAGCGGCGCGCTGCGCAGGTCGTCCGGCACGTCGATGTGCAGGGTGACGCAGCCGTCAAACCGCAGGTTTTGGATTTCCATATAGGCGCGGATGTGTTCCAGCTCGCCGCCGACGGTGCTGTCCGGCCGGCCGCCGTTGAGGCTGCGGCGGTAGAACTCCGCCAGTGCCGTCATGGCGGCGGAGATTTTGCGGGTTTCGCCGTGATCCGCCAGGTAGCGGATCATGTCCAGTGTATTAAACAGAAAATGGGGATTGATCTGCGCGTGCAGCATCGCCATTTCGGTTTCGTTGATTTGCTGGCCTTTGTGAATATTTTCGGCCGTCAGCTTTTTGATTTCGGCGACCATCACGTTGTAGCTGTCGATCAGGTGGTCGATATCGTCGCCGCCGGTGGGGATTTGGATGGGGGGTTCGTTTTCAAAGTGGAATGCGCGCATCCGGCCGCTGAGCATATTGATTCGGGCGGTGATGGTACGCGACGTGAGCAGCGACAGTCCGACGGCGGCGATCATGACCACGACGGCGCACAGCACGAACACGCGCACCTGACTGTACCGCACTTCCGACAGGTCACTTTCCGGGATCACCTGCACGATCAGCCAGTCGCAGACCGGCAGCTGCCGGACGGAGACGCGGTGGTGGCCGTCGAGGTAGGTGCCGTCGTTGTTCAGCGCGGCCTCCACGGCGTCCGGCATTTCGACGATGCGCTGCGCGCTGGACGATGCCGCCGTCACGCCGCTTTCCGTTACCAGGTAGCAGTAGCCGCCGGGGGTGACGGTGGCTTTGCGCAGGATATCGACGACGGTGCGCACCGGGGTATCGATCACCATTGCGCCGACGAACTCAGCGTAGTTGTGCGGGTTGCTGATGAGGTGCACGACCGAAAGGCTTTCGCTGTTCCGGTTCCATGCCGGCGGGATGAATGCGCTGGCGATGTTGCGGCGGCGCATATCGGTATACCATTCGGAGGCTTCCATCTCGGAGTACGGGCGGAAGTTGTCCGACTGCATGGACGCAAACTGGAAGCGGTCGTTGACGTAGAGGGTGATTCCGCTGATGGTGCCGGGGTAGGCGACCTGGATGCCGATGATCATTTCCGACAGCTGTTCCCGCAGCGCAAACTGCGCGGTCAGCGACAATGCGTCCGGGTCCTGCACCATGAATTCCGCCATATTCTTGCCGTAGGCGAATGCGAAATTCGCTTGCAGCAGGCTGGTCATGCGGAAATTGAGGTATTCGGCGGCCTGGTCGAGCGTTTGCTGCGCGGAATAGACGGTATTGTTTTCGGACAGTTCCGTTGCGCGGTTGGTGCTGATGACGAAGAACGGCACCAGGCACACGACCGACAGCAGCAGGTAACTGAGCAGGATTTTGGTGCGGAGGGAAAAATTGTGGAATGCGGTACGGAGTTTGTTTAGCATTTTGGATGACACCGAGCCTTGTGGGGAGGATGGAGGGAATATTTGGAAATTTTTAGGTTTTGGTGAGCGATCAGTGATCGGCCATACGGGGGTGAGGTTGGGGGATTGTCCGCGGCCCATAGACCGCGGCTTCGCCGCTCTGCTCCCGCAGCGGTGTCTGCGGGCGGTCGACGCAGTCACCGCTACCGCGCGCAGTCGCGGCCCGGAGGGGGATCTGCAAGTGCAGACCTGCCAACTGGGCGAATGGCCTGCGGCCGAAGAGAACCTCCTCTGTTCGCTGCTGCCGCCGTGAGGGAACCGGATATTGAAAGATTCATGCAGTAGGGTAGTAGGGGAAACTTTTCGGCCGAAAATTTCTTTTTCCGTGCGCATCATACGCCGCCGGAACCGCCCTGTTCCCGCCGCTATTAAAAGTTGCTATATTTATTATAAGTCGTACGGCGGGTTTCGTCAAGCGAAAAAAGTGCCCCGAACGAGAGTTGTGGAAGATAGTGCACCATATTGGAAGATATGGGGCTTTACGTTGGGCAATTCCGATGGTATAATTTTGATATGAAAAGAAAAACCGGGTGTTTTTCTGTCCGCAGCACCCGATGTCCGACCATCCACCATGGACGCCGCCCGGCGTCCGCAACCGCAAGCAAGAAAGGGGCGATCCGCTTGGCGACGACAACCATTCCGCTCGCAAAGCGAAAAAAGCGCAGCAGGACTCAGGTGTTCCTGCGGCACGTGTACGACTACCGATATCTGCTGATGATGCTGATTCCGGCAGTGGCGTTTTTTATCCTGTTCAACTATGTACCGATGTTCGGCGCGGTCATCGCGTTCAAAAAGTATGACTATGCGCTGGGCATTCTGGGCAGCCCGTGGGTGGGGCTGACGAACTTCCAGTTCCTGTTCCGGTCCGGCAAGCTGATGAAGCTGATTGTGAACACGCTGGGATACAACCTGATGTTTATCGCGGTCGGCACGGTGGCGCAGATTGCGCTGTCGATCATTTTGTCCGAGCTGGGCGGCAGGGTGTTCAAGAAAACGTGCCAGACGTTTATGTTCCTGCCGTACTTCATCTCCTGGGTCAGCGTGGGCGCGATTGCGTACAACCTGCTGAACACGCGGTACGGGTTTATCAACAGCGTTCTCACTTCGCTGAACATGGAAACGGTCAACTTTTACGGCAACCCGTCGGCGTGGCCGCTGATCCTGGTGATCGCGAACACGTGGAAAGGCGTGGGGTACGGCACGGTGGTGTATTTGGCGGCCATCGCCGGGATCGACGCCGAAATTTACGAGGCGGCACAGATTGACGGCGCCAACATCCTCCAACGCATTTTCCGGATCACGATCCCGAACCTGGTGCCGACGGTGATTACGCTGACGCTGCTGAGCGTGGGCGGCATCTTCCGCGGAAACTTCCAGATGTTCTGGAACATGGTCGGCAACAACTCGCTGCTGTACGGCAAGACGGACGTGATCGACACATATGTGTACCGCTGTCTGCTGGACGGCACCAACTTCGGAATGACCGGCGCGGCGGGGCTGCTGCAATCGGTGCTGTGCCTGGTAATGATCCTGACGGTGAATGCGATCGTGAAAAAAATTCATTCCGAAAGCGCGCTGTTCTGACGGGAAAGGAAGGATCGTAACATGGCAACGAAAATGGAGCTCCGCGAAAAGCGGACATTCAATATCATCGGCGGACTGATCGTGGGGATTGTGGCGGTGCTGTGCCTGCTGCCGTTTATCCTGGTGGTGTCCGGGTCGTTCAGCTCGGAATCCGAAATTGTGAAGTACGGGTACGGGCTGCTGCCGCGCAAGTTTTCGCTGAGCGCGTACAACCTGGTGTTTCAGTCGTCCGACCGGATTCTGATCGCGTACCGCAACACGATCATTTATACCATCGCGGGCACGGCGATCGGGCTGTTTCTCACGGCGATGACCGGATATGTACTGAACCGCAAGGACTTTGCGTGGCGCAATATTTTCTCGTTTTTCTTTTACTTCACCACGCTGTTTTCCGGCGGACTGGTGCCGGGGTACATCCTGATGATCAGCATCGGGATGAAAAACAACCCGCTGGTCAACGTGATTCCGGCGCTGCTGTCGGTGTTCAACATCCTGATTATGCGGAACTTTATGAACTCGATTCCGGACGCGATTACCGAATCGGCCAAAGTGGACGGCGCGAACGACTTTGTGATCTTCGTGCGGCTGATTCTGCCGCTGCTGAAGCCGGCACTGGCGACGGTGGGGCTGTTTTTGGCGCTGAACTATTGGAACAGCTGGTATTCGTGTATGCTGTACATCAACGACTACCGGTACTTCACGCTGCAATACCATTTGTATGTGCTGCTGAACAAGGCCGAGGAGATTCGCCGGATGCTGGAAATGGGCGCGGTGATCTCCGACATGGAAACACCGCCTGCCGAAACCACCAAGCTGGCGATGACGTGCGTCGCGACCGGCCCGATTATTCTGCTGTACCCGTTCGTGCAACGCTACTTCGTGAAGGGCATCACCATCGGCGCGGTGAAAGGATAACTGAAAATTGCAGCAAAAAGCGGTGCGCAGTCCGGAAAACGGGCGGCGCACTGCTTTTTTTGTAGCGCAGGCGGGCGCATGGTCACGCGGCGGCGGTGGGGCAGCACAGGATGGTTTTGCGGCGCACCCCGGCTGCGTCCGGCTCGCCCCCCATTCTTACAAGAA
Source organism: uncultured Eubacteriales bacterium (assembly GCA_905198155.1). Taxonomy (GTDB): domain Bacteria; phylum Bacillota; class Clostridia; order Oscillospirales; family Acutalibacteraceae; genus RGIG4076. Next base: position 8,127 of record CAJKBQ010000025.1, read on the forward strand.
AAAGACCGCCCGCAGGCGGTCCTTTGTCGGCAAACTATGCGGCGCGTCAATCGCTCAGCAGTGCAACGGTTACGTCGAACCGCACGCCGCTCGACGGGCGGTACAGGGTGAACACGGCTTTGTCGCCGGGGCGGTAGGCATACAGCTGTTCATACATCACGGCCGTATCCGTCATCGGCAAGCCGTCGATCGCGGTGATGATATCGTCGGGCTGGACATCCACGCGCGCAAACACGTTGCTGTCCAGCAGCGAGACGATCTGCATCCCGCACGGGAGGCTGTTCATCGCCGCCGTCACCGTGGTGATCGGCTTGATCGTCACGCCCAGCTTCACGCGGTCTTTGACGTAGCCGTATTTCATCAGGGAATCAAACACCGGTTTGGCTTTGGTCATCGGGATGGCAAAGCCGATGCCTTCGTAACCGCTGGCGACGACTTTGGCACAGTTGATCCCGATCACCTGGCCCCACTGGTTGACCAGCGCGCCGCCGGAATTGCCGGGGTTGATCGCGGCGTCCACCTGAAACAGCCCCAGCACGTTGACCGAGGTCGAAATCGGGCGGTTGACCGCCGACACGCGGCCGTACGTCACCGTGCCGGCGTACGACAGGCCGCCGGGATTGCCGACCGCCAGCACTTCGTCACCGACGCGCACCGGGTCAGAGTCGGCAAACTCCGCCGGGGTCAGCTGCACGCCGCTGTTCGTCACGCGGATCACGGCGAGGTCGGTGCGGGTGTCGCACCCGACCAGCTCTGCGTTGTAGTATGCGCCGTTCGCGTCCACCACCAGCAGCCGCTCCCCGTCCTCCACCACATGGGCGTTGGTCAGGATATAGCCGTCGGCCGTCAGCACCACGCCGGAACCTTCGCCGAGGACGGCGCTTTCGTCCAGGCCGCTTTCGCTGTCGTATGTGCTGTATGTCACGATGCCGACAACCGACGGACGCACTTTTTCGGCGATTTCCGCTTCCGTCAGCGCGTCGGCCGGGTCGCCGGGATCGTGCAGCGTGACCGACGGGGCGTTTTCGTTGAGCGTCGGACGGTGCGACGATGCAGACGGCCGCGAAGCGGTGGATTCCGGCGGAACCGGATCGATCACTGCGGCGTCTGCAATCAGCACGGCCAGCGAACCGAACACCGTCACCAGCAGCGCCAGCAGCGACGCCAGCAGCGCTTTGGCGGCCGCGCTGATTTTTTTGGCCGGCTGCGGCGGCCGCTCCGGCGCGCCCCAGCCGCGGAACGGGTCGCGCTCCGGCGGGATTTGATTACCGTTCATCATTGCTCGGCTCCGTTCCTTTCCGTTTCCGGTTCACCGCGTCGGGCGCGGCGGTCGGAATAAAGAATTCAAATTCGCAGTATTCGCCCGACTGGCTGCGGACTTCGATCTCGCCGCCGTGCAGCTGGATGATCGTGCGGACGATGTACAGCCCCAGACCCATGCCGTTTTTGTCGTTGCTGCGGGACTTGTCGGTTTTGTAGAACCGGTCGAACACCAAGGGCAGCTCTTCCTGCGAGATGCCTTCGCCGGTGTTGCGGATGCAGACGTGCGCATTGCGGTCGCGTTCGAACACGCTCACCGTGATGGTGCCGCCTTCGTTGGTGAATTTCACAGCGTTTTCGACCAGATTGTACACCACCTGGTGCATCAGGTCGGCATCGCCTTTGACGATAATGTTGGCGCAGTCCTCCATGCCGTCCACGTTGATGTGGCGGTTGTTGATGAGCGTTTCAAACGAAAGCATCGTGTCGAACACGATTTCCTTCATATCGAACTCCGAGCAGCGGAGCTTCATTTTGCCGCTGTCGATCCGGGACAGGTCGAGCATGGAACGCACCAGCCGCGACAGGCGCATCACTTCGTTGGACACAATGCGCAGGTAGTAGTCGCGCCGGTCGGCGGGGATGGTGCCGTCCAGAATGCCGTTGATGAACCCGGCGATGGTGGTCATGGGGGTTTTCAGCTCGTGGCTGACGTTGGCCACAAAGCTGCGGCTGACGTTTTCGCTTTCTGCCAGCGACGACGCCATGTTGTTGAACGCCTGCGCCAGCTCGCCCATTTCGTCGTGGCTGCGCACCGGGACGCGCTGCGAAAAATCGCCTTTGCCGAACGCGACGGCCGCCGCCGCCATTTCGCGCAGCGGCATGACCAGGCGATAGGTGCTGGCTCCGGAAAACAGGAACGAAATGGCCGCGGCAAAAATCGCCGCGATGATGCACATCTGGATAATGTCGCTGCGGAACGCGCCGAACGACGCCGCCGACGACGCCAGAAACACCGCGCCGATAATCGACGTTTCGTCCGTCCCGGCATACAGCAGCGGCACGCCGACGACGTACTGGTTTTCGGCGTACAGGCCGCCGAGCTTTGTCATGTTGGAGTAGCCGCGCGTCATGGCGGCTGTGACAACGTCGGTTCCGATGGACTCCACCGTCGGGTGGTTTTTCTGCACATACGCGCTGACCAGCACATTGCCGGCGGCGTCCACAACGTATGCGTCCGCGCCGATGTTGGGCGCCATCACGTTGAACAGGTACGGCGTGTTGACGTTGATCGCGTAGGAATTGTCCTCCTGCTTGGTCGTTTGGTACGACGCGATGGCCGACAGCGACCGGGCACTGTCGGTCAGGCCGGATAATTTATCGTTGATCCAGTATTGGGAAACGCTGTAACACACAACGATGCCCATAATCGTGAAGCTGGCAACGATGATCGCCGACGAAACGAGCAGATGCTTTTTGAACAACGAGCCTTTCATGCGCTCACTCTCTGACCTCGAACTTGTAGCCGACGCCCCACACGGTTTTCAGCTCCCACTTGGGCGACACGCCTTCCAGCTTTTCGCGCAGGCGCTTGACGTGCACGTCCACGGTGCGGGAGTCGCCGTAGTAGTCGAAGCCCCACACTTCGTCGAGCAGCTGGTCGCGGGTGAACACGCGGTTCGGGTTGCTGGCCAGGTGATAGATCAGCTCCATCTCCTTGGGCGGGGTATCGACCTGCACGCCGTTGACGCGCAGCTCGTAGTTGGTGAGGTTGATCGACAGCTTGTCGTACTTCACTTCTTTGACGCCGGCGTTGTCGCCCGCGCCGCTGCGGCGCAGCACGGCTTTGATCCGCGCGACGACCTCTTTGGCGTCAAACGGCTTCACCACATAGTCGTCCGCGCCCAGTTCCAGACCGAGCACCTTGTCGAACACTTCGCCTTTGGCGGTGAGCATGATGATCGGGCACTGGGACTCTTTGCGGATTTCGCGGCAGACCTGCCAGCCGTCCAGCTCCGGGAGCATAATGTCCAGCATAATCAGGTCGGGCTGCTCGGCGCGGAACATTTCCAGCGCGCGTTTGCCGTCGTTGGCAATCACCACCTGAAAGCCGTCTTTTTCGATGTACAGCCGCAGCAGTTCGCAAATATTCTTGTCGTCGTCCACCACAAGGATTTTGCCGTTTGATGTGTTGTTATTCGCCATTCTATATCATCCTTTCCGTTGCTGCAAAGAAATTTTTGTTTCTGTTTGTATTATACCGCGTCCGGGTGTGCAAGTGGTGAATATTTTTTGAAGTTTGCTGCAAATGGTGCGATTTTGGTTGACTTTTGCGGGCAATTTTAAGCGTTCGGTTCGATTCTCAGCGTTTTGATTTCATATGGACGAAATACCGGGCAGAACGGCCGGTCAGCCGACTCGTCCATATCCGTTTCGCGAACTTGGTAAATGCATTTCAGTCCGGAATCAACCGGCTGATCCGTCGGGTTGTACAACCGCAAAATTGCCCCGCGCCCCGATTCGGCCGGTTTGAGCACGCTCATCCGGACGGCGGCGGAATCGACCGACAGAAAGCTTTGCGCTGCCGTTTGGGCGCATACGATGGGTTTTGCAAAATTTTCCCGGATTTCCAGCAGTTCCTCGCGCGGCGCGCCGACGGCCAGCGCATAGCGGAACGTCATCGTGCCGAGCAGCCGGGCGCACACGGCTTCGGGCTGGTGGAACATCCTGCTTACGCTGCGGAACATCGTCATCGAGACCGTGCCGTCCGGATAGACGCCGCCTTCGTGGAACCCTTCTCCGACAAACGCAAAGCGCCCCGTACCGACAATTCCGGCGGTATTCTTTTCGCACCACTCCGGTTCGCGCCCGGCAAAGCCGTCCGCGCCGGCGCCGCGCGGACGCGTCACATAGCCGAACCCCTGCGACGCAAAATACTGCGCGCCTTCGATCCCGGTCGGGAAGATCACCCGCAGCCGGTGCGACGATGCGCGGTTTTGCACCGTGGTGCAAAATTCCGCAAACCGCTGCCCGCGCCGGAGCGTGATCTCGCTGACGATTTCGAGCGGCACATACGCGGCCGCTCGGTTCATGCGCGCTGAATCGAGCGCCTGGGGCACCGACAGCTGCTCGGTGACGCGGAACGTCGTGACCAGCCGCCCCGCGTGAAGCACTTCGATTTGCGCGGTGCCGGACGACAGCACGCGCGGCTCATTGAATGCGGCGGGTTCGCGGAACCACCCGTTGCCGGCGTCGCCGTCGTCGATGAAGCGGTGGAGGCCCGCAAAAACCTGCCCAGTCTCTTTGTCGGTCAACGTCAAACGGCCGTCTGCGCCAATGTCCAGCCGCAGGAATTCGTTTTCCGCCGACGCTTTTTCGGGCGATTCGGGCGGAAGGCCGGTTCGGCGGTCGGCCGGCATCACCCGGAACGGCGTGTACCCGCACGGCAGCAGCTGCGCGTCCAGCGCAAGCGTGTACCGATCCACCGATATTGCGCTTTGCCGCCGGTAAACCTGCGCGCCGCGCTGAATGCCGAGAATTTGATACGCGCACGGGCGGTTGTCCTCGTCCGCAATTTGGAACAGATTGTATTTTTGGTAGCCGACATTGTCGGTGTAAACACAATCCCAGTCGCGAGGGAAATCGACATCCACGGTAATCACGCCGTGCCGAGCGTGGATATCGGGATGGATTACCGAAAAACCAAATGCTTCTGATTTCGGCAGATGCGTGCAGAACTCCTCGCGGATCACGTCGCCGATGGCCTGAACCTGCCGGAACCGGTACGGCATATCCGCGTGTACGGCGTCCACCGAGCACCCGCACATGGAGTCGTGCGGATGGTTTTGGAGCAGATATTTCCGCGCCGCGCTGAAAAAAGTCCGTTTGTCCGTCAGAATGCCGCTCCATTCGCCCATCACCAGCAGCGGCGCCGTTTCGCGCCACAGCAGCGCTTCGGTTTCATCGTTCATCTGTTTCAGCGGGTAATATGACGAAATCGAACCTGTCACCACGCGGAAATCCGCACCGCTGCGCGCCGTTTCCACCAGTTCGCCCGTTACGGTCGGCAGATCCATATCGGCCGCAAGCGCGGGCAATTCTTCCAGTCCGCCGACTTCGCAGTCCAATTCCCGAACGAGCTGCGCAAACCGCAGCGTCTGGGCATCAATTCCGGCGTGGTCATCGGTATAATTCCACAGCGCAATCGGCTGTCCGTCCAACCGCTCGGCGAGAAACTGCCGCTGATCCGCCGCCGCGTCAAATGCGCGTTTGAAATCCGCATAAACGTCTTTGCACACCACGCACATACTGCCGTCCGGCGCGCGCCAGCGGAAAAACGCGCCGCTTGGCAAATGCGTTGCCCCGCGCCCCAGAAATGCGCCCCGGATGCCAAACCCGGCAAAAATGCGCGGCATATCGGCGGCGTGGCCGAACATATCGCAGATGTAGCCGAATTTCCACGGTTCTGCGCCGTACGCCCGTGCCGAATTCTGCCCTTCCAGCAGATTTTCGACGAGCGCTTCGCCGGAAACGATCAATTCGTCGGGCATCACATACCACGGGCCGATTTTCAGCTGCCCGCTGCGCACCAGCGATTCGACCCGCGCGCGGTTTTCGGGGCGGATTTCCAGGTAATCGTCCAGCGGGATGGTCTGGCCGTCGAACACAAACGACGGGATCCCGCCGGATTCGAGCGCGTCGAGCAGTCGATCCATCATCTCGACAAGGTAGTAGCGAAACCCCTGGAACGGACGGTACCACTCCCGGTCCCAGTGGGTGCTGATTTGACATAACAGCTTGCGCATTTGGCTTCATCCTCTCTTTTTTCGTATTATACCATACCGAGTACATTCCAGTCAAGTGGTGAATATTTTTTGAAGTTTGCAGCAAATGGTGCGATTTTGGTTGACTTTTGCGCCGTTTGGGGCGATAATAGAAGCATTATCACAATCACACCCGGAGGTCAATATGGAACTGTACGAAAACAATACCGTGCCCGAACGCGCGATGCTGGTGTCGCTGGACACCGGCGAGCCGGACGCCGAAGCGTCGCAGGACGAGCTGCGCGAGCTGGCGCGTACCGCCGGCGCCGAGGTGATTGCCGTCACCACGCAAAAGCGCCCGACCCCCGACGCCGGAACGTGCGTGGGGACGGGCAAGCTGGAAGAAATCCGCAGTTTCTGCGCGGAAAACGAGGTGGAGCTGCTGATTTTTGACCGGGAACTCAGCCCGATTCAGCAGCGGAACATCGAAAACGAAACAAACGTGCGGACGATTGACCGCACGACGCTGATTCTGGATATTTTCGCGGCGCGCGCCCGCTCGCGGGAAGGCGCGCTGCAAGTGGAGCTGGCGCAGCTGCAGTATGCGCTGCCGCGGCTGACCGGCAGGGGGACGGCGATGTCCCGGCTGGGCGGCGGAATCGGCACGCGCGGCCCCGGCGAAACCAAGCTGGAAACCGACCGGCGGCACATCCGGCGGCGGATTGAGCGGCTGCGGGCGCAGCTGGCGGAGCTGACGGCGCAGCGGGCGCGGATGCGGGCGCGGCGGCGCAAAGACGGCGTGGTCTCCGTGGCGATTGTGGGGTACACGAACGCCGGGAAATCGACGCTGATGAACGCGCTGACGGACGCAGGCGTGCTGGCGGAGGACAAACTCTTCGCCACGCTGGATCCGACGGCGCGCGCACTGCGGCTGCCGCACGGGCAGTCGGTGATGCTGATCGACACGGTGGGGCTGGTGCGGCGGCTGCCGCATCATTTGGTGGAGGCGTTCAAGTCCACGCTGGAAGAGGCCGCGCAAGCCGACGTGCTGCTGAATGTGTGCGATGCGTCGAGCGACGAGGCCGCCGTGCATTTGGACGTGACGGCGCGGCTGCTGGCGGAAATCGGCGTGCAGGAGCAGCCGGTGATTACCGTGATGAACAAGTGCGACCGGCCGGCGGCAGATGTACCGGTTGCGGCGATGCCGGGCGTGGTGCGCATTTCTGCCAGGACGGGCGACGGGCTGGATCGGCTGCTGGCCGCGATTGAGGATGCGCTGCCGAAGTGGACGCACTTGGAGCTGCTGCTGCCGTTTGACCGCGCCGGGCTGCTGGCGTCCGTCCGCGCGCAGGGGCAGCTGCTGCGCGAGGAATACACCGCCGACGGCATTCGCGCCGAAGCGCTGGTCAGCGACCCGGCGCTGGCGGCGGCGCTGCGGCCGTTTGCGGCGGAGTGATTTGCGAACACGCGCGTGTTCCCGTCCACTGATTTCACCCCAAATCGCATTCATCAGCAATTCTAACAAAAATCTCCGCTTCGCTTTGTGCAAACCGGAGATTTTATTCGTCCTGGGCGAATTTTCCTTGCCAAACGACCGAATTGGGTGTATGATGAAAGAAAGACAAAAAATCGAAGGAGTGGAACCGTATGAAAAAACGCATTTGCACCGTCGTCGCCGTCGTCGCAGGCATCCTGCTGCTGGGCGCGCTGTCGCTGGGCGCCGTGTACCGGACGTATAATCCGTCCGTGAAGTCGGGCTTTTCGACCACGCAGCCTGCCCGTACCGGGACGGGTTGCACGGATCCCTCCATCTACGGGGAAGCCCTCGCCGCGCAGCTGGCGGAATTGCAGGACGAAGCCAACACGCCGGACCGGACCGACGGCCGCGACGTATTGACGGCGGAATTCACGTCGGACGACGGCGCTGTCACGATCCGCACCTGGGCAATCCCGGTGAAAAATCCGGAACCGGCGTATCCGTCGCGCTCATACTACCTGCTGGCGGCGCACGTCAAATGGAACCGCGAGCCGAAGTGGCACGGCACTGATCTGCTGGCGCTGCGGTCGGATGCAAAGCTGATGAAGGATAATTCCGATGTGTACCAACCGATTGCATGGGTTGGCAACGGCACGTCCGGCACGCTGTGCCGGTACAATCCCGACGACGCCCCCGACCCGAACCGCGCCATTCAGTTCGACTGGTCGGCCGGGTGCGGCTTCAAAGCACCGCTGACGCGCGGCACACAGTCGGAATTCTTTTACCAGACGCGTTTCTTCACCGACAGCGCGCCGATCGCGATGACCGCGCAGTATACACACACCTATCCCGGCGCGCAGACCAACTACACCGTTTCGATGCTGATGCAGCCGTAACCTCAAAAAATCAAACCGTCCCCGGCAACCGAACTTTTCCATTCGGCCGCCGGGGACGTTCTGCGCTATCCGCGCATCCAGTTTTTCACGGTTTCCCACCATTCCACCACTTTCAGGCGGACTTCGAACCGTTCGGGGTGCGTCACCAATTCCAGCTCGCCGGGCGTCAGCACATCGTCGAGCGACTCGGTATCGACCGACGGGGCCATCGCCGCCGACAAGCACATCGGCGGGAACACCACGCACCACCAATTGTGCCCTTCGCCTTTGCCGATGGTCAGCCGCAGCGCGCGGTACGTTCCGGCGGGCATGGTGCCGCCGTCGTAGGTGCGCGCGTCGAAATACATATCGGTCAGCTCCGCGTGAACGCGGTCGGCGCTGCCGTCGGCGCGCAGCTGCGCTTCGGCGGCGGCTTCAACCTGCGGGAGCATCGCAGTGAGCGCCGCTTCGGCTTCGGCGCGGCTGGTTGTGTGCGCCAGCGCGTCGCCCGTCTCCGCCAGCACCCGGTCGCGCACGCGCAGCTTTTGCGCCTGGTCGGCGTCGGAGTCGGAATTGGCGAGGATGTGCAGCCGCACCACCTTTTGCTGGATGGACGCGCAGTCCCGCGCCACCGGCGCCGCGCCCGCCGCCGACAGCCCCAGCGACACGATCAGCGCCGCTGCCAGCGCCAGCTCCAACCGCCGAATATTCAGGTGAATCCGATGCATAAAACAAAACCGCCCTTTCGCTTCGTTCTGCACGAAGTATGGGCGGTTTTTCGATGCGTTATTCAGCGCGGGGCGGAAAAATCCGGATTAGTAAACGACGTTCATAATCGGCCCGATCTCGACGCCGCGGCGGGTCGGAACGGTCAGCACCGTGTAAAAATCCGGAGCGGCAGACCGCAGGAACGCCATCGCGCGGCGCGCCGTCGGGTCGTCCTCAAACAGCCCGATGACCGCGCTGCCGCTGCCGGTCATGCACGTTCCCAGCGCAGACGCTTCGCTCAGCAGAATCTTGCACCGCTCCACATCCGGGACGTCCACCACCTGTTCAAACACATTGCCCATCGCGTCGGCCAGCGCGTCCAGGTCGCCGTCTTTCAGCGCGTCCACGGCGGATTCCACGTCCGGGTGATCCCACTGGGTGGTGTCGTCCAGCTTGCCGTACTGCTCCGCCGTATTGCAGCCCACAGGCGGCTTCACAATCAGGAATACGCTTTCCGGAATGCGCGGGAGCGGCGTCAGCCGGTCGCCGATGCCTTCGGCCAGCTGCGTGCCGCCCGTCAGGCAGAACGGCACGTCCGCGCCCAGCCGCGCGCCGATTTCCATCAGCTGCTCGTGGCTCAGCGGCGCGCCGTACAGCTTGTTCAGCGCCAGCAGCGTCGCCGCGCAGTCGGCGCTCGCCGCGCCCAGCCCGGCCTGAATCGGCATCCGGCTGTCGATCTTAATCCGCAGGCCGCCGGGGCGTCCCGTTTCCGCCAAAAAGGCCTCCGCCGCCCGGCGGGACAGGTTCGTTTCGTCGGTCACAATCTCCGGCTTGGTCGCAATCACCGTCACGCCCGGGTCCTGCGTCTGCACATAGGTAATCCGGTCGCCGAGCGTCAGCGACTGCATCACGGTGGCGATTTCGTGGTACCCGTCCGGCCGGCGGCTGCGAACGTCCAGCACCAGGTTGACCTTCGCATTGCCTTTGGCAATGATCTGGTGCAGCTCTTTTTTGGATTTGATTCTGTTCGGTTTCATGGTGTATGCCTCCTCATCGTTTTTCGTGCAGGAACCGCTCGATGCGCTCCATCGCGTCCGTCAGGTGCTTCATCGAATACGAGTACGAGATTCGGACGAATCCTTCGCCCGATGCCCCGAACGCACTGCCCGGCACCACGGCGACGTGCTCTTTTTGGAGCAGCTGCGTGCAGAATTCCTCCGACGAGTAGCCCGTACTTTGGATGCTGGGGAACACGTAGAACGCGCCCTCCGGCTCAAAGCAGTCCAGCCCCATCGTGCGCAGCCGCTCCACGATCATCCGGCGGCGCATATCGTATTCGCACCGCATATTTTCAATGTCGATGTCGCCGTTTTTCATCGCTTCCACCGCGCCGAACTGGGCGGTGGTGGGCGCGCTCATGATCCCGAACTGATGCAGCTTGGTCATCTGGCGAATCACTTCCGCCGGCCCCAGCGCATAGCCCAGCCGCCAGCCGGTCATGGCGAACGCTTTGGAAAACCCGTTGATCACGATGGTGCGTTCGCGCATCCCGTCGATGGATGCGATCGACACGTGCGGCGTGTGGCCGTAGGTCAGCTCGGCGTAAATTTCGTCCGACAGAATCATGATGTTCGTCCCGCGCAGCACCTCGGCAATCGCCTCCAAATGCTCGCGGCGCATCACGCCGCCGGTGGGGTTGTTGGGGTAGGGGAGGATCAGCAGCTTGGTGCGCGGGGTGATCGCGCTGCGCAGCGTCTCAGCGGTCAGGCGGAAGCTGTCGGCTGCGCGCGTCACCAGCGGCACCGGCACGCCGCCCGCCATCTGCGTCAGCGGCTCGTAGCACACAAAACTCGGCTGCGGGATCAGCACCTCGTCGCCCGGCTCCACCAGCGTGCGAATCGCGCAGTCGATGGCTTCCGACCCGCCGACCGTCACCAGGATCTCGGTTGCGGGGTCGTATTTCAGGTGAAACCGGCGGTCAAAATACGCGGAAATGCCGTCCAGCAGCTCGGCAAAGCCGCGGTTCGGCGAGTAGTACGTCCGGCCTTTTTCGATGGAATCAATCGCGGCGCGGCGGATATGCCACGGCGTCGAAAAATCCGGTTCGCCGATGGACAGCGAGATGATGTCCGCAATGCCGGATCCATTGGCCAGGTCGAAGAACCGGCGGATGCCGGACGGCTTGACCTCCTGAATGCGGCGGCTCATAATGGAATTGTAATCGATCACAGTACCATGCTCCTTCTGTCGGGATCGTCTTCGCCGTTGATGCGGGTCCCGTGATCCTTATATTTTTTCAGCAAAAATGATGTAAACGTGGACAGCACGCCGTCGATGGTGGACAGGCGCTTCGCAACGAACATCGCCACGTCTTGCAGCGAGCGGCCGTTGATTTCGACCAGCAGGTCGTACGAGCCGGACATCAGGCTCACGCTGTCCACTTCTTCAAACGCCATGATCTGATTGGCGATTTCGTCGAACCCGGAATCGCGCTTCGGCGAAACTTTCAGTTCGATCATCGCCGTCACGTGCGTCGGGTCAATCCGGTCCCAGTCCACCACGGCGTGGTAGCCTTTGATTACGCCGGTTTTTTCCAGTTCCGCCACGGCCGCGGCGGCCTCCGCCTCCGAAATCCCCAGCATGACCGCGATTTCCCGGTCGCTCAGGCGCGCATTTTCTTCGAGCAGTTTTACAATTTTTTCTTGCATCATAACAGTCCGTCCTTTCGTCCGTTTTGGTTCTTTTTATTATAATCTTTTTTTCCCGCGGTGTCAATGCAAAATGGGGCGCAAAATGCAGCATTTTGCGGCCAAAACTGCAATCCCCCGCTCAATTCAAACTCCCCACCCCGTCAAACAGCCGGCGCACCTCGGCGCGCAGCGGGCGCAGCGCGGGGGCGCTGAGCAGCGGATCGGCCGCCAGCAGCGCGCGGGCATCCGCCTGCGCGTCGCGCATGGTATCCAAGTCGCACAAATCGGCGGTGTGCAGCACGGGGAGGCCGTGCTGGCGCGTACCGAAAAAGTCGCCCGGCCCGCGCAGCCGCAGATCGGCGTCCGCAATCCGGAACCCGTCGGTCGTCTCCGTCATCACGCACAGCCGCTGGCGGGCCTCGTCGTTTTTCGCGTCGGACACCAGAATGCAGTACGACTGCGTTTGCCCGCGCCCCACGCGCCCGCGCAGCTGATGCAGCTGCGACAGCCCGAACCGCTCCGCGTTTTCGATCATCATCACCGACGCGTTCGGGACGTCCACGCCCACCTCGATCACCGTCGTCGCGACCAGCACCTGGGTGCGTCCGGCAGCAAAATCCGCCATCACCGCGTCCTTTTCCGCCGGTTTCATCTGCCCGTGCAGCACTCCGACCGCGTACCCGGCCAGCGCGCCGGATTGCAGCTCCGCGCAGTAATCCACGGCGGCCTTGCGGTCGTCCGGCGGCGCGTCGTCCGATTCGTCCAGCGCCACCAGCGAGCAGACCACATACGCCTGGTGCCCGGCGTCCAGCTGCGCGCGGATGAATCCGAACGCGCGGTCGCGCTTGGCGGAGGAGATTGCCATCGTCTGCACCGGCGTGCGGCCGGGCGGCAGCTCGTCCAGAATCGACACATCCAAATCGCCGTACAAAATCAGCGCCAGCGTCCGCGGAATCGGCGTCGCCGACATCACCAGCAAATGCGGGAACGGCCCTTTGGCGGCCAGCGCCGACCGCTGCGCCACGCCGAAGCGGTGCTGCTCGTCGGTAATCACCAGCCCCAGCCGCGCAAACTGCACCGGGTCGGACAGCAGCGCGTGCGTCCCAACGACCACATCGATCTCCCCGGCGGCCAGCTGCGCGCAAATCTGCTTTTTCTGCGCCGCCGGCACCGACCCGGTCAGCAGCGCGCACCGCACGCCTGCACCGGCAAACAGCGCGGTCAGCGTGTGATAATGCTGCGCGGCCAAAATCTCCGTCGGGGCCATCAGCGCCGTCTGAATCGATTCGCGCGCCGCACAGTAGCACAGCGCCGCCGCCACCGCCGTCTTGCCGGAACCGACGTCGCCTTGCAGCAGCCGGCTCATCGGCGACGCGCCGGTCATGTCCGTCACGCATTCGTGGACGGCGCGGCGCTGCGCATTCGTCGGCGCAAACGGCAGCAGCGCAAAATATTCGTCCGACCGGTCGCACGTCAGCCGCAGCCCGGCCGCCGCGCGCGCATTCGTTTTGGCCTGCATCAATCCCAGCTGGAGCACCAGCAGCTCCTCAAACGCCATGCGCCGCCGCGATTCGCGCAGCGCCGCTTCGTCCGCCGGGAAGTGAATCGCGCGCAGCGCATCGTCCAGCGCCATCAGCCCGCGCGCCGTCCGGATCGATTCCGGCAGCGGGTCGCGCACCGGCCCCAGCATCGCCAGCGCCTGACGCACCGCCCCCGCGATAATGCGGGAGGACAGCCCTTCGGTTTGCGGGTAGACCGGCTCAATCGCGCCGGCCTCGGCCGCCGGGACAAAATCCGGCGCGCTCAGCGTCCGCCGGCTGCCGAACGCCGCAACGCGCCCGCGGAAGTAATACAATTCGCCCGCTTTCAGCAGCTGTGCGCCGTACGGGTTGTTGAACAGCGTGACCTCCGCCGCGCCGGTGTCGTCGGCGATGGTGCATTTGTACAGCGTCATCCCCTTGCGGATGCGGTGCTCCGTCGGCGCGCGCAGCACCGTCGCGCAGACGACGCAGTCTGCGTCGGGCAATGCGTCCGCGATGGCGACCGGGTGGCTCCAATCGCGGTACGCGCGCGGATAAAAGCGCAAAAGGGCGCCGACCGACGGCACGCCGAGCCTGCAAAACCGCTCTGCGCGCCGAGGGCCGACCCCCTTGAGCTGATCGATGGGTATGGAAAACAAAGATGCCATAGCCGCCTCTTCGGACCGGCCGGATTATTCCACCGAAAGGATGAAGTAATACACCGGCTGTCCGCCGTTGATCGTCGTGATTTCTACATGGTCGCCGAGCTTGGTTTCCAGCTGCTGGGTCAGCTCCTGCGCCTGTTCTTCGGTCACGTCCGCGCCGTAAATCAGCGTGACGAACGAGCTGTCGCGCTTGACCATCGATTTGGTCAGCTTATACGCCGCTTTGACCGGGTCTTTTTCGGTGAATTCCAGCTTGCCGTTGTCCAGCGCCAAAATCTCGCCTTCGCGGATTTTGAACCCGCCGAATTCCGAATTCCGCGCCGCAAACGTCACCTGACCGGTCGAAACGCGCCCGGCCGCTTCGGTCATCTCGCGGATGTTGGTGTCGTCGTCCGCCTCCGGGTCGTACGCCAGCATCGCGGTCATGCCCTGCGGGATGGTGCGCGTGGGCAGCACGATCACTTTGCGTTCGGGGCACAGCGCCACTGCCTGCTCCGCCGCCAGGATAATATTCTTGTTGTTCGGCAGCACATACACCGTCTGGAACGGCGTGGCGCGGATGGCTTCGGCAATGTCTTCGGTGCTAGGGTTCATCGTTTGGCCGCCGCTGACCACGTGTGCGCAGCCCAAATCCATAAACAGCGTCTGCACGCCGCTTCCGGCCGCCACCGCGACGAATCCGGTGCCTTTTTCGGGATCCACCGGCGCCAGCGACGGCGCTTCGGTCTGCGCGGCTTTGGCGCGTTCGGCTGCTTCACCGGCTTTGCGGTGCTGTTCTTTCATGTTTTCAATCTTCACGGTCAGCAGCTGGCCATATGTGAGACCCGCGCCGAGCGCTTCGTTCGGCTGCTCGGTGTGCACATGGACTTTGATGATCTCGTCGTCGTCCACCACCAGCACGCAGTCGCCGATCGTTTCCAGGAAAAGCCGCAGATCCAGCGGGTCTTTGGTGATCGCCGGGTCGCGCCCCACGATGAATTCGGTGCAGTAGGTGAAGTGAATGTCCTGGTCAAACTCAGCCGCCGCATTGCGGAAAAAGTCGTCGGACTGCGCTTTGGTGTCGGTTTCCGCCGGGATAATCACGTCGTTGCGGAACACCGACAGCATCCCGTTGAAAATGATCGTCAGCCCTTTGCCGCCCGCGTCCACCACACCGGCTTTTTTCAGCACGGGGAGCAGGTCGGGCGTGGTTTCCAGCGCATCGGCCGCGCCGCGGCAGATCGCTTCCCACACCGGCAGCGGCTCGATAGTGGATTCCAGCGCCGTGCGCCCGGCGGCAGCCGCCAGCCGCGCCACCGTCAGGATGGTGCCCTCGGTCGGCTTCATCACGGCCTTGTACGCCGCGTCCACGCCGATGTCCAGCGCGTTGACCAGGTCGGCCCCGTCGGCCTCGGCATGGCCTTCCAGCCCCTTGGCAAACCCGCGGAACAGAATCGACAGGATCACGCCGCTGTTGCCGCGCGCGCCGCGCAGCATCGCCGCCGCGCACGTCCGCGCCACCTCGGCGATGGGCGTGTCGTCCGCCAGCGCAGCCAGCTCTTTGGCCCCCGCGCCGATGGTCATCGACATATTGGTACCGGTGTCGCCGTCCGGCACCGGGAAAATATTGAGTTCATCCACCTCAACCCGATGATTGGTAATACTGTTCGCGCCGGAGATCATCGCATTGCGAAGCTGATTTCCGTTTAACATATATCGTCCACTCCTTTGCAGCCATATCCATAACCGGCAGGGCAGCCCCGCCGTAAAGAAAAAATAATATCTTAATATATCATACAATTTTTTTTGCGAAAAGTCAAATCATTCGCAAAAAAACCTTATGTTTTTTCTTTGAATTTTCTATGAAAAATAAAATCCGCGCCGCTGCGGAGCCGGTTTGCCCGGCTTGGCAGGCAGTCCGGCAGCGCAGCGGCGCGTGCATGGCCGCAGAATCTTTATTTCGCGGCGAAAGACATGCAGTCCGTGCACTGATCCTGCGTCGGGTTGCACTCGTGCGTTCCGACGGTGATGCAGTTCAGCGAGCAGTAGTCCTCCGTGTCGCAGTGATTCCGGCAGCTGGTGACGTTACATTTGATACAACGATTGGCTTCGCAGCTCATAGTTTACGCTCTCCTTTCGCGATTTTGATGCGGGAATCGCATCGGGAGTAGTATGCGCAGCGGCCGCCGGAATATGCGCTTTAATATTTGCGGCGGGATTTGCCGCTCAGGTTCTGCGCGCGGCGCTTCTTTTTGCGGGTGCGGACGTTGTACACGATCGAAATCAGGATATACAGCACCAGCAGCGCCGCCAGCACCGCCGCGCCAATCCGCAGCCACTTGGATTTCAAAAATGTTTTCGCCTGTTCTTCGAGCAGCAGCAGCCGGCTGGCCTCAACGGTCTGGTCGGCGACCAGATCCACCGTGCCCAGCGTGATCCCGGCGTAGACGACGTCTGCGGTGCCGAGCTTCTGCCCTTCCTGCACCGGCGCCTGCACCGACTCCGGCACGTCGCTGTTCGGAACGATCAGCACGCTCCCCGCGTCGATCGATTTGGGCACCAGATCGCTGAAATCCGTCGCCGGAACCAGCAGCAGCTTGTCCTGCTCCCACGCGTATTGCAGCCCGATCTCCGTCACCGCCGATTTGGCGCTGACCAGCTGCTTGTATTCAAACGTGTCGAACGCCCACTGATACAGCGCGCGGTGGTCGAACATCGCGCCGTTGTCGAGCTTTTTGCCGTCGGCGGATTTCATCGGCGCGTTCATCGTCACGCACAGGTAGCGGTAATTTTTCTGCGGGTCAAACGCCGTCGTCGCCAGGCAGTACCCGGCCTCGCCGGTGGAGCCGGTTTTGATGCCCTGGGTGTATTTGTAGTAATACTTCTGGTTGGTCGATACCTGCATATAGTTGGTGGTGGACAGCGTGCGGTTGTTTGCCCGGACGTTGGACGGGCCGAGCGTGTAGCTGTTGGTGGTGCATATGTCCATAAACGTGTCGGCATACGGCGATGCAAGGATGTACTGAATAATCTTCGCAACGTCCGCCACCGAGGTGTAGTGATTCGGGTCGTGCAGGCCGTGGGGATTGGCGTAGTGCGTGTTGGTGCAGCCGATCTCCGCCGCGCGCCGGTTCATCATCTCCACAAACGCATTGATGTCGCCGCTGCCGAGGTTGTCGGCAATCACCATCGCAGCGTCGTTGCCGGACGGCACCATCAGGCAGTACAGCATCTGCTCCGCCGTCAGCACTTCGTCCGGCCGAATGCCGGACAGCGACGAGTTCGTCCCGTTGAGCTGCGTCAGCACCTCCGGGCGCGCGGTGAGCGTCGTGTTTTCAATATCGTGAATATTTTCCAGCAGCAGCAGCGCAACGATGATCTTCGTGACCGACGCCGGTTCCATCCGCTCGTCGGGGTTGACCGACGCGACGGTGGTGTCCGTGTCCAGGTTAATCAGGATCATCGCGGCGGAGTTGAGCGACGTTTCCTTCGCCGCCAGCGCCTGCATCAGGTCGTCGGTAAACTCCGTGGCGGACGCCGTCGCCGGGGCGAGCAGCATCGCGGCCGCCAGCAGCACGGCCAGGCAAATCTTTGCAAATTTTTTCATGAAAACAGTTCCTTTCCTCCGGATTCTGCGGGCAGCGCTTGCTGCACATCCAAAAATATCCGCATACGTCTTGACGCGCGCGCCGATTTGCGGTATCATAATGTATATAGTATACCAGCTTCGGGCGAAAAGGAAAAGCCCTATTTCGGATTTTTTTCGGAAAGATTTCTTAATTTTTGTGAAGACCCCTTGCGGGACGCAGAAAGGATCAACGAATCATGATGCGACATCAGGCGCCGCCAAGCGGCGATTTGTACGTCACCGGCGATACACACGGCGACAAGGCGCGGTTTTTGACGCGCGAGGCCAAGCGGCTGAAAGAAGGCGACGCGCTGGTCGTCCTGGGCGATTTTGGATTTTTGTGGAACGGCGGGCGCGCCGAAGAAAAAGTGCTGCACTGGCTGGGGAAGCGGAAATATGCCATTTTGTTTCTGGACGGGAAGCACGAAAACTACGACCTGCTGGCGCAGTATCCGGTGACGGAAGCGTTCGGCGGACCGGTGCAGCAGATCAGCGGGAACCTGTATCATTTGCTGCGCGGCGAGATTTATACCATCTGCGGCAAGCGCGTATTCGCGTTCGGCGGCGGCGACAGCTCCGAAAAAAGCTTCCGCGCCGAGCAGCACCACTGGTGGGCGCAGGAGCTGCCCAGCGAAGCGGAGATGCAGCGCGGCAAAGCGAATCTGGCGGCGGCCGGCAACCGGGTGGATTTGATCCTGACGCACGAAGCGCCGTCGATGGCCAAATATATGCGCCATCTGTACGCGGACAACCTGGGGACGATGGAGTCGTACTTTGACGACATCGCCCGCACGGCGTCGTACGACTGCTGGTACTTCGGGAGCGTGCATCAGACGCGGTTCCTGGCAAAGAAAACCATCGCAGTGTTCGACCGGATTTTGCCGGCGGACGGGCGGCCGCCGGAGAAGAAGTGAACATTCAAACAGTGCCTGCGGCCAAACCGTCGCAGGCACTGTTGTGTTACAATGAATTCGGCAAATCCGAAACCGTACGGTATTTTTGATTCCTGCTGGTCGGCTTTTCCGGCATGGTCAGCGCAAGCTGACCGCGCGCTACCATCGGCGCCAGATAGTGCTTGGCAACGTAATAAGCCGTCTGCATTCCGAGCATCGCAACGATTTCTCTTTTCGACCGGGGTTCTTTGCAGAATTCAAGAATCCGCTGTTCCGCTTCGGCGCCGTCTGCCGGACGCTTCGGAACGCGCTCGTTGTACAGCGTCACGCGAAATGACCCGCGGCGGCTTTCAAAAACAGGCGGCCGCAGCCCGGCGCGCTCCATCTCCGCGCACATGGTCGGAATCCCCGAAAAGCGGTTTTCCGTGTCAATCAGAATCTCCAGGCTCCCGGCGAGAAACGGGTTGCGCGTGTCGCCCGGCGCTTTGCCCAGATCGTTGATCGTCAACCGACCGTACAGTCCGCCCGGGTTTTCAACTTCCATCCGGTCCTTGTACAGCACAATCCGAATGGGAGAATCTTCGGAATACCGGCTGTAATCTCGGTGAATCAGTGCGTTCAAAATCGCCTCGCGAACCGCCACCAGCGGGTATTCCGGAACATCGGCGCGTTTGCCGTCCGCATCGATCACCGTCGCATTCCGGATATTCCGCCGGACAAACCGCATCGCTTCGTCCAGCATTTGCGGGATATTGCCGTCGATCCGCTGATTGTCGATAAACCGCGCGCCGTTTTCGCTGACTTCGCCGAATGTTGTGCCGTCCACCACCATCGCGGTAATGCCCAGCTGCGGAAAAAACGCCTGCGGGTATTCGCACAGGATCATCACGCCGGCAACCGTCGGCACCGTCCCGCTTACCATCCCCTGCAGCTGCAAAATGCGCAGGTTTTCCATTTTGGCAAGCTGCGATTTGGTTTTGCGAATCCGGACAAAATACTCGTCCTGCTCGTTTTGCCCAAAGTCATGAATTGTCGCGCGATCCACAATACGCAATTCGTCGCGAATTTTTTGCTTGTATGCTTCGTAGCTGTACACTTCGTACTCGGTCATCGGCAAATCCGCTTCGCCGACGCGAACGTATGAACCGCGCAGCTTCCCCGCGCCCTTGTAATAGCAAGGCTTTTGGTTGATGTCGCACTCCGGGATTTCTGCGCTGACCACCTGCTTGCCCGCGACATCCGTCACCGTGAACACCGGGCGAACCGCCGGCTCCATTTGCTGTGCATAGTTGGTCACTTTCACTTGCAGATCCTGTGCATCGTAAACACCGACGACTGCAAAATCGTTTTTCTCGTCGATCCCGAATACAATTACCCCGCCGCCGGACTGGTTGGAAAACCCGGACAGCGTATCGTACAGCCGTTCCGGCGTCCCTTTTTCCGCCTTTTTCAGCTCCACATTCTGCATTTCACACCGATGATGGACGATCCGATCGACCAATCGATTCAGTTCCTCCGGTAACAAGTTCCGCACCTCCATCGCGTTGTTTCGTAAACTCATTATAGCATTTTGCAAACACATCCGTCAAGTCTTTTTGCTTATCTTTTTGTCTTTTTCAAGTTCTTGTTTGAAGTTTGATGTGTTTTGTTTGAAGTTCGTCGAAATTTGTTTGAAGTTTGCGTTTGTTGTTTGATTTTCATCTTGTTTTTCAAAAAGAACTTGCAAAAAACAAAAAGAACAGGGGCGGATTGCGTCCCTGATCTTTTTGCATCATTCTGTCCTATAAATCGATCGCTGCAGTCTCTTACGCCTTCTCCGGCTCCGGATACACCTCACCGAACGTCTCCACCGTCACGGACTTCATCCGCTGAGCGGTTTTCGGCTTGTCGCGGAAATCGGTGCGCACAGCGGCAATGGCGTCCACCGTGTCCAGCCCGTCGATCACCTGGCCGAACGCCGCGTATTGCCCGTCCAAATGCGGGGCGGGGTCGGTCATGATGAAAAACTGCGACCCGGCGCTGTCCGGATCCATCGCGCGCGCCATTGACAGCACGCCGCGCGTGTGTTTCAGCCCGTTTTCAAACCCATTGGCCGAAAATTCGCCGCAGATCGAATACCCCGGCCCGCCGGTGCCGACGCCCTGCGGGTCGCCGCCCTGAATCATGAACCCCGGAATCACGCGGTGGAAAATCACGCCGTTGTAAAAGCCTTTTTTCACCAGCGAGATAAAGTTGTTCACGGTGTTGGGCGCCGTTTCGGGGTAAAGCTCCGCTTTAATCACGGAACCGTTTTCCATTTCAATTGTCACAATCGGATGCTGCATACGCAGAACCTGCCTTTCGTATTTGAGCTTGTTCAGGTACCATTATACCGAAAAAACCGTGCCGCGTCAAGGCAATCGGCCGAAATTTATTGTTCCGTCATCCCGGCCGCCTGCCGCACGAACCGCAGGAACGCGGTGTGCCCGGCGTCTGTCCGCGCGAATACGCCGCACTGTTCCAAAATTTTGCTGTACACCAGCCCCACCTCGTCGCGCAGAATCGTCTCGGCGTTGTCCGCACTGAATTCCGGATGGCGGCGCAGGATATCCGCCGCCCAGCCGGCGTGCTTCGCGATCGATTCGTCGGCCGCAATGTCCGCGCCGGACAGCATCGCCGTTTGCAGCGCCGCCAGCTCCGTTTTCAGCCGGGCGGGCAGCACCGCCAGCCCCATCACTTCGATCAGGCCGATGTTCTCTTTTTTGATGTGGTGATACTCCGCGTGCGGGTGGAACACGCCCAGCGGATGCTTTTGGGACGTGATGTTGCTGCGCAGCACCAGATCCAGCTCATAATCGTCGCCCACGCGGCGCGCAATCGGCGTAATGGTGTGGTGCGGCACGCCGTCGGTTTCAGAAATCAGCCCCACCGTCGGGTCGGAATACCCGCGCCACGCGTCCAGCACCTGCCCGGCCAGCGCGACGATGCGCGCCGGGTCGGCCCCGCGCAGCCGCAGCACGGACATCGGCCACTTCACAATCCCGCACGATACGTCCGGATATTCCGGCGCCGCCAGCTTCGTTTCCACCTGCGCGCGCGCCATCGCGAACGTATAGCGTCCGCCCTGGAAGTGCTCGTGCGTCAGAATCGAGCCGCCCACCACCGGCAGATCGGCGTTGGACCCGACGAAATAATGCGGGAACAGCGTCACAAAGTCGAGCAACTTCGCGAACGTCGCGCGGTCAATCTTCATCGGCGCGTGCGACCCGCTCAGCACGATGCAGTGCTCGTTGTAGTACACATACGGCGAATACTGCAAAAACCACGGTTCGTCCTGCATCGTCAGCGGGATCATTCGGATCGTCTGGCGCGCCGGGTGACCCGGGCGGCCGGCGTAGCCTTCATTTTCGCGGCACAGCGCGCATTTGGGGTACGACGACGACTTCATCTTCCGCGCGGCGGCAATGGCCTTGGGGTCTTTTTCCGGCTTGGACAGGTTCACCGTGATGTCCAGCGCGCCGTACTCCGTCTCCGTCACCCATTTCAGGTCTTTTTTTACGCGGTAGCGGCGGATATAGTCGCAGTCGCCGCACAGCTTGTAAAACCCGTCGGTCGCTTCGCGCGGGGACGACGCGTACGCCGCCCGGAACCGCTCGATCACCTGCGCCGGGCGCGGCGTCAGGCAGTTCATCAGCCGCGTGTCGAACCGGTCGAGCGCGTCGTTGCCGTCGTCGTCCGCCAGACCGTTGGCGGCGGCGTAAGCGCGCATCTCCGCCAGAATATCCGCCAGTTCATCCTCCGGCAGCGGGCGCACCTTGGGCATGGGGAGCGTATCGTCCATCTCGGTCAGCCCCAGCACATCCATAATCAAATTGGTCGCATATACCGTTTCCTCTTTGGGCAGCAGCCCCGTCCGCAGGCCGTACCGTACCAGCCGCCGGATATTCATGCAGATTCGATCCATCGCGATTCTTCCTTTCGCGGGCGATTTCGCCCGATATTCTTCTTCCTCTATTAGTTTATCACGAACGGCCCGGAAAACAATATTTTTCTGTATTGAATCCATGCAATTTTGTTGCAAGTTTGCAAAACGTGTGCTATACTAAATACAAGCGCAGCAGCGGGAGGCGATTGAGCATGGCAGAAAGCTTCAAAAATTCGTACAAAGTGTCGGACAAAGAGATGGTGTCGCTGTCGGTGTACAATGTGGGGTATCAGCGGTGCGACCCGGTGTACCAATGGGGGCCGGGCGTGCGGGATCACTACCTGATCCACCTGGTGCTGTCCGGCAAAGGGACGTACCATGCCAAAAACCAGAAATATGCGCTCCGGGCGGGGGACGTGTTTCTGGTATATCCGCACACCACGGTGACGTATGCGTCTGACCGCGACGACCCGTGGGAATATTACTGGGTGGGGTTCAACGGCAGCGACGCGGCGTTTATCCTGGAATCTGCCGGGTTTCACGAAAACGAGCCGATTCTGCACGCGATCCCGTGGGCGGACGAGCTGAAAGACGCGCTGCTGCGCATTTACGACGCGCGCGGCAACGGGCTGGCCAATTCCGTCGAAATGACCGGGCGGCTGTACAACACGCTGGCACTGTTTTTGGCGCACAATCCGCAGGAAATCGCCGAAACGGACATCCTCGCGACGTACACGCGGCAAGCGGTGGAGTACATCAACTGCCGCTATTCGTACCCCATCACGGTGGACGACATCGCCGCCTACGTCGGGGTCAGCCGCAGCCATTTGTACCGGGCGTTCCGCGCGGTGCTGAAGCAGTCGCCGAAAACGTACCTGTCCCGGTTCCGGATCAAGCAGGCGTGCGTGCTGCTGGCGCAGCAGGATCTGTCGGTCGCGTCGATCGCGCAGTCGGTCGGGTACGAAAACGGACTGTACTTTTCCAAAGTGTTTCACCGGATCAAAGGAAAAACGCCGACGGATTATGCGCGCGAAGCGCGGGAGAAGGCGCGGCGGGGCGGGAAGTAGGGTGTGGGGAGCCGTCGCACCATCCCCCATATTGCGCCATCCCCGCTGCACACCCCAAGGCTCCCTCTTGAGGGAGCTGGCTCGTGCCGCAGGCGCGAGACTGAAGGAGTTGCCCGCCGCCGCACCATCCCCATCCACACCGCGCCATTCCCGCGTCCCAACCCCAAATCCCCGCCCAAACTTTCTCCAAACCTCCGGTGATTTTTCCGAAAAGGGGCTTGATTTTATCCTCCACTCTGTGGTACGATAAAAGCGGCCCCCATTTTATTATTTCGGAAAAGGAGTACACCGCATGATTTCCGCATTGAACGACATCCTGCATGGGCAGGAGGACAACTACCTGCTGCCGTTTTACTGGCAGCATGGCAACCACACCGACCAAATCCCCGCGCAAGTCCAGCAAATTTACGACTCCGGCGCGCGGGCGCTGTGCGTCGAATCGCGGCCGCACCCGGACTTTTGCGGCGACGGCTGGTGGCGCGACATGGACGTGATCCTGCGCGAATGCAAAGCGCGGAACATGAAAGTCTGGATTCTGGACGACGACCATTTCCCCACGGGTCACGCCCGCGGCGCCGTCGTGAACCATCCGGCACTGCGCCCGACGGTGCTGCGGTCGCGGTATACGGACGTCGCCGGACCGATGGCGGACGCCGCGCTGCTGCTGAAACCGGAGGAAGACGACGCCCACCTGCTCGGTGTGGTCGCGTACCGGCGGCTGCCGCATTCGGAGGAATGCGACCCCGCAACGGCGGTGCAGCTGACCGTGCAGCGCGACGGGATGGTCTTTTGGGACATCCCGGACGGCGTGTGGCGCGTGTTTTTCTACACCGTCGGCGCATCCACCGGGCTGAAGGATTACATCGACATGATCCGCCCGGAATCCGTCCGGCTGCTGATCGACGCCGTGTACGAACCGCACTGGGCGCACTACGCCGCCGAATTCGGCAGCACCATCGCCGGTTTTTTCTCCGACGAGCCGTCGTTCGGCACCGATCTGGACGAACGCAACCGCGCCACCGTGCATTATTATGACCAATGCGTCGGGCGCGAATTCGTGCAGATGCCGTGGAACGAAACCACCCGCCGGATGATGACCGAATCGCTCGGCCGCGACCCGCTCCCGGAGCTGTTTCTGCTGTGGCACGAAGGGGAAGGCCGCGCCGAAGTCCGCGCAGCATACATGGATGCCGTCACCCGGCAGTACCGCGACTGCTTTACCCGTCAGCTGGCCGACTGGTGCCACGCGCACGGGGTGGAATACATTGGCCATGTGATCGAAGACAGCGGCGCGCACACGCATTTGGGGCGCGGCACCGGGCATTACTTCCGCGCGCTCGCCCCCCAGGACATGAGCGGCATCGACGTGGTGCTGCACCAGATTATGCCCGGGTTCCCGGACGAAGTTCATTCGGCGTCCTCGGCGTCCCGCGTGTGCGACCCGGCGTTTTTTGACTGCACGCTGGCCAAGCTCGGCGCATCGCTGGCGCACATCACGCCGCATATGCGCGGCCGCGCCATGTGCGAAATTTTCGGCGCATACGGCTGGGCGGAAGATTCCGCGTTCATGAAGCGGCTGATGGATCATATGCTGGTGCGCGGCATCAACCACTTTGTTCCGCACGCATTTTCGCCGACGTACCCCGACCCCGACTGCCCGCCGCATTTCGGCGCAGGCGGCTGCGACCCCAGCTTTGACGCGTTCACCGCGCTGATGCGGTACACCAACCGCACCGCGCACCTGCTGGCCGGTGCGGCGCACGTTGCGAGCGTCGCCCTGCTGTATCACGCGGAAGGCGAATGGGCGAGCGCGTTCCACCAAGCAATGCCCGTCGATCTGCCGGCGCAGGCGCTGATGAACGGTCACATCGACTTCGACATTCTCCCCGCCGACGTGCTGGCGGACGCGGACGTCACCGGCGGGCGGCTGCGCATCCTGCGCGAAACGTACGGCGCGCTGATCGTCCCGGCGGCGGATCACCTGCCGCAATCGGTACGTGCATCGCTGGCGCGGCTGCAATCGCTGGGGCTGCCGGTGTGGTTTGTGGACGGCAAACCGGCCGACTGCGCGGGGCTGACCGTCCCGCTGGCCGATCTGGCCGCGCAGGTGCGGCGCGCCGGGCTGGCGGATATCGAAGTTTCGGGCGACTGCCCGGCGCTGCGCATTTACCACTGCCGCCGCGACGGGGCGGACATTTTCTTCCTGGTCAACGAAGGCCGCGCCGACGCCGACTGCATCCTGCGCCTGCCGTGCCGCGGCGCGTTCGCGCGGATGAACCTGATCGCGGACGAATCCGCGTCCGACACGACGGCGGACGGACGCGTGCCGGTGCGGCTGGTGCCGGGCGAATCGCAGCTGCTGATTTTCACGGAAAACGACTTCCCGCCGGTCGCTGTGCCGGCGCAATCGACGGTTGTTTCACCGGAATTTTCGCTGGATCTGGCGCCCGCCGCGCAGCTGGACGCGTTCGCGCCGTACCGCACGTCGTGCCGGACGCTGTTCAACGTCGCAGGGCCGGACGGCGACCCGTCGTTCAGCGGCAAAATGCGCTACCGCTTCCGGCTGAACCTGACGCGCACCGGCCGCTGCTGGCTGGATTTGGGGCGCGTGGGGCAGAACGCCGTGCTGCGCGTCAACGGTGCGGACTGCGGCATCCGCATTTGCGCGCCGTACCGGTTCGAAATCACCGACGCCGTGCGCGACGGTGTCAACGACGTGGAAGTGATTGTCGCGAACACGCTGGTGCAGCAGCATCGGGATTCGTTCTCGGTGTGGATGACCATCGCGCCGTCCGGTCTGCTTGGGCCGGTGCGCGTGGAGACGCTGTAAAATTACATTTTTCATCGGATTCGGAATCCTCCGGCGTGTGCTGGGGGATTTTGTGTATTTCACACAAAGAACGGTTTTTTTCCGGCTGTTTTTCTACGGCGAATTTGGAAAGATTTCTTGATTTTATTGGTCGATTATGATACAATTGAAGTGAAAAGGCTGAAAAATTAATATAATTCAAAAGGAGGACTTCCCCATGAAACATCCCCGCATCCGCCCCATCCTCGCGCTGCTGCTCGCTGCGCTCCTGACCGGCTGCTCGGCGGGGGCGGGGAGTTCCGCTGCGCCCGGCAGCAGTGCGCCTGCAAGTTCGGTGCAGTCCGCATCCGGTACCGCATCCATCCCATCCGTCCATTTAACCCGGGAAGCGGCGCAGCGCGCCCATCGGATGCTGTCTTTCAACGGCGCACGGATCGACGAAAACGGGAAAATCGCCGTTTCCGCCAATGCGTCGATGGATGAAGACCTGCTGGCCGGATTGGACGCCATTAGCGTTTTCTATCACTACGACGCATGGTATGTGCTGCAGCCGGGTGGTTTGCTGCGCGTGATTTACCGCACAAACGCAACCTATGAGCAGATGGGCATCGATCGAAACGCCGCCGCCGCGTTTTACGCGGAATTGAACGAAAAGCTGCAAGCGCTATCCGTGGTAGATATGCAGTTTTCATTGGATATCCACGACGTGTTGCTTTTGACCGCCGACGGAGACGTATACCAAATCTGCCCGCACGACCGCTTCGATCGGATTGCCGAGGGCGCGGCGATGATTCGCAGCAATTACATTTTGTTTTCGGACGGACGGTTGGAATCCACCGCGCACGAGCGGTTGGATGTGTTGCCCGAGGACTGGAGTGACGTCGTTGATTTGATGTCGGTATCGCTCGACTGGATCTCGCCGTCGTCCGGCGGCATCATCATCGGGCTGCGCGCCGACGGTTCGCTCCGCTACGCCGTTCCTTCGGTGGACTTTTCCGATTTCTTCGAGCTGTGCAATACCGACGAAACCGCATTGCAGCTGATTCCGGGCACATTGACAATCCGAACCGCCGACCACCGGTTGCTCCCGCTGTTCCGCAGCAAGGACAGCGGCGCCGCAGAACCCGTGCTGCACTGTGCCCCGGACGCCGTGGCCGTGTACGCTTCAAATTTTGATTTTGAGCTGCTGCCGGACGGCACCATGCATCCGATTCAAATTTCCGCAAGCAAAGATGACCCCGTTGGCAGCTACGAAATGTGGTGGGAAACGTCCACCGTCCGCACCAAAATGCCGATCCAATAATTTTCACATACCAAAAGGAGGTCTTCCCCATGAAACACCCCCGCTCCCGCATCCGCCCCATCCTCGCGCTGCTCCTCGCTGCGCTCCTGACCGGCTGCTCGGCGGGGGCGGGGAGTTCCGCCGCGCCGGACAGCAGTGTGCCCGCAAGTTCGGCCGCTCTGGCCAGTTCGGTGCAGCCTGCAAGCTCGGTGCAGTCCGCGAGTTCCGCCGCGCCGGCAAAAGAACTGCATCTCACGCTGGAATCCGCCCGATTGGGGCACCGTTCGGTCATCGACGATGCCGGATACATCGACGAAAACGGCAAAATTGTGCTGAGCGATTCGCTGAAACCCGACGCGCCTCCGGAAATCCAAGCCCTTGAGGGGATGGACGCAATCGGCTTTTGGTCGATTAACGGCGCATACTTCGTGCTGCGCCCGGACGACACAATGCGCGTCTTTTTCTCCGCGGATGGATATTACGCATGGTGGGAAAGCACGGAGTCGAAAGCGAACGTCGATGCGCACAAGCAAAAAGTGGCCGACTTTTACGCCGACCTGGATCAAAAGCTCCGGCAAATGCACATTGCCGATATGCGCACCACCGGGTTTTATGACGCGCAGGAGTTCGTCATGTTCCGCACGACCGACGGCGAAGTCTATACGTACGACCTCTCTTTTCTGGGCGAAACAGCGTTTCAGTGGATTCGGCTCGCCGATCGCGGCGCCGTCGCCATCACCGGCAACGCCGTCCTGTTCGACAACGGAGAGATCGCGCGCTTTCGGTTCCACGGCGCTTCCAACCTCGACTATCTGGACGGCGTGCGCTGGCCCGACGTGGTCGATATCGCCGTTCAGTCCGACTTTGCCATCGGGCTGCGCGCCGACGGCTCCATCCGGACGTACCGGATTGAGGGGAGCGATATGTATCATTTTGCGAACACCGACGTCCGCGCCCAAGCGATTTACGATTCCAACGGGTTCGTCGTCCGGACGGCAGACGACCGGCTGATCGAGCTGCTGCTGCCCGATGGCATCGATCCCCAGCCGCCTGTGCAGTGTCCCGCCGATGCCGTCGCCATTTTCCAGGTCGCTTCGGTCGGGCCGGTCGCGCTGCTGCCGGACGGCACGCTCCAACCGGTGGAAAGCGGAATCAATTCGATGGAAAACTGGACGTCGAAGTTCGGCGACGGCGTGATCCGCACCAAAATGCCGATCCAATAACGAAAAAACAAAAAAATTCACCGAATTCCCCTTGATAATTCGCGCAAATTGTGCTATGCTATATTTATTCATTTTTGATTCATCAGGGGGGGGGAAGGCACGATGCGGCTGCAAGAATCCGGGCAAATGTACCTGGAAACTATCTTCGTTTTATCCGGCCAGAAGCCGATGGTGCGTTCCATCGACGTTGGGGAATATATGGGATACTCCAAGCCCAGCGTCAGCCGTGCCATTGGGCTGCTGAAATCCGGCGGATTTGTCACGGTGGACGACGACGGCGCGCTGCACCTGACCGAATCCGGGCGCGCTGTGGCGGAGAAAATATACGAGCGGCACACCATCCTGACCAAAATGCTGATCGGGCTGGGGGTGGACCCGAAGGTCGCCGCCGAGGACGCGTGCAAAATGGAGCACGTCATCAGCGACGAATCGTTCTCTGCCATCAAATACCACATTGCGCACGACGCCGCTCACATTCACCCGGAATCCCACTGAAAATTTTCCGCCCGGCGATTCGCCGGGCTTTTTTGTACGAAAGGAGCGTTTTCCCTGTGAATATCCTTGTGATCGACGGCCAGGGCGGCCGACTGGGCAGCCAGTTGGTGCAGGCCGCCGTTGCCCGGTTCCCGCAGGCCCGAATCTGCGCCGTCGGCACCAACGCCATGGCCACTGCCGCGATGATTAAGGCCGGCGCGCACCAGGCCGCAACCGGCGAAAACCCCGCCATCGTCGCGTGCCGCACCGCCGACGTGATCGTCGGGCCGATCGGGATCGTGATTGCGGACGCGCTGTACGGCGAAGTGACCCCTGCGATGGCCGTCGCCGTTGGGCAGTCGCGCGCCGCGCGCGTGCTGATCCCGATCAACAAGTGCGATAATCAGGTGGCCGGCGTCGCCGATCAGCCGCTCGCCGCGATGATCGCGGACGCTTTGCGCCGGATTGCGGAGATTTTGCAGGTGTAAGCGCAGGATTTTCTGGTTTTTCGCGGTCGTTTGCCTGCTGTTGCGCGGATTTCGCACGATTTGGCGCAGTTTTGTGCCGATTTCCAAGTATAATGCGCTGAAATTTGCCGTTTTTCGCACTCCAATGCGAATTTTCAAGACTTCCCGCCGCAATGCGCGGTCTGGCGCAAGGCGGAAAATCGGGAAGCCGCGGCGCGGCAGGCACGGCGCAACCGGCAGTTTCCGCCGTGCACGGGCACGCGGGAATTGCGCGAATGAACTGGATTTTCGCGCACTCCAATGCGGATTTTCAAGATTTCCCGCCGCAATGCGCGGACTGGCGCAAGCCGGAAAATCGGGAAGCCGCGGCGCGGCAGGCGCGGCGCAACCGGCAGTTTCCGCCGTGCGCGGGCACGCGGGAATTGCGCGAATGAGCGCGGTTTTCGCGCGCCCCAATGCGGATTTTCAAGATTTCCCGCCGCAATGCGCGGCTTAGCGCAGACTAAAAAATTAGGAAACCCGCGGCTCGTCAAGCGCGGCGCAACCGGCAGTTCCCGCCGTGCACGGGCACGCGGGAATTG
>CAJKBQ010000026.1 GCA_905198155.1 uncultured Eubacteriales bacterium
GGGCAGGTCCGTACGAAAGCTACATCCGCGCCGAGGTGGTTGACGCCGAAGGCCGCCGCGCGTGGACGAACCCGATCTTCCTGCACGACTGATTCCACGGGATGGATCAGCACTGCCGCTGGGGATGGTGCGCGCGGAAAACACCGTGCCCGCCATCCGCGCGGATTCTGTTCCGGTCCGACAAGCACCCGGCGCGCGTGTTCCGCCCGGCGGACGACCGGCCGTTTACGCACGCGGAATTCGACTTCCAGTCGCGCGGCTGGGCCGGTCCGTACGAAAGCTACATCCGCGCCGAGGTGGTTGACGCCGAAGGCCGGCGCGCATGGACGAACCCGATCTTCCTGCACGACTGATGCTGTATTTTCCCGCACATGAAGGAGAAACTATGAATCTGACTTTTCTGGGAACCGGCGCGGCCGATTTCGGCGCCGAGCTGGAAACCGTATACCGCGATGCGTTCAGCACAGACATCCGCCGTTCGTCGGCGCTGCTGGTCAACGGCACGATTTTGATCGACTGCGGCCCGCACACACTGCACGCGATGGAAATCGCCGGGCAGCCGCAGGCGAATGCGGCGCACCTGCTGATTACACACACGCACGACGACCACTTCTGCCCCGCGGACATTGCCGCGCTCAGCCGGGCGACCGGCGGCCGGCTGCATGTATACGGCAGCCCGGCGGCGATGGCGGCGCTCCCGGCCGAGATTGATCCGGCGCACCGGCGTCCGATGCAATTCGGGGACATGAACGTGCTGGACGGCGTGACCGTCACGGCGCTCGACGCCAATCACCTAGGCGATTTCCCCGACGAACAGCCGCTGCACTACCTGCTGGAATCCGACGGCCGCAAGGTGCTGTACGCGACGGACGGCGCGTGGATGTGCAACCGCACGGCCAAACGGCTGGCGCACGCGGGGTTGGATTTGTGGATTGCGGACTGCACCGTCGGCGATTACACCGGCGATCTGCGCACGTTTGAGCACAACAGTATGCCAATGCTCCGGATGATGGAGGCCGGGCTGCGCACGCGCGGCACGCTGCGGCCGGATTCCCGGATTCTGCTGACGCATCTGGCGCGCACGCTGCACCCGTCGCACGACGAGACGGTGCGCATCGCGGCCGGTTACGGCTACGAGGTGGCGTACGACGGCGCGGAGTGGCACCTGCCTGCCGCCGACGATTGATTTGTGGATTTCTGCCCGTTTCCGCCCGGAGTTCCAACCCGGTCGGGCGCGGGCAGTTCGTAATTTTGCCGGACGCTTCCGGAGAAAGGATTGCATTATGCGTAAATTTCACCGTTCCGTGCGCCGCACCGGCGCGCTGCTGCTGGCGGCGCTGCTGATCGGCCTGACCGGCTGCGCGCCGCGCGAACCGGCCGCGCCGACCTACACGTTTCACGAATATCTGACGGAGGCGCCTGTCTGCTGGGATCCGGCGACCCGAACGTCGCCGTCCGACTGCTATTTTGCAGAATATACCGAGATGGGACTGGTGAACGCAGTGTACGATCCGACGACCGGCGGCGCCAAATGGGTGAACGAGATGGCGCTGTCCGTGTCGGACGTGACGGCAGACCGGCCGGAGCTGGCATCGCGGTTCGGGCTGACCGGCGACACCGGCCTGGTGTGGGAGATCGCGCTGAATTCCGGCGCGTGCTGGGCGGACGGCGAGGCGATTACGGCCGACGATTATGTATCGTCCATGCAGCGGCTGCTGGACGGCGATTACGCCAATGCGGCGCGGTTCCGCACCGGCGCGGCGGCGCTGGCGGGCGCGGACGATTACTGCCGCAACCGCGACGCGGGCGAAGCACTGTACCGCCCGGTGGTGCCGCAGGTGACGGACGGCGTCCCGCAGCCGGATCCGGATTACGACGGCGGCGCGCTGTACTGGAATCCGGAGCTGCCGTGCGCGCGGCTGGGCGGCGAGACCATGCAGGCCGAAATCGAGCGCTACCGCTCGGAATACGACTGCTTTGCGCAGCTGTCCCGTGCGTATCAACCTGGGGAATATGTGCCGGTGACGGACACGCTCCGCGCCGCATTGACGGCAGCGGCGCAGCTGTACGGCTGGACGGACGACGACGCGTGGCAGTCGTTCTGCGTGTACCAAAACGGCGTGCGCACGCGCACCGAATGGGACGGCGTGGG
Source organism: uncultured Eubacteriales bacterium (assembly GCA_905198155.1). Taxonomy (GTDB): domain Bacteria; phylum Bacillota; class Clostridia; order Oscillospirales; family Acutalibacteraceae; genus RGIG4076. The sequence continues at coordinate 2,153 of CAJKBQ010000026.1, forward strand.
GCTGTTCGCCGGGGAAAACGGGGAAGTGCTGTACTACGTCTGCGCGGCGGAAACCGCGCAGGTCGACCTGTATGCGCAGCTGGCGCAAAACTGGCTGGTAGACAGCCGGCTGACGGATGCGGAGGGGTACGGAACGTCGGTCGAAACGTACAGCTGCTACGGCCCGTACCGCATCGTGTCGATATCTGCCGACCGGATTACGCTGACGCGCAACGAACACTGGTACGGCTACACCGACGGCCGCCACAACAATCTGTACCAGACGACGGACATCGAGTGCCGGATTGAGTCCAATCAATCGACGCTGATGAAGCTGATGAACCAAGGCAAGCTGGATATCGTCGCGCTGCCGGCGGAAAACGATGCGCTGCTGGCGCAGTACAGCGCGTCGCGCAATCTGCTGCGGACGCCGACGACGTACACCGACCGATTGATTTTCGTGACCGACCGCGCGGCATTGTCGGCGATATCGGCGGCGGATCCGGCGGGCGGCAGCCGGATGATTTTGAGCGACCGCGACTTCCGCCGCGCGATTTCGTTTGCGATCGACCGCGCCCGGCTGGCGTACGGCGGCGCAGTGAAGGACTGCCCGGCACTGGGGATTTACAGCGGCGCGTACGAAGCCGGAACCGATGATCTGACGCTGTACCGGGCGACGGAACTGGCGCAGGATGCGCTGCGCGGTGTGTACGGGGCGGACGAGGACGGCAGCGTTACCGGATACAACCCGATGCGGGCGGCGGCGCTGTTCACCGCAGCGTACGAGCGGGCGGTGGTGGCCGGAGATTTGGGGCCGGACGAGTCGATCACGCTGCGGATTGCGATTGACGACGATCCGCTCGGCGCGGTGCGGCTGCGGCAGCGCACGCTGCTGCAAGCTATGCTGGACGAAGCCTTGGCCGGGTCGCCGCTGGAAAACCGGCTGACCGTAACGATGGTGCAGTCGGACGACCGCTATGCCGACGTTGCGGCGGGGCGGATTGAATTGGCAATCGGCGCATGGGGCGGCGCGGCTGACCGGCCGGATTCGCTGATCCGCTGCTATACCGACCCGGCCTACACCGAAATCCACGAGCAGTGCGGGTTCGACCCGCTGACGGAGTTCTGCACGCTGACGGTGGGGGGCGAAGCGGTCACGCACACGTACTATGAATGGGGCGCATCGCTCAACGCGGGCGGCCTGTATGCCGAATCCGACGCGGACACGCGGCTGGCGGTGCGTGCCGGGCTGGAGGCAGCGCTGCTGGACCGGTGTGCGTTTATCCCGCTGACGACCGAATGCCGCGCGACGCTGGTGTCGGATCGGGTGCGGGTGGCGGCGGACGATTATCACCCGCTGCGCAGCTACGGCGGAATCCGCAGCCTGCGGTATATGTATTCCGACGCGGAATGGACGGCATATGTGCGCCGCGCAGGGGGAACGCTGGACTATACGGCCAAAAATTGATTATGAAAATTCGTCATATATAAATGCACAACGTGAATAATGATCCGCAAAATCCTTGTGGATATGAACAAAATAATTTTTAGAAATCGTGCAACCTGTATTAGAACAAGAGAATTTCAAAATATCTGTTGACATTCCGTCATGATCGTGGTATGATAGTACCAACATAAAAAACAGAAACCCGTCGAAAGGAGCCGAGCCGCGATGCAGATGAATACCGTGAAACGCAATCAACAGTTGAATATGACCGTGTCATCGAAATCGCAAGGGTCGGCTTCGGTGCAGTCTTGCTGCGCGTACAATCGCATTTCGACGGATACGGCCCTGGCGGCGGTATCCATTTTTGTTATCGCGTGGGCGCGGTTTATTTCCGTGCGACTGCATCCAGTTTTCCGAATTATTCCGCCGAAAAATCAATCGGTTCGATGTGTTTGCTGAATTTATTTTTCAGTTTGGCTTCGTCGAATCGGCGGAGCCGTTTTTTATTCGTTTGCTGTTTGTCTTGACACGGCCTTTGGCCGGTCAGGTGCAGATAAATATTTTGAAAAGAAGGTCACTTCCATGAGAAAGGTAAACAAATTGCTCAGCGTTGTGCTTGCGGCTGCAATGCTGGTGATGTGCGTCGCGATGACGGCGTGCAGCAAAGACGGTGCGTCCAGCACAGGTGAAGTCGCCAGCAAAGGCGATGCGTCCGGCGAACTGACGGAACTGGTGATTGGCGGCATTGGCCCGCTGACCGGGCAGTACGCCAACTACGGCAAACAGAACAGCAACGGCGCGATGCTGGCGGCCAAAGAGATCAATGCTGCGGGCGGCGTCAACGGCTTTAAGCTGAACGTACAGTTCCAGGATTCGCAGGGCGATCCGGACACCGCTGTGGCGGCGTACGGCAAGTTGATGGATCAGGGCATGAAGGTTTCGCTCGGCGGTACGCTTTCCGGTGAGACGGCGTCCATCGTTGCGGCGGCGCAGGAAGACGGGCTGCTCGTGCTGACCCCGACCGGTTCCGCGAAGAGCTGCATCGAAGGCAATGATGCTGCGTTCCGCGTCTGCTTCAACGACCCGCAGCAGGGTTCCGCGTCGGCAGATTTCATCAAAGATCATACATTGGGTGCGAAAGTCGCCGTGTTCTATCAGAGCGATATCGATTACAGCAAGGGTCTGTACGACACCTTCGTGGCGGAAGCCAAAAACCAGGGGCTGGAGATTGTAGCGACTGAAACGTTCACCAAAGGCACCTCGACCGACTTTACCACGCAGATCAACGCGATCAAAGATTCCGGCGCGGATCTGGTGTTCATCCCGATCTACGCGGCAGAAGCGGCCACGTTCCTCACCCAGGCCAGAGGCAAGCTCGCCGATGATATGTTCTACTTCGGCTGCGACGGTCTCGACGGCATCCTCGGCAAAGTGGACAAACCCGAAACCGCCGAAAATGTGCTGATGCTCACCCCGTTCGCGGCGGACGACACCAGCGAGAAGGTTTCGAAATTCGTAGAAGCGTTCAAAAAGGAGTACGACGGCACAGTACCGGATCAGTTCGGTGCGGACGGCTACGACGCGGTGTACGCGATTGCGGCAGCCATCAAAGAAGCCAACCTGACCCCGGACGACCTGAAAAATACGGAAGACTTTAACGCACGCATTGTGGCCGCGATGACCAAGATCACCGTGGACGGCGTGACCGGTAAAATGACCTGGACGGCGGACGGCGAAACCCAGAAGGCGGCCAAGGCCATGATCATCAAGAGCGGCGTTGCCACGTTGTATCAATAATCTGTCCCCCGGCGGGGGATTCGGTCGGATCATTCCGAGGCGTGCCGTGCAGCATCGGCACGTCTCGGAAAATTTCGTGTAAAGGAAATGGGAACCATGACGCACTTTATCCAAACGCTGATCAGCGGGCTGAGCCTCGGCAGCATCTACGCGCTGATCGCCCTCGGCTACACCATGGTCTACGGCATCGCCAAAATGCTGAACTTCGCCCATGGCGATATCATCATGATCGGCGCGTACGCCGTGATCGTCTCCATCAATCAGATGCATATGCCGGGGCTGCTGGCCGCGCTGGTCAGCATCATCGTGTGCGCGCTGCTGGGCGTGATTATCGAGCTGCTGGCGTACAAACCGCTGCGCCAGGCGCCGCCGCTGGCGGTGCTGATTACGGCCATCGGCGTCAGCTACTTTTTGCAGAACCTCGCGCTGCTGATCTTCGGATCGGAGCAAAAATCGACCCCGGAATTCATCCGCCTGCCCAAAGTGACCTTGGGCACGGTAGAGATCGACGGGATCACCCTGTGCACGCTGGCGGTGACGGCGCTGATTATGATCGCGCTGACGCTGTTCATCAACAAAACCCGGCTGGGCAAAGCGATGCGCGCCGTGTCCGAAGACAAAGGCGCGGCCGAGCTGATGGGCATCAGCGTGAACCGCACCATCTCGATCACGTTTGCAATCGGCTCTGCGCTGGCGGCGTTTGCCAGCATCTTTTACGGCGCGACGTATGTGTACATCATGCCGACCACCGGATCCATGCCCGGCATCAAAGCGTTTACAGCGGCGGTATTCGGCGGCATCGGTTCCATCCCGGGCGCAATGCTCGGCGGCATCCTGCTCGGCATCATCGAGCAGATGTCGAAAACCTATATTTCCTCTCTGTGGGCGGACGCCATCGTGTTCGGCGTATTGGTCATCGTGTTGGTGGTCAAGCCGACCGGCCTGCTCGGCAAGAAAATCAGCGAGAAGGTATAAACTTCCGCGTCAGAAAGGAATGATCTGCATTGAAAAATGAACGACTGAAAAAAGTCTTCGCACACACGTTTTCCCCCAAAGCGGTTACATTATATATCATCGTGGCGATTTACGCGGCAACGGCCGGGCTGCTGTATTCCGGCGCAGCCAGCCGTCAGTTTTCCAATATGCTCATCTCGGTGTCCAGCTATGTGGTGCTGGCGATCTCGCTGAATCTGGTCGTCGGTTTTTTGGGCGAACTGTCGCTGGGACACGCCGGATTCATGTCGGTGGGGTTGTTTTCCGGGTGTATGTTTTCCATCGCGACGCAGGAAACTCTCCCGCTGATTGTGCGGATGCCGGTGTCTATGCTCATCGGCGGCTTGGCGGCGGCGATCGTCGGCTTGCTGGTCGGCCTGCCGGCACTGCGGCTCAAAGGCGACTACCTCGCCATCGTGACGCTGGCGTGCGGCGAAATTATCAATAATATCATCACGAACCTCGACGTCACCGGCGGCGCGCTGGGGCTGAACACCAGCTCCATCCGGTCCAACAGCAAAACGCTGCTGCCGTACGCGATTGTGCTGGTGCTGATTACGGCAATCGTCATGATGAACGTCGAAAATTCCCGCCACGGCCGCGCGATTATGGCCATCCGCGACAACCGCATTGCGGCGGAGGCGATGGGCATCAACGTGACGTATTACAAATTGCTGGTGTTCGTGCTGGCGGCGTTTTTTGCCGGAATGGCAGGCGTATTGTACGGACACAGCCTTGCCAATGTAAAAGCGGCATCGTTCGATTACAACAAATCGATCGAAATCCTCGTGATCGTTGTGCTGGGCGGCATGGGCAGCGTGCGCGGATCGGTGATTGCGGCGATTGTGCTGCGGGCGCTCCCGGAAGTGCTGCGCATCGACGGGTTCAGCGATTACCGGATGCTGCTGTACGCAGTGCTGCTGATCGTGATTATGCTGTGCAACGCCAACCCCAAATTTGCGGAGATGAAAGGCCGCTGGAACATCAAAACCCTGTACCGGGCGGTAACCGGCAAACTCGGCAAGGAAAAGGAGGCGTCCGACAATGGATAATCACCCCAAAACACGCATGGTTCCCTACCCGAGCGGCGCGATTGTGCCGGAACGGGACGTCAACAAAGCGCCGATCCTGGAAGCGCGCCACTTGGGCATTGATTTCGGCGGACTGACGGCTGTGGACGATTTTTCGCTGACCGTCGGCCGCACCGAAATCGCCGGACTGATCGGCCCCAACGGCGCAGGCAAAACCACGGTGTTCAACCTGCTGACCAACGTGTATCAGCCGACGCGCGGCAACATCCTGCTCGACGGATACAGCACGGCCGGGAAATCGACCGCGCAGGTCAACCGGATGGGCATCGCCCGCACATTTCAGAACATCCGCCTGTTTTCCAACATGACGGTGCTGGAAAACGTGGAGGTCGGTCTGCACAACTCCGTGTCCGAAAACTTGGCCGCGTCGATCACGCACGGGTTCGGCTACCGCAAAGCGGAGGCCGCCGCCAAAGCGCGTTCGCTGGAATTGCTGGACTTTTTCAGCATGGCGGATCTGGCAGGGGCGCAGGCCGGCAGCCTGCCGTATGGTGCGCAGCGCCGGCTGGAAATCGTCCGCGCGCTGGCGACCAAGCCCGGTCTGCTGCTGCTGGATGAACCGGCCGCCGGCATGAACCCGTCCGAAACCGCGGAGCTGATGGAGAACATCCGCCGCATCCGCGACACGTTCCAGATCGCGATCATGCTCATCGAGCACGACATGAACCTTGTGATGGGGATTTGCGAGGGCATTTGCGTGCTGAACTACGGCAAGATCATCGCCAAAGGCACGCCGGACGAGATCCGCGCCAACCCGACCGTGATCGAAGCGTATCTGGGCAAGAAAGGGGCGAACTGAGTCATGCTGAAAGCAGAAAACCTGAACGTGTACTACGGCAAAATCCATGCGCTGAAAGATGTGTCGTTCGAGGTTCACCCCGGCGAGATCGTCGCGCTGATCGGCGCCAACGGTGCAGGCAAGTCCACCACGCTGAAAACCGTTTCCGGAATGCTGCATTCGCGCACCGGCAGCGTGACGTTTATGGACGAGGATATCACGCACACCGAGTCGTACCACCTGATCAGCAAAGGACTGGCGCATGTGCCGGAAGGCCGCCGCGTGTTTTTGCAGATGACGGTGCAGGAAAACCTGGAAATGGGCGCGTACACCTGCCCCGGCACGATCAAAGAAGGGCTGGCGGACGTGTACAAGCGCTTCCCGCGGCTGAAACACCGCAAAAATCAGGTCGCCGGGACGCTTTCCGGCGGTGAACAGCAGATGCTCGCCATGGGCCGCGCACTGATGGCGCACCCGAAGCTGCTGATGCTGGACGAACCGTCGATGGGCCTGGCGCCGATTCTGGTGGAGCAGATTTTCAGCATCATCAAAGAGCTGCATCAAAGCGGCACCACCATCCTATTGGTGGAGCAGAACGCCGAAATGGCGCTGCGCATCGCCGACCGCGCGTATGTGCTGGAATCCGGCCGGATCAAGCTGTCCGGTACCGGCGCAGAGCTGGCGCAAAGCGACGAGATCAAAAAAGCTTACTTGGGCGGTTAAAAAGTGCATAACCAACGCAGCCGGTCGCGGAAGCGACCGGCTGCGTTGGTTATTTCGGCAGTCCGATTCGTCCGCCGAATCGGACGATATGCGCAGTTTTTCGGCAGATTGCAGTAGCCGCGCCCGCGCGGTTTTGCTATAATAATGGCTATCACAGGACTTTTGCGGGAAGCAGGGAGGAATCCGATCATGATTACCATTCACGACGAAATTGCATTTCGTCAGGATAATTTTTGGAACAACATACACTTTCACCCAACCGATGCCATCGAGGACGATTGGGGCGGCGTGATTCTCGACCGTGTGGCGGCCGACGGCGCGGCGACGACCGTCCGGATGTACGCTATGCTGGAAGACATTGTCACACGCGGCGCGGACGGGCAGCTGTGCTACGACTTTACGCTGAACGATCAGCGCATCGACGCGATGATTGCGCGCGGGTTTCACCTGCTGATTTCGTACAGCTTCATCCCGCCGTGCATTTCGTCCAGCACGGTGCGCACCAACACCGAAACGGCGGTCAGTTCCCGATACAAAGGCAAATTTCTGATGACCGAACCGCCGCACGACTGGGCGGAGTGGGAAGAAATCTGCTATACCTACACCGCGCATCTGGTCGGACGGTACGGGCTGGCGCGCGTGTCCGGGTGGTATTTGCAGTGCTACAATGAGCCGGACGTCAGCGGATTTTTCATGCACAGTCTGGGGACGACCGAAGCAGCCAGAGCAAAACGCATCGAGGCGTACTGCAAAATGTACGAAGCGTTCGCCCGCGGCACCATGCGCGTCAGCGACCGGCTCCGGATTGGCGGGCCTGCGGCCGCGACGCATCCGATGCTGGACGCATTTCTGGCGTTCACCAGCCGCCGGAATCTCCCGGTGCGGTTTGCGTGCGCGCATTCGTACGGCACCAGTCCCCAGCGCATCAACGATGGTCAGCGCCCGATTGACGCGCAGCACAATCTCGATATTATCCGAAAATATCTGGAAGTTGTGCAGCGCTACTACCCGGACGGTCTGGAACTGGTGATCGACGAGTGGGGTGCGTCCAACTGCGGATTCTGCAACCTGGACGACTGCCCGCAGCTGCTTTTCCGCGAGACGGAGGCGTTCGCGGCGTTTTACACCCAGCTGATTGCGGGCTGCATCCGCGAAAAATTCCCCCTCCGCACGCTGATGATCTGCCTGTCCGGCGCGCACCAGCCGCACCAGCTGCCCGGCAAATTCCCGGAATTCAACGGGTTCCGCAGCTTTTTCACCGAGCATTTCATCCCGAAGCCCATTTACGGCGCGTATGTGCTGGCCCGCAAGCTGGGCGATGCATTCCTGCGCTGCGAGTCGGAACATAAATCGCTGACCATCCTGCCGACCCGCACGGCGCACGGCTATGCGCTGCTGCTGAGCAACGCGTCGCCGTCGCTGGATCCGAACCAGCCAACGCTGACGGATGAAATCCGTATGGAGATTTCCGGCACCTATCGCGCGGCGATTTACCGAATCGATCGCGACCACACCAACCCCTATCAGGTGTGGCAGCAAAGCGGCGGGGCAGCACAGCTTGACGCGCTGCGGCAGGCCGGAACGCTGTGCGCCGACGAATCCATCGTCCGCGCGGACGGCACGGCGCGTTTCCCGGTCTCGATTCCGGCGAATGGTGTGCTGCTGATCGAGCTGACGCGCATGGACGCGTAAAACAAGCAATCTGCCGGGTGGGCATATATGCCGTCCGGCAGATTGCTTTTTATCTGTTTTCGTTTGATCCGAAGTCCAGATATGCGCCTTTCATCGGACTGGCGGCCAGTTGGCAGAACAGCCGCATCACGCCGCGCGCTGTTTTTATAAATCTGTGTGGGGCACCGGTTTTGTGAGGGAGCGGGGAAGGAAGCCGGTGTACTTGTGGAAGGTACGGCTGAATTCCTGTACGTTTGCATATCCGGTCATCGCCGCCACTTCGCTTACGCTGTATTGTCCGGTTTGCAGCAGATCGCGCCCGGCTTGAATTTTCCGCTGCGTCAGGTACATTTTCGGCGTGAGACCGTAAACGTCGCGAAAAAGCCTTTCAAAATACGGGCGCGTAATCCCACATTGCGCGGCTGCGGTTTCCACGCGGATGTTTTCGTTGCAGTGCGCGTCTATGTACAGCACGCCCGGCGAGATTTTTTCCGCGCGCCATGTGGGTGTATACGCCGGCGGCTGCTGCAGCCGCCCCAGAATCTCGTACAGAAGTCCCATGCAAATGTATGTACTACCGGGCTTTTTTTGCTGCCATACGGCGCAGATCTTTTTGAACAGCGGGAAAATCAAGTCGTACCGGCTGCATTTTTCGGACCATGCCGCCATCGGAACCGGGGTGGCGGTATCAAAAAGAATATCGATGCAGCAGCCGGGCACGAGGGTTTCGGTGGTGTATTGTGCGTTTCGCCCAGTTTTCGGCAAAAAACGCAGTGTTTTTTCCGATTCGTCGAAGGTGTGCCCGTCAAAATGGATGACCGTGCGGCCGCTGGTTTTCAGGATCAACTCATTGTGCGCCAGCACGCCGCTGTAATCCCGGTGGGCGGTCAGCGAACGGTTATCGACGGCCAGCACCGCATGCACGCGGGTGATGATGATTTGCGGGATATCCATTTCAATTCGCCTCCTTTTGCCCTTATTATACCGGCTGTCCGGGAAAAAGTCAAGCCCATTCGCCGAATCGAACCGACGGCACGGCGCGTTTCCCGCGCAACCGCAAAATATCCTGTTTGCAAAACGACAAAAAGAGATGTTTTCACATTTACATCCTTCCGTTTCCGCGCTATAATGAGTGCAGAAAGGAAGGATTTTTATGATCGATCGAATTCGCCAACTGGCACAGGATGCACTGAATGATGTAGATAAATTTGAACCCGGAATACGCGAAACCCCCGCGCCGGGGGAGCGGGAAGACCCGGTGGCGATTGCACACGGACTGGAACGTTTTTTTGCGTCGGTGCCGGTGAAAGCGTACCCGGGGGAACACCTGTTCGGACGGCTGCGCATGGACAAATGCGGATACCCGGGCGATTTTTACCGGGCAACCGGTACGCGCAGCAAAGGCGCATACTGGTCCAGGCTGTGCTGGCTCGCGCCGACAAATGTGTTTTACTGGGGATGGACGCACATCGTGCTGGACTACGGTTTTCTGCTGACGCACGGACTGCGCGGATGCATAGAGATGATCGATGCGCAGCCGCAGCCCAACCGGCAGCACGAAGCGATGCGGATCGTGCTGCACGCGCTCGGCGATTTGAGCAGCCGTTACGCGCAGATCTGTACCGACACCGCACTGGCGGCGATTTTGCGCCGCGTCCCGATGCAGCCCGCCGAAACTTTCCGCGAAGCCGTGCAGGCCGTGTGGTTTCTGTTTCAGCTGTGTCCCGACAGCCTGGGCCGGATCGACCAGTATCTGCTGCCGTATTACCGCCGCGGACTGGCGGACGGCACGCTTTCGCGCGATGACGCAGCGGAACTGCTGGAGGAACTGTTTGTCAAAGTGTTCGAAACGCAGATGGACAACAAAGCCCTGCCGATCAGCGGCCACAATCACCTGGTTGTGGGCGGCTATCTGCCGGACGGCACCGACGGATTCAACGAACTGTCCCGGTTGGTGCTGGAATGCATCGCCGAACTGCCGACGTTCCGCCCGCAGGCGTCGTTCCGCTACACAAAATTCACAACGGACGAAACCATGCGGTATATTACCGACCTCAACGCGCGGTGCCAATGGATTGTATTCGTCAACGACGAACCGCGCATCCCCGGCATGGTGGCCGCCGGAATCGACTATGCCGACGCCGTGAACTATACCGTTGTGGGGTGCAACGAATGGAGCCTGCCATGCGGTGCACGGATTGACCTGGCGCATGTAAACCTGATGCATGCGGTGACGCATATGCTGTACGATGACCCGCGGTTTGCCCACGCCCAAACTTTCGACGAGGTATTTGACTGCTTCCGGCGGGCGCTGGAAACTGATATGCGCGCTATTGCGGCGGAATACGCGCACTACGCCGACGCGACCGCGGCAGACATCAATGTGCTGACCTCCGCGATGATGCCGTGCTGTATTCGCAGCGGTGCGCCGATCAGCGGCCGGGGCGCAAAGTATTACGGGGTAACGATGTCGTTCAACAGCATTTCCAACGCGGCAGACTCGCTGTCGGTAATCCGGCAGCTGGTGTTCGACACCGGAAAGTACACGCTGACGCAGCTGCGGGCGGCGCTGCGCGACAATTTTGTCGGTCACGACGCGCTCCGGCAGGAGATTCTGCACCACGGGCGTTTTTTTGGCAACAATGACGATTATGCAGACGGCATTGCACAGAAAATTGTGGATGCCATTGACGAAATCTGCAGCCGGATCCGCACCGACCGGATGAACGTCCTGATCGCCGGATCATTCGTGGGAGCCACGCATCCCAACATCGTGTTCGGCAAGATGACGCCTGCCACGCCGGACGGCCGCCGCGCAGGCGATGCATTTACCATGGGCATCACACAAAGCGACGGCAAAGACACGCACGGTTTGCCCGCTTTGCTCAGTTCCATCGCCAAGCTGGACTACAGCAAGTTCTGCGGATGCGTAGTGAGCAATATTAAGCTGGACAAATCCATGGCCTCCACCGCCGAAAAACGCGCTAAACTGGCGCAGCTGTATCATGTGTTTCTGCGCCGGGGCGGGATGCAGCTGCAAATCAACTACCTGTCGCAGCAGGAACTGCTGGATGCGCAGGCGCATCCCGAGCAGCATCAGAATCTGGTGGTGCGCGTGACCGGGTATTCGGGGTATTTCACCCGGTTCGACCGTGACCTGCAGGATGACATTATCCGGAGGACGGTGGAAAAAGATTTATGATCCTGAAAACCGTTTTGGGGGACACGGAAACAAACGGCGGATTTTCCGTATTGCCGCATGAGCATATCTGCTGCTGTTCGGAATACCTGCGCAGGATGGACGGGTATATGAATTGCGAAGAAACGGAGCGATATGCTGCGGATCTCCTGCGCGGGTTAAAGGAACGGTACCGCCTGGGGCTGTTCATCGACTGCACGCCCATCAACCTGGGGCGGGATACCGCGCTCCTGAAAAAGGTTTCGAAGGACGCCGGCGTCCATATCGTCTGCGCGACGGGGTTTTACTATAATGAAGAGCCGGCCATGGAAAGGCTGTCCGCCCAAACGATCGGCGCATATATCGCCGCCGATGCAAAACGCGAAAATGCAGGCGTGATCAAAGCTGCGGTGGAGCGCGACACAATGACGCCGTTTAACGTCACGCTGCTGAAAGCCTCGGCATATGCGCACCGGCAGCTGGGGCTGCCGATTGTGCTGCACACCAATGCAGGGAACCGAAACGGAACGGAAGCGGTTCAGCTTCTTTTGGACGAAGGGGTTGCGGCCGGCAGCATAACGGTTGGGCATATGAGCGATTCGGACGATGCGGAATACCTGATGCGTTTTGCCGAAATGGGGTGCTGGATCGCACTTGACAGACTGTACGGCGATACAGGCGAAAGCTACATAAAAGCAAAGGTTCGGCAGATTATGCAGCTTTGCAGCGCGGGGTACGAAAACCAGATCCTGCTTTCTCACGACGATTCGGTGTTCCAGGGATTTTCGGAAAATCCGCGGATCACGGCGCCGCGGTTTTCGTATCTGTTCGAATATATTTTGCCGCAGATCGGAAGCCGTACCGCAAAAAAAATTACGGAAGAAAACCCGCTCAATATGCTGTGCAGTCCGGCGGGCGGCAGAACGGGGGGAGCAAAATGAATCCGGACATTCGGCTGCGGTGCAGCAGGATTCTGGTTACCGGCGGCGGCAGCGGGATCGGCCGTGCCATTGCGGAACGGCTGGCGGCGGCGGGTGCGCAGGTAACGATTGCCGGGCGGCATATGGAAAAGCTCCGGTCGGCGGCAGCGGAAATCGGGTCGGATCGGATCCACCCCATCGTGTGGGATATTGCCGATGTTGATGCGTGGCAGCAGAAAACGGTGCAAATTCAGGAGATGATGGGCGGACTGGACGGATTTGTAAACGCTGCGGCATTGGGCAGTGCAGTGGTAACGGGGCGCGGATTCGACCCGTTCGACATTACCGCGTCGGAGTGGGATCAGCTGAACGATGTCAACTTCAAAGCGGCGTTTTTCATGCTCCGCAACGAAGCTGCATATCTGAAATCCGGCGGAATCGCCGGGAATATCCTCAACATTGCGTCTAACGCGGCGTATATGGACATTTCCGGTTCCTACGGTGCCGCCAAGCTGGCGGTAGTGCGCTGGACGCGGACGTTTGCGAAGCGATTCGGGCACGACGGCATTGTGATCAACGGCATCGCGCCGGGCGCGACGTTCACCCCCATGATTGCCCGGTATGCACACGACCCGGATCAGCCGTACCCGCGCCACGCCATCGGCCGACTGATCCGCCCGGAGGAAATTGCGGAACTGGCGCATTATATGATGAGCAATTACGGCGAAATCCTGTGCGGACACACTGTGGTGGCGGACGGCGGCGACACCTTGGCGGGCTGCTGAACCGGAAAAGAACACGAAAGGGCAATCGAACTATGGATCTAACAAAAATCGACCGCGCGATCGACGCCTGCCTCGCCGCCCGCCGACAGGACATGATCCGGCTGCTGGCAGATTGGATTCGGATCCCCGGCATACGCGGCGAGGCACAGCTGGATGCGCTGGGCGACGCAAATATCCGCCGGGCGGGCATATATGCCGTCCGGCGGATTGCTTTTTATCCGTTTTCTTTTGGTCCGAATTCCAGATACGCGCCCTTCATCGGGCTGGCGGCCAGTTGGCAGAACAGCCGCATCACGCCGCGCGTGTATTTCGGCGGCCGCGGCGTCCAATGCGCACGCCGTTCGGCCAGAATCTGCGCCATTTCTTCGGACGGTTTGCGCACGCCGTCCGCACCGACCAAGTTCAGCCGCCGCGCCGGCACGTCGATCTCGATCAGATCGCCGTCCGCCACCAGCGCAATCGGCCCGCCGTCCGCGGCCTCCGGGCTGCAATGCCCAATCACTGGCCCCGTCGATGCGCCGGAAAACCGCCCGTCGGTAATCAGCGCGATGGAACGTCCCAGCGCGCCGTCACTGCTGATGGCCTCTGTGGTGTAAAACATTTCCGGCATTCCGCTGCCTTTTGGCCCTTCGTACCGGATCAAAACGGCGTCGCCCGGCTGTACCGCATGCGTCAGCACCGCGTGCAGACAGTCCTCTTCGCTGTCGAACGGACGCGCCCGCAGTACGGCGCGCATCATCTCCGGCGGGCACGCCGTGTGCTTAATCACCGCACCCTCCGGTGCCAGATTGCCTTTCAGCACCGCCACACTGCCGTCGGCGCCAATCGGACGGTCATACGGCCGGATGATGTCCGCCGCCGTCAGCTGCACGCCGTACCGGCGGTTGAATGCGTCCAAATAAGCCGCACATTTTTCGTAATACCCGTTTCGGCGCAGTTCGTCCAGGTTTTCGCCCAGCGTCCGGCCGGTTACGGTCATTGCATCGAGGTGCAGGTGCGGCCGGATCTGTTCCATAATCGCCGGAACGCCGCCCGCCGCGTAAAAGCATTCTGCCGGCCAGCGCCCCGCCGGACGGATGTCCAACAGATAATGCGCGCCGCGGTGCAGCCGGTCGAACGTGTCGCCCGTCAGCGGAATGCCCAGCTCGTGCGCAATGGCCGGGAGGTGCAGCAGGCAGTTGGTGCTGCCGGAAATCGCTGCATGAACCAGAATGGCGTTTTCAAAGCTGTCCGCCGTGACGATATCCGACGGCCGCAGCCCAGCCTGTGCCAGCCGCACCGCCTGGTGCCCAGCTGCCCGTGCCGCCTCGGTCAACCCGGAATCGGCCGCAGGCATCAGCGCCGTGCCCGGCAGCGCCAGCCCCAGCGCTTCGGCCATGATCTGCATCGAGGACGCTGTCCCGATGAACGAACACGCGCCGCATCCGGGGCAGGCGTGGTGTTTGGCCCAGTCGAGCGCGGCCGGTTCGATCTCGCCGCGTGCTGCCCGCGCACTGTATGCGCCCAGCTGTTCCAGCGTCAGCATCTCCGGCCCGGCCTGCATCGTGCCGCCCGGCACGAATACGGACGGGATGTTTACCCGCGCCATCGCCATCAGGCAGCCCGGCACGCCTTTGTCGCAGCCGGACAGGTACACTGCCGCGTCAAACGGCGTGGCGCACGCGTGGATTTCCATCATGTTGGCGATCATCTCGCGGCTGGCCAGGCTGAAATTGATCCCGTCGGTGCCCTGGCTTTCGCCGTCGCAGATGTCGGTGCAGCAATATCGCGCGCCAAAGCCGCCTGCTTCGGCAACGCCGCTGCGCACCGCCTCCGCCAGCGCGCCCAGATGGACGCTGCCGGGGTGGCTGTCGCCCGCAGTGCTGTCGATCAATACCTGAATTTTCCCAAGATCCTCCGGTGTCCACCCGGTACCGATGCGCAGCGGATCCAGTTCCGGCGCAATCGCCCGCATTTTTTGACTCATCAGTTCCATTTCAAGCGCTCCTTTTATAAATTCCGCAAAGGCTCCATTTCCGCCGTGCCGCACCGCTGCACGCAAATCCCGTCTCCGACGGACGGATGCACCGGCAGCGATGGGTCGCACCGGAACGAATTCCCGCGGAACACCAGTTCTGCGATCTGCTCCGCCCGTAAAATACGCGGTGCGGACTGTACGAACCGGTTGTTCAGAATCTGAATTTTTCCGTGAAAAAATCCGTCCGCGCATGGCGTGCGCAGCCTGGGGACGATGGAAATGGCAGTGCCGCCGGCGTACGCGCTGTTGGTGAAGTCGCAGTCGCGGATGGTGACATCCGTAACCGCGCCGCTTT
Organism: uncultured Eubacteriales bacterium; assembly: GCA_905198155.1. Taxonomy (GTDB): domain Bacteria; phylum Bacillota; class Clostridia; order Oscillospirales; family Acutalibacteraceae; genus RGIG4076. Next base: position 17,827 of record CAJKBQ010000026.1, read on the forward strand.
CGTACCAATCGCACAGTTCGCCGCCGATTTGAATCCCGGCGTTCATATTATAAAACCGGCAGCGTTCCACTACGGTGCGCCCGGCGGACGACAGCAGAAATCCGCGCGGCCGGTTGTACCCGGATTCGCAGTCCGCAATGTACACCTCCGGTGCGGTGGAGCGGTTTTCCAGCACGTCGTGCGGTCCAATCGGCGGCAGCGGCGCGTCCAGTGTGACCGCCAGCGCATTCGGTTCGCGCAGCTCCGACGCGACCACCGTGCGCAGCGCGCGCGTCTGCGTATGGTCGCTGTCAATCAGTGCCATGCGGTCGCCCGGCCGGAACAGATTGATTCCCTGCTGCTGATGATGGCCGAACCCGCAGATCACCGTGTCGGCCGTCGGCTGCGCGGTGCAGCACGCGTAAATGCCGTGAATATTGCAGGCATCGTCGTTCATCGAAATGAATTTGCAGTTCGTGAGCGCAATTCGGCCGCGGCAGTTGACAAAATGCGTTGCATCGGCGCTGACAGAGATCATCCGGCCGGATCCCGGCCGCGGTGCTGCGACTACGTCGTGCAGCGTCAGGTTTTCGGACAGCTGCGCGATTACGCCCATGGAGGCGGTGTGGTACAGCCGGACGGATTCCAGCCGCACCGCCCGCGATTCGGTGATGAATATGCCGGGGAATTCGCGCGTGGTGTGTGGCATCAGCAGGTGATTGCCGGGCGTGTACGCAAATCCCAGGTCGCCGTGAATACATACGGTGTGCGGGTCGGGCTGCGAAAGCGTCACGTCGCGGAACATCCCGCGCAGAAATCCGTGGTCTTTGGGCGCGCCGGTGTACAGAAATACGGGCGGCGTGACCGGGGACGGATACGTCGCGCCGTTTTCGTCCCGCAAAAATTCAATCGCAAAGACTTTTTCGCGCACCTCGTCCGGTGCATCCGGCGACGGAAAGCAGAACCGGCCGTCCGGCGTGACCGTGCAGGGCGCGTCGCCGCCGAAGCGCAGCACCGTTTGCGTCCGGTCGGAAGAGACGATTTCCGGCTGCGCGAAAAATGGCGTATGATAGTCGATGGAGAGATTTTTCACCACCACGTCGTCCGAATGATCGACCACGAACGGCAAAATCCGTCCGTGGAAAATCAGGTCCGCGCCGCCGCCGTCGATCACAATGCCGCGCTTCCCGGCCAGCCGGAACGCGATGGGCTTGTTGCCGCCGTCGTTGTTGGAAATGAAGTAGGTGGCAACCGGCGCGCCGTCCGGGAAGAGGTGCAGCGTTCGTCCGCCGAGCAGCAGTGTGCCGCCGTCCGGCAAATCGCGCACGGCCGCCGCAACCGCCGGGGTGGCATTGCCGTTCTGAATCAAATGGGTGTAGGCTTCGATCGAAAGAATCATGTCGGTTTTCTCCTTGCAAAGTGGGGTTGGGTTGATTATAGCACAGCCGCGCGCAGAAAGCAAGGGCGAAATGTTGCAGGGTCACGTCTGGCAGGGAAAAGGAAAAACCGCCGCACATTTGTGCGACGGTTTTTTCTGGTGATCCATCGGGGATTCGAACCCCGGACACCCTGATTAAAAGTCAGGTGCTCTGCCAGCTGAGCTAATGAATCGTGTGCTCTGCAATCAGCTTGATTATTATATCAAATCCCGACGCAAAAGTCAAGCCCTTTTTCGATATTTCTCAGTTTTTTTTGAGAATTTGCAGAATTCGCTTGCATCCGCGCGCAATCTCTGCTATAATCGAGCCAAAGATTGACCGAAAAATCCATAAAGCAAAATCGTGCATGGAAATCCCGCGCGAAGTTTGCTACAATAAAGGAGCGGGTTCCAATGAAAACCGTAAAGTGGACGCAGCTGGCGTCAATGGACTACGGCGTGACGAATGTGCTGGCGCACCGGCAGTATTGGTCGGTCGGCGCCCGGTGGCAGACGCCGCCTGGCGGGCGGGTCAATACCGCCGTGCTGATTCCGCTGCGCACCGCCGTAACATATCAGCCGGAGCGCGCGCCGCAAACGGCGCAGCCGGGTGATTTGGTGCTGATTCCGCAGGGCGTGCAGTATACCTGCCGGTTCGACCCGGCCGCCGCACCGCCGCCGGATGTGGCGCTGCCGCCGCAGTTTACATCGCTGTTTTTCGGTGCGGAATTGCGGGACGCCGACGGCGCGCCGTTCACGGCGGGGACGTCCATCCGCATCCTGCACCCCGCGCAGCCGGAATGGTTCGTGCGCGCCGTGCTGCACATGGCGCAGACCGCCTGCGGCCCCGTGCCTGCACGGCTCAACGGCGAGGCCCTGCGGTTTCTGACGGAATTATCCATGCAGGCACGCCCCGCCCCGCAGGACGCCGCCCAAATTCAGGCAGCGCTTCGGGAAAACACCGACGCTTCCATCGCCCAGCTGGCCGCCCGGTGCGGGATGAGCGAATCCACGTTCCGCCGCGCGTGCCGGGCGCTGACGGGGCTGCCGCCGGTGCAGTACCAGCGCCGCGTCCGCATGGCGCGCGCCTGCCGCCTGCTGGAAGCGGGGGAGCTGCGCGTATGCGACGTCGCGCAGGAGTGCGGCTTCCCCGACGAATTCTATTTCAGCCGCGTGTTCCGCCAAACGATGGGCTGCGCGCCGGGCGAATACCGCGACCGCGCCGCCCGAACCCGCGCCGCCGCGCCGGACTACCGCGACAATCAACCGAAGGAGACTTGAAAAATGTTGGGAGAACAATCGTTTATCACCGGAATCAACTACTGGGCGTCGCACGCCGCCATCCATATGTGGCACGACTGGGACGCCGCCGTCGTCGATGCGGATTTTGCCAAGCTGAAATCCGCCGGGATCACCATGCTGCGGGTGTTCCCGCTGTGGCCGGACTTCCAGCCGCTGTGCGCGATGGAAACCCCCGGCGGCGTCCGCGAATATCGTCTGGGCGAAGACCCGCTGCCGGACACCGAGGCCGGACGCGCCGGCGTCAGCGAGACGGCCTGCGCCCATTTCGACGAATTCTGCGACCTGGCAGAGCGCCACGGTATGCGCCTGCTTGTCGGTCTGATTACCGGCCACATGAGCTTCCGCAATTATTACCCGCCGGCATTCGCCAACCGCGATATGCTGACCGATCCCGTGGTGCTGCGGTGGCAGCTGCGGTTTGTGCGCTACTTCGTCCGCCGGTTCCACACGCGCGCGTGCATCGCCGGGTGGGATTTGGGCAACGAGGTCAACAACATGAAATGCACCGCCGATCAGGCGTATGTCTGGATGTCGGCGATCTCGGACGCCATCCGTTCGTGCGACCCCGACCACCCGGTCGTATCCGGCATGGGGCGCAACGCGATAAATCCCGGCGCGCCGTTTAACCTAGCGGACGCCGGCGAACTGATGGACGTCCTGACTGTCCACCCGTACAATATATTCACCGCGCCGGAGGACCCGCTGACCTCCATCCGCGCGATTCATACCCCCGCCATCGATACCAATCTCCACACGCAGGTGGGCGGCAAACCGGCATTCGTGCAGGAATTCGGCGCCATCGGATACATGACCTGCACCGAAGCGACCGAGCGCGATTTTTACCGCGCCGTGCTGTACGATTGCTGGGCGCACGGCTGCGGCGGCGCGATGTGGTGGTGCGCGTTCGACCAGGATCAAATGACCTATGCGCCGTACGATTGGAACAACATCGGCAGCCAATACGGATTTTTCCGTTCCGACGGCACCGAAAAACCGATTGCCGCCGCCAACCGCGATTTCCGCGCCCAGCTGGACGCGCTCTCGTACGCGCAGCTGCCCCCGGCGATTACGGACGGCGTGATCCTGCTGCCGCGCGACAGCCGGCTGGAAACGCTGCGCGCGGCTGCCCTTATGGCGATGCATGCCAACCGCACGCTGACGTTCTGCGACCCGCTGACGCAGCCGATCCCGGACGCGCCGCTGTATGTGATGCCGAGCGTCCAGTCGAATCACGCCATTACACGGCACCGGCTGCTGCCGCTGCTCGACCGGGTGCGCGCCGGGGCGACGCTGTATCTCTCGCTGGACGGCGGCCTCTTCCGCTGGATGCCGGAACTGGCGGGCGTTTCGTTCGCCGACCGGTCAGACGCGCCCGGCGCGCGCAGACTGGAAATTGACGGGAAACAATTGCCCGTTACCGGCGGCAAATCCTACACCCCCGCGGAGATTCACGCCGAAGTGCTGGGCACAGTGGACGGCGTCCCGGCATTTTTCCGCCATGCATACGGCGCGGGGACGATTTATCTGCTGACCGTGCCGATCGAGCGCACAGCCGGTGCGCAGCCGGGCGCATTTCACCGCCCCGACGCGCCGGACTACGCGGCGGTCTACCGCAAAATTGCATCGCAGTCCGCCCGCGCAGCCGACAGCACCAACCGCTTCGTGCGCCTGACGGAGCATCCGCTGGACGACGCGCACCGCGTGCTGGTCGCAATCAATTACAGCGCCCAGCCGCAAACCGCCGCGCTGCGCTTGCAGCCCGGCTGGCGAATCGAAGCGATTGACCGCGGAATTTGCACCGACGGCGTGCTGTCCGTCCCGGCGGACGACGCCGCGCTGGTGCGCATTTGCAGGGGGGACGCGCAATGATCTGGAAATTGCAGCCCAACCGCGTCCGGCGGGCGTACTTCGGCGGCGAACACATCGACGCCCTGCACGGCGACCCGCCGGTGCGCGGCCGTTATCCGGAGGAATGGATTGCATCGTGCGCGGCGGCGTTCAATCCCGACTGTCCCAAACCAAACGAAGGGTACAGCGCGCTCCCGGACGGCACGCTGCTGCGGGATCTGCTGACCGACCGGCCGGAATTGCTCGGCCGCCCCGGTCCCATGCGGCTGCTGCTGAAGCTGCTGGATGCGGGGGAGCGGTTGGTGATTCAGGCGCACCCGACGCGCCCGTTTGCCAAGCAGTTTTTTCACAGTGCGTTCGGCAAAACGGAATGCTGGTACTTCCTGAATGACGGTGCGGTCTACATCGGCTTCCGCCCGGGGATCACGCAGGCCGCGTGGCGCGCGTGCTTTGCGTCGCAGGACATCGATGCGATGCTGGGGCTGCTGCACCATGTGCCGGTGCGGCGCGGCGAGATGGTTTTTGTTGCCGGCGGCGTCCCGCACGCGATTGACAGCGGCAGTTTCCTCGCCGAATTGCAGGAACCGACCGACCTGATGGTTATCCCGGAGCGGGTTACGCCGTCCGGTGTGCATTTGGCGGACGAAAAGCTGCACGGCGGGCTGGGGTTCGACCGGATGTTCGACTGCTTCACCTACGATGGCGTCACGGAATCGGAGCTGCGGGCGAAATATTGGGTGCCGCCGCGCCCGGTGGACGCCGTGCAGACCGTCCTGCTCGACCGCGACACCACCGACCAGTTCCGCATGGTACGGCTGTGCGTGTCCGGCGCGTACAGATACCCGCTGCCCGGTTACGCCGTCGCCGTCGCAATCGACGGCAGCGGCACGCTGAATGGTGCGCCGGTGCGCACGGGGGATTCGTTCTTCATCGATGCGCAGACGGACGCGCTGCGGCTGGACGGTACGTTTACGCTGCTGGTGTGTACGGAATAATCGGACAAAATCGCCGCCCCGGTGCAGTTTATGCCGGGGCGGCGATGCGGTTTGTGCGGACTTAATCTGCCGGTTTGTCGCGCGCCCGGCGGCATTTTTTGCGCAGCGGGCAGTGCGCGCAGGTGCGGAACCGGTCGCTTTTGCACAGGTACACCGCCGCCGACACCAACCCTGCGACGGTCACGCCGCAGATGATCCATTCGGTCACGCTCATTGAACCACCTCCGGGACTAAGATATGCATTTTTTTGCGAAAAGATGTTTGACATTTGGCCGGATTGGTGATATAATGAAAGAAAATATGCGGAAATGGCGGAATGGCAGACGCGCTGGTCTTAGGAGCCAGTACCATTTGGTGTGTGGGTTCAAGTCCCATTTTCCGCACCAGCGGAAAATGGGACTTGAAGGACTGCGCGGCACAGAGCGGACGTCCAGTGGACGTCCGCGACCGCGCACGACCAAGGGCGCCCGGCGCCCGCGAATCAAGTCCCATTTTCCGCACCAGCGGGAAGCAAATTCCACGCCCCAAAAGCAGCTGCAACTGCGGGTCAAACCGTGTAGCGGGTCAAACCGCCTGCATCTTTTCTGCGCCGCGAACTTGCTTTCCGTATCACCGTACCCCAAACGCTGCCGATGCAGCGTTTTTTCATATCAAAAAGAGGAGGATCCCCCATGAAGCAAATCATCTTAACCGGCGACCGCCCCACCGGACGGCTGCACGTCGGCCACTACGTCGGTTCCCTGCAAGAGCGCGTCGCACTGCAAAACACCGGCCGCTACGACGAAATCTACATCATGATCGCCGACGCTCAGGCGCTCACGGACAACGCCGAGCACCCCGAAAAAGTCCGCCAAAACATCATGCAGGTGGCGCTGGATTACCTGGCCTGCGGGATCGACCCGGCCAAATCGACCATCTTTATCCAGTCCATGGTGCCGGAGCTGACCGAGCTAACGTTTTACTACATGAACCTGGTCACAGTGTCGCGTGTGCAGCGCAACCCCACCGTAAAAGCCGAGATTCAGCAGCGCAATTTTGAAGCCAGCATCCCGGTGGGCTTTTTCTGCTACCCGATCAGCCAGGCGGCGGATATCACCGCCTTCCGCGCCACGGCTGTGCCGGTCGGCGAGGATCAAAAACCCATGCTGGAACAAACGCGGGAGATCGTCCGGAAATTCAACGAAGTCTACGGCGACACGCTGACGGAGCCGGAGATCGTCCTCCCGTCCAACCAGGCGTGCCTGCGCCTGCCGGGCATCGACGGCAAAGCCAAAATGAGCAAATCCCTCGGCAACTGCATCTACCTGTCGGACGAACCGGACGCGATCAAAACCAAAGTCATGTCCATGTTCACCGATCCCACCCACCTGCGCCGGGACGATCCGGGGCACACCGACGGCAATCCGGTGTTCATCTACCTTGACGCGTTCTGCAAACCGGAACACTTTGCGGAATTCCTGCCCGAATACGCAAATTTGGCGGAGCTGAAGGCCCATTACCAGCGCGGCGGATTGGGCGACGTCACAGTCAAAAAATTCCTGAACAACGTGCTGCAAACGGAGCTGGCGCCCATCCGTGCGCGGCGGCAGCACTGGGCGGCGCGCCTGCCGGACGTGTACGAGATTCTGCGCGCCGGGAGCGAAAAAGCCCGCGCCGCTGCCGCGCAAACACTGCACGACGTCCGCCATGCCATGCGGATCGACTACTTTGACGGCGGCAATCTGCTGCATTGACGCGCCCTTGAACGGAGTGATTTTTCGATGCGTGAACCATTCCAAATTTTAGCGGTTCTGTACCGCATTTGTGCCGGAGCACCGCAATTCTGCATCCTGCACCGTGCGGACAGCGATATATGGCAATTCGTCGCGGGCGGCGGGGAAGACGGAGAGTCCCCATCCGCCGCCGCCGTGCGGGAGATTCGGGAAGAGACCGGCGCAGTGCCCGCCCGCGTCCATCGGCTGACCAGCGTGGCCTATGTCCCGGCGGAGGTGATCGCCGCCGCCCGCCGGGCGCATTGGCCGCCGGACACGATCGTGATCCCGGAATATGCGTTTGCGTTTGAAAGCACCGACCCGATCCTGTCGCGCGAACACGACCGGTTTGCGTGGCTGCCGTACGACGACGCCCGCCGCATCCTGCGCTGGGACTCCAACAAAGTCGCGATGTACGAAACGCTGCGCCGCCTGGAGGTGAACCGGCTGTGATGCACACCATGCGGCTGTCGCCGACGCCGTTTGCACGGATGGCAGCCGGTCAAAAAACCATCGAGCTGCGGCTGTACGATGAAAAACGGCGCAAAATCGCGGTAGGGGATGCGGTTCGTTTTTCCCGACCGCCGGCTGCGGCCAAATCGACGCGCGCGCGGCGGCGCTGCATTGGTTTGCGGATTTCGACGCGCTGTACGGCGCGTTGCCGCTCGAATCGTGCGGATATTCCGCGGCAGAATGCCCATCGGCGCATCCGGACGATATGGCGGCCTATTATACCGCGGAGCAAATCGCCCGGCACGGCGTGATCGCCATTGCGCTGCGCGATGTGCAGGCGATTTGCGACGAAACGGATGCACTGTGGTCGCCCGACGTGTACGGCCTGCTTGCGCCCAGCGTATATGCCCCCACACCGGAAAAGCGGACCGCCCGCGCCGCGCAGTATGCCGCCCAGCCCGATGTCCGCGCATTCACCCTGCGCTGCGGCGGAATCCGCACCGCGATTTTGGTCGCCCGAATGCACGTCCCGTGCGCGGAACTGCTCGATTTCGCCGTGACGCCCGCAGCGCAGCGGCACGGCCTCGGCCGCCGGATGCTTGCGTTCCTGTTCAATGTCTGCGGGATTGAAACAATCGCGGCGGAAACGGACAACGACGCCGTCGGATTTTACCGCCGCTGTGGATTTTCCATCGCGCCCGCCGCCCCGCGCGGCGGAACCGCCCGCTGGCGCTGCATCGGTACCCGCCAAAGACTTTCCAATCTGTAATATTTCGCAGAGTCTGTCCATTTCGTAATCGTTCCGAGGTGATCCGTCCATGCGCAAACTCTACATCGAACCGGCGTCCGCCTGCAACCTGAACTGCACCATGTGCTTCCGCCACCAGTGGTTCGACGAAAAAATCGGTCTTATGGATGAGACCGTATGTGCCGCTGTCCGCCAAGCCGTGACCATTCCGTCGGTGGAGACCGTATTTTTCGGCGGAATGGGGGAGCCGCTGCTGCACCCGGCGCTGCCGATGCTGGTGCACGCCGCCGCTGCCGCCGGCAAATTCGTGGAACTCATCACCAACGGCACGCTCCTGACGCCCCAATTGGCGTCGCAGCTGGCGGACAATGGCCTCGGCCGCATCTGGCTGTCGATGGACGGATTTTCCCGCACCAGCTACGAATCCATCCGCCGCGGCGGAATGTTTGACGCCATCTGCCGCAACCTAGCGGCGCTGAACGCACTGCCGAGCCGCCCGCAGCTGGGGCTGACGTTCGTGATGATGCGCGAAAACCTGCACGAACTGGACGCGATCAACGCCTTTGCCGACCATGTCCGCGCCGACGTGCTGAACCTGAGCCACGTCCTGCCCGGCGCGCCGCTGCCGGAGCCGGACGCGCTGTACGGCGCGGCGCTTCCGGTCGGCAAGATGCGCCGGTTTGCCGCGCCCGGATCGCCGCCGCCCGGCGACCGCTGCCCGTTCATCGACGACGGCGCCTGTTTCGTCCGCTGGGACGGCGAAGTCTGCCCGTGTATGCAGCTGCTGCACAATTCGTACACCTATCTCTACGAAGAGCGCCGCCGCGTGGCGATGCATTCGTTCGGCAATATTCGCACCGCGCCGCTGCAGGCAATCTGGAATGCGCCGGAATACGCGTCGTTCCGCCAGCGCGTGACAGATTTCGCCTTCCCGTGCTGCACCATCTGCATGGGCTGCGAAGACCGCAAAGAAAACCGCACCGACTGTATGTACAACGTCGCGCCCACCTGCGGCGCGTGTCTGTGGGCGCGCGGATGGATCCGCTGCCCCTGACCGCAACCGCCCGTTGCTTGCCATTCATCTGCCGATGTGATATAATCAAACCATCATCCAAAGCAAAGGAGGCCGATTCCAATGGAGCCCAAAGAAATTTTACTGCGTCTGCGCACGCAGCACGGCCTGTCGCAGGAGGAACTGGCGACGCAGGTCTACGTCACCCGCCAGGCCGTGTCGCGTTGGGAAACCGGCGAGACGATCCCCAACACCGAGACGCTGAAACTGCTGTCCCAGCGGTTCGACGTGTCGATCAACACCTTGCTTGGCGCACCGCGCCAGCTGATCTGCCAATGCTGCGGGATGCCCCTCACGGACGATGCCACCATCAGCCGCGAACCGGACGGGACGTTCAACGAATCGTACTGCAAATGGTGCTACGCCGACGGCCAATTCGCGTACACCGACCTCACGCAGCTGATCGATTTTCTGGCGAGTCATATGTCGAACGAAAACGGATCGCCCGAGCAAGTGCGCGCCTATCTGGAAGCCCATCTGCCGCAGCTGGAACACTGGAAGCAAAAGTAATTCACAACGCAAAGCAGCCCATCCGCCCCCGGATGGACTGCTTTTTTATAATCATGCGCGCGTTTTCAGCTGCACCGCCGCCACCGTGATATCGTCGTCGTGCCCGTCGGTGCGCCGCCGCATCGCCTGCGCCACCAGCTCGTCGCACAGCCGCTGCGGCGTGTCGTGCCAATCCTGCAAGATGGAGGAAATCCAGTCGCCGCCGCTGGCCAGCGCGCCGTCGCTCAGCAGCACCACCCATCCGTCGGGCTCCAGCGCCGTTTCGCTTTTGGCGAATTGAATATCCTGCAAAATCCCCGCCGGGAGCGACGCCAGATCCACCTGCCGCACCCGGTTGCCGCACCGGACATACCCAACCGCCGCGCCCGCCTTGCGGAACACCGCGCGCCCCGTCACCAGATCGATCTCCGCAACGTCCACCGTCGCTAAGCTTTCGTCGCCGGACTTCACATACAGCGCCGAGTTAATCATCCGCAGCGCGCAGTCGTACCCCAGTCCGCTCAGCAGCAGCCGCGACAAAATGCCGCACGCCATCGCCGAATCGACCGCCGCCCGGCCGCCGCTGCCCATCCCGTCGCTCAGCGCCATCACCGCGTGCCCGTTTCCGTCCAGAAAGAATTCGTAGTGGTCGCCGCACAGCTGCGCCCCGCGGCAGATATGCTGCGCCACGCCGGTTTCCGCCCGATACATCGGCTGCTCGCTCAGCACCATCCGCACCTGTCCGCCGGAGTGCGTTACGCCCGGCACGCCGAACCGCCGCCCGCAAATGCGGCTCACCGCCTGGCGCACGGCTTCGGGATTCAGTGCCGTCCGCCCGCGCTTCGCGCACAGCTCCACGGAAATGCGCCCGGCCGCGTCGCCGCAGCACGTCACGCCCACCGGCGTCAGCCCCGCCTCCGTCAGGTATTCGCAGATTCGCCGGCTGGCGGCTTCGTCGCACACCGTTTGGTGCCGGAACGAATCCGCCATTTCGCGCAGCATATCGCCCAGCCCGCGGAACTGCGCCGATACCACCGACCGAATCTCCGCAATGCGCTGCTCGGCGGCTTCGTTGTGAATCAAATCTTCGTAATGCACCGTCACGCTTTCCGCCAGCCGGTCGGCGCGCTTGCATACGCTGGCCAGCGGTTCGCCCAAATCGCTGCCCGTTACCCGTCCGTGCAGCCGAAGCGCCGGTGTCAGGTGGTTGAGCGCGTCCATCGACGCCCCGTAGTGATGCTGCCAGCAGAACACCCGCATCCCGCAGTCGCGGCAGGTGTCCTGCACTGCACAGTCGTACACGCCGCTGACCGTCGGCGCGCATTGCTGCACCAGCCGGCGCGACACATCTTCCACCGACTGCGATACGTGCGAAATCGCCCCGGCCGCAAAGTCCAGCCGCGTGACCACCGCGCTCCGCAGGTACTCCGGCGACGTCTGCCGCTCCGGGAACAAAATGGCGTACATCCGTTCCAGCACCCGCCCCGGAATCAGCATATACAGCACGGCCGCCGCCGTCAATTCATACAGCGCGCCCACCGGCGCATCGAGCAGCAGCAGCACCATCAGCCCGCCGGACACCAGCATCGCCGCTGACGCTGCGAACCGACCCAGCTGCGCGAAGCACCCGGCGATCAGGCCCGCAAACGCGTAGCACATCGGGAACCACCCGCCGTTCCCGACGGACAACGTCAGCATCGCCCCCACGGCCGCGCCGCTCACGCATCCGCCGATGATCCCGCCGCGCACCGCGCAGAACAGCACCACGCCCAGCGCAATCGTCCGTCCCACGGACAATTCGCCGACGGAAACCGGCAGCAGCGCCGCCAGCGCAATCCCGCCCGATATCGCGCACGACATGCGCGTCGGCAAGTCCGTGGCGGCAAATCCGCCGGGCCGCTGCGCCGCCTGCGCAGCGCGCTGCAAAAACCATGCGCCGCCGCCCGCCAGCAGCGCTTCGCACACCACGGTCATCGCCGCCGTCCCGCCGGTCGCACTCCGCCCAATCCATAGTTCTGTCGCCGTCACCGCCGCTCCGGCTGCCATCGGCGCAAACGCCGGATGCGCCGCCAGCCGCTTCCATTCGCTCAATATCCACCGCACCGCCGCCACAATCAGTACGGCCGCCGCCTGCACCGCGACGGCCCGTCCGCGCGCAAACAGCATCGCGCCCGCCAGTCCGCCGGCCACCGCGCCGCTCATCTGCGGCAGCGGAACCGCCGCCGTCCACGCGCACGCGAACGGCATATACACCCCCAGCACCGGCGCGCCGCTGAGCAGCAGCCCGACCCCCGCGCTCACGATCCACCGCACCGGCCGCATCGCGCCGTCGCCGACGATGCGCCGGATCGCGGAATCTCTTCCTTTCATATTTCAACATCCCTTCCGTCGATTGTACTTGCAGTATATACCGCTTTTTGTTCTATTATACGGGATAATATTCCAGTAAAATGTCATTTGCTGGTGGATTTTTTGCAAAAAATCAAAATACTTTTGGCGCACCGGTTGAAATCCGCCGCAAAAGCGCGTATAATAGTAAAAATAGGTTCAATCGATGGCTCCGGCCAAATTCATCGAAAGGTTTGATGGGAATGGATACGAAAAAGACGTTTTATATCACGACGCCGATTTACTACCCGTCCGGCAACCCGCACATCGGGCATTGCTACACGACGGTTGCGTGCGACTCGATCGCGCGGTACAAACGAATGCAGGGCTGCGACGTGATGTTTTTGACCGGCACCGACGAGCATGGGCAAAAAATCGAGCAGCGCGCCCGCGACCAGGGCATGACCCCCAAAGCGTATGTGGATGAAAAAGTGGCGGTGTTCAAAGACCTGTGGCAGTACATGAACATCAGCTACGACCGCTACATCCGCACCACCGACGACTACCACGTCGCCGCCGTGCAGAAAATCTTCAAAGATCTGTACGACCGCGGCTATATCTACAAAGGCGCGTACACTGGCAAATACTGTACCACCTGCGAAAACTTCCTCACCGAAACGCAGCTGGTGGACGGCAAATGCCCGGACTGCGGCGGCGCCGTGATCGATGCGCAGGAAGAAGCCTATTTCTTCCGCCTGTCGCAGTTTGCCGACCGGCTCGAAGACCTGCTGTTGAATACCGACTACCTGCGCCCCAAAACCCGCGCGCAGGAACTGGTCAATAACTTCATCCGCGCCGGGCTGGAAGACTTGTGCGTGTCGCGTACGTCGTTCAAATGGGGCATCCCGGTGACGTTCGACCCCAACCACGTCGTCTATGTGTGGGTCGATGCGCTGAGCAACTACATCACCGCCCTTGGCTACCAAAACGACCGCTACCATGATTTTGACAAATACTGGCCCGCAGATGTCCACATGGTCGCCAAAGACATCATGCGTTTCCACGCGATCATCTGGCCCGCCATCCTGATGGCGCTGGATCTGCCGCTGCCCCGTCACCTGGCCGTCCACGGCTGGATCACGTTCAACGGCCGCAAAATGAGCAAATCCCTCGGCAATATCGTCGATCCCAAAGCGCTCGGCGAGCGCTACGGCGCCGATGCCATCCGGTATCACATCCTGCGCGAAATGGCGCTGGGTGCGGACAGTTCGTTCTCCAACGAAATTATGATTCACCGCATCAACTCCGACCTCGCCAACGACCTGGGCAACCTGGTGTCGCGGACGGTCGCGATGGTGCTCAAATACTTCGGCGGCACGCTGCCGACCGACCGTCAGCCGGACGCGGCCGACGACGAATTCATCGCGGCAATGACCGGCCTGCGCGCCACGGTCGATGCGCTGATCGACGAAACGCAGCTGAGCAACGCGCTGGCGGAAATCTTCAAAGTGGTGTCCCGCGCGAACAAATATATCGACGAAACCATGCCTTGGGCGCTGGCCAAAGACGAAGCGAACCGCGCCCGGCTGGCGACGGTGCTGTATAACCTGCTGGAATGCATCCGCATCACCACCGCGCTGCTGGAACCGTTCATGCCGACCACCATGCCGAAAGCCCATGCCCAAATCGGCGCGACGAAAGCCGATTTGGCGTACGACCAGCTGAACCGGTTCGGCGTCCTCCCGGCGAACGTGACGGTCACCAAAGGTGAAATTCTCTTCCAGCGGATCGATATGGACAAAGAAATCGCCGAGCTGAACGAGATGATCCTCGCGCAGCAGAAAGCCGCCAAAGCCGCGCAGGGTCTGGACAAACCGGAAGCCCCGCAGCCGGCCGCCAAACCGCAGATTGCGATCGGCGACTTTCAAAAAGTCGAGCTGCGCGTTGCCAAAGTGCTGACGTGCGAGCCGGTCAAGCGCGCGAAAAAGCTGCTGAAACTGACGCTGGACGACGGCGCTGCCGGCCGGACGATCGTGTCCGGCATCGCGCAGTTCTACAAACCGGAGGATCTGATCGGGCATCACATCGTCGTGGTGGCCAACCTGGCTCCGGCGACGCTGTGCGGCGTCGAAAGCAGCGGAATGCTGCTGGCAACCGACCTGCCGGACGGCGCAGTCAAGGTGATGTTCGCCGACGACCTGCCGGTGGGCAGTGCGCTGCACTGAGCACACGGAAAAACGGGCGGAACCATGCTTTTGCAGCGGTTCCGTCCGTTTTGCTTGCAATGTGAAGATGGGGGAGATGCTGCGGCCGAAAGAAATTCCCCGACTACATAAATCTTTCATTACCCGGCTCCCTCGCGAGGGAGCTGCCGAGAGGCTGAGGGAGTTGCCCATAGGCCGCAGCACACCCTAAAATAACGCGCACTCCATCGGCCAAACTTACGACGCCCTGCGTCGTAAGTGCTCACTGCGTGGAGCACTGCCCCATCTGGGGGCGCCCGAGCGAGCACCGCGAGCGGAGAGGGGCTTCCCCGCAGCCCAAAGAAATTCCCCGACTACATGGATCCTTCCATACCCGGCTCCCTCGCGAGGGAGCTGCCGAGAGGCTGAGGGAGTTGCCCATGTAG
>CAJKBQ010000027.1 GCA_905198155.1 uncultured Eubacteriales bacterium
TCAGTGTGACAAAGTAGGGCGGATCGTCGGGGTCGGCCATCGGGTAATACGACAGACCCGGCGGGTAGTAGCACAGCGTGAACGGCCGCAGCGGCGCGCTTTGGCTGCCGTACAGCAGCGTGCCGCGGCCGGACAGAATATACAAAATGCGCGCATCGTATGCGACGGTGCGGAATTGGTTGGGCAGCGAATCGGTGACGGCGGCGTACCGCAGAAAAATATGCATAGCGTTTCCTCCGGATGCAAATCTTTGTTTTTGAAAGATTTGCATTTGTTTTACACATTGATTTTACTACGGATTCGTGCTAAAATCAAGTGAAATTTTTCAGAAATCCGAAAGGAAGCGATTCGATGAATCCGTTAATCCCCATGTTCGCCATCACCGGACGCCCTGCGCCGTCCGATATTTGCGCGAAGCTGAACCGATTTTACCAGTCCGGTATCCGCCAGGTGATGCTGTATCCGCGGTCCGGATGCGGGATTCCGTATATGTCCGACGAATGGCGCGCAGTTTGCGCGGCCGGGATTGATTTTGCAAAGAAACACGGGATGAAAATCTGGCTGTACGACGAATTCAACTGGCCGTCCGGCTCGTGCAAAAACGAAGTGACCCGCACGCACCCGGAATTCGTCGCGCGGTACTATATATATGAAGGGGACGCGCTGCGGATATCGGCGCCGGAAATGGACGAAGTATCGCACACATACGAGCAGTTCTGCGCAGATTTGCTGAACCCGGCGGCGGTGGATTGTTTTTTGGCGCTGACGCACGAGCGGTATTTCCGGTGGTTCGGGGCGGAATTCGGCGGGACAATCCCCGGGATTTTCACCGACGAGCCGAGTTTTGGGTACCTGACGCGCGCCGCCAACCGGCTGCCGTATTACGATGGGATTGCGGCGGATTTTCGGGCGCGGTACGGCGCGGAGATTGAACCAGGGCTGCGGGCGTATTTCCGCGGCGAACCGTGCGACGCATTTTGCACGCAATACTGGGCGATGATTGCGGCGCGGTTCCGCGAAACGTATTTTGCCCGCATCGGCGCGTGGTGCCGCGCGCACCGGCTGCAAATGACCGGGCATTGCATGAGCGACAGCGCGATTGCGAACGGAATTCACCTTTCCGGGAACGTGATGGAAAACCTGGACTGCATGGACGTGCCCGGCATCGACGAGATCGACACGCATTTTTGCGCCGGAGACGATTTGCTGTTTGCGCAGCTGCAAAACGTCCGGGCACACGGCGCAACGCACGCGATGGCGGAACTGTTTGCGCTGGGACCGGTGTCGATGGCGTACGCGCGGATGCGGCAGATGATTTGGTATGCGGCAGCGCACGGCGTGGATCACTATTTCATGGCGATTGCGCATTTGGACGGGCGCGGGAACTGGATAAAAGATAATTTCTTCCACGATTTTGCACCGGAATCGCCGGACTTTGTCGGTGCAGCGGTGTTGGGCGCGTCGGCGGAAGAAGCGGCGGCGTTTTCCGGCCGCGCGGCGCGAATGGACGCAGACATTGCGCTGCGGTACCCGTTCACGGTCGGGGCACAGCCGCACGCGGAGCCCGATGCGCCGGATGCGCAGTTCAAAGCCTGCATCGACGCGCTCCGGCAGTCGCAGCTGGCGTGGAAGCTGATCCGCGAGAATGAAGCGACCGACTGCGCGCGGGTAATTCGCCTGCTGCCCGACGGACTGGCGGAAGAAACGACCGGCGCGCACTACGCGGACGGCGCGTCCTGTGCAGCGGCATTGGCGGCGCAGGTCGGGCGGCGGATTTGGGTGACGGACGGCAGCGGCGCGCCCGACCCGGACGTGCTGGTGAAGTCGTATGCGGACGGCAGCTGGATCGTGGTGGATGCGTCCAACACGGCGCGGCCGCGCGATTTGGTGCTGCATCGGGCGGGGACGGCGACGCCGTTCCGGTTGGAAGCATTCGGCGTGGTGCGCGACACGGATTTGCATTCGACGCCGGTGCGCGCATTTGCGCCCATTCCGGTGCGGGAAATTCACCGGCCGTACGGGAATTTGTACCGGATTCCGCTGCTGGACGCGTCGGAAGTGGATTTCACGCTGGCGGAACCGATGAAATTGGAATTTTACGGGCGAATCTACCCGGAACCGGGCACGATTTTGCTGGACGGTGCGCCGCTGGCGTTTGACCGGCCGGCGGACGGGCTGACTGACTGCTTCAACGACCTATACCGCAAAACGGCGGCGATGCAGCTGGACGCCGGACGCCACACCGTGCAGTCCGATTTGCCGGACAAATGCTTCCTGCCGGTCGTCATTGCGGCGGGGGAATTTGACATTGATGCTGCCGGTCGGCTGACCGCGCAGCCAGGAGATGCGCCGGGCTTCATGCGGACGGCGGTGGTGACATTTACGGCCGCAATTCCGGCGGACGGTCGGGACATTGCGCTGGAATATGCGGACAACCAACGGGTCGCGTCGCTGCGGATCGACGGCGCAGACGCGGGCGTGCAGGCATTTGCGCCGTACCGCTTCCCCATACCGGCGCGCCTGGCCGGGCGCACGGTGCAGTTTGAATTGACGCTGTACAGCTCGCTGGCACCAATTTTCGGGACGTTCGACCGCAACGCCTGCACGGCGCGCTGGGGGAATTTTGTGTCCGCGGCGGAGCGGGTGGAATTGGACGATTTGCGGTTGACATGGACGGAGGAAACGGAATGAATTGGGTTTCGCAGCTGCTGGGGTTTGCCGGGATTGCGGCAAACGTGTGGATTTATCAGCAGAAAGACCGGTCGAAGCTGCTGGGGTGCAAGCTGCTGTCGGACGTGCTGTGGCTGCTGCACTACGGGACGGGCGGCGCTTATTCCGCGGCGGCGATTGCGCTGATTGGGATCGCGCGGGAGTTGGTGTTCCTGCACTGGGCCAAGCACGAAACGCGCAGCCGCGCGGTGCTGGTGCTGTTTTTGGCGGCGTCGGCCGGGTCGGCGGCGATCACCTGGCGCGGGGCGGCCAGTCTGCTCCCGGCGGCAGCTTCCATGATCGCGGTGGTCAGCTTCTGGATCGGTCGGCCGGCACTTTCCCGCGGGCTGGCGGTGCCGGTTTCGGGCTGCATGCTGGCATACGACGTGTGCGTGGGGTCGATTGCCGGGTGCGTGAACGAGTGCCTGACGGTGATTTCGGTCGTCATCGGCTGGATTCGGTGCGACCGCGTGAAAAGAGAAAAAGTCCCTGAAAAGAAATAAATATAAAATTAAATATTAATATCCCAAATCGCTCACCAAACGGCACGGCAAACAACCATGCCAAATGTTAGGTGGGCGATTTTGGGATCCAACAATCGGCATGGTTCACGGTTGGATTTTGCCAATACAAACCGCAGCACCCAATATCTGGGCTTCAAACGAAAATTAACAAAAAGTTCACAATTATTTTTCGAACGAAAATCGGGGTTGGCGAAATTCGGAATAAAATGGTGCAAACCGGCAAAAATCGGCCCGAACATGGTCTGCGGTTGGGTGTTTTTTGTGGAAAACCGGCCGAATCCAACATTTCGTATGGTTCGGGCGGGGGAAGGGGGTACCGGGCCAAATGTTGGATTTCGATCAAAAACGCGAAAACACCCAACATTAGACCCCCTTTACAGATTTTCGGGGGTGTGGTACAATGGGAGCGTGCTCAGGCAAGGCGGCGCACGGCGGCGGACTTGCGGGCGGCGTTCCCGGCCGAAGCGTACGGTCGGCGGGGAATGGCAAACGCAGGAAAGCACCGGCGCAGCGCTCGGCCGCCTGCGGGGACGGGACGCGCCCCGCGGCTGCACGGTGGGGAAACCCCGGCGTGCGGCGCGCAGATGCGGTTTCGGCGGGGTTTTCCGATTCCCGCGCAGGCAAACGCACAGAAACTGACAGATCATCGAATTTTTTTGCCGACTGCCCGGTGGCGCACGTTGGGTTCGCGGCTGCAAATGATGCAGCAGACGTGCAATTCCGGGCGGCGGCAAGATTTTACAGAATTTTGGAGGAAATCTTTATGAAACAAAAATTCCTGCGCGTGCTCGCAGCAGTGCTGGCGGTCCTGATGATCGCGTCGCTGACGGCGTGCACCAAGACGCCGGCATCGTCCGGCGCAGATTCCAAAGAAAATCCGTCCTCAGGGGTTGCATCCGGGGAAAAATTGTATTATAATAAAGAGGGCTATCCGATTTGCGATACACCCATCACCGTGACCCTGGCGGGCGCGAACAACAGTGCATATACGCCGGTGTGGAATGACACGCTGGAAGTGAAACGCATCGAAGAGTGGTTCGGCATCAAGCTGGACTGCACGATGTACAGCGGAGATGCATGGAAAAACCAGCTGACGATTATGCTGTCCGGCAACACGCTGCCGGATCTGGTTGTGAATGCCGGCTTGGGCTATGGCGACGCGAATGCGGACGGCGACAAAGGCGCGTACCTGGCGCTGAACAAATACGCCGACCTGATGCCGAACCTGACTGCGCTGATGGCGGCGGAACCGTCGCTGAAAATCGCGATGACGGCGCCGAGCGGCAACTACTACGGCCTGACCCGCTATGTGATGGACAAGCTGAGCAGCGCGCGATTCCCGCAGGCGTATATCAACGACCAGTGGCTCGAAAAAGTCGGCATGAAAGTTCCGACGACGGCCGACGAGCTGTACGCTGTGCTGAAAGCGTTCAAAGAACAGGATGCCAACGGCAACGGCGACCCCAACGACGAAATCCCGTTTGGGATGATCGACGATTGGTCGGCGCGCCAGGGTCGCATGATGCTGATGGCAATGTTCGGAATGTACAGCACCGCGATGGGCAAAGACGACAACACCATGAACTTCTATGTGGACAAAGACGGCAAAGTGGGGCTGTATGAGCTGACGGACAACTACAAAGCGTACCTCCAATATTGCCGGAATCTGTACAAAGACGGCCTGCTGGATGACGAAATCTACACGCAGACCAACGCCCAATTCCAGGAAAAACTCAAAGGCAATCGGTATGGCGTAGCGTCGTACTATGCAATGAACAAAAACAATGACGGCACGAACCATTCGCAGTCGTCCGTGCTGTGTGGGCTGACTTCCGAACTGACGGACGTCAAAGGCGTTGCGCTTCGTCCGGGCGCCAGCGTTGCGAGGGTGGTTGTGAACGCAAATACCCAATATCCGGAAGCCATCTGCCGGTTGCTGGACTACTTCTTCACGCAGGAAAACATTGACAAATTCTACGAAGGCATTCGTTTCACATGGGAAAACTCCACCGTGCCAGGTTTTGAAAACGTCAAAGTGCGCGACGATAAGCCGCTGGCGATCAAAGCTGGGTACGAAGCAGACAAATCATGGGAATACGTCACGACCAAAGTATTGATTCAGAACGGCTTCCAGAACTTCATCGAAACCAACGCCGCGTCTTTGTACAAAGACATGACCCACGCCGAGTTGGTGGAGCTGAACAAAAAGCTGAAAACACAGGAAACCGACGTCCCGATCAACTGCTCCGTGTACGAAGCGGCGACTGCCGATGGAATCCAATTTTTCGACGCTTACCCGGCAATGGGCTATCCGTCTGAAGTCAACGAAGAGCGCAACGGTCTGATCAAAACGATGGTGTCGTACATCAATGCGCAAAAATCCCAGATCATCCTCGGCACGATCGAAGTCGATAAAGGCTGGGAAGATATGAAAGCTGCGCTGAAAACCCAGGGGATCGACCGCCTGCTGGAAATTGAGCAGCAGACCTACGACAAGGCCAAAGGCTGATCCGCCCCAATTGCCCATCCCGTAATGCCCAAAGTTTGTTTACGCGTCAGGTTCAGTGCAATCGGGCATGTCATTGAACCGTAGATATAAGAACGAACCCGCAAACGCCTCTTTTTCTCCTAATTTTGGGCGGTTTGCGGGTTCGTTATATTTTGTTTTTGGAGGGGCTTATTCGTCCCGGAACTGCTCCCGGTACAGCTGCGCGTATATGCCGTTCTGCGCCAGCAGCGCTGCATGGTCGCCGCGCTCGATGATGCACCCGTCGGCAATCACCGCGATTTCCGTCGCGTGCTTGATGGTAGACAGCCGGTGCGCCACCACGATGGTGGTGCGGCCTTTGCACAGCTCATCCAGCGCCTGCTGAATCAGGATTTCGGTGGTATTGTCCAGCGCGCTGGTCGCTTCGTCCAGGATCAAAATCGGCGGATTTTTCAGGAATACCCGTGCGATGCACAGCCGCTGCTTCTGCCCGCCGGATAGCCGCACGCCGCGCTCACCGATGATGGTGTCGTACCCGTGCTCCATTTGCAGGATGGCGTCGTGAATATTGGCGCGCTTGGCGGCTTCGACCACATCTTCGTCCGTCGCGTCCAGCCGGCCGTACAGGATATTGTCGCGGATGGACGCATTGAACAGGTAAATGTCCTGCTGCACAATCCCGATGTTGCGCCGCAGCGATTCGCGCGTGAGGTGCGCCCAGTCCAGCCCGTCGATCCGGATTTCGCCGGAGCGGATGTCGTAAAAATGCGGAATCAAATGGCAGATCGTCGTTTTGCCGCCGCCGCTCGGCCCCACCAGCGCAAACGTTGCGCCCTGCGGGATGTCGAGGTTCACATGGTTCAGCACGTCGCGGTCGCCGTATCCGCTGCACACGTCGCGGAATTCGATGTGGCCGCACAGCCGCCCGGCGTCGATGGCGTCCGGCGCATCGGCTTCGACCGGCTGATCCATCACTTCCAAAAAGCGCTTGAACCCGACCACGCCGTTTTCGTACTGCTCCATAAACCGGATCAGCGTGTTCACCGGCGTCAGAAATAGCCCGATCGACACCACAAACGCCGAATAGTCCGCAAAATTGATCGCCCCGCCGTACAGGAACAGCCCGCCCGCAATCAGCACAACGACGTTGAACACGTCGGCGATGAACGTGGTGCCGGCGTTGAACTCACCCAGCGCGCGGTAAGCGTCGCGGCTGGCGTTTTGGAATTCGACGTTGCCTTCCTCAAATTTTTCGGATTCCTTGGCGGCATTGTTGAACGCTTTGGTCACGCGGATGCCGGAAATGCTGCTTTGCAGCGCGGCATTGATCCGCGCGGTCGATTGGCGGCTTTTGGCAAATGCGGAATTCATTTTGCGCCGTGTTTTCAGCGACACCAGCACCAGCAGCGGTACGCACGCGAAGATAATCAGCGCCAGCCCCCAGTGAATCGTTGCCAGGTACGCGAACGAAATCCCCACCGAAATGGTCGAAATCAGCAGGTTTTCCGGCCCGTGGTGCGCCAGCTCGGTGATTTCGAACAGGTCGGTCGTCATCCGCGACATGATCTTGCCGGTTTCGTGCGCATCGTAAAATGAAAATGGCAGCCGCTCCAAATGGTTGAACAAATCGCTACGCATCTGTGCCTGAATCCGTACGCCCATCATGTGGCCTTTGTACTGGATAAAGTAATTCAGCAGCAGCCGCACGCCGTACAGCGCCAGCAGCCCCAGCCCCGCCAAGATGATCTGCTGATATTTGCGGTTGGGGATCAGGTCGTTGAGCATGGTGCGTGTGACAATGGGATACAGGATGCCGATCATCGCGACCAGCAGCGACGCGCCCATGTCGGCGCACAGCAGCCTGCGGTGGGGTTTGTAGTACCGGACAAATCGCTTGAACATGGTGAATTGCCTTCTTTCTCTTTTCCTGATCGAATTGCAGCGGGAAAAACTGCCCAGACAACAAAAAACCTGTCCGAAGACAGGTTTCAGAATGGTGGACGTTAACGGACTCGAACCGCTGACCCCCTGCACGTCAAGCAAATGCTCTACCAGCTGAGCTAAACGTCCATACCAATTGTTCGATTCGCCATCCGGCTCAACCGAACGTGTTATATTATAGCAGATGATTTTGGATTTGTCAAGCGAAAAAAGAAAAGTTTTTTGAAAATCGCGAGAAAAATCACGAATTTGCATAAATCTCCGTGCCGGGGTAATAGTGCGCCAGAATTGCCCGGTAATCGGCGCCGTGCTGTGCCATGTAGTTGGCGCCGAACTGGCTCATCCCCACGCCGTGCCCGTAGCCGCGCACCGCAAAGCAGAACGATCCGTCCGTGTAGGTCAGCGTGAAATTGGCCGACCGCAGCCCGAATGCCGTGCGCAGCTGTTCGCCGGTCACGGCGGCGTCGCCCAGCGCAATGCGGCGGACGGTTCCGGCGGCGGTGCGGGTGCACGCGCCGATCCAGTCGGCGGGGCGGGTACTCAGTGCACAGTCCGGCGCGATTTCGCAAATCTTTGCGCGGAATTCTTCGGCCGAAACGCGCACTTCCGACGCATACCCCGGCGCTTCGCGATCCCAGGAGCTGTCCACCGCCGTCAGATAGTCGAGCGCGCCGCCCCAGACCTCGGCGGAGGCTTCGCTGGTGCCGCCGGAGATTGCCGAATAGACTGCTAGCACGCGGTCGCCGCGGTAAGTCAGCCGCTGCCCGGCCAGTCCGGCAAGCAGAGTGTCCAGCCGCGCGCGGTATTCGTCGTACTGCGCGCCCCAGCGTGCCCGCATTTGCGATTCGGTGGTGTACAGCAGCCATTTCGCGGTGTCGCAGGTGAAGTCCGCGCCGGGTCGCCCGGCGGCGCGCCGCTGCGCCCGCTGATAGTCGTACACGGTGTACGCCGCGACGGCCTGCGCTTTGAGCGCCTCGTCCGCGTAGCTCAGCGGCATTTCGCATACGACCGCGCCCGCCAGAAATTCGTCGTCCGGTACGCGGAGCAGCGTGCCGGTGGCGTCGTCCTGAATGGTAAAATAATCCGTTTCAGTAATTGTACCCAGTTCACCGGACGGAACGTCGGGTGCAGAATCCGTAGATTTTGGCGTGCCGATGCGGCCCAGCAGCCCCAGCAGCGCCGTTCCGACCAGCAGCATTCCCACGCCGATGGCGGCGCGCGTTCGTGGTTTCATGCATATTCCCCCAACTTTGCAAAAAAATATTGACATTTTGACGGTATTGGTGTATAATAACATCATTCTACATTATGTGTATGCAAAATACGGTCCAATAGAACGAGGGGGCATTTCAAATGAAATTGAGTGAGGCAATCCTGGACGTATTGGAAAAGCATCAGGGAGAGGACGTGTCCGGCGGAACGCTGGCGGACCTGATGGGCGTGAGCCGAACCTCCGTTTGGAAAGCGGTCGAAGAGCTGCGCAACGAGGGGTATGAGATCGACGCGACGACCAACCGCGGGTACCGCCTGACCGGCGCATATGACCGGCTGCGGGATACGGCGATTCGGGCGCACCTGCCGGAACTGCTGCGGAGCCGGCCGATGTATGTATATGATTTTGTGGAGTCCACCAACCAAAGCGTCCGTTTTCTGGCGTTGGAGGGTGCGCCCGACGGAACCGTCGGAATCGCCGATGCGCAAAGTGCCGGCCGCGGGCGAAACGGCCGCGCCTTTTATTCGCCGGAGCGAACCGGAATCTATATGTCGGTGCTGATCCGCGACAAGCAGATGGGCGCCGACGCAGTGTCGATCACGACGGCGGCAGCGGTTGCGGTGGCGCGCGCGATTGAGTCCGTCACGGGGGTTTCCGTCCAGATCAAATGGATCAACGATTTGTACCTGAACGGGCGGAAAATCTGCGGAATTCTGACCGACGGCGCCATCAACATGGAAAACGGGCAGTTTGAGTATGCAATCGTCGGGATTGGGCTGAATGTCCACGCGGCGCGCGACGAATTCCCGCCGAAACTGCGGGAGATTGCCGGATCCATCTGCACGGAAACCGGCCTGCATCCCGACCGCAACGCGCTGGTGGCCGCCATCCTGCGGGAGCTGGAGGACGTGCGGCGCGACCCGGTGAAGTCGCAGTATATGGATGAATACCGCGCGCGCTCGTGCGTGCTGGGGCGGCGGATTCGTGTGTACGGATGCGGCTGCGACGGGGACGAAGCCGTTGCGGAACGCATCGACGACGACGGCCGCTTGATCGTGCGGCTGGACGCCGGGCGCGAAGTGCTGCTGAATTCCGGCGAAATTTCCATCCGTCCGGCCGACGCCAATGGATTCGGAAAATAAATTTCAAAGAAAACCGGCGCAAACGCTTGACATTCGCGCCGGTTTTGTTTATACTATAACTGTACTAATTCAACTAATACAGCTAGGAGGCATAGTCTTGTTTACGATCCAACCGTATTCGCCGATCCCGGTGTATGAACAGATCGTTTCCCAGGCGGAGCGGCTGATTCTGACCGGGCTGCTGGCGGAAGGTACGCAGCTGCCGTCGGTGCGCGCGCTGTCGATTCAGCTGTCGGTCAATCCAAATACGATTCAAAAAGCGTACAGCGAGCTGGACTTGCGCGGGCTGCTGTGCGCGGTGCCGGGCAAAGGCTGCTTTGTGGCGTCCGGCGCGCAGGAAGTGTTGGCGCGATCCGGCCGCGAACGGCTGGGCAGTCTGCGCACGCTGACCGAGGAATTGGCGCTCGCCGGGGTTCCGCTGGACGAACTGCTGCAAACGGTGCGGCAGGCATATGAGGAGGCAAAAAAATGATTGAAGCAACTGCATTGACCAAACGGTTCGGCGCGTTCACGGCGCTGAATCACATCAGCTGCACGATCCCGCGCGGCTGCATTTACGGGATGGTCGGGTCGAACGGCGCGGGCAAATCGACGTTTTTGCGGCTGATTACCGGCGTGTACCGGCCGGACAAAGGCCAGGTGACCATCGACGGCGTCCCGGTGTACGAACACCCGGCAGTCAAAGCGCGCGTCGCGTATGTGCCGGACGATCTGTACTTTCTGCCGAACGCATCCATCCGGCGGATGGCGCAGCTGTACCGCGCGGTGTATCCCAATTTTGACGATGCGCGCTGCCAGTTCCTGACGAAATCGTTTGGCCTGAATCCGAACGCCAACCTGAACACGTTTTCCAAAGGCATGAAGCGGCAGGCCGCGATTCTGCTGGCGCTGTCCACCCGGCCGGACTATGTGTTTTTCGACGAGACATTCGACGGGCTGGATCCGGTGATGCGCGGACTGGTCAAAAGCCTGATCTGCGAGGATGTGGTGGAGCGGCAGGCCACCGCAATCCTGACGTCGCATTCGCTGCGCGAACTGGAAGATACGTGCGACCAGCTGGCGCTGCTGCACAAAGGCGGGCTGGTGTTCCAGAGCGACATTCAAAACCTGAAAACCACGCTGTTCAAAATCCAGCTTGCCTTTGCCGAGCCGTACGGAGCCGAAAAATTTGACGGGATCGACTTGGTGCATTTCAGCAAAAGCGGGTCGGTGACGAATATGATCGTGCGCGGCGACCGTGCGCAGACCGAGGCGCGGCTGCGGGCGATGAACCCCGTGCTGCTGGATACGCTTCCGCTGACGCTGGAAGAAGTGTTCACATACGAAATGAAGGCGCTGGGCTACTCGTTTGACAGTGTGATGAACGAATTGCAGCAGAAAGGAGCGGATGCAAAATGAAAAAGGTGTTTCACCCGGGGATGTATGTGGAAAGTCTGCGCCAGCTGCGAATGATCGGCTGGATGGCGTTCCTGATCTTCGCACTGGAATCGATCCTGGTTCCGGTGTATCGCCTGGACAACAGCGCCGCCAACGAATTGATCCGCGAAAGCGCGCTCGAAATGCATCCGCTGATGACTACACTGTTTTTGGCGGCGGCGCCGCTGATGATGCTGTATTTGTTCAGCTTTTTGAACAGGCGCAGCGGCAGCGACTATTACCACGCTGTGCCGGTCGCGCGGACGGCGATGTTCGTCAGTATGACGGCGGCGGTGCTGACGTGGTGTCTGTTTCTGATCGTCAGCGGCTACGCGATGGCGGTACTGTTCCGGCTGTGCTTCGGGTACCGGTTCACGGCGTACCTCAATTTGCTGGAAGTGCTGGTTTATATGGGCGGCCTGGCGGTCAAATGCGTGTGGATGATCGGGCTGGCAGCGATTGCGGTCAGCGTCAGCGGAACCGGATTTACCAACGTGCTGGTGCTGCTCCTGCTGCTGTGCGGCCCGCGGGCGCTGATTTATATCCTGACCAACGCGGTGTACGACATTCTGCCGTTTTTGTCCGGAAGCGGGATGACGAACGGGGCGTTTATCGCCCGGTTTTACGAGGTGACAACGCACATCGGTTCCACGGCGCTGCTGGGCGTGCTGTATTTGCTGGCGGGCGGCGTGCTGTTTTACTTCCGCAAAAGCGAGACGGCCGGGCAATCCGCGCCGAACCGCGTGGTGCAGGCGCTGTTCCGGCTGGTGATCCCGACGCTGTTCAGTGTGTGGGCGACGGTGTCGAGCTACACATACGGAATTTCCGCGCAGCGTCCGTTCGACTGGGCGGACGGCCTGATGATTTATGCGATTTCGGTGGTGCTGTACCTGCTGTATGAGCTGGTGACGACGCGCAAATGGCGCAATGTGGCGCGCGCACTGCCGGGACTGCTGATTTTGGCCGCGCTCAATTTCGCCGCAGTGGGCGGCGTGCAGCTGGCGTGCCGCGTGAGCGCATCGTACCGCCCGGCAGCGGGCGAGATTGCAGCGGTGCAGCAGGTGAACAACGGGTACCGGTCGGACAGTTACTACAAAAACCAGGTGGCACAGGCCAAGCTGACGGATCGGGAATTGTGCGACCTGATTGCGGATGCAATTTCCACGCAGAGCAAAACATGGACGCAAAGCCCGTCGCTGTACCGCAGCAACTATCAAACGCAGCCCTCGACCTCATGGGCGACGTTCCGGGTGTACGATGCGCACGGCCGGTCGCGGGTTCGCCGAATCTATCTGGATTATTACACGTCGAAAGCGCTGAACAGCGCGTACGAAAACGATGGTGACTTGCAGCGTCGGCTGCAAAATTTCCCGGAGGCCAGCAGCATCGCTTTTTCCAGCCGGTATCTGAACTGGTCGCTGGACGACGCGACGCTGTCCCAGGTGTATGACGCGTTCCGGGCGGAGATTGCAGGGATGTCGTACCGCGATATCCGGGATGCTTTGGGCGGCCAGGTGGAGATGTCCGACGAACGGCTGATTGTGACGATTAAATCGGGCACACAGACGTACACGCAGATAATCCCCATCGGTGGTTATCCATTCTATAAAACAGCAGAAGCATTCACGGCGCTGACGGCGGATTACAACCGCGCGCAGCAGGCGGAGATCCAGAAAATGATGGAAAAATATGAAGAAATGAGTAACGACATGGGCGCGACCGTGCTGAGTTTTTCCATCAATACCACGGACAGCATGGAACGCAGTTTGAGCGCATACTGGACTTCGGAAGAAAAAATCGCGGCGCAGGCGTCGGAGCCGCTGATCAAAATGTTCCAAACGGACATGGCATCGGTGAAATTCGGATACCCGCCGCTGTATTATATCAGTCTGGAATGGCTGGATACGTCCGGCGGGGATTGGTCGAGAATGAGCAGAGCCAGCGCCGCATACCAGCTGACCGATGAACAGGTCAAACTGTTGGAAGAGGCAATTGAAATCGCACAAGAACGCACGGACACTATGATCTACGATCGCTGATCGTTCAAAAGAATTGCCCGCCGCCGGAACGCTCCGGTCAGCGGGCAATTTTGCATCATTTCTGCCGCAGCAGCGCTTCCACCGCCTGCGCCCATTGTTCCAGCAGCTGTTCCTGCTCCGCGGGCGATAAATCGCGCCAGCAGCGCCCGTCCTCCGTTTGAATTTCGACCGACAGCGGATTCATGTGCATCCCTCCCGTATATATATATATGAAAAGGGAGGGGAGATTATGGACGAAATCAAGCGCGCCTGCGCATACATTCGCGTATCGGACGAACGGCAGGACGAATATTCCCCGGACAGTCAGCTGAAACGGATCCGCGCCTATGCAGCGGCGCACGGCCTCGCGCTGGACGACGGCGACGTCTACTACGACGACGGCATCTCCGCCCGGACGGCCGAAAAACGTGCTGCGTTCCGCCGCATGATCGCGCAGGCGCGCAGTGCCGCGCATCCGTACGGTGTGATTTTGGTGTGGAAATTCAGCCGGTTCGCGCGGAATCAGGCGGAATCGATCCTGTACAAAAATTTGCTGCACAAAATCGGCGTCGAGGTTGTGTCGGTCAGCGAGCCGGTCGCGGAGGATCCGTTCGGAACGCTGATTGAGCGAATCATCGAGTGGATGGACGAATACTACGTAGTGAACCTGTCCGCGGAGGTGCGGCGCGGGATGACGGAAAAGGCCAGCCGCGGCGAAGCGATGGGGCGTGCCGTGTTGGGGTATGACCGCACCGCCAAAAGCTACCAACCGAATGACGATGCGCCGCTGGTGCGCCAAACCTTCGAGCGCTTTGCCGCGGGTGTGCCGCTGACGGAATTGGCGGATGCATTGGCGCAGCGCGGTGTGCGGACGGCGCGCGGGCACGCCCCATCGGCGCGGTGGGTACGCTATTTACTGCAAAATCCGGTCTATATCGGCATGGTTCGGTGGCAGTCGGATGCGGTGATCCAGGTACCGGACGCGCATCCGGCGATCGTCCCGCGCGCGCTGTATGACGCGGTGCAGCAGCGGCTGACGGCGCTGCCGCATTCGATGCGCGTAGCCGATCCGGTGCGGGAGTGGACGCTGCGCGGGCTGCTGGTTTGCTCGGCGTGCGGCGCGCCGCTGGTGCGGTCGGGGGCGAGGTGCCCGTCGGTGCAGTGCAGCCGCTATGTGCGGCGTCGGTGTACGGTGTCGCACGCCCTGTCGCTGCGCCGCGCGGCGGAATCGTTGACCGGCGCGCTGCGGCCGCTGATGGCACGAATCCCGGTGTCCAATGCGCCGGACGGATGGGCGCTGCGCGATGCGCAGATTGCGGCAAAGCTGCGCCGCGTGACCGCCGCGTATCAATCCGGCGTCGATTCGCTGGCGGAATATCAGGCGGCGAAGGCGGCGCTGCTGGCGGAGCGGGCTGTGTGCGCCGCGCATTTATGCGCTGCGCCCGATGTGCCGCAGACGCTGGCCGATTTATGGCCGCAGGAGCCGCCGCCGGTGCAGAACCGCCTGCTGGCAGCCGGGATCGACCGGATTATTTACGACAAACCGGCCGGGTGTTTGCGCGTGATTCTGCGCGGACAAATCGCGGGGAACGATTCGGCGGGCCGGACGGCGAGCTGGGGGCTTCCCTGCGATATTTGAGCCAACGGTTTTCGATGCCGTATCCGGAATTAAAGGCATTATTTACAGATATTGGTACTGAAGAACTCGGCCACCTTGAAATGATCGGCGCCATCGTCTACCAATTGACCCGGAACCTGTCGATGGAAGAAATCCAGGCGGCCGGATTTTCGGACTATTTCGTCGATCACACCACGGGAATCTACCCGGTGAGCGCGTCCGGCGCGCCATTCTCGGCGGTGTGCCTGGCGGTAAAAGGCGACCCGATTGCGGATTTGCACGAGAGCATGGCGGCCGAACAAAAAGCCCGCGTCACGTACGACAACATCCTGCAACTGTCCGACGACCCGGACGTGACGGACGTCATCCGGTTCCTGCGCGAGCGGGAGGTGGTGCATTACCAGCGCTTCGGCGAAGGGCTGCGCCACGTCACGGAGCGGCTCGACGCGAAGAATTTCTACGCGTTTAACCCGGGCTTCACG
Source organism: uncultured Eubacteriales bacterium (assembly GCA_905198155.1). Classification (GTDB taxonomy): domain Bacteria; phylum Bacillota; class Clostridia; order Oscillospirales; family Acutalibacteraceae; genus RGIG4076. Next base: position 15,552 of record CAJKBQ010000027.1, read on the forward strand.
CCGAAAGCATGAGCAGGCCATTTGGTTAAAAAAATTTCGCCCCCGGCCGGATAAAATTCCCGACCGAGGGCGAATTCAATTTATCTTACTCCAACTCATCCCGCCGCCGGAACTTCTGCTGCACCGTGCGGAATTTCTGTTTCGCCGTTTGCAGCGCAGCGCGGGCGGATTCCAACCGGCGAACCGCTTCGGATTCCAGCTTGCGGCCGTCCTTCCGCGCCTTGTCGGCAATGCGCAGCTGCGCTTTCCATTCGCGCGCGGCGGACTTCCATTCCTTGTGCGCGTCGTGCAGCTGCTGCATCAGCGCGCGCGGACGAGCCTGCAATTCGGGGTAGGCCTGATGGATACGGCGGATCAGCAGGCTGCGGTTTTTGAGCAATTCATGGACACGCAGGCTGATCTCCTCGGTATTGTCGCCGTCCTGCGCATCGATTTCCTTGCGGACGATGTTCATCAGCGCGTGCGACAGCGCATGGTCGGCAATCATCAGCGCCACAATGGCGATTGCAATGCAATGCAGCACCGTCGGTGCAATCCGGTCGGCCCACGCAAAATACACCGGATCAATCCAATGGATAATCGCGACGCTGGCCAGCCCAAACAGGATCAAATTGCCGATCCAGATGCGGCCATTGAGGTTCATCGGCTTTTGGCTGTAATCCCACCATCGCGCGTGGAACAGTTTTTCCATGTACCAGCTGGTGAAATATTCCAGTGCACCGCACAGGAAGAATCCAGCCAAAAAAGTTTCCCCAATGGTGCCCTCGCGCCCGATGAACCCGCCGACCACCACGGTAATTGCCACCACGCCCCATCCGTAAATGGGGCAGTAGGGGCCGATCAGGAACCCGCGGTTGATAAACCGGCGATACTGAATGAATTTCAGCGTGACCTCCATGCACCATCCGGCGCACGCCGCCAGGAAAAACAGCAGAATCAGCTGACACACGGTCGTGATGGAAAAACTCATGACTGCGCCTCCTGCGCCGACGCGGCTGAGCCGTGCAGAATCGCCATAAATTCCTCGCCGGTGATCGTTTCGCGCTCAAACAGATAGTTGGCAAGCTTCACCAACTCCGCCTGATGCGCGCGCAGCAAATCCATCGCGCGCTGCCGCTGTTCCCCGACCAGCGCGATCACGGCCTTGTCGATTTCGCGCTGCGTTTCCGGCGCGCACGCCAGGCTGGCGTCGCCGCCCAGGTAGGCATTGTTGACTGTTTCCAGCGCAACCATCCCGAACGCAGGCGCCATGCCGTACCGCGTAATCATCCCGCGGGCCAGCTTGGTGGCCTGTTCAATATCGTTGGACGCTCCGGTGGTAATGCTGCCGAACATCAGCTCTTCCGCGGCCTGACCGCCGGTGAACGTGCAGATTTTGTTGACCAGTTCTTCGCGGCTCATCAGGAATCGATCCTCGGTTTCCGTTTGCAGCGTATAGCCCAGCGCACCGCTGGTGCGGGGGATAATGGTAATTTTCTGCACCGGCGCAGAGTCGGTTTGCAGCGCCGCGACCAGCGCGTGCCCAATCTCATGGAACGAAACGATCCGTTTTTCCTGCTCGCTCATCACGCGGCTTTTCTTTTCGTACCCGGCAATGACGGTTTCCACGCTTTCCTGCAAATCAGCCTGCGTCGCAGCGGTACGGCCGTGCCGGACGGCGCGCAGCGCCGCTTCATTTACAATGTTGGCCAGTTCCGCGCCGGATGCCCCGGCGGCCGTGCGGGCGATGGCGTCGTAATCAATCGGCTCCTGCAATTTGATTTTCTTCGCGTGCACCTTCAAAATCGCGGCACGTCCCGCCAGATCCGGCAGATCCACCGGAATGCGCCGGTCAAACCGGCCGGGACGCAGCAGCGCCGGATCCAGCGAATCGGGCCGGTTGGTGGCGGCCAGTACGACGACGCCTTTGGTGCCGTCGAAGCCGTCCATCTCGGTCAGCAGTTGGTTCAGCGTCTGTTCGCGCTCGTCGTTGCCGCCGATCTGGCCGTCGCGCTTTTTGCCGATGGTGTCGATTTCGTCAATGAATACGATGCACGGTGCTTTTTCGTTGGCCTGCTTAAACAGGTCGCGCACCTTTGCCGCGCCGCGCCCGACAAACATTTCTACGAATTCCGATCCCGAAATCGAGAAAAACGGGACATTCGCTTCGCCGGCGACTGCGCGCGCCAGCAGCGTTTTTCCGGTACCCGGAGGGCCGACAAGCAGCGCGCCTTTGGGCATTTTGGCGCCGATTTCGCGGTATTTTTCCGGATTATGCAAAAAGTCCACAATCTCGCGCAGCAGGTCTTTTGCCTCGTCCTCCCCGGCCACGTCGCTGAAACGAATCCCCGTAGAGGACGGCACATACACCTTGGCGCCGGAGCCGCCCAGGCCGAACATCATCCCGTCGCCGCCGCTCATGGTTTTCATCCGGCGGTTCAGCAGGAAGCCCAGCAGCAGAAACGGCAGCAGCGGCAGCACCCACGTCAGCAGAAAGCTCATCAGCAGCGACGGCTGCGAGTCAATCTGCTCAAACTTCGCCCCGGCCGCGTACAGCCGTTCCGTACGGTTGGGGTCGTCGGTTGCAGTGGTCTGATAGATTTTTCCATCCAGGTCAGTGAACAGAATATCGCTGTCCTTGATCTCGACCTTTTGGATCTGTTTTTGCTCCGTCATCGACATAAACACGTCGTATGTGACGGCCTTTACGGTTTTCTGTGTCAGCGTGGGGAACAGCGTCGCGTTCAGCAGGCACAGAATCAGGATTGTCAGGATGCAGTAGTAAATCATCGGTCGTTTGGAAGGCTTTTTGACTTCGTGCATGATGCAAAACTCCTTTGGCTTGTTTTTGTGTTCTGTCCATATTATACGCGATTCGGCGCGGATAGTCAAGCAAATTCCGGTGAACAAAAAAAATCCGCGCGCCCGGTCAGACGCACGGATGCGGGCAGACGCCCGATGATTATTTCATAAAGAAACGGATCGCGTTGATCAGAATAATCAACACCAGCAGCGCAGCGCCGCCAAATTTGGTCCCGCGGGACAGGATTTCGTCATACGAACGGGCCTTGCCCTTGCTGAAAAAATTGTCCGCGCCGCCGGCGATTGCGCCCAGACCCGAATCGTGCCCTTCCTGCATGATGACCACCGCAGTCATCACAACGGCGAGCAGCAGGATCAAAATCCCGAGAATAATTTCAATGACAGACATTGTTTCGACACCTCCACTCCATTCAAAAGATGGATACCTGTACTATGATAACACATCCTGCTTTTTTTTGCAAGTGTTTTTTCGATTTTTATGCGGAAACTGGGCGCAGCTCGTGCAAAAAAGGCTCGAATTGTATCCCAAACCGCCGTTCAGCGCCGGAGGCAGCGGTGAACCGGGCGCACCGCGCGATCCATTCGACGGTTTGCTGCGCCGCATCGGCGGCCGTTTCGCCGCGCAGCAGCCGGGCAAACAGCGCAGACGCAAACAAATCGCCCGTGCCGTGGAACGCGCCGTCCACCGCGTCGGCCGCCAGATACACCGGATCCGGGTGCGCATCGTCCGCCAGCACCGCGCCGATGCGCCCGCCGTCCGCAATGCCGGTCACAAATACCGTCCGCGTGCCAAGCGCCCGCAGCGCCCGCGCACCATCCCGCGCCTGCGCAACGGTTTGAACGCTGTCCGGTGCGCGGCCGAGCAGAAACGCCGCCTCGGTGGGGTTGGGCGTAATCACGTCGGCGGTGCGGCACATCGTCCGCAGCGTTTCGACCATGCGGTCGGTGACGGCGTGATACCGGCGGCCGTTGTCGCCCATCACCGGGTCCAGAAAGCAGCGGGTGTCGGCGCTGCGCAGCTGTGCGCAGACTTCGGCGGCGGCCTGCTGCTGCGCTTCGCTGCCCAGAAACCCGATGTAGATGCCGTCAAAACGCAGCCCCAGCTGCCGGTATTGTGCGGCGGCCGGGCGCAGCGTGTCGGTCAGGTCGGTGCAGCAGAAGCCGGGCAGCCCCATGTGCGTAGACAGCAGCGACGTCACCAGCGGCACGGCCTCCACACCCGCCGACGCGATCACCGGCAGCGCAATGGTCATCGAGCATCGCCCGAATTCCGATAAATCCTCCAAAATTGCCATACGTTTCATGTCAAATCGCCTCCCGGGTAAACGCGCCGCTGCATCCGTACCGCGCCGCCAAGCACCGCCGCCAGCTGGGACGCATAGGTGGACTGGATGGTCTGCGTCATCGCTTCCGGCTCGCCGGCCGGCCACGCAATCAGCAATTCGTCCTCCGCGCAGCGCAGAATTTCGCCGCCGGCCCGGGCAACCACCCGACTCAGGATTTCGCCGAATGCCAGCACCGCCCGCGCCTGCGCTCGCAGTTCCATCGGGCATCGGGCCGGATCCACCCGCCCGGCGGGGAAGGTGTAATGCACCAGCTCCGGCGCGGATTCATCGTCGGGCACAGCGGAAATATCGGCGCGGACGGCGCGAATCCGCAGCCGTCCGCGCAATTCGTCCGCATTCCGGGCGACGGCGACGGTCAGCCCGGCGTCGCGCGCAATGCGCCGCTGCGCGTCGGTGGGCACGCCCAGCACCAGGATCCGCCCGCCGAAGTAAAAAGACGGCGTGCGCGCGTCCAGCAGCACGGTATCCACATACGGCGTCAAAAAATACCGTAGCGGAACGCCGCTGTCCACCAGCGCCTGCACCACGGATTTCCGCGTGTCCGCGTCCCGGCGCAGAAAATTTGCCCATTTTCCGGATGGTGCGCCCGTCCGCAGCGGCGACGCAGCCGCCGCACGCATCAGCCAAAACGATTCGTTCAATCGGGATTCCTCCATTGGATTCAAAAACTTGCTCTTATCATATCACATTGCGCGGCGAAAATCAAGAAAAAACGGAAATAAGCGAAAAAAGCAACCGCACAGCGCGCAGCCGTGCGATTGCAAACGGTTAAACGATGTCGAACACCCGGACGTAATCCACCACGAACGTGTCGCCCACGGCAGCACGGGCTTCGGCGGTGGCCGTGTGTGTTTTGGAGCGGTAGCCGTTGACCTCGGTCGAAATCAGGATGAATTCCGGCCGGTGGGACACCGGGTCGCCGGGTTTGGAGCGGCCGTCCTCTTGGCCGTCGATGTAGAACACATACCCGTCCGGCGTCCATAGCATGGAAAACGTGTGATATTCGTCCAAATCCAGCCCTTTGGCGCCTTCACCGTACGGCATACCAATGTGGTCGTCTGCATAGCCGTTGAGGTGATTGCTGTGGTGAATGACTTCGCCGGGGTGGAAGCTTTCCATGATGTCGTTTTCAATCCCGGCATAGCCCGGATCGTTGCAGCAGCCGATGGTCGGGCTTTGCAGCCAGAACGCGCTCCACCAGCCTTCTTTCTTTTGCAGCTTGCAGCGGCATTCGTAGTAGCCGTAGCGGTGCGTGTACAGATTGTCGCGCAGCCGCCCGATCGGCCACACCAGTCCGCCGCCCCAGCAGTCCTCGTCTTTTTCGACCGGCGCGTCCATAAAGTTGTACCCGGTTTGCAGCTGCGCCGAGCAGATTTCGCCGTCCTGCTCAAACACGGTGAATACCGCGTTCGACTGCCCGTCCAGCGCGACGCCCTTGTCCTGCCATGTGATGTGCCGCTTGCCCATCATGTGCAGGCGATAGTCCCATTTGGTGCGGTCCAGTTCCGTGCCGTCAAATTCGTCGTGCCACACCAGTTTCCACCGGTACCCGTCCGGCACCAGGCTGGGTGCGTGCCCGTCCACTTCGTATGTTTGCATCGTTTCGTTCCTCCTGTTTGTTTCCGCCGATCCGGCGGGTGATGACTGCATTATAGCATATCAAACGGCGGAACGCTATCAAAATCATGCGGGAAAATATCAAAATCATACGATCATGTGCTTGACAATGAACGCATAAAAGCGTATGATATCAGCAGATTCAAAAAACATCCATCAAAATCTTATGAAACGGAGGAATCCCGATGCAAATCCCGGTTCGGCTGGTGAATGCCGGCACGTTTGTGCAAAGCGAAACCTACCGCAGCAGCTGGACGCCGCTGCGCACGGTGGAATACTGCGAGTTGGAACTGCATCACACGGCCGGTGCGACGGGCTGCGTGGACGGTGTATCGGTGCCGTATGCAGAGGATATCGTGCTGTTTGCCCGGCCCGGTCAGCGGCGGCAGAGCTTTGGCGTGTTCACGACCGACTACATCCGGTTTGAATGCACCGACGACGCGTTCCGCGCGGCGTATCTGGATCCGCTGCCGATGCAGATACCGCCGACCGATACCGATCGCCGGTCGGCGCATTTCCGCGCCGCGGCGGATGCCTACCTGACGGGCGGATCGGTTCGGGAACTGGAAGCGTGCGGGCATATCCTGACGCTGATTGCGGAGCTGAATCAGACGCAATCCGTGCGGCCGTGCGCCCGCACGGCGGACATGGCGCGGGCGCGGCGGTATATCCGGACGCACTACGCCGAGCCGTTGACGCTGGCGCAGATGGCTGCACAGATTCCGCTCAGCGCGACGCATTTTTGGGCGCAGTTCAAGGCCGCCTACGGCTGTACCCCGACCGAGCTGCTCCAGCGCACCCGCATCGCCGAGGCCAAGCGGCGGCTGCAAATGACCGATGAGCCGGTCACGGCCGTGGCGCTGGCCTGCGGGTTCGACAGCCCGGCCTACTTCGCGCAGGTATTCCGCGCCCGCGTCGGCTGCACCCCAACGCGCTACCGCGATCGCCATCGGGCACGAATGGGATAAACAGGGGGCATGGAGATCCAATGGCCATAGAATAGACCAACGAGACGCACTATCCTCACGGATTTTTATTGACTTTGCTGCACACAATGAAAATATGCCTGCGGATACCCGCACACCGGGCAGACCTGCGGCGCGGCGTTTCCGACGTATATATGCCCGCAGTTGGCGCAGCGCCACACGGCGTCGCCGGATTTGGAAAAGACCAGTCCGTCGCGCAAATCGTTGGCCCACTGTGCATAGCGCTGCTCGTGCCATTGCTCAATTTTGGCGACCTGATCGAACAAATACGCAATGTGATCGAACCCTTCTTCGCGCGCCTTTTGGGCGAATTCGGGGTACATTTTGGCCCATTCAAAATGCTCGCCTTCGGCAGCATCTGCCAAATTTGCCGCGTTTTCTGGGATTGCACCGCCGCGCAGCAGCCGCAGCCATATCTCGGCGTGGGCGCGCTCGTTTTCTGCCGTTTCGGTGAACACCTCGGCCAAGGCGCGCATCCCGGAGGCGCGCGCTTTTTCGGCGAAAATGCTGTATTTGGTGCGCGCCTGGCTTTCGCCGGCAAATGCGGCGAGCAGGTTGGCTTCGGTTCGACTTCCTTTTAATTTCATTGAAATTTTCACTCCTTCACAATTTAATATGAGATAGCATTGGCAGTTTGCGCCGGTTTTATGCCGATGCAAAAAATGTTTTTTTCGTGCATATCTTGCGTTTTCCGTGCAAATATGCTACAATATGTTGGAAAACCATGCAAGGAGACGAGCGTATGAATACACCCGCGGAAATCGCAAAAAATTACGAAAAAATCGCTGTTTTGAAAGGAAAATTGCCGTTTTGCAAAATGCTGCTGCTGGCTGTGATGGCCGGGGCGTTCATTGCATTGGCGGGAGTTGGCAGCACTGTGGCATCTGCCCGGATTGGGAACGAATCGGCGGCGCGGCTGGTCAGTGCGTGCGTATTTCCGGCCGGATTGGCAATAGTGCTAATTTCCGGCAGTGAACTGTTCACCGGCAATTCGCTGATGGTGCTGTCGGTGCTGCAACGGAAAATTTCGGTCGGCGCGATGCTGCGCAATTGGGGCGTGGTATATATCGGAAACTTGATCGGCGCGGTGCTGGTCGCGGCGCTGACGGTGTACGGCCACACGCCGGATCTGTACGGCGGCGCGCTGGCGGAATCCATGGTGCGCGCGGCGCAGACCAAGGCAGCGATGGGGCTGGGCGACGCGCTGATTCGCGGGGTGCTGTGCAATTTTCTGGTGTGCATCGCGGTGTGGATGTCGTTCGCGGCGGAGACGGTCAGCGGCAGGATTTTGGGGCTGTTTTTCCCGATTTTGCTGTTTGTGCTGTGCGGATTTGAGCATTGCGTCGCAAATCTGTATTACCTGCCTGCCGGGCTGATGGCGGCGGCGGAATACGGCATTGCGGCGGACGGGCTGACCGTTGGGACGGCGCTGCTGCATAACCTGATTCCGGTGACGATCGGCAATGTGCTGGGCGGCACGGCGGTCGGGACGGTGTATTGGGCCGTTTACCGCAAGGGTATGGACGAAAAAACGGCATAAACATCCAAAATTCTGCGCTTGCGGGCGCGGAGAATTTCTGGTATAATATGAAATGGGAGGGACAGCGGATGAACGGATCGGATCCGATTGGACACAGCATTACCAAAAAGTTCCGCAAAGACATTTGGAACCCGATGATCGGCGCGATTCGGCAGTATCAGCTGCTGCGGCCGGGCGACCGGGTGGCGGTGTGCGTGTCCGGCGGGAAAGATTCGATGTTGCTGGCCAAGTGCTTTCAGCTGCTGCAAAAGTACAGCGATTTCCCGTTTGAAGTGGTCAATCTGTCGATGGATCCGGGGTACAACGCGGAAAACCGCCAGCGGATTGCCGACAACGCCGACCGGCTGGGGCTGACGCTGGAAACGTTCCGGACCCGGATATTCGACGTGGTGGACGCGCAGGGCGGGTCGCCGTGCTATTTGTGCGCGCGGATGCGGCGCGGGTGGCTGTACCGCCGGGCGCAGGAGCTGGGCTGCACCAAAATTGCGCTGGGGCATCACATGGACGACGTGATCGAAACCACGCTGATGAGTATGTTTTACGGCGCGGAGATTCGCACCATGCTGCCGAAGCTGCACAGCGCGCACTATGGCGGGATGGCGCTGATCCGGCCGCTGTACCTGGTGCGGGAGGAGGCGGTGCGCCGGTGGGCGCGCGCCAACGGGCTGGAATTTATCCGCTGCGCGTGCCGGATTTCGGAACGCAACGACCGCGGCGAGGACGCGTCGCGCCGGCAGGCGATGAAGCGGTTGATTGCGCAGCTGGGCGCGCAGAATGCCAATGTTCCGGCCAATATTTTCCATAGTATGGCGCACGTGAATCTGGACACGGTGCTGGGCTGGCGTGCGGGCGGCGAATCGCACACATTTTTGGATGCTTACGACGATTGGGACGCATCCCAGGGAGGAACGGACGAATGAAAATTTTGAATTTTGGGTCGCTGAACGTGGATCACGTGTATCAGGTGGATCACTTTGTCGCGGCGGGGGAGACGGAGCACGCGCTGCGGTACGACCTGCACATGGGCGGCAAGGGGATGAATCAGTCGGTGGCGCTGGCGCGCGCGGGCGCGGAGACGTATCACGCCGGGTGCATCGGCGCGGACGGCGTGTTTCTGGCGGATTTTCTGCGCGAATGCGGCGTGAACACCCGCCATTTGCGGCAGATTGAAACGCCGACGGGGCACGCGATGATTCAGGTGGACAAAACCGGCCAAAACTGCATTTTGCTGTTCGGCGGCGCGAACCAGTGCATTTCCGACGCACAGATCGACGAGACGATCGCGCAGTTTGACCGCGGCGACATCCTGCTGCTGCAAAACGAGACCAACGGGCTGGATCGGATCATGCGGTGCGCGGCTGCGCGCGGGATGCGCATTGCGCTGAACCCGTCCCCGGCGACGGACGCACTGATGCAGCTGCCGCTGGAATTGGTGGAATGGCTGATTCTCAACGAGGTGGAAGGCGAACAGCTGAGCGGCGAAACGAATCCGGATCGGATTTTGGCTGCGCTGCGCAGCCGCTGGCCGCGGTGCCGCGTGGTGCTGACGCTGGGCAAGCGCGGGGTGCGCTATGCCGACGATGCGGTGCAGTGCGCGCACGGCATCTACCCGGTGCAGGTGGTGGACACGACCGGCGCGGGCGATACGTTTACCGGGTATTTCCTTGCGGCCGTCGCACAGGGAAAACCGGTGCCGGACGCGCTGCGGACGGCGTCGCGCGCTTCGTCCATCGGAATCACCCGTCCCGGCGCGGCGCAGTCGATTCCGACGGCGGACGAAGTGGAAAATGCGCAGCTGCCGGATCCTACGGCGGGATAAACCAATCGCATTGTTTTGACCATATATCATGTATAATGAAAGGAAGCTGGAATGCAATGAAAACCGCAATTTTGACCGGCGCGTCGTCCGGGCTGGGCAAAGAGTACCTGACCGAGCTGGTTCGGCAATTTCCGGAGGTGGAGCAGATTGTTTTGATCGCCCGCCGCAAAGACCGGCTGGACGCGCTGGCCGCGCAGTTCCCGCAGAAAAAGATGGTGGTGCTGCCGCTGGATCTGACGCAGGAGTCCAGCTATGCGGCGCTGGCGGACTGGATGAAAACGGAGCAGCCGCAGGTACACGCGCTGATCAACAACGCCGGATTCGGCACGCTGGGCAACTTGATCGACATGGACTACCCGACCCAGATGCGGATGACCGACCTGAACGTCCGCGCGCTGACGGCGCTGACGACGATTGCGCTGCCGTACATGGAAAAAGGCGGGTTTGTGCTGAACGTGTGCTCCATCGCGTCGTTCTGCCCCAATCCGCGGATGACGGTATATTGCTCGACGAAGGCGTATGTGCTGAGCTTTTCCAAATCGCTGCGGTATGAGCTGAAAGACCGCGGGATCAACGTGCTGGCGGTTTGCCCCGGCCCGATGGAGACGGAGTTTCTGCCGGTGGCGGGGATCACATCGACCAATTCCAAAACATTCGCAACGCTGCCGTACTGCAACCCGGCGGAGGTGGCGCGCAAGTCGCTCCGGCAGGCGGCGCGCGGCCGCGCGGTGTACACCAATCGGGTGTTTTTCAAATTTTACCGCGTGCTGGCCAAGATTTTGCCGCACAACTGGCTGATGCCGCTTAGTAAAGCGTAACAATCCGATAAATAAGGAGATGATTTCAAAATGGGCAAAACGATTACAAATTTCCCGATGCGGTTTCCGGGCGGAAAGGCGCGGGCGCTGACGCTCAGCTACGACGACGGCGTGACCACCGATGCGCATTTGGCCGCGCTGATGCGCGCACACGGCGTGAAAGGCACGTTCAACATCAACACCGGGATGTTTGCGGACACGCCGCAGACGTACGAAACCGGCAAGTGGGGCCGGATGACGCGGCAGGAGTGCATTGACCTGTACGGCGACGATATGGAAATTGCGCTGCACGCGCGGACGCATCCGTTTCTGGAACGATTGCCGGCGCCGAACGCGATGCAGGAAGTGCTCAGCGACCGTGCGGAGATTGAGCGCATGACCGACCGCCCTGCGCGCGGGATGGCGTATCCGTTCGGGACGTACAGCGACGATGTGGTCGAGATTCTGCGCATGGCGGGGATCGCGTATGCGCGCACCACGGTGTCTACGGAGCGGTTCACGATCCCGACGGACTGGCTGCGGATGCCCGCAACGTGCCACCACGCCAATCCGAAACTGATGGCGCTGGCGGAGCAGTTTTTGGCGCCGGTGGATCGGTACGGCGCGCCGAAGCTGTTTTACCTGTGGGGGCATTCGTACGAATACGAGCGCGACGGCAACTGGTCGATCATCGAGCGGTTTTTGGAATTCATCGGCGGCCGGGACGATATCTGGTACGCGACAAATATCGAAATTTTCGACTATGTCACAGCATTCCGTGCGCTGCAATGGACGCTGGACTTCCGGATTGTGCACAATCCGACGGCGCTGGACGTTTGGGTGTCGGCTTTTTCGGCGGGCAACCCACCGCGCGAAAGAATTATGTGTATTCCGGCGGGGCAGACGGTTGCGGTTGGGCAATTGGGCTGAACCTTTGTTTTTCCGAAAAATTGCAAATCACCGCCTGCGGCAGGAATTCCTGCCGTGGGCGGTGATTTTTTTGCGGCGCGTCAGTCGCAGCTGGACGGGCGGATCCATTCCTGGCGGTATTCACCGGGGGTGATGCCGTAGTAGGATTTGAATTTCCGGATGAAGCTGCGCGCGTCCACATAGCCGACCTGCTGCGCGATGGTTTGAATCTGCATATCCGGGTCTTTGAGCAGGGCGCAGGCGCGGTCGAACCGCAGTTTGGTGACGTAGTCGGAGTAGGTGAGCCTGACAGCGGACTTGGTGAGCGCGTTGATCGTTTGGCGCGACACGCGGAACAGGTCGGCGACCTGCTCGATCGACAGATTGAATTCCAGGTAATGCAGGGAAATGTAGTCGATCAGCTGCTGCTGCATCGCTTTGCCACGGAGCGTGGGCTGCGGGTCGATCAGCGGGCGCAGGATGGCGCACAGCTGCGTGCCGAGACCGTCGCCTTCTTCGGTCAGCAGGCGGAACAGGCGGCGCGACGTTTGCTCGTTCAGCTGCGCGCCGAGTGCGGTCTGCACGGTGTGGATCAGCACATAGCGCTGGAAGCGGCGGTTTTCGCCGGTGGGGGAAAGCGCGCCGTAGGCGGACATCCAGTCCTGCACGCTGCGCTTCACTTGGGACATTTGGCGGTTTTCGATGGCGGCGCGCAGAGCGGGGAGCAGCGCGGGCGGGAACTGCCCGACGCGGTCGTGCCTGCCGAGCGATTCGTACAGCCGGACGGGCGGCGGATTTGGCTCGGGCGATGCAGTCAGCACGGCGGCAGATTCGCGGTACGACTGTGCCGTGTCCCGGAGCGACGCATACACCGACCCGGCGCAAACGACCGTGTGAGCGGTCAGGCGGCGCAGGGCAATGCCCAGTTCGGTGCGGCGCTGACCGGTACGGTCGGCATCGGTCAGCGCAACAATGACGCCGACCGCCGATTTTTGGTTCACACGCATGGGCGCGCACAGGGCAAACGCTTCGGTTTGCGCCATTGCGCAGGCGAGTCCGTCGGGGTCGGCAGATTCGGCGAGCAGCACGGCGTAGTACGGGGCGTCCGGCGCGCGCAGCAGTTCCGCCAGGCGCGACTCGTCCCGTTCGGCGCCGCCCAGCGCGATCTGCACGGCGTTTTGGCGGGCGGTGCGTGTTTGCTCCGCCAGCGTGGATTCCGTTTCGGCGATGCGCTGGGACGCGGTTTCCAGCTCGGCGGCGAGGCGGTTCAGCGTGGCTTCCTGCGCGGCGGAATGCTGGGTTTTGACGGTCAGTTCGGTGGCAAGGCGGGACAGTTCGTCCCGCTGCTCGGTGGAGCGCTGGATGCCTTTTTCGAGCGCGGCGCGCACGATGTCGAACTCATTGCCGCCGGGGGCGATGCCGTCGTCGGCGAGGTATTTTTGGGCGATGCGCAGCATCTCGAATATGGGGCGGAAGGCGTGGTAATTGATGACGAACAAGATGACCGCGATCAGCACGAATCCGATTCCGCCGCCGACGAGGACGTTTTGCTGGATGCTTTGCTGGCGGCTCCACAGCTGGGCGGTGCTGATGGCGATGTGAATGGTATAGGCCCAGCTTTCGGACACGCATTTCACGGCGGCGTAGCGGTCGTCCGGGAGGGGACGGTTGTCGATCATGCAGTCGATGATCTCGTCGCGGTGCTCGTCGGGGACGTCGAGGTTGTCGGTGCGCACCAGTACCTGACCGGTGTCCAGCCGGAAGGCGGAGATGCACGAATATGTGTTGAACAACGTGTCGATTTGCTGCGCGATGCGCGCGGCGGTAACGTAAACGCCGACGGTCATGTGGGCAATTTGCTTGGACTGCGGGCTGGTGAACAGATACATCAGCCCCATCTCGCCGTCGTTGTTCGTCAGCACCAACCGCGCACCGTCCAAGTGCGCGGCGACGGATTCGACGAGCAGCTCGGCGGACTTCGGCGTCAGATCCAGCGTGCGGTACGCGTACACGTCGGTACTGGAGTACCCGGTGGTGGTTTGCACGCGGTCGTCGGTGAAGCTCAGGAACAGGTCGTCCGCCAAACTCAGACCGTTCAGGTACAGCTGGATTTTTTTGGTGGACTGCATCGCGTCAAACGGATGATTTTCGAATATATCCTGTTTCAGGCCGGCGTCGGTATACATCTCGCGGGCAGTGGCGGCGAACTGATCCAGGTCTTTGTCCAGCGACCGGGTGAGGCGGTTGTACTGGAGCTGTGCGGTTTGGGTCAGGTCGTTTTGGTACGACCGGAGCGTGCTGGTCAGCGCGGCGTACACCACCCCCATGATGATCGACAGGATCACTGCGTAGCCGAGGATCAGTTTTGGGATGGACTTTTTTTCGATTTGAAAAATGGATTTGCGGGGTGTTGTGTTCATTTTTTTCTCACTTTCTGCGCGGGAATGGGGGAAAATAGCTTTTTCCGGATACGGCAAAGCCCATCGGGCGGATTTTGCGCGCTCGACGGGTTTTGCGCATTCGGTTTGGGGTTCGCTGCGGTCGAAGCCTCAATCGAATGGAAGTATTTGGTTGTTTAGCCCTTGCCGTAGAAGCGGTCGTAAGCAGCCTGGTAGACTTTGGTCAGGTCGTCCAGACCCAGGTCGGTGACTTGCTTTACATATGCGTTCCAATCGGCGTCGTTGTCGATGTCTTTGCCTTCGCCAATGATGAATTTGACCATGGATTCATCGATCACAGTGGAGATGTCGGTGGAAAGCATAGAGATTTGGTCGGTTTCTTCCTGGGTGAAGGTGAGGAAGTGCTGCCAGGCGTCTTTGCGATATTTGGTCATGGTTTCTTTCGACTGTCTTTCGCCTTCATCGGTGGGAATCTTTTTCCACTCGTCACGTTCCCATGTACAGCTCAAAATACTCCAGGGATTACCATTCTCAAGCGATTTGGTTTGATACTGATCCTTATCGGTCCATTCAAAGGTGACTCCTTCTTCGCCTTTGAGGATCTTCCAAGATGCCTCTTCGCTGTACATAAAGTCACCAAGCATAAATGCCAATTCAGGATTTTTGCAGGTGGCGGAGACGGTGTAAATGTTCGGATTAAATGGCATACTGAAGCCACACACGGGATCGCCAAACTTCGAGCTGAGTGTTACATATTCGGCATTGATTCCGAATTCCTTATACTTTGCCTGTGCAAGAGAATCGTTCACACCCACGCGGTTGGATTTTCTTTTTTCCTCCAACTGATCGCCGGTCTGCGAGAAGACTTCGTTGTCCAGCAAGCCTTCGGCGTAGCATTTATGGAGCCAGCTGAGCAGATAGCGATAATTGTCTGATGTACGGGTCATAAAGACTTCGCCGTTTTTGTCGTCATAGGTTGCACCGGATACCGGCCAGAATTCTGCAATCCCAACAAACGCCAACCATCCATCTTGGAATCCCATATTGCCGCTCAGGTTGCCAAACGACATCGGAATTTCATCATTGGGGTTGCCATTACCGTTCGCGTCCTTTTCCTTGAACGCTTTCAGTACGGTGTACAGTTCTTCCAACGTGGTCGGTTTTTCCATGCCAACATTTTTCAGCCAGTCGGTGTTAATAGAGGTTGCACCGCTCATCAGGGGAGTGCTCGCAAACTGTGCCAGCGCGTACACATGGCCATCTGCGGATTTCAGAGCGCCGTTTGCGTAATCGTACTTTTCGATGATTTGCTTTGTGTAGTAACCATAGTTCTGGATATAGTCGTCCAAAGCGATTACCTTGTTCGCGTTCGCGTAGTTCAGCAGATCACCGGACGTAAAGTTGACGCGCAGGAACACGTCCGGAATATTCGAGCCAGACATAATGAGCGGTAATTTGGTGGTCATGTCGTCCTGGGTGTATTCCTCAATTTCCAAATTGATGCCGGTCTGCTCCGTCAACCAGGACCAGATTTTTTGTTCGCTTGTATGACCGGAATTGCTTTCCAGAACACCATCAAGCGTCAGTACTTTGAACGACACATTATCTTTTGTCAACGGGAGCGTGCCGTTTTTCGCGTAATCCGCGAATTCCGATTTGACCGCATCCGAAGCCGCCGAAGAAGTGTCCGTGTTCGACGGCGTCGGCGCAGTCGAAGAAGCAGGAGTTTTCGCGCAGGAAGCCATCCCCAGCACCATCAGCACCGCCAGCACCGCGGCGAAGATGGATTTCAAACTTTTGCTCATAATAGATTTCCTCCATTGTAATTTGTTTTATTCCAAAACCGGGGAAATCCGCAGCCCCGGTGCAGAATCCGGTTAGCCTTTGACGGCGCCAATCATTACGCCTTTGGCAAAATATTTTTGCAGCATGGGATAAATAATCATCATTGGGATACAGGATACAATAATGATACAATACTGCATGATCGATGCCGTGTCGGCGCGCTGCTCGAGGTACTTGCGCATTTCTTCTGAAACATTTACCGTATCAATATTGCCGCCGCTCAGCATGGCTTTGATCGATTCGATCGACCACAGCAGCTGCCGCAGCACCAGTGCCAGCGGATATTTGCTCTGCGACCGCAAATAAATCATCTCCGTGGTGAACGAATTCCACCGCCCAACGCCGTAGTACAGCGCTTCCACCGCGATAATCGGTTTGGACAGCGGCAGCACAATCTGCGTGAAAAACCGCCCGTCGCCGCACCCGTCGAGGGTAGAAGCTTCGTACAATTCGTTCGGGATCGTCGTGTTAAAAAACGTCCGCGCCACGATAATATTGTACGTTGACGCCGCAGCGGAGATAATAATGTAGAACCGTGTGTCCACCAGCCCCAGCTGGGTCACGGTCAGGTAACTGGGGATCATCCCGCCGCCGATAAACATTGGGATCATCACCATCAGCAAAAACCACTGCCGCCCCACAAAGTATTTCCGCGAAATCGCGTAGGCGAACGTCATCGTGACCACCAGGCTCACAATCGTCCCGGCGACGGTGTACAGGATCGTGTTCCAATACCCGTTCCAAAATTCGCCGTACTGAAAAATCTCTTTGTATCCGTTCAGCGTCACGCCGTTGGGCCAAAAGTACGTCCCAACCACCTTTTTGCTGAACGACATGATAATCACATAGTACAGCGGGTATGCCGTAATCAGCCCGATCAGCGCCATCAGAATGTGATTGATTACGTCGAAAATCCGATCCGATAGGGGCTGCGCCCGCCAGCTGCGGTAGCTTGTCTGTTCTTTGCTCATCACTTTGCCCCTCCCGTCAGAACATACTGTTTTCTTCGCTCAGCCAGCGCGTGACCTGGTTTGCCAGAATCAGGATCAAAGCGTTGACCACCGAATTCATCAGCCCCACCGCGGAGGAGAAGCTGTATTGCCCGCCCGCCAG
>CAJKBQ010000028.1 GCA_905198155.1 uncultured Eubacteriales bacterium
TAAGCGCTATCCCGGCGGTACGACCCCAAGGCTCCCTCGCGAGGGAGCTGGCTCGTGCCGCAGGCGCGAGACTGAGGGAGTTGCCTTCGGCCGCCGCGAGGGAGCCTTGTATCATGAGATTCATGGAGTAGGAATATTTTCTGCGGTCGATGGCTATTTTTCGGCCGCAATTTCTTTTTCGCTGCCCAGTTAACCCTGCGGTACAGCAAAAGGCTCCCTCGCGAGGGAGCTGGCTCGCGCCGCAGGCGCGAGACTGAGGGAGTTGCCCTCGGCCGCAGCGCAGTGAGACGGAAAAACATTCCTCGCGGTACGAAAAAGCTGCCTTCGGCCGCGCAGCGCCGATCACAGTACAATCCACAGCCTCGCCGAGGGTCCCCTCTTGACATTCCCCCCGCCAATGCGTATAATAAGTAACACAACAATCCGAAAGGGGCGGGGGCAAAGTGAAGATCGGAGACGTGGAGATCAACGGCCGGGTGGCATTGGCGCCGATGGCGGGGGTAGCCGACCGGGCGTTCCGGGAAATCTGCGTCGATTTTGGCGCGGCATACGTCGTCAGCGAAATGGTCAGTGCCAAAGGCTTGCAGTTTCACGACCGCAAATCCGCAGAGCTGATGGAACTGTCGGACGCGGAACGCCCGGCGGGGATTCAGCTGTTCGGCGACGACCCAGCCACGATGGCGGCGGCGGCGCGCCGGGCGATGGACTACCGCCCGGATATCATCGACATCAACATGGGCTGCCCCGCGCCCAAAGTGAATTCCAGCGGCGGCGGTGCGTCGCTGATGAAAGACCCGGCGCTGTGCGGGCGCATCGTCCGCGCAGTGGCGGATGCCGTTCCGGTGCCGGTGACGGTCAAAATCCGCAAGGGCTGGGACGCGCAGTCCGTCAATGGGGTGGAGGTCGCGCAAATCTGCGCGGCGAACGGTGCGGCTGCCGTCACGGTGCATGGCCGCACCCGCGCGCAGATGTATGCGCCGTCGGCCGACTGGGACTTCATCGCGCAGGTGAAGCGCGCGGTCAACATCCCGGTGATCGGCAACGGCGACATTGTCCACCCGGCGGACGCCGCGCGGATGATGGAGCAGACGGGGTGCGACATGGTGATGATCGGCCGCGCGGCGTGTGGGAATCCATGGATATTCGCCCGGGCGAACGGCTGGCTGAACGAAACCCGCGTGTCGCCAGAGCCGACGGCCGCCGAGCGGATGCGCGTGATGGTAATGCACCTCACGCGGCTGTGCGATTATCACGGCGAAGTCCGCGGAATGCGCGAAGCGCGCAAGCACGCCGCATGGTACGTCCGCGGGCTGCGCGGCGCGGCCGAGTTCCGCCGCGAGGCCGGGACGCTGTCCACGCTGGACGAGCTGATCCGCTTTGCCGGGCGCGTGGTGGCGGCAAACGAAGCAGAATCATGAACAGGAGAGGAACGCGATGAAAGAAGATATTTGCTCGATCCCGATCAGCGACGTGTTTGCGCCGCAGGACGGCTGCCCGATCTGCCAGATGACGCGCACCGTGGAAGAACACCTGGTCGATTACATCACCGGCGCGGCGATGATGGAGCCGGACGTGCGCGAAGAAACGAACCGCTACGGATTTTGCCCCGCGCATTATGCGCAGATGCTGACCCGCCGCAACCGGCTGTCGGTCGCGCTGACGCTGGAAACACATTTGAAAACGATGGCGGAGCTGGTGGACTTTGGCGGCAAAGTCCCCGGCAAGGATGCGCTGGCGGCGCTGCACGACGCGGCCTGCGGGTGCTTTGTGTGCCGCAAAACGGAGTGGGCGGTGACGCGGATGCTGGACACGGTGGCGGTGCTGTGGCAGAAAGAGGCCGAGTTCCGTGCGCTGTACGACGCGCAGACCGATTTTTGCCCTGCGCACGCCGAAGCGCTGCTGCGCGCCGGGCAGAAGGCGATGAACCGCAAAAACTATGCGCTGTTTGCCGCGGCGACCGCACGGGTGCTGAACAAGGCGCTGCTGCGCGTGCAGGCGGACGTTTCGGCGTACTGCAAAATGTACGACTACCGCAACGCGGGCGGCGACTGGCGCGGGACGAAAAACGCCATCGAGCACGCGGTATCGTTTCTGTCCGGCGGGGGGCCGGGGGTGGAGGCGGACGGCGGTTCTACCGATTGTTAAACGAATAACGGATTGGGTTTTCCACATTCTCCACCGCGTTCTGAACCGGTTTTTGCGGGTTTTCCACGCGTTATCTCCACATTTTCCACGTAGTTTTCCACATTTGAACGGGGCGCTGCGTTTACAGGGCGTATAAATTCCGGCGAAGTCCGCGCAGATTTCCGCGAAAAAACTTGAAAAAAGCCCTTGACAATTGCGCCGGACGGTGCTATGATATATAATAACAACAACAAAGGCTGTGACGAAGACGGTCGGAATATCCAGCACACAGAGAGCCGGTGGCAGGTGAAAACCGGCGGCTGTTGATTGTTCAGGCGACCCATCACTTCCGAGCCGGAAGCCCGACGGCGGCGTGCCCGCAATAGGCGTTTCCCGTGACTGCTGCGTAAACGCATAGGAATTGTTGGATTCCGAGAGGTGGCGCGCCGATACAGACCGGCCGCAATTTGAGTGGTACCGCGGATGCAGAAATTCATCGCATTCGTCTCAAAGCAAAACGCTTTGGGACGGGTGCGTTTTTTTATTCGTCCCGGGGCGGAAAATCCCGTCGATTGAATTTGAAAAGGAAGGATGATCCCCATGGCATTGGCCGCATCGGAAAAACTTTTGGAAATCGCACAGCGTATCCGCGAAATGCGCGAGATTGAGTCGATTTCGGAGCAGGAAATGGCGCGCAAAACGGAAGTCAGCTTGGACGCGTACCGGCAGTACGAGGCCGGCGCGCTCGATTTCCCGTTCACGTTCATTCACAAGTGCGCGCAGGTGTTCGGCATCGGCATCACCGACCTGCTGGAAGGCGCGAGCGCGCACCTGACGTCGTACACTGTGACCCGCAAAGGCGAAGGGCAGAACACCGCCGAGGAGGCCGGGATCGAGATTTGCAGCCTGGCGCCGCAGTTCCGCAAAAAGCTGGCCGAGCCGTACTGGGTGCGGTACGACTACCGCCCCGAGCTGCAAAATGCGCCGATTCACCTGACGACGCACTCCGGCCAGGAGTTTGACTACGTGGTCAGCGGCCGGCTGAAAGTGCAGGTCGGCGACCACATCGAGTACCTCAGCGAGGGCGACAGCATTTACTACAACAGCTCCACCCCGCACGGGATGATCGCTGTGGAGGGGCGCGAATGTCTGTTTGTGGCGGTGGTGATGCCGGGGCAGGCGGTGGCGGAGACGACCGTCCGCGCCGGGCTGCATCAGAACGCCATGCTGCCGCCGGACGTGATTGCCAACCGGTTCATCGACACCGTGGAGCGCGACGGCGCACTGCAATCCATCGCGTTCCGCGACGAAGATCGGTTCAACTTCGCGTTCGACATTGTGGACGGGATTGCCGACAAGAATCCCGACAAGCTGGCGATGATTCACATCGACCGCAGCAAGGTGGAGCGGCGGTTCACGTTCGGCGACATGAAGCGCGCGTCCAACCAGTGCGCCAACTACTTCAAGTCGCTCGGCATCCGCAAGGGCGACCGGGTGATGCTGGTGCTGCGGCGCAACTACGCGTTCTGGTTCGCGATTCTGGGTTTGCACAAGCTGGGCGCGGTTGCCATCCCGGCGACCGATCAGCTCCAGGCGAAAGACTTTAAGTACCGGTTCGACGCGGCGGGCGTCCGCGCGGTGATCACCACCGCCGAAAGCCACGCCGTGGGGCAGATCGACGAGGCGGCCGCGGAATGCCCGCAGCTGGAATTCAAGCTGCTGGTGGGCGGTACGCGCGACGGCTGGCACGACTTTGACGACGAATACAAGCTGTACAGCACGCACTACAAACGCGCGGCGGATGCGCCGTGCGGCGACGATTTGATGCTGATGTTCTTCACCTCCGGCACCACCGGGTACCCGAAGATTGCCGCGCACAACTACAAATACGCGCTGGGGCACTACATCACGGCCAAATACTGGCACGGCGTGAGCGCCGACGGCCTGCACTTCACCATTTCCGACACCGGATGGGGCAAGGCGCTGTGGGGCAAGCTGTACGGCCAGTGGCTGTGCGAAGGCGCGGTGTTTACCTACGACTTTGACCGGTTCGACGCCGCCGACATCCTGCCGATGTTCGCGAAATATCACATCACCACGTTCTGCGCGCCGCCGACGATGCTGCGGATGATGATTAAGCAGGATATCTCGCAGTACGACTTTTCGTCGGTGCGGCACATGACCACCGCGGGCGAAGCGCTGAATCCGGAGGTCTACCGCCAGTTTGAAAAAGCGACCGGGCTGCAAATCATGGAAGGCTTTGGCCAGACGGAACTGACGCTGGCGATTGCCAACCTGATGGGCAATCCGCACAAGATCGGCTCGATGGGCAAGCCCACCCCGCTGTACGACATTCATCTGGTGGACGCGGACGGCAACGAAGTGCCCACCGGCGAAACCGGTGAGATCGTGGTCAAAACGAGCGACCGCGTGCCGTGCGGCCTGTTCGCGGGGTATTACCGCGACGAGGCCAAGACGGCGGAGGTCTGGCACGACGGATATTACCACACCGGCGACGTCGCGTGGCGCGACGAGGACGGGTTTTACTGGTATGTGGGCCGCGTAGACGACGTCATCAAGTCGTCCGGCTACCGGATTGGGCCGTTCGAAGTGGAAAGCGTCATCATGGAGCTGCCGTATGTGCTGGAATGCGGCGTGTCCGCCGCGCCGGATGAAGTGCGCGGGCAGGTGGTGAAGGCGTCCATCGTGCTGGTCAAAGGCACGGAGCCGACCGATGCGCTGAAAAAAGAGATTCAGGACTACGTCAAGCAGCGCACCGCGCCGTACAAGTATCCGCGGATTGTGGTGTTCCGCGACGAGCTGCCCAAAACCGTCAGCGGGAAAATCCAGCGGAACAAGCTGTAAATTCGCTTGGTGAATTTACAGCTTGGAGGGAAAAGTGAATAGTGAAAAGTGAAAAAGTGTAGTGGCGCGGCTACGCCGCGCAAATATATTGCGTGCGCGCATCGCGCGCACGCCGCCAAACTTCTTCACTCTTCACGCTTACTTCTTACTTTTCTTTTGCTTCTTACTTTTTTCAAAATACGTATTGACATTGTGCAGGAAGATGTGTTATAATTCAAATAATCAAAGGCGTTGAGGAAGAGGACGCCGGAATTGCTTTCGCAGAGAAGCGGCGGGTGGTGCGAGCCGCGGAAAGTCGATCCGGTTGTTTGTAGCTTCTGAGCCGGGAGGAAGAACGCGCGTGCCGCCAGTAGACCCTCCCCGTGACTGCCGCGTTAGCGCATAGGGGTTGATGGACTCCGAGAGTGGCGGCCGAAGAGATTCGGGGCGCAATTTGAGTGGTACCGCGGGTATGTACGAATCGTTACAGCTCGTCTCAAAGAACACATTCTTTGGGGCGGGCTGTTTTTCTTTATCCCGTCCCGCAAATCACACGGGAGGAATGCACGATGCAGAAAATGACCGGACTGGACTACAAGATCAAAGAAATGGCGGGGCGCATCCGCGAGCTGCGCGAGATCGAGGGGCTGACCGCCGCCCAGATGGCGCAGAACACCGGCGTCAGCGAAGCGGAGTACCTGGCGTGCGAAAACGGCGACAGCGACCTCAACTTCGCGTTCATCTACCGGTGCGCGCTGGCGTTCAACGTGGACGTCACCGACATCATCGAGGGCCAAAGCCCCAAGCTGACGTCGTATACCGTGACGCGCAGCGGGCAGGGGCAGAAGATTGAGCAGGCGCACGGGATGACGTACTACAACCTGGCGCCGTCGTTCCAAAACCGCATTGCCGAGCCGCTGTACGTCCGCAGTGTGTACAGCGAAGAAGCGCAGCACCGCGATATTGAGCTGACGACGCACACCGGGCAGGAGTGCGACCTGATTCTGGAAGGCAGGCTGAAAGTGCAGGTCGGCGAACACAAGGAAATCCTCGGCCCCGGCGACAGCATTTACTACGACAGCGCCACGCCCCACGGGATGATCGCCGTGGACGGGCAGGACTGCATTTTCTACGCGATTGTGCTGAACCCGACCGGCGAGCCGATTCCGGAGCTGACGCCTGCGGCGGCCGTCCCGGCCGAAAAGCCGGAGCGCGCCCGCACCCGCGACGACCGCGACCGCGTGTACCGCCGGTTTATTGAAACGGAAGAAAACGAGGCCGGCACGCCGACCGCCATCCGGTTCAAAAACACGGCACATTTCAACTTTGCGTACGACATTGTGGACGCCATCGCCGACAAAGACCCCGACAAGCTGGCGATGCTGCACATTTCCGTCGATCATCAGGAGCGGCGGTTCACGTTCCGCGATATGAAGCGCAAGTCCGCGCAGGCGGCCAACTACTTCAAGTCGCTCGGCATCCGCAAAGGCGACCGCGTGATGCTGGTGCTGGGGCGGCACTACCAGTTCTGGTACGCGATGCTCGGCCTGCACAAGCTGGGCGCGATTGCCATCCCCGCGATGAATCAGCTGCTGGACAAAGACTTTGAATACCGCTTCCGCGCGGCGGGCGTGCGGGCACTGTTGTGTACCAGCCGCGGCGACGCGGCGCATCAGGCCGAGCTGGCCGCCGAAAAATGTCCCGGGCTGGAATACAAGATCATTGTGGACGGTCACCGCGACGGGTGGCGGTCGTTCGACGACGAGGTGGCGCTGTTCAGCAGCCATTTTGACCGGCCGGACGATGCGGCCGGCGGCGACGATTTGATGCTGATGTTCTTCACGTCCGGCACCACCGGATACCCGAAAATTGCCGCGCACAACTTCAAATATGCGCTCGGTCACTTCCACACCGCCAAGTATTGGCACTGCGTGGACCCCGACGGGCTGCACCTGACCATCTCCGACACCGGATGGGCGAAGGCGATGTGGGGCAAATTTTACGGCCAATGGATTTGCGAGGCAGGGCTGTTTGTGTACGACTTTGACCGGTTCCACGCCGAAGATATCCTGCCGATGTTCGCGAAATATCACATCACGACGTTCTGCGCGCCGCCGACGATGCTGCGGATGATGATTAAGCAGGACATTTCCAAATACGATTTTTCGTCGGTGCAGCACATGACCACCGCGGGCGAGGCGCTGAATCCGGAAATTTACCGCCAGTTTGAAAAGGCGACCGGACTGCAGATTTTGGAAGGCTTCGGCCAGAGCGAAAGCACCATGATGATCGGCAATCTGACCGGCGCGCCGCACAAAATCGGCTCCATGGGCAAGCCCGCCCCGATTTACGACATCGATCTGCTGACCGCCGACGGGACGTCCGCGCCCACCGGCGAAACCGGCGAGATTGTGGTGAAAACCGCGAACGGCGCGCCGTGCGGGCTGTTCACCGGGTACTACGGCGACGCGGCCAAAACGGCGGAAGTCTGGCACGACGGATATTACCACACCGGCGACGTCGCGTGGCGCGATGAGGACGGGTTCTACTGGTACGTCGGCCGCGTGGACGACGTGATTAAGTCGTCCGGCTACCGGATTGGGCCGTTCGAGATCGAAAGCGTGATTATGGAGCTGCCGTATGTGCTGGAATGCGGCGTGTCCGCTGCGCCGGACGAGGTGCGCGGGCAGGTGGTCAAAGCGTCCATCGTGCTGGTCAAGGGTACCGAGCCGACCGACGCGCTGAAAAAAGAAATTCAGGACTACGTCAAGCACCGCACCGCGCCGTACAAATACCCGCGGATCGTCGTGTTCCGCGACGAGCTGCCCAAAACCACCAGCGGGAAGATTCAGAGAAGCAAGCTGTAATTTCGCTTGGCGAATTCACAGCTTGCAGGGAATAGTGAAAAGTGAATAGTGAAAAAGTTTGGTGGCGCGGCGCAGCCGCGCGAATATAAATTGCGCGCGCAACGCGCGCTGCCGAACTTATTCACTCTTCACTCTTACTTCTTACTTAAATCAAATTGGGGGTACAAAATGCAACACGTCAAACGCGTCACCCTGCTGGCCGGGCATTACGGCAGCGGGAAAACGAATATTGCCGTCAACCTGGCGATGGCGCTGCGGCAGCAGTATGACCGCGTGCTGATCGCCGACCTGGACATCGTCAACCCCTATTTCCGTACCAAAGACAGCGCCGATGCGCTGGCGCGGGCGGGAATCCGGCTGATCTGCTCCGACTACGCCAACACCAACCTCGACGCGCCCGCCCTGCCGCAGGAGCTGTACGCCGTCACCGACGACCGGTCGTACCGCGCGGTGATGGACATCGGCGGCGACGACCGCGGCGCGCTGGCGCTTGGGCGGTACGCCCCGGCGCTGATGGACGAAGGCGATTACGAGCTGCTGTTCGTCGCGAATTTTTACCGCCCGCTGACGCCGGACGCACCGTCTGCCGCCGAAGTGATGCGGGAGATCGAATCCGCGTGCGGGATGCGGTTCACCGGCATCGTCCACAATTCCAACCTCGCTGCGGACACCACGCCGGACACCGTCCGCGTCAAGCATCCGGAAGCGCTGCGGCTGGCGGCGCAGACGGGGCTGCCGCTGCGGATGACGACGGTGGTGCGGCCGCTGGTGCAGCCGCTGACCGGCGAGCTCCCCGACCTGTTCGGGCTGACACTGCAGGCCAAATATTATTGATAGATTTTGACATTCACAAGAAAGGAAGCGTTCTCATGGCAAAATTAACGTTCCAATCCGAACGGTGCAAAGGCTGCGGGCTATGTATCACCGCCTGCCCCAAAGGGGTGCTGGCGCTGGACACGACCCGGATCAACAGCAAAGGGCACCATCCCATTACCGAGCAGCACCCGGAAGCGTGCATCGGCTGCGCATTCTGCGCGACGATGTGCCCGGACTGCGTGATTCAGGTGGAAAGGTGAGTGCAATAACATGGCAGACAAAGTATTGATGAAAGGCAACGAAGCGATTGCGGAGGCCGCGATTCGCGCGGGCTGCCGGTTCTACTTCGGGTACCCGATCACCCCGCAGACGGAGATTGCGGCGTACATGGCCAAACGGATGCCGAAAATCGGCGGGACGTTTTTGCAGGCGGAAAGCGAAGTCGCCGCCATCAACATGGTGTACGGCGCGGCGTCCGCGGGCGTGCGCAGCATGACGTCGTCCTCCAGCCCCGGCATTTCGCTGAAAAGCGAGGGGCTGTCGTACATGGCGGGGGCGGACCTGCCGGCGCTGGTGGTCAATGTGCAGCGCGGCGGCCCCGGGCTGGGCGGCATTCAGCCGTCGCAGGCGGACTACTTCCAGGCGACGAAGGGCGGCGGCCACGGCGACTATCACATGATCGTGCTGGCGCCGGCATCGGTGCAGGAAATGGCCGACCTCACGGTGAAAGCATTCACGCTGGCCGACCAATACCGCATGACGGCGATGATCCTAGCCGACGGCACCATGGGGCAGATGATGGAGCCGGTGTCGCTCGATCTGGAGATTCCGCCGGTGCCGGACAAACCGTGGGCGACCACCGGCACGCAGTGCAAACGCAAGCACAACATCATCAATTCGCTGTCGCTGGTGCCGGAGGAGCTGGAACAGCTCAACCGCGCCCGGTACGCGAAATATGCCGAAATTGAGCGCAGCGAAGTGCTGGTGGAAGAATACATGATGGACGACGCGGAATACTGCATCGTGGCGTTCGGGATTGCGGCGCGCGTGTCCAAAAACGCGATTGCCGAAGCGCGCAAAGCCGGGATCAAGGTCGGGCTGATTCGCCCGATCACGCTGTGGCCGTTCCCGACGGAAGCGATTGCCCGCGCGGCCGACCGCGTGAAGCATTTTATTTCGGTAGAACTGTCGATGGGGCAGATGATCGAGGACGTGCGGCTGGCGGTCAACGGCAAAGCGCCGGTGACGCTGTGCAGCCGCGTCGGCGGGATGATCCCGTCGCCGGACGAAGTGCTCGCGGCCGTGACCGCCGCCGCAGGAAAGGAAGGGTGCTGACCATGATCGTATTTCAAAGACCGAAATCGCTGAACGATATCCCGATGCATTACTGCCCCGGCTGCACGCACGGCATCATCCACCGGCTGGTGGCGGAAACCATCGACGAGCTGGGGATCGAAGGCCGCACCATCGGCATCGCGCCGGTGGGCTGCTCGGTGATGGCGTACAATTACTTCAACTGCGACATGATCGAAGCAGCGCACGGCCGCGCCCCGGCGGTGGCGACCGGCGTGAAGCGCGCCGACCCGGCGAATCACATCGTGTTCACCTACCAGGGCGACGGCGACCTGGCGTCGATCGGCATGGCGGAAACGGTTCATGCGGCCGCCCGCAACGAAAACATCACGATCGTGTTCATCAACAACGCGATTTACGGGATGACCGGCGGCCAGATGGCGCCCACGTCGCTCCCCGGTCAGGTGACGCAAACGTCGCCCTACGGCCGCGACGTGACCCAGTGCGGCTACCCGATCCGCGTGTGCGAGCTGCTGGCGACGCTGGACGGGCCGGAATACATCGCGCGCGTGGCGGTCAACAACGTGAAAAACGTGAACGCGGCGAAAAAGGCCATCAAAAAAGCGTTCCAGAACCAAATCGACGGCAAAGGCTTTTCGCTGGTCGAAGTGATTTCCAGCTGCCCCACCAACTGGGGCATGACGCCGCAAAAGGCGCTCGACTGGGTGCAGAACGCGATGATTCCGTATTATCCGCTGGGCGTGTACAAAGACCGCACCGCGGCGAAGGAGGCGAACCAGGGATGACAACGCAGATTTTGATCGCCGGGTTCGGCGGACAGGGGATTTTGTTCACCGGCAAATTTTTGGCGTACAAAGGGCTGATCGAAAACCGCCAGGTCAGCTGGCTGCCGTCCTACGGGCCGGAAATGCGCGGCGGCACGGCCAGCTGCGGGGTAATCCTCAGCGACGAGCCGGTCGGGTCGCCGATTGTGTCAAAGCCGGACGTGCTGATCGCGATGAACATCCCGTCGCTCGACCGGTACGAGGACAGCGTAGCGCCGGGCGGCGTGATTATCGCGGATTCCACGCTGATCGGCCGCAAGGTGCGCCGCACGGACGTGACGGCGTATTATGTGCCCGCCACGCAGATGGCGTCCGATGCCGGGATCCCGACGCTGGCGAACATGATTATCGCCGGGAAGCTGCTGAAAATCCTGAACGCGGATGCGCCGGATTCGGTTGCGGCGGCGCTGGAAAAAGTGATCTCCGCCAAGCACCGCGATATGCTGGACGTGAACCGCAAAGCGCTGGAAATGGGCGCGGAAGCGAAATAAATAAAAGTAAAAGTGAAGAGTGAACAGTGAAGAAGTTTGGTGGCGCGGCTACGCCGCGCAAGTATATTCGCGTACGCGCGGCAACGCGCGTACGCAACCACAACTTTTCACTATTCACTCTTACTTTTTACTTAGCTACTGCAAGCTGCGCGGCCAGCTGCGCAATGTCTCCATCCGTCCAGTCCGGATTGACGCCAATATACACCGTGCGGGCCAGCAGGTCCAGCGTCCGCGGGCACATATCGGCGCGGTATTCCGGCACGATGCCCCGGTTGGCCGCCATTTTGAACGGATCCATCAGCGGATGCAGCGCGCCGCGCTGCGCCATGATCGACGTCCAGTTGCGGTACACATGCTTGCCGGTGTCGATCGGCAGTGTGGCGGTGATTCCGAATTTTTCTTTCAGTGCAGCCGAAAATGCCCGGGCTTCCGCTTCGGAGTCGAACACAATCGGCAGAGTGGTCGCCAGGTCGCCGGCTTCGTCGTGCGACGGGGCAAACCGCAGCGCATCGCCCAGCGCCGCTTTCAGTGCCGTCCGGCTGCGGCGCAGGTCGGCGATGATCCCGTCCATGCGGCTCAGCTGCACGTTCAAAATTGCCGCCTGAATTTCGTTGGTGCGGAACTCCGACCCGCAGAACAGCGGTTCGGTGACGCCTTCCAGCTGATTGCCGAAGTATGCGACGGCGGAGCTGTCGTGATAAATCAGCGCCCGCTCGAACACTTTGTCGTCGCCGGTCAGCAGCGCGCCGCCTTCGCCGACGGAAATCAGCTTGTACTGGTTAAAGCTCAGCGCGCCTGCGTCGCCGATGGTGCCCAGCCGCTTGCCGTGGTAGCCGGCGCCGTCCGCCTGGCACGCGTCTTCCACAATTTTCAGCCCGTGTTCCTGCGCGATGGCGCACAGCGCGTCCATGTTGCACGGGAATCCCTGGATATGCACGGGGATAATGGCTTTGGTGGCGGGGGTAATCTTGCGGACGACGTCGTCCGGGTCAATCGTCAGCGTGTCGTCCACTTCCGCAATCACCGGAATCGCGCCCGCCGACACCACCGCCATCGCCGTCGCGATGTAGGTGTACGCCGGGACAATGACCTGATCCCCCGGGCCGATCCCCAGTGCCGTCAGTGCCGACACCAGCGCCGCCATGCCGGACGTCATCAGCAGTGCGTGCTTCGACTGAAACAGCGCACGCAGGGACTCTTCGGCATTCGAGGTTTCAGTACCTGTTTTGAACAGTTTGCGGCTGTGAATTACACGCGCAACGGCGTCGATTTCTTCCTGACCGATTCGATACATAATCAATTCCTCCAAGTAAAATATAATATAAGTATTACAGTTTGGACTGCAAATACGACAGGCTGATGCGGATGCTGTCCATTGGATCGCCCGCGCAGGCATCCTGCTCCACCACAAAATGCCGTACCCCGGCTGCCTTTGCCTGCGGGAGGATCCCGTCCCACCACAGGTTGCCGCGCCCAATTTCGGCATATGTGGCGTTGCCGTTGATGTGAACCATATCTTTGAGGTGCAGCGTTACGATCCGGCTGCCCAACACGTCGATCCAGTGCCGCACGTCGCCGCCCGCGCGCTGCACCCAGTAGGTGTCCAGCACGAACCGGACGTGGTCGCCGAGCGATTCCGCCATCCGGCCGAACAGGGTCGTGCCGTCGTCCAGGCGGTCGAATTCAAAATCGTGATTGTGGTACGCCGGCACGATCCCGTGCGCGGCCAGCTGCGCGCCCATGCGGTTCAGTGCGTCAATGTGCCGGGCGGCTTCGGCCGCAGTGGCGGCTCTTGCGCCGGAGATCCCCATTTGGCGGATCCCGAACCGACTGCACAGCCGCAGCACGCCGTCCTGGTCGTCAAACACGTTCGCGCTGCAGATGGTGCCGACGATGTCCAGTCCGGCGCGGCGCGCGCCTTCGGCCAGTATGGTCATATTGTCCAGGCTGCCGTACAGCTCCACGGCGCGGTACCCGATATCCGCCACGGTATGCAGCACCTGTGCGGCACGGTCGGCGTCGGCGCCGGCAAGCGCGTCGCGAATGGTGTAAAGCTGGAGTCCAATGTTCATAAAATATCTTCCCCTTTCGGTTGTTCTGTCCCCATTATACCGCCCCCTCCGCAGAAAAACAAGGACGCGCCGTCCCGGAAAATACACAAAAATTCCGAATTGACAACCGCGCCGAAACGTGCTACAATACAGAAAAGAGTTACAGAACCAAAGGAGGCGGATGCACCGTGTTTTATCAGCCGCTGCTGACACAGATGGAGTCCTATGTGGTGTCCGTCAGTACCGATACCAGAGGGTTCAAAGCCCACCTGCACCACGAAATCGAAATTTTATATTGCCTGAGCGGACACCGGCAGCTGCTGCTGGACGGCGTCCCGTATGAGCTGCATCCCGGCGACGCGGTCGCGGTCGGCAGCATGGTGACGCACGAGCTGCTGCCGACCGACGAATGCACGCATCTGCTGGTGGAGTTCGGCCCCATGCTGCTGCGCGAACGGTTTACGCCGCTGGCCAAGCTGAAAATGCAGCCGCCGGTACTTCACCGCGCGGCGCATCCGCGGATTTTCGCCGTGCTGGATGCGCTGGCCGCCGGGCGCAGCGCGCCGCCGGATGCGCTGGAAACCATCGGCCAGCTGTACCGGCTGGCGGCTGCACTGACGGAAATATACGGGGCGGCTCCGGCAGCCGGTGCGCCGCTGCAGGAAAAGCGCCGGATCGAAAACGCGCTGGAGCTGATCTATCAATATTATGCGACGCCGCTGACGCTGGACGACGCCGCCAAAGTGTCCGGTTATGCCAAAGGAACGTTTTGCGCCAATTTCAAACGGGCAACCGGCATGAGCTTTCACCAATACCTGATCGCATACCGGATCACGACGGCGCAGTTTTTGCTGCAAACGACCGACTGGTCGGTGGAGCAGGTCGGCGAAAGCGTGGGGTACGTCGATGCCCGGTCGTTCTGCCGCGCGTTCAAAGAAACCGTCCGTGTCACGCCGATGCAGTTCCGGCGCGGACAAACTCATCAAAATTCCGGAACAGAACTTTGACGGCCGGGAAAACCGTTTTTTTTCTGATATGAATTGACAACCCGCCGGGATAATGCTATAATGTTACCGACGATATGCGCAATCGGCCGGGTTTTGGCGGATTGCGCGGGAATAATGAAATGAATCGGAAAGGGAACGAGATCATGAAAGGAATCATCCTTGCGGGCGGCTCCGGCACGCGCCTGTACCCGCTGACGCGCGTAACTTCCAAGCAGCTGCTCCCCATTTACGACAAACCGATGATTTACTACCCCATGTCGGTGCTGATGAACGCCGGGATCCGCGATATCCTGATTATCTCGACACCGCAGGACACCCCGCGGTTCGAAGATCTGCTCGGCGACGGGTCGCAATTCGGGGTACACCTGTCGTACACGGTGCAGCCGTCGCCGGACGGACTGGCGCAGGCATTTATCCTGGGGGCGGACTTCATCGGGAACGATCCGGTCGCGATGGTGCTGGGCGACAACATCTTCGCCGGGCACGGGCTGAAAAAACGGCTGAAGGCTGCCGTGGAAAACGCCGAGCATGGCCGCGGCGCGACGGTGTTCGGGTATTATGTGGACGACCCGGAACGGTTCGGCATCGTGGAGTTCGGACCGGACGGCCGCGCGATTTCCATCGAAGAAAAGCCCGCGCACCCCAAAAGCAATTACTGCGTGACGGGTCTCTATTTTTACGACAACGACGTGGTCAAATACGCGCAGGCGCTGAAGCCGTCGGCGCGCGGCGAGCTGGAAATCACCGACCTGAACCGCATCTATCTGGAGCAGGGGCGGCTGAACGTGGAACTGCTCGGCCAGGGCTTCACATGGCTGGACACCGGGACGCACGAATCGCTGGTGGACGCGACCAACTTCATCAAAACAGTGGAAACGCACCAGCACCGCAAAGTCGGCTGCCTGGAAGAAATCGCGTACCTCAACGGGTGGATCACCCGCGACGACATGATGAAAGCGTACGAATCACTGAAAAAAAACCAGTACGGCCAGTACCTGAAAGACGTGCTGGACGGCAAATATATGGACGCACTGCGGTAAGGAGAACGGAATTATGACGATTATTGTGACCGGCGGCGCCGGATTCATCGGCAGCAACTTTATTTTTCATATGCTTTCGGCGCATCCGGACGACCGGATCATCTGCCTGGACAAGCTGACCTACGCGGGCAATCTGTCCACGCTGGCGCCGGTGATGAACCAGCCGAACTTCCGCTTTGTGAAGGCGGACATCTGCGACCGTGCGGCCGTGGAAAAACTGTTTGAAGAAGAACACCCGGACGTGGTGGTCAATTTCGCTGCGGAATCGCATGTGGATCGCTCCATCGAAGATCCGGGCGTCTTTCTGCAAACCAATATCATCGGCACCGCAACGCTGATGGATGTGTGCCGCAAATTCGGCATCGGGCGGTACCATCAGGTATCGACCGACGAAGTGTACGGCGACCTGCCGCTCGACCGGCCGGATCTGTTTTTCACCGAGGAAACGCCGATTCACACGTCCAGCCCGTACAGCGCATCCAAAGCGAGCGCCGACCTGCTGGTGCTGGCGTATCACCGGACGTACGGGTTCCCGGCGACGATTTCCCGCTGCTCCAACAACTACGGCCCGTACCATTTCCCGGAAAAACTGATTCCGCTGATGATCGCGAACGCGCTGGCAGACAAACCGCTGCCGGTGTACGGCAACGGCGAAAACGTGCGCGACTGGCTGTATGTGGAAGACCATTGCCGCGCGATTGACCTGATTATTCACAAAGGCCGCGTGGGCGAAGTGTACAACGTCGGCGGCCACAACGAGATGAAGAACATCGACATCGTGAAAATCATCTGCCATGCACTCGGCAAACCGGAAAGCCTGATCACTTACGTTACCGACCGCAAAGGCCACGACCGCCGCTATGCGATTGACCCGACGAAAATTCACAACGAGCTGGGCTGGCTGCCGGAAACGAAGTTCGCCGACGGCATCCAAAAGACGATCGACTGGTACCTGACGCACCGCGAATGGTGGGAGACGATCATCTCCGGCGAATACCAGAACTACTACGCCAAAATGTACGGCAATCGCTGAGGGAAACGCAGGATGAAGGTATTCGTAACCGGGGTGGCCGGGCAGCTGGGCCACGATGTGATGAATGAGCTGATCCGCCGCGGCCACACGGCCGTCGGGTCGGATTTGGCATCGGCGTATGCCGGCATTGCGGACGGCAGCGCGGTGACGGCTGCGCCGTATGTGCCGCTGGATATCACCGACGGCGCGGCGGTGCAGCAGGTGCTGACGGACGCGCAGCCGGACGCCGTAATTCACTGCGCGGCGTGGACGGCGGTGGACGCCGCCGAAGAGCCGGAAAATCAGCCCAAAGTGCGCGCCATCAATGCAGGCGGTACGGCGCACATCGCGCAGGCGTGCCGGGCGCTGGGCTGCAAAATGATGTATATTTCGACCGATTATGTGTTCGACGGCCAGGGCACCGCACCGTGGGATCCGGACTGTACGGATTACCGGCCGCTGAATGTGTACGGCCAAACAAAGCTGGAAGGCGAGTTGGCCGTAGCGGCGCTGGAGCGGTATTTCATCGTGCGCATCGCGTGGGTGTTCGGCGTCAACGGCAAAAACTTTATCAAAACGATGCTGAAGCTGGGGCAGACGCACGACACGCTGCGCGTGGTGTGCGACCAGATCGGCACGCCGACCTATACGCTGGATCTCGCGCGGCTGCTGGTCGATATGATCGAAACGGAGCGGTACGGCCGGTACCACGCCACCAACGAGGGCGGGTATATCAGCTGGTACGATTTCGCCTGCGAAATCTTTCGCCAGGCCGGGAATACGCGCGTACAGGTAATTCCTGTAACGACGGCGGAATACGGCGTGTCCAAAGCGGCGCGCCCGTTCAACAGCCGGCTCGACAAGCGCAAGCTGACGGACAACGGGTTTGTACCGCTGCCCGACTGGCGGGACGCGCTGCGCCGCTTTTTGCAGGAAATTGAGTAAATTTCAGAAAGGACCGTCCAAATCGTTATGAGACAGATTCAGGTAGAGAAAAACGTCGGCGGCATCGCCGGATTGTGCGTGATTCAGCCGGCCGTGCACGGCGACGCGCGCGGATATTTTATGGAGACGTACAACGCGCGGGATATGCACGAAGCCGGGCTGGACGTGCAGTTTGTGCAGGACAATCAGTCGATGTCCGTCAAAGGGGTGCTGCGCGGGCTGCACTTCCAGAAGCAGTACCCGCAGTGCAAGCTGGTGCGCGCCGTGCGCGGCGAAGTGTTCGACGTGGCGGTCGATCTGCGCGCCGGGTCTGCGACGTACGGCAAGTGGTACGGCGTGACGCTGTCGGCGGAAAACAAAAAGCAGTTTTTGATCCCGGAAGGGTTCGCGCACGGGTTTTTGGTGCTGTCGGACGAAGCGGAATTTTGTTACAAAGTCAACGATTTCTGGCACCCGAACGATGAAGGCGGTCTGGCGTGGAATGACCCGGAGATCGGGATTGCATGGCCGTCGCTGGTGGGCGATTACCCCGGCAATGCATCCGCCGCAGGCTATACGCTCGCCGACGGCACGGCGCTCAACCTGAGCGACAAAGACCAAAAGTGGCTGGGACTGAAAGACACGTTCCGGTTCGAGGAGAAATGAGGCAGGGGTGCGGAGATGATGCAGCAGGAAGTTCAGCACGTTTTCTTGGTCGGCGCCAAATCCTTGGGCGCATACGGCGGGTACGAAACGTTTGTCTATAAATTGACGGAATATCATCAGCACGAATCCCGCATCCAATATCATGTGGCCTGCAAGGCCAACGGCGACGGATGCATGGACGAAACCAAGCTGCCGGATGCCGAGCGGATTTCGGACACGGAATTCCGGTTTCACAATGCGCGCTGCTTCAAGCTCCACGTTCCGCAGATCGGGCCGGCGCAAGCCATTTACTACGATGTGGCCGCGCTGCGCGCCTGCTGTCAATATATCCGCGAACACCGCATCCCGCACCCGATTGTGTATATTATGGCGTGCCGGATCGGGCCGTTCGCGCACCATTTTTACCGCGAAATTCACAAGCTGGGCGGAACGGTGTACCTGAACCCGGACGGCCACGAGTGGATGCGCGCCAAGTGGAGCAAGCCGATTCGGAAATACTGGAAATGGTCGGAGCAGCGCATGGTCAAATACTGCGACCTTGCCATCTGCGATTCGATCAACATCGAAAAATACTTCCACGAATGCTACGACGGCAAAGGAATCCGGGGCCAAAACCCGAACACCACGTTCATCGCGTACGGCGCCGACCTCACGCTGAGCCGTCTGCCGGACGACGATCCCAAACTGACGGCGTGGTATGCCGACCACGGGCTGACGAAAAAATCGTATTATTTGGTGGTGGGTCGGTTTGTGCCGGAAAATTCGTTTGAAGTGATGATCCGCGAGTTTATGCAGTCGCATTCCGAGCGGGATTTTGCCATTATCACCAACGTCAACGATAAGTTTTTGGCGGAGCTGGAGCAGAAGCTGCACTTCCGGGCGGACAAGCGGATCAAATTTGTCGGCACAGTGTACGATCCGGAACTGCTGAAAAAAATCCGCGAAAATGCATACGCCTACTTCCATGGCCACACGGTCGGCGGTACCAATCCGTCGCTGATCGAGGCGCTGGGGAGTACCGATTTGAACCTGCTGGTCGATGTCGGGTTCAACCGGGAGGTGGCGCAGGACTGCGCGCTGTATTGGCGCCGCGATCCGGGCGATCTGGCCGCGCTGATCGACCGCGCCGACGCGATGGATCCGGACGAAATTGCGGAAATGGGCCGCAAAGCGAAAAAACGGGTGGCGGAAGCGTACACATGGGAGAAAATTTGCGGGGCGTATCGGGATGTGTTTGTGAAAGACGGCTGTGTGCAGGAATGTGATTCGACGCAGGGGGCACCATGAAAATTTTAGCGATACATAATTTCCATCGCAGCGGATCCGCCAGTGGTGATGACCAGGTTTTCAAAAGCGAAACGGCGCTCCTGGAATCCCATGGCCACACGGTGATCCGTTACACGGTTCGTAACGATTCGTTTGACCGCGCCGGCGCGTGGGGAAAACTCCGTGCAGCGTTCGGAATGCTGTGGTCGTTTCGCCACGGTCGGGCAGTGCGCGCACTGATCCGGCGGGAACAGCCGGATGTGGTGCATATCCACACGTTCTTTCCGCTGCTTTCGCCGTCTGTTTTGTACGCAGCGCACCGCAGCGGCGTGCCGGTCGTGGCAACGCTGCACGACACCCGCTTTATCTGTCCGTGCGCCACTTCGCTGCGCGGAACCACATTGTGCAACGAATGCGGCGACGGACATTATTTTCGGATGTGCAAATACCGCTGCTTCAAAGGATCCCGGCTGCAAAGCATATTGGTGGCGTTCATTTTCAAATATCATCGGCTGCGCCGCAGCTTTTATAAATATATTGATCGGTATATTTGCTTAAACGACAACCAAATGCATCTGCTGCGCGAAGTAGGGCTTGATCCCAAAAAAATGGTCAAAAAATACAATTTTGTGCCGGATGCCGAAGCAAATGCCGAAGCAGAAAAGCCGCATGACCTGCCCGACCGCTATGCGGTGTTTTACGGCCGCATCGGCGCAGAAAAGGGCATCCGAATGCTGATGCAGATCTGGGCGCAGCTGCCGGACATCCCGCTGGTGGTGATGGGCGGCGGTCCGCTCGAAGACGAATTCCGCGAATGGGCGGCGCAGCACCCGAACGTGTTTTTCTTGGGATATACGCCGCACAAACAGTGTTTATCCATTGTAAAATGCGGCGAATTCGTCGTATTTCCGTCTATCTGGTACGAAGGATGTTCAATGGTAGAAATCGAAGCGGAAAGCCTGGGGAAACCGCTGATTGCAACGGATCTGGGCTTTTCTGCGGAGGCAGTCACCGACGGGATCAACGGGTACAAAGTTCCGTTGGGGGATACGGATGGATTTGTGCGAACCATCCGTGCGCTGTGGGCAGATCCGGCGATATGCCGGGCGATGGGCGCCCGCGCCCGCGCCGATTACGAAGCAAAGTATCGACCGGAAGAAAATTATCAGCAGTTGATGGAGATATATTGCAGTTTGCTGCTGTGAAATCAACGAAAACATAAAAAGCGAGGTAGTAATGAGTTCTCCCAAAATACAAATTTCGGTTGTGATTCCTTTTTATAATGGTAATGCGTATTTGCCGCGTTTGTTGTCGAGTATTTCGGCGGTGGAAGCAAAGATGTGCAAGCATGCCGATTTTGAAATTATAATGGTAAATGACAGCCCTACGGTAGATATCCTAATACCGAACGAATATCAATACAAAAAAATAACAATTCTTCAAAACGACACAAACCAGGGCATACAAAAAACGAGAATTCATGGGATGGACTGTGCGGCAGGAGAATGGATTATTTTTTTAGATCAGGATGATGAACTTATTCCGGACGGATTTCAGGAGCAAGTTGCACTGACTCAAGACGCAGATGTTGTTGTTGGAAACGGTATATATCAAATCGCAGGGAGATCAGAGCTTGTTTTTGCAAGTCTGTCGGAAATGCGACATCTTATTCAGCGAAAAAAATTTATTCAAATCCGTAATTTGATTCCGTCACCGGGGCAATGTATGATTCGTAAACAGGCAATTCCGGAGGAGTGGAAGAATTCCCCGTTGCAATGTAATGGGGCAGATGATTGGATGCTTTGGATTTTGCTGTTCTGCAAGGACAGTCGATTTCGATGCAATGTTCGGCAGGTATATATTCATCATGATTCCGGGAACGCAAATCTATCATTAGATTTGGGAAAAATGCGCAGTTCTTCTTTGGAGATGTGTTCGTATTTGTCGAATCATTTGACAGGCAGGGAAATGCAAAATTTACATGACGCAATCAATTTTAAGTACGATCAAGATACCCATCAGCTGACCATAAAAAAATTGGTAAAGTATCGGAAGACCGTTGGTTATAACATCGCATACAAAATTATACGTGAGATTGCACGCAGATCTCATTTGGCTCAAGAATCCACGAGGAGATATGAAAGATGATTTCAGTTGCAGTAACAACGTATAACGGAGAGAAGTATATTGAAAAACAGCTGCAATCCATCTTGCAGCAATCCTTACCGGTAGATGAGATTATAATCAGTGATGATGGGTCTACGGATCAAACCGTTTCGGTGATCAGACGCGTGATCGCGCAAAACAAAACCAAAACATCGATTCGCCTACGCCAAAATGCATCCAATGTCGGGTATACGGAAAATTATTATCTTACAATTCGTGAAACAGCCGGGGAATACATTTTTTTAGCGGATCAAGATGATATTTGGCATACCGACAAAGTGAAAAAGACGATTCAAATAATGAATCAAAATAAGTGTGTAGCGATCTGTACAAACTTTTCGTTAATAGACCAAAACGATGCACCGATTTCTGATGAAACACAGTTTCAAACGAGTCCATTCCTTCAAAAAATTTCCTGCAAAGAACTTACGCCGATTTCCTTTGATCAGTTGGTATATGGAAACGTTGCACAAGGATGCACCTATTGCTTTACGCGACAGGTATGTGACGCATATCTAAAAATTCACAGCCCATATCTTATTCATGATCACCAGATTCTCTTTATTGCAACGTTGGTTGGATCGGTATATTTTTATAACGAAAAGCTGATTAAATACCGCATTCACGCTGGTAATGCAATTGGTTTTCACAAAAAAGGGGAACACGCTGTTTTTGTTCCAAGGAAACCGGCAAAAAAGCCGACAATGGTGTGCTTTATGGAAGATGTGGATCGTGTTATTCCAATTCCGAACAAATGGAAGTATACACTTTTATATTATTTGAGAATTCCTTATATTGCTTCGATCGTGCGGAACTTAAAAAGGGGATCGTGAAGGTGAACAGTCAATTAAACGTTTCCATAAGCAAATGTATATTTTTTTTGATTGCAATTTTTTCTTGCATGATGCTTGTGAAAATAGATGTTTTTTCCGCTTTTTTTATCGTACAAGTAATGGGAATAGGAATTTTGAGCATCCGAAAAAGCGGAAAACTGCACTTTTCGACAGATCGGCGTGTGAATTTTGTTTTCTTAAGTTTTTTAATATCTACAGTTGCTTGCCAATTCAGCACAACCTGGTTGTCATACCGAAAGGCAGCAATTGCGGAATTTATCCTATTAATCCCAGTGTACTTTACATATGCGTACTTGGAATATGCAACTCAGGACAATTGTGAGCTGCTTTCGATTTTAAAAAAAGGTGTCCAATGCGCGTGTGTAATACAGCTTGTTTGGTGTTTGCTGCAGTTTGTGCTGTATCGTCTCTGGACAATAGACCTGAATCAGATTGTTTTCGTAAATATATTGCATACAGTCGAATCCGCAAGCCATTATAAGGCTGGAGCTTTTTTACCGTCTGGAATGTGTTGGCATGCTGCATTTATGGCACCGGTTGCAGCAATTTCATATATGATTTTTGATAATTGGGTAATCAAGGGTCTTGCGGTTTTAGATGCAATTGTATGCAATAATGCAACGGCATTGATTGTAATATGTATATGTGTTTTTTTAGATTTTATATTTCAGCTTCGTCGCTGCAATGAGACAAAAAAAATTCGCGCCCAAAGTTTAGCAGCAGTATTGGTTTTGATTGTTTTGATTCCATATGTGATGAAAACCGGAATATGGAAAACGGTGCTTGAAAAAGTGGTATATATTATCCAGCGGATTACTGGCAGTGCGTTTGATGGCGGCAGTGCGGATGCACATATCAGATATTACACCGATTACCCAAAAGTGCTCCAACGCAGTTCGCTTATTCAAATTCTGTTTGGTTACGGTCTAGGGTGTTCCGGATACCCGATCAGTGTGATCAAGGGTCAGTACGATGCATTAAAAAGTTGGGCAGTGGAAAGTGATGTTATCGATATTTTGGTATCAAGGGGCGTATTTGGCTTTTTCATTTTCTACGGATGGATAATTCGTATTGCAGCGAGAGGCATCAAAACGGATTATCGCTATTTTGTTTTGGCTGTTGCGCTTGCTGCGGGTGGAATAACCTACAATATTCAGTTTGATTGGGTTATACTGATTGAATTGATGTTGTGGCTTTCGTTGAAAAGAAATGTAAATTTCTTTCAGAACATTACAAAAAAAACGACAACGGATTAACGAGGAACAAGACAATGAATGGTGACATTGTAAAGGTAATTGCGTTTTATTTGCCGCAGTTTCATGCCATACC
Organism: uncultured Eubacteriales bacterium; assembly: GCA_905198155.1. GTDB lineage: Bacteria > Bacillota > Clostridia > Oscillospirales > Acutalibacteraceae > RGIG4076. Next base: position 23,596 of record CAJKBQ010000028.1, read on the forward strand.
AGAAAACGATGCTGCGCATGGTATTGGATTTACAGAGTGGAGCAATACGAGAAAAGCAAAACCTCTTTTTGAAGGACATTATCAGCCCCGAACGCCGTTAGGTCAGAACTACTATTGTTTACTGGACAATGGAGTGATGGAAAAACAGGTCGAATTGGCAAAGCAACATGGTATATATGGGTTTTGTTACTATCATTATTGGTTTAAAAACGGAAAAAAACTTCTTGAAAAACCAATTGAAATGATGAGGAAAAATCCGAAATTGGATATCCCGTACTGTTTGTCCTGGGCAAATGAAAACTGGACAAAAAAATGGGATGGCGGGAACAACGAGACCATTATCGAACAAGATTATGGAAACCAAGAAGATTTGATTGCGCACGTTGAGTACCTGTGTGATTTTTTTTCCGATCCGAGATATATAAAGGAAGATGGTTGCCCAATTTTTTTGCTTTATAAACCTGAGCTTGTGCCGAATTTGACAAAAATGATACGAACAATCCGGGAACACGTGGTCGCAAATGGTTTTCCGGGAATCAAAATATTTGTGCAATATCCAAAGTTTTTTTTTAATGGCGCGAAGCTGGACTTGTTTGATGGGTATATTCAGTTTCAACCAAGATTTATTCAGGATTTTGAAAAAGATGCAAGCAGGTCATCTGCCAAAAAGGCGATAAAAAAAATGCTGCTGTCAATGAATTTCCGACATACGGTAGACCAAATCGAGCGGATGCTGTCCGGCCGGGGTACCGCAGGACAGAACGGACCAACCATACGCGATTACCAGGATGACTGGAATCGTATACTGGCTTATCAGCCTCGGGACAGACGGATAATTGCCGGTGCATTCACGGATTGGGACAATACGCCACGGAATAAAAACGGATTGATATATAAAGGTGCAACACCGGAACTTTTTCAGAAGAATATGCATGAGCTGGTGCAAAAAGTGCATCATGAGTATAGTCGCCCATATATTTTTTTAAATGCATGGAATGAATGGGCGGAAGGCGCCTATTTGGAACCCGATGAAAAATATCGATATGCGTATTTAGAAGCACTTCAGCACGCGCTCGAATGCGGATAAATTGCGAGTCTGAAAGAAAGGCATGATGAATAAAGTATGTGGCTTGTTGAACGTTTAAAACAGTATTTATTCACGTCGCGTTGGCGAAAAAAGAACACTTACAATTCCACGATGCCAATCAATCGGTTTAACGAAAAAAATGTTGAAGTAGGGAAATACACTTACGGCGGATTATATGTACTGAGTTTTGATGATTCCCAACAACTTAAAATAGGTTCCTTTTGCTCAATCGCACCCAGTGTTGCATTTATATTAAGCGCAGATCATCGAACGGACACGATATCGACGTTTCCGTTTCGTGTAAAGGTTTTGGGAGAAGAAAAAGAGGGAATATCAAAAGGGAATATAATAGTTGAAAATGATGTGTGGATCGGTTATGGATCTACGATTATGTCTGGTGTCCACATCGGGCAGGGTGCGGTAATTGCTGCCGGTTCGGTTGTGACGAAAGATGTACCGCCATATGCGATTGTGGGCGGCGTACCTGCGCGCATCATCCGATATCGGCTCAGTACGCAGCAGCGAGTGGAAGCGGAACAAATTGACTACGATAAAATAAATGAGGAATTTATCCGCTCAAATATGAAAAGTTTTTGTGAGCCGGTAGACCGTGATTTTGATTTTTCTGTATTTCCCAAAAAGAAGGCGTGATTGCAAGAGCTTGAAAGAAGGGATCTCTTTGTTCAGAAAAAAACTTACCATTGCAATTCCAACATACAATCGAGCAGTGCAATTAAAAATGTGTTTGCAGCGTGTATTGGATCAGGCAAACGACGATGTGGAAATACTCGTTTCAGACAATTGTTCGGTTGATGCAACGGAACAGTATATGCGCGCATTGGTACCGCAATGCGAAAATGTAGTATATTACAGAAATGCGGAAAATATTGGCGCAGATCGTAATTTTTTAAACTGCTTCCAGAAAGCAACGGGCGAATATGTAATGCTGCTGGGAGATGATGATTTCTTGTTGTCAGGTGCGGTTGACAGTATTCTAAAAATACTGGATACACACCCAGTGTTTGTGCATTTGAATTCCTGCAATTTGCTATCCTCCGAACCCTTGCAGCTTTCTCCGCCTCGATTGGATGCAGAGAATTATTGTACGAACGATAAAAACAAGATGATGGAAAAAATCGGAATATACATTACATTCCTGTCCGGTATGGTTTTGAAGACAGAATTTGTACAGCAGATTCAAAATAAGGAACAGTATATCGGAACCTATTTTATCCAAAGCCACATTGCACTTCAGACGATGAAAAACGAGGGCACATATGTGATTGACGGACACAACTGCCTGGCAGCGTCTGCCAATCTTGCGGTTAATTATGATGTGTACTATGTATGGTTCAAGCGTTACCGCGAATTGTTGATGGAAACCGGTACGGAATGCGGTTTTGATTCCGATACCATGCGTCACGTGTTTCATGATGGGCTGGACGATAATATTACAAATTTTGTACTTCAATTCCGAAGAAGTTGTTTTCCGCAAGAAAAAAATTGGAATAAAAAATATGCATGGGAAGCGCTGCACGATGATCCGTGCATGAAAAGAAAATTTTGGGGAATTATCAATTGCCCATACGCACTGCTTCCTATATACAGAAGGGTACTGAGTATTAAAAGAAAAAGGAAAGACAAGTAAGATGAAAAATATTGGAAAAAACGCGATATATAGCATCTTAAAGTCGTTCTGCCAAGTTATATTTCCGCTCATCACATTTCCGTATATATCCCGTACACTTTTGGTTGAAAATGTCGGAAAGATCAATTACAGTAACTCTATTTTGAGCTATATCAGCTTGATTGCGGCGCTTGGCATCACAACGTACGCAGTACGGGAATGTGCGCGTGTAAGAGATGATAAACAGCTGCTAGAAAATACTGCAAGCCAAATATTCTCGATCAATCTGATAACGACGATAGCGGCGTACAGCGTTCTAATTGTGGTTTTAATTATCTCAAAATCGTTGACGCAGTACCGGATGTTGATCGGCATTATGAGTGCATCAATTATGTTCGGGACGTTGGGTGCTGATTGGCTAAATACGGCAATGGAAGATTTTCAATATATTACAATTCGCACATTTCTCTGTCAATTCCTTTCGCTTATCGCGATGTTCCTTTTTGTAAAGGAACCGGACGATTACTACAAATACGCGCTGATTACGGCAGCTGCATCCAGCGGAGCCAATATTTCCAATATGTTTTACCGAAAAAGATTCTGCAGACTCCGTTTTACGCTGCAAATCGATTGGAAAAAACATTTTCCACCAATTTTGCTTCTTTTCGTAATGATATTGTCACAAACGATCTTCTGTAATTCAGATACGACGATTTTAGGATTTTTTAAAGGAGACAGGGCGGTGGGCTTGTATAGCACATCGGTAAAAGTATACAACTTAGTAAATACCATGATTGCTTCTATCGCATGGGTAATCATGCCTCAAATGTCGCACGCATACGAAGTAAAAAACCGTGACGAAATTAATCGTCTTTTTTCGTATGCGACCGGTTTTATTGTTGTATTGGGATTACCTAGCATCGTAGGGATCAATATGCTGTGCCCGGAGATTATTCTTTTAATTGCCGGATCGGAGTATTTACCGGCGTACATTTCATTGCATATACTGACAGTTGCACTAAGCTTTTCGCTTATTGGCGGTCTGATCGGAAATATTGTATTGATCCCGTCTCAGCAAGAAAAAATATGCCTAAAGTCCTGTATATACGCGGCAGTCATTAATGCCGTGCTCAATATGCTGCTTATTCCCCGATTCGGCCTCAATGCCGCTGCCGCTACAACGGCATTTGCTCAGTTGATTGCCGCCTTGGTGAACTTTAAATATATGGATCGAAAAATACGCTTAGAGAACGCGAAAGGCATATTTTTAAGTTCGGTAGTGGGGTCTTTGGCCATTATAGCTGTTTGTGCAATTGCAAAGCGGTTGATTGTGTCCAATACCATAATGGTTTTGACGGCAGTGGGAAGCAGTGTTGTCGTATACGGAATTATCCTTTTGCTGTTAAAAAACACTTTTGCCATGGAGCTTATTCATAATGTCCAGAGAAAACTGAAACAAAGATCAATTAGAAATATTAAGAGGTGATTATGCAATGAAAGTCGTCCTACTAGCCGGCGGTTTCGGCACCCGTATTTCAGAAGAATCCCAGTTCAAACCCAAGCCAATGATCGAGATTGGTGAAATGCCGATTTTGTGGCACATTATGAAGTGCTACTCACATTACGGCTACAATGAATTTGTCATCTGTGCAGGCTATATGCAGCATGTGATCAAAGAATGGTTTGCCGATTACTTTTTGCACACCAGCGACATTACATTTGATTTCACGCAAGGCAACAAGGTGATTGTACACAATCAGCACAGCGAGCCGTGGAAAGTGACGGTCGTGGATACCGGACTGCATACGATGACTGGCGGGCGAATCAAGCGGGTCAAACCGTATATTGGCGACGAACCGTTTATGCTGACATACGGCGACGGCGTTTGTGATGTGAATATTCAGAAATTGGTCGAATTTCATCGAAGCCATAGGCGGCTCGCAACCCTGACATCCGTGCTGCTGGAACAGCAAAAAGGGGTGCTGGATATCGGCGGCGACAATGCGGTGCGGTCTTTCCGAGAGAAAAATATGTGCGACGGCGCACCGATTAATGCAGGGTTTATGGTGCTCCAACCGGAGGTGCTTCAATATATTGACGGAGACAATACCGTGTTTGAACGCGACCCATTGGAGCGTTTGGCAGCGGAAGGGCAGTTGATGAGCTATTCTCACCAGGGATACTGGCAATGCATGGATACCAAAAGGGAAAAAGATACACTGGAAAAACTTTGGGCGTCTGGAAAAGCACCGTGGAAAGTGTGGAATGACTGATGAATTTGACTTTTTACAAGGGAAAACGAGTATTTGTTACGGGTCATACCGGCTTCAAAGGTACTTGGCTATGCAAGATTTTGGCAAATGCAGGGGCGCAGGTAACGGGCTATTCGCAGAATCCGCCCACAAACCCTTCGCTGTTTGAAATTTCAAAGATGGCGCGGCAAATTCATTCCGTAATTGGTGATATCCGCGATTTTGACAAGTTGAAAACGGCATTCGATGCGGCGAAGCCGGAAATTGTTTTTCATTTAGCTGCGCAGCCGATCGTCCGAGACAGTTATAAAAATCCGCGTTACACCTATGAAACCAACGTAATGGGTACGGTGAATCTGTTAGAGTGCGTACGCCTGTCGGGCAGTCCTGTGCGGAGCGTAGTAAACGTAACGACGGATAAGGTATACCACAACAACGAATGGCCATGGGGATACCGCGAGAACGAGCCGCTGGATGGGTTTGACCCCTACTCCAACAGCAAAAGCTGCTCCGAGTTGGTAACACACAGCTATAAAAACAGCTTTTTTACGGATGGAAAGATCGCTGTTTCCACTGCGCGTGCAGGAAATGTAATAGGAGGCGGAGATTTCGCCAATGATCGGATTATTCCAGACTGTGTCCGTGCGATGCAGAAAAGAACCGTGATCGAGGTGCGGAATCCGTATTCGACCCGTCCGTATCAGCACGTTTTGGAGCCACTGGCGGCATATATGATGATTGCACAAAAGCAATATGAGGATTCCAGGCTTCAAGGATATTACAATGTTGGACCGGATGACTGCGACTGCGTGACAACCGGTGAACTGGTGGATTTATTCTGCAAATATTGGGGTGCAGATGCCAAGTGGACGTGCCAAACGGAAGCAAATGCACCGCATGAGGCCAATTTTTTGAAATTGGATTGCAGCAAGCTGAAACAGACTTTTGGTTGGAAGCCGCGCTGGCACATTGAAAAGTGCATGGAGATGACGTGCCGTTTCAGCAAAGTATGGCTGGACGGCGAAGATGTCGTTGCAGAAATGGACAAAGAAATCGAAGCGTTCATGGAGGATTAACATGGCTACTTGGAAGAACGAAGCGGAAGCGCGTGAGCAAATTAAGGAACTGGTTGCCGAATACTATCACGATTTCAAAGAAAAGAAAACACCTTACCAAGCGGGGGATCGGATCACTTATGCCGCGCGTGTGTTCGATGAAAAAGAGATGTGCGCGCTGACCGATGCGACATTGGATTTTTGGCTGACGACCGGGCGATTTGCGGATCAGTTTGAGAAAGAGTTTGCGCAGTGGATCGGTGTGAAGTTTGCTCATCTGGTCAACAGTGGTTCTTCCGCAAATCTGATTGCTTTTATGACGCTGACCGCGCCCGAATTGGGCGACCGCCAGATCAAAAAAGGCGATGAGGTCATTACCGTTGCCTGCGGATTCCCCACCACGGTAACGCCGGCCATCCAGTATGGTGCAGTTCCGGTATTTGTGGATGTAACCGTTCCCCAATACAACATTGATGTTACCCAACTGGAAGCGGCACTTTCCCCGAAAACCAAAGCGGTTATGATCGCACACACGTTGGGAAATCCATTCGATTTGTCGGCGGTCAAAGCGTTCTGCGATGTGTATAACCTGTGGCTGGTAGAAGACAATTGCGACGCGCTGGGCACCCAATATACCATTAACGGCGAAACAAAGTTTACCGGAACTTGGGGCGATATCGGCACTTCCAGTTTTTACCCGCCGCATCACATGACGATGGGCGAAGGCGGCTGTGTATACACCAATAACCCGCAGATGAACCGGCTCATCCTGTCGTACCGCGACTGGGGTCGGGACTGCATCTGCCCGTCCGGCCACGATAATTTCTGCGGCCATCGCTTTGACGGCCAGTTCGGTGAACTGCCCAAAGGCTACGACCACAAATATGTGTACAGTCACTTCGGCTATAACCTGAAAGTGACCGATATGCAGGCGGCAATCGGATGCGAACAGCTGAAAAAGTTCCCGACATTCATCGAACGCCGTCGTCACAACTGGGATCGTTTGCGTGCAGCGCTGGCGCCTGTTTCTGACAAACTGATTCTGCCGGAACCCGCAGCAAATAGCCGCCCGTCCTGGTTCGGCTTCCTGATCTCCGTGAAACCGGAAAGCGGTCTGAATCGTAACACGGTGACCCGTTACATTGAAGATCATAATGTGCAAACGCGCCTGCTGTTCAGCGGGAACTTGATTAAACATCCGTGTTTTGACCAGATTCGCGGAACGGATGCGTATCGCGTAGTGGGTGAGTTGACCGGTACCGATTTTATTATGAACAATACCTTCTGGGTGGGTGTTTACCCGGGAATGACCGACGAAATGATCGATTATATGGCTCAAACGATCATAGATGCAGTGAATCAGTAAAGACGTTCAGATCGCAGAATGGAGTGTAATATGAAACAGCGTTTGGCGGATTATGTGGCGGATTTTTTGGTGGCACACGGCGTATCGGATGTGTTCAGTGTTGTGGGCGGCGGTGCAATGCACCTCAACGATGCGCTGGGCCATCATCCGAGTTTGCGCGTAACATACAATCATCATGAGCAGGCCTGTGCGATTGCGGCGGAAGCATATGCACGGCTGGACAACCGAATTGCTGCGGTATGTGTGACAACCGGCCCGGGCGGAACAAATGCATTGACAGGCGTGCTGGGCGGGTGGTTGGATTCCATTCCAATGTTTATTGTGTCTGGTCAGGTTCGTTACGACACCACTGCACGGTACGCACTGACATACACCGGTACGCCGCTGCGTGCAATGGGCGACCAGGAGTTTGATATTACCAAATCGACGGCACACATGACAAAATATGCAGAAATGTTGGAAAACCCCAACGACATTCGATATATGCTGGAAAAAGCGTGGCATTTGGCGACAACCGGGCGTCCCGGCCCGGTGTGGGTGGATATACCGGTCAATTACCAAGGCTGCTATATTGAAACAGACGCGCTGCGCGGATACGATCCTGCTGAGGACGATCAAAAACTGCCGCCGCCGGTGGACGACGCGACAATTCAAACGATTATCGATAAAATTCGATCCGCAAAACGTCCGGTATTTCACGCCGGATACGGCATTCGGTTGTCCGGCGGGTATGAAGCATTTCGGTCGGTCGCAGAAAAATTGAATATCCCGATCGTGACGTATTGGAATGCGGTGGATCTGATCGAGGATGACCATCCGCTGTATTGCGGACGTGCCGGCAACATGGGCGACCGTCCCGGAAACTGGGCGATCCAAAATGCGGATTTCATCTTGGCAGTTGGGACGCGTATATCAATTCGCCAAGTGGGCTACAACTGGAAAACCTGGGCAAGAGCTGCTGAGGTAGCGATGGTAGACGTGGACCCGGCCGAGCTGAAAAAACCGACGATTCATGTGGAATTGCCTGTTTGGGCTGATGCCAAAGATTTTTTGACAAAGCTGGATCACGCGGTAACGGCTCCGGTTTACAGCGGAGCGGAATGGCTGGATACATGCCGGCGGTGGAAATCGGAATATCCGGCAATCCTTCCACGCCATTGGG
>CAJKBQ010000029.1 GCA_905198155.1 uncultured Eubacteriales bacterium
AGCGCCGGCCGTGCGGGATATGACGTTCGGCGGTTATGCGGATCGCACCCTGGACTGGCTGCGCACGGCGGCAATCCCATTTCTCGGGGCGCAGCGGCCGTGGATCGGCGGCTATTCGCTGGCCGGGCTGTTCGCGCTGTGGGCGCTGGGCAGCGGCGATTTTGGCGGTGCGGCGGCGTGTTCGCCGTCGCTGTGGTTCCCCGGATGGGCGGAATATGCGGATTTTCCGCTTCCGGACGGGTGCCGCGTTTACCTGAGCATCGGCAAACGGGAATTGCACCCGCGCAATCCGGCGATGGCGTCGGTGGGGGAGCGCGTCCAGTCGTTTGCCGATCGGCTGCGGCGCGACCCGGCGTGCCGATGGATGCAATTGGAATACCCGCCCGGCGGTCACTTTACCGACCCGCCCGGCCGGATGGCACGCGGATTCGCCGCGCTGCTGAACGGGGCAGCGGAGGGGCAAACCTGAACGAAAGGAATGCAAACAAATGAAGAAAAAAACATTTCAACGGGCGTTTCGGGACAGCATCCCGGTCTTTGCGGGGTACCTGTGCCTGGGCGCCGGATTTGGCATTTTGATGCACAGCGCCGGGTTCCACATCGGCTGGGTGCTGCTGATGAGCACCACCATTTACGGCGGCGCCATGCAATATGTCGGCGTCGATCTGCTGAGCGCCGGTGCGTCGCTGATTACCACGGCGCTGATGACGGTGATGATTAACGCGCGCTATTTCTTTTACAGTCTGTCCATCCTCGGCAAATATGCGCACACCGGGAAGGCCAAGCCGTACCTGATTTTCTCGCTGACCGACGAAACGTTTTCCCTCGTCAACCGCGCCGGCGCAACCGACGGTGTGGACGAAAACCGCTACTACCTGTACCTGTCCGCGCTGGATCAGTCGTACTGGATTCTCGGCGGGATTGTCGGCATGGTGCTGGGGACGGTGCTGCCGATCAATACGGCGGGCGTCGAATTCGTGATGACGGCGCTGTTCGTTACCATCTACATCGACCAGTGGCGGCAAACCAAACAGCACATCCCGGCGATTTTGGGCGTGGCGATTTCGGTGGTTTGCCTCCTGCTGCTGGGGCCGGATCGCTTTGTAATCCCGGCGATGATCGTCATCACGCTCGTGATGGGCGCATTTCGGCGGAAATTGGAGGGGAACGCGGTATGAATACGACAATTTATCAGCTGCTGCAAATTGCGGTGATCGTGGCCTGCACGGTCGGGATGCGGTTTCTGCCGTTTCTGATTTTCCGCGGGAACAAACAGCTGCCCGGAACAATCTCATTCCTGGGAACGGTACTGCCGTACGCGATCATGGGGATGCTGCTGGTCTACTGCCTCAAAGACGTGACAGTGCTGGCGTGGCCGTACGGTCTGCCGGAGCTGATTTCCATCCTGCTGGTGGCGGGGCTGCACCTGTGGAAGCGCAACACGCTTATCAGCATTTTCGCCGGAACGGTGTGCTATATGTTGCTGGTGCAGGTGGTGTTTGCCGGATGAATGTACTCATCAGCGCGTGTCTGCTCGGGGTTTCGTGCCGGTACGACGGGCAGTCCAAACCGTGCCATTGGCCGGGCGCGCCGGAAGGAATCCACTGGATTCCGGTTTGCCCGGAAATTTACGGCGGATTGCCGACCCCGCGTGTCCCGGCGGAGCGGCTGGGCGATGCGGTTCGGACGGCCGACGGCCGCGATGTGACGGCGGCATACCGGCGCGGCGCGGCGGAAACCCTGCGGCTGGCGACGCTTTTCGGCTGCCGCGCGGCCGTGCTGAAAGCGCGCAGCCCGTCCTGCGGCCGCGGATCGATTTACGACGGGACGTTTACCGGTCGCCTGACGACCGGCGACGGCGTGACGGCAGCGCTGCTTGCGCAGCACGGGATTCGGATTTTTGACGAGACCGAATGGGACGCGCTGTCCGCGTGGGCACGAAAGGAGACCGAAGCATGACAACGATGACCACCCTGTGCTACATTGCCCGCGGGTCGCAGTGGCTGATGCTGCACCGCGTGAAAAAGGCGCACGATCTCAACGAAGGCAAATGGATCGGCATCGGCGGCAAGTTCGAGCCGGGCGAAAGCCCGGAGGACTGTCTGCTGCGCGAGGTGCGCGAAGAAACGGGCCTGCGGCTGACGTCCTACCGATTCCGCGGAATTGTGACGTTTGTGTCAGATAATGTCACAGAATATATGCACCTGTTCACCGCCGATGGATTCACCGGCACGCTCTGCCCGTGCGACGAAGGCGAGCTGGAATGGCTGGATCGCGCGGAAGTGTACCGCAAAACACTGTGGGCGGGCGACCGGATTTTTCTGCGGCTGCTGGAAGCGGATGCCCCGTTTTTCTCGCTGAAACTGCGGTACAACGGGGACGCACTGGCCGAAGCAGTGCTGAACGGCCAGCCGATTGCCTGCGGCGCAGAATCGGTCGAAGCGCCTGCGCCGGCCGCCGGAAACGAACCGGTCGCAAATCCGGGATTGGTGCGGAAAACCGCCGAAATACCCGGGGACCAAGGCGCAAAAAATCGAGACCCGGCGAACGATTTTGCTTGACGAATCTCACTTTTGATATTATAATGGATAGAAAGAAGCAAAAATCAAAAGGGGGACACCCGCAATGGCGCAGCAATCCAACGCAATTTTAATGAACCCGATCCGGATGCGGATTATCCAGTTTTTTTTGACGCACCGCACGGCCACCAGCGCCGAAGCGGCCGCCGCAATGCCGGACATCCCGCGCGCGACGCTGTACCGGCACATCAGTATTTTGGAAACGCACGAATACCTGAAGGTGGTGAACAAAACGCGGATTCGCGGCGCGACGGAGCGCACGTTCACGCTGGACGAGGCCAAGCTGGCCGACGGCGGTGATTCGTCGCAGAAAGCGTTCCGCATTCTGATGGACCTGTACCGCGATTTCGACCGCTATTTTTCCGCCGACGGATGCGACCCGGTGCGGGATTATGTTTTTTTGAAAACCGACGAATTGCACCTGACGGACGCGGAGTACAACGAATTTTTGATGCAGATGCTGGGGCTGATTAAATCCTACGCCGGCAAAGCGCCGGACGAAGCGCGGAAGCTGCGCCGGTTTTCCCTGATCTCTTCGCCGACCGATGGAGAGGAACGGACACAGAAATGAAGATCATCCATTGCGCCGACTTTCACCTGGACGCACCGCTGGCGCAGCTGCCGCCGGACAAAGCCGCGCTGCGTCGGAACGAGCTGCTGCAAACGTTCGGGCGGGTCGTATCGTACGCCGCGCAGCACGCGGTGGACGCCGTGCTGATCGCGGGCGATTGGTTCGACGCACCGATTGCCGCGCGAAAAACCGTGGATTATGTCCGGTCGATGATCGGGGCGTGCCCGGCGGAATTTTACGGGCTGCGCGGCAATCACGACGCCGGGTTTTTGTTCCCGAATCCGCCGGAAAATCTGCATTTTTTCAGCGATTCGTGGCGCAGCTATGCCCTCGGCGACGTAACGATCTCCGGCGTGGAGCCGACGGACGACCGCTGGACGGATGCCGTGCGGCTGGATCCGGCCGCGTGCAATCTGGTGATGCTGCACGGCGGCATCAGCGGCGGCGACGCGCTTCCGATCGACGCGCTGCGAAATCGATCGATTGATTACCTGGCGCTGGGCCATTGGCACACATACCGCACGGATGCCCTGGACGCCCGCGGAATGTGGACGTACGCCGGATGCCCGGAGCCGCGCGGGTTCGATGAATGCGGCGAAAAGGGCTTTGTGCTGCTGGACATTGCGTCCGGCGTTGTGCGGCAGACGTTTGTGCCGTACGCGCAGCGTACCTATCACGCGGTGCGCGCGGAGCTGAACGGCCAACCGGATCCGGCGCAGCAGGAGGCGGCCGTCCGCGCCGCGCTCGACGGCATCCCGCACGACGACGGCGTGCAGCTGACGCTGACCGGGTCGTGCGCGCCGGAATCGATGCTGGAAGATGCGTTCTGGACGGCTGCACTGCAAGACCGTTTTTTCCAGTTCCGGCTGGAAAACCGCGTCCGCCCGGCACTGGATACGGCGCGGCTGCGGACGGAGGTCTCGCTGCGCGGTGCATTTTACCGGCAGGTGATGCAGTCCGGGCTGCCCGACTTGGAATGCTGTGCGCTATTGAAACTGGGGTTTGCCGCGCTCGACGGAACGCGCGAGGACTTGGGGGCGGACGATGCGGATACAGGAAGCATATATTGAAAATTTTGGTACGCTGCACCATGAACATATGACGTTCGACGACGGCATGACCGTACTCGTTCGCCCGAACGGGACGGGAAAAACGACGCTGACGGCATTTTTGTGCGCCATGCTGTACGGCCTTCCGGCGCCCAAACGCGGCGGCGGCGACGATCGAACCCGGTACGCGCCGTGGCAAGGCGGCGCATACGGCGGATGGATTCGCCTGACGGCAGGCGGCCGCCGGATGCAGATTACGCGCCGGTTTGGCGAGCGTCCGCGGCAGGACGTGCTGCAATGGATCAATCTGGACACCGGGCGCGCAATTCCGGAGCCGGAATCCGGAATCGGAATGACGCTGCTGGGGGTGGACGGTGCGGTGTTTTTGCGGTGTGTCCGCATGACACCGGAACCGGACGTCCCGTCCGCCGCGTGGGGCGGACAGCTGCGCGCGCTGCTCAGCGGGTCGGGCGATCCGGATGCTTATGCGCGGGCAGTCGCGCGGCTGGAAGCCGTCCGGCGGCAGATACAGCCGTTCCGCGGCAAAGGCGGCCGCACCGAAGCGCTGACGCAGCAGCTCAATACCCTGACCGCGCAGTGGCAGGCCGCGCAAAGCGAATCGGCCCCGCTGGCCGCGCAGCAGGCCGCGTGCGATGCGGCACAGCGTGCGGCCGCACAGGCACAGGAACAGCTGCATGACGCGCAGACGGCGCACGCGCAGGCGGAGCTGACGCAGACGCAGTATGCCCAGGCGCGCGCCGCATTCGGCGAAAAGGTGCCCGATTGGTCGGAAATCGATGCGGCGGAGCAGGCGTGGCGCGCCGCACAGACGCACCGTCCGGTGCCGGATGCGGAAGCGTTGCGCACGGCGGAGGCCGACGCGGCCGAGTGGCAAGCCTGCACAGACGCCTTGCAGGCGGAGGCCATTTCGCCGGAACTGCGCACGCACGGCCGCGCATTGGAGCAGTTTTTCGCGAGCGGTGTCCCGTCCGAAAAACTGGTCGCGCAGTGGCAGTCCCAGGCCGACCGGCTGCGCAAATCGGAAACCGTGCCGCCGTTTTGGGTGGCGGCAGTGATGTTCGGGGTCAGCGCGGCGGCGGAGATCGGGTGCTTTTGGGTGCCGGAAATTTTCCGCCCGGCGCTGCGAATCGGCAGCGCGCTCCCGGCGGTCGTCGCGGCAGTGCTGGCGGCCGTCTGGACGGTCATATGGCTCCGCAGGCGCAAAACCGCCGCCGGATTGCGGGCAGAGCTGCGCCCGGTGACAGACCGGTACACGCCGGATTGTCCGGTCGCCGACGGCATTGCCGAAATTGTCCGGCGTCGCGCCGAATGGACGGCGATTCGCGCCCGGCTGGAAGAAATCCGAACCCGGCGCAGCGTCCAAATCGCCAATCAACGCGCCGCAAAAGCGCGGCTGGACGCATTTTTCGCCCGATATGGCCGACCGGATGCGCCCGACGATGGTGCTGCGCTCGCCCAGCTGCGAGCCACAGCGTCCGATGCGGACGAACCGGCGTGGATCGTGTTGTTCCGCCGGATTGGCTGGACGGCGAATCCGGATGCACCGGGGGAGGCGCTGGCGCAGATTCGTGCGGCGCGCCAGCGATTGGCCGATGCGGAGTCGGCCGCTGCATCGTTCCCGGCGGAACCGTCCGGCGAATTGGACGCTGCATCGGAAGCGTTCCAGTCGGCACAGGCGCACGCCGCGCAGCAGGCACGGCTGCTGGAAAATATGCAGGACGCCCGTGTTCAGGCTCATATGCTGGCCGCGCAGCGCGCGCAGGTGCAGCAGCAGCTTCAGGACGCCGTTGCGCAGCGCGACCGTGTGGATCAAACCATCGCCCTGCTGCGGGCGGCGCAGGATCAGCTGACCGGCGCGTATTTCGACGGCCTGCGCGACCGGTTTCTGCACTATTTCCGCCGGTTCACAAACGAGCCGGATATTGCGTTTGACGATGCCATGCAGCCCCAGCTGATGCGCGACGGGCTGAGCCGCCCCATCACGCAGTTCAGCAGCGGCACGCAAAGCGCCGCGCAATTTTGTATGCGGCTGGCGCTGATCGACCTGCTGTTCCGCGAGCGCCCGTTCCTGATTTTGGACGATCCGTTCGTGTATCTGGACGATGCGCGCACCGCGCACGCCGCCGCATTGGTGCGGGAAGCGGCGGCCGATACCCAGATTTTGTACCTGACCTGCCATTCCAGCCGGGCCGTCGGCTGACAGCCATCATATTGAGGAGAATGACCATGCGTTTTTCAAATTTACATCAGCATACCACGTTTTCGGACGGCGTCCACACCATGGAAGAAGTGGTGCAGGAGGCAATTCGGCGCGACTTTGTTTCCATCGGCTTTTCGGATCACAGCTTCACGCCGTGCGACACCAGCTATTGCATGAAAGACACGGCGTACCCGGCCTATTTTGCGGAAATTCAGCGGCTGCGGGCGAAATATGCCGGGCAAATCGACGTCCTGACCGGCTTGGAACTGGACTACTATTCCGAGGTGGATCGCACGCCGTTCGACTATTGGATTGCGTCGGTGCATTATCTGATCCTCAACGGTCAGTGCTACCCGATCGACCATTCGCGGGCGCAGCAGCTGGCGTGCATCGAAGCGGAATGCGGCGGCAGCCTGCTGGAATTCGCGCGCCGGTACTACGACAACGTGATGCACAACGTCGCGCGCAGCACGCCGGAGATTGTGGGTCACTTTGACGTAATTACCAAATTCGGCCTGATCGATGACCAAGACCCGGCGTACCAACGCATCGCGCTGGCGGCGCTGGACGAAGTGATGAAAACCGCAAAGCGCATCGAAATGAACACCGGCGCCATCGCCAAAGGCATCCGCTCCACGCCGTACCCGGCACCGTTCCTGCTCCGGCGCGTGCTGGAAAACGGCGGCGAAGTGGTGCTGTCGGCCGACGCGCATCGCGCCGACACCATCGATTGTTACTTCCGCGAATGCGTCGCGCAGCTGAAACAAATCGGCTTCGACCACATCGCCCAGCGCACCGCCGCCGGGTGGCAGCGTGTCCCGATCGGATAAAGTCAAATCCAAATGCCCGCCCAGCGCCGTTGAGATATCGGCTCCGGGCGGGCATTCTTTTTGAAAATCAGCGTAAATTGTAGGGAATACCGTTGAGAATTACCTGCTGCAAATGTGTGAGATCCAGCGACCATCCGCGCAGTGTCCAGTAGCTGTACCATGCGCCGGTACCGGGGTCGCCGCCGTGGGCGCCGGTGTTGATCCAGTGTGCGGTGCCATCACTTGAATCGCGGAGCGATTCCGGAATGCTGCCGGTGGTGTCGTACGCATACGATATTTGCGCGTGCTGCGCCCGGCTTGCCTGTTCTGCGTACACCGCACCGTTGTCCATTACCAGCGAAATTTCCATATATTCTGGGATATACCAATCCAGCCGCATCCGATCCGCGACGGAAAGCTTGCTGTGATCGATGCACGCGACCCTTTCCTGTTCGAGCGCGCGGATTTCGTCAATGGACAGCGGCGATTGACCGTTAATTTCGATGTTGTGTTCCGAAATCACGATCTCCGTCCACCCGCTGTCCGCCGTCGAAGGCTGGATTCGGATCAACTCCTTTCCGTGCGGCGAGACGTTTTGAATCGGGGTCTGGATGGATCCAAAATCCAAACGCTGTTTGGGGCTTCGGAACCCGAACAGCAGCGTTTTCCCGGCTTGCTCGGTCCAGCTGCTTCCGCAGAGGTCGGCCGACTGTGCAGCGGAATCCCACACATACCGTGTTTTCCCGTCTGTGGAAGCGACCGGCGTCCACACGGCCTCAGTTCCCCAAAAATCTTTTTGAGCGCCCGGCGACGGCGCATCAAGCATTTCCGTTGAAATCGCAAAATCCTCCGGGAGTGTTCCATCCACCACAAACGTCGCGTACGCCGCGTCGGCGGTGAAAAGCGTGCTTTCCAGCGTGATCGTGAATTTTTCCGTTTCCAGCCGGGTGAGATCAATCGATACCACGTTGGACGACACCAAATTGACGTTGCGGTCGAACAACCCGTTCAGCAGCGTGTGATACCACTGCACCGGAATATCCGGCCGTGCCACCGCGCACCCTACCACCGCAGCCGCCAGCACCAGCACGGCAGCGATCAGCGTAACCCGCCGCACCCGGCGCGGGCGGCATTTGGCGCGCAGCCGTGCCGCAATCCGCGCGCACTGTGCATCGTCGATCGCGCACAGCTGCGGTGCGTCAGTATCCATTTGACTTAATACTGCGCCAATATCCAGCTTCATTTACAAACACCTCGTTTCGTGAGTTCGGTTTTCAGCAGTTCCCGGCCGCGTTTCAGCCGGGACTTGACGGTGGAGGGGTTCATCTGCATCGCGCCGGCAATATCCTCAATACGCTGCCCGCACTCGTAGTACCGGATGAAAATCGCGCGATCCTCCGGCGTCAGCGCATCGAGCATTGCACGGAACGCAGATTGCTGCTCTACCGCCGAAAACGCTGCCCAGGCCGCTTCGTCCACATCGATGGCTTCGTCATCCAGCGGGACGATCTCCGGTGCGGCGGCCGCTTTCCGCCGGTATTCGCGCCCTTTGTTGCGCGCGATGGCTGCCAAATACGGTTTCAGGCAGTTCGGCTGCACTTTGCGCGCGTGAGTCCACAAAATGTAAAATACGTCGGCGACGCCTTCTTCTGCATCGCAGTCGCTCAGCACACCGCCCGCTGCCCGTCGCAGGATCGCCGATACATACCCGGCGTATTGTTCCACAATGCACGTCAGCGCCAGCGTGTTCCCGCTGCGCAGATGATGCATCAAGTCCGATTCCTTCAAATCCGTGCCCTCCCTTTGAATGCGTTCACTTTTATAATGGCGTCCGGTGTGGGGTTTGGTTGCAGAAAAAAACAAAAAAGCAGCAAAAAGCTGCCTTTCCTAAAATTTCTGTTTCACGCCAGCGACTGCGACCGCATCCCCGCCAAATGCGCATCCGCCCCATACTTCATTAATGTAAACCGATCAGCCGCATCATCGTATTGCACCGTCGTGACGGATGCGTTCGAAGCCCACGGGATTTCGCCCCATTCGGCGGGCGGCATCCCCTGCACCCCGCCGATAAAGGCGCGGATGGCCAGCGCGTGCGTCGCTAGGCACAGCGCCGCGCCCGGATGCAGCTGCGCCAGCGCGCGTACCCGGCGCGTAATCCGTTCCGACACCTGCACCACCGATTCGCCGCCGGGGCATTGCGCCAGCCCAATCCGGTCGGTCCACACCGCCATTTCGGCGGGGTAGTGCAGCCCGATCCAGTCGTAGGTTTGTCCTTCCCACGCGCCGCCGTGAATTTCGCGCAGCTGCGGGTCGGGCTGTGCCGTCAGCCCGTGCGCCTGCGCCGCGATCTCGCCGGTGCGGAACGCGCGTCGCAAATCGCTGGCGTACACAAAGTCCATCGGTCGATCGCGCAGATATGCCGCCGTGCATTCGGCTTGCGCAATGCCGCGCGCCGTCAACGGCACATCCGTTTGACCGCAGAAGGTATGCGTGGCATTGCCGTCGCTTTCGCCATGGCGAATCAGGTAAATGGTTGTAATCATCGCGGGTATCTCCTTTGGCGGCCGACCGGCCGCGGTATTCTTCCATGATTGTATCACAAACCCGCTCAAAAGTCAAACGCGCCGGCTCCGGGGAATCCGGAACCGGCGCGTGATCCTGAGAAAAGAGCGATCAGGCGCGTTTGACGCGCAGCGTGACGATTTCAAAGTTGCGAACCGGCAGCGTGACAGTGTTGTCTGTTACTGGAAGCTCCTGCTCCGGCTGCTCCAGCATATCGCACAGCGTCACCGACGCGGCGTCGAACCCGAAGCGCAGCGACGCACGGCTGCGGCGGTCGAACGCTTCGTACAGGCGGACGATCAGCCCGTCGCCGTCTTCGGCCTGCTTCACGGTGTCGATTACAATGTTTTCGCAGTCGCACTGCACCAGACTGAACGATGCCGGCAGCGAAGTATCGCTGTGCGGGTGCAGCGCCGCCGTCATCAGCGGTTGATTCAGGCGGTACGCTTCGCGGATGGTGTGCGCCGCGCGGAAATCGCCGTCGTGCGGCAGCAGAGAATACGTGAACGTGTGATGCCCTTGGTCGGCTTCCGGATTGGGGTGGGTGGCGCATTTGAGCAGCGTCAGCTTCATCGTGTTTTCCTCGGCGCTGAACCCGTATTTGCAGTCGTTCAGCAGGCTGATACCGTACCCATTTTCGGACATATCGGCCCATTTGTGGCCGCAAACTTCAAATTTGGCTGCTTCCCATGTGGTATTTTCGGTCGTCGGGCGTTCGAGGTGGCCAAATTGGATTTCGTACGTCGCCTTGGTCGCGTGCAGGTCGAACGGGAACGCGGCTTTCAGCAGCTGATGATGCTCGTGCCAGTCGATCTCGTTTTCCACATCGATCCGGCGGCTCGCGCTGTACAGCCAAATCGTCTGGCAGATGGTGGAATCGTAATATTTTTTCTCGATCCGGAACCCGGCGCGGCTGCCGTCCGTCACCGGCGTGATCTGTGCCGGATCGTCGAGCACGGTCATTTTTTGCTTATAGTAATTGGTAATTTCCCACGCGTCGTACTGGCGGGGGAAGTCCTCGAAGATTTGCAGCTCGTTGCCGGCGCAGCCCGCGCGGAACACTTCGCGCTCGGCCGTTTTGTCGAACAGCGACGCGATGCGGCCGCTGTCGTCCAGCGTCAGGCGGTAAAATTCGTTTTCCGCCGTCCGGTCGCCGAGCGTTACGGCGCACACCGGCGCATCCGGATGCAGCACCGTCCAGCCCATCGCCGGGATCTCGCCGATTTCGGCGGTCTGGCCGTTGACGGAGATGGTGCCGCCCTGCGCAAAGCCCAGCGGATTGTACACCAGCACGCCGTCCTGCGCGTTCACGCGGTTCGCAATCCAATCCAGCTGATCGGCTACGATCGATTCGCCGGTTTGCCGGATATTGGCGTACGCCACATCGCTTTCGTCATACACCGGCTTAATCGACGACCCGGGGATAATGTCGTGGAACTGGTGCAGCAGCACGGATTCCCACGCGCTGTACAGCGGCTGCGCCGGGTAGCTGCCGCCGAACAGTGCTGCCGTCGCGGACAACCCCTCGGCCTTTTGCAGCAGCAGTTCCGACTTGCGGTTGTTGCGCTTGTTTTTGGCGATGGACGTGTACGTCCCGCGGTGGAATTCCAAATACAGCTCGCCGATCCATTTGGGCATCCGCTGGATTTTTGCCGCATTTTCCTCCATGTTTTTCCAAACATTCTTCAAATGCTCCGCCGCCGTGCAGATTTGCGTCCGCGGGAAGCCCGGCAGCCCATACTGCAACCGGCGCTGATATTCGAGCATTTCGCGCGTCGAGCCGCCGCCGCCGTCGCCGAAGCCGAACGTGATCAGCGTTTCGTTGTTGTATTCTTTTTGCTGGTAATTTTTCCAAGTGCCCAGCACATGCGACGGCGTGATTTTGCCGACGTAGGTGGCGTAGTGTGAGGAATCGTTGTGCGCCTGCTCGGTCAGAAAGTCGGTGCGGATTTCCGTCCCGTCAATGCCCTGCCACATAAACGTGTCCACCGGCATCCGGTTGGTTTCGTTCCAGCTGATTTTGGATGTGACAAAGTGATCCACACCGCATTTTTTCAAAATCTGCGGCATTGCGGCGCTGTACCCGAACACGTCCGGCAGCCACAGAATGTGACTGTCCACGCCAAATTCGTCTTTCATAAACTTTTTGCCGTGCAGAATCTGGCGCACCATCGACTCACCGCTGATTAGGTTGCAGTCGGCTTCCAACCACATCGCGCCTTCGACCTCCCAGCGGCCTTCGGCGGCGCGGCGTTTCACTTCGGCATATACTTCCGGCGCTTCCTGTTTCAGGTACTGGTACAGCTGCGGCTGCGACGACATGAACCTGAACTCCGGGTACTGCTCCATCAGCCGGAGCATATTGCAGAACGAGCGCTGCGTTTTTTCGCGGGTTTGTTCCAGCGTCCACAGCCACGCCACGTCGATGTGCGTGTGGCCGATGCAGTCCACCACGGCGGTGCTGTTGCCGCATAGCTTGCCGTAAAATTCCGTTTTCAGGTATTCAGACGCTTCCGCTAGGCTGGCAAAATATTCGTCGCTGAGCGGACGCTGCATCCGGATTCGGTTGGCCGCCTGTTCCAGCACCGGCGTCATCCGCGCAAACGCTTCACTGTCCGGCGCGACGCACTGGCACGCCTCGTACGGCACCAAAAAGTCGTAATACAGCGACTCAATCCGTGTGTCGCGGGCGATCAGGCTGGGGTGGAACTCGACCGGGAAATCGTACGATCCGGTGTAAAAATACACATGAACGGTGTATTCGGTGTCCGGCGTGAGCAGCACGTCGTGACGGTTGATGTCCAGCCCCTGCGTCATCACGCCGTTCAGGTACACCAGCCCTTGCGGGTTGTGCGCGTCCCACTGGTCTTTTTGGCTGGTTTCCACGTGCAGCCAAACGGTCTGGTGCGGCGCGGCGGGCGGCGTCCGGAACGCCATCCGGAACCACGCGTGCGCGTCTGCCCCCTGGACGTGGTCGTGCGCGCCGAACGGCTGCCAGCCCTCCGCGGGCGGCGTGTTGCTCGTTTTGTAGCCGCACAGCACCATCTTGATCGGGCCAACATCTCCGGCGGGTGCTGTCATCTGCGATTGCAGCGTCTGGGTCAGCAGGCGCAGCTTGTCCATGACAAAATTGTTTTGAATCAATGAATTCATCCTCCTTTGTGTTTGATGCTTTCGCTGTATTAATCATAGCAGATTTCGCGCGCGTTGTCTTATGATATTGTGATATCAATTATGGTATTGTGATATTTGAAAAAATATTTTTTTGCAGTTGACTTCCGGGGACAAATGTGTTATGATGGTAAAAAACGATGAAGGAGCTTCAAAATATGATTTTTGAACGAATTCCGCTGGAAATCAACGGATATCACGCGTATATGGATGCTTACATTATGGATCGTCCCGGCGCGTTCGACGGGATGCTGGTCATCCCCGGCGGCGGGTACTACGGGGTGTGCAGCGACCGCGAAGGAGAGCCAATTGCCATGACTTTCCAGGCGCACGGCCGCAATTGCTTCGTGCTGCACTACTCTGTCCGCAGCGAAACGGATGCCGTGTTCCCGCAGCAGCTGATCGAAGCGTCGCTGGCAATGCAGTACATCCGAAATCATGCCGAGAAATTCCATATTAACCCGAATCGAGTGTTTGTGGTTGGATTTTCCGCCGGTGGGCACCTGGCGGGGTCGCTGGGTACGCTGTGGCACCTGCCGGAAGTGACGGCCGCCATCGGCGATGCGTCCGGTGTTAACCGCCCTACGGGGATGCTGCTGTGCTACGCGGTGCTGACAGCCATCGCGCCGGACGCGCACGAGGGAAGTATTTACAATTTGTTCGGCACGGAGCACCCGACCGATACGCAGCGGGCGCTGGCCGCGTTGGAGCAGCACGTGGACGACCGCACTGCGCCGGCATTTTTGATGCATACCGTGGCGGATCGCACCGTTCCGGTGCAGAATGCGCTGCGGATGGCGGGTGCGCTGACGGCGGCGGGGGTGCCGTATGAACTGCACATTTATCCGAACGGCCCGCACGGCGTTGCGCTGAGCAATTTCATCACGTCCGGCGGCAATCCGGAGTTGGCGGATCCGGCTGTGGCGCTGTGGGTGGATCACGCCGTGTATTGGATGGATCATTTGGCGTAAGCAGATAAATATTACAGAAATTTGCAGATAATACACATGAAAAGGCGACCTGATCCCACTTGCGGCGGATTCAGGTCGCTTTTTGTCCCAATTTTCGGTTTGAAACGCCGGGACAGCGCAGCGGGGCATTCCGCCCGATTTTCTAAAATTCCGCTTTCAAACTGCGGGTGAACAGGCGGTCGAGCGTGGTGCGCGGGTCGGCGTGTTCGTACAAAATCTGGTACACCGCCGTGCAAATGGGCAGCTCGACCCCGTACTGCGCGGCCAATTGGTGCAGCGCGGCGGCAGTGTAATAGCCTTCGGCCAGTTCGCCGTACGATTCGCCGTGCGCAAACCGCTCGCCAAATTGGCGATTGTGGCTATACATGGAAAATACGGTGGCCTCGTAGTCGCCAAGGTGGCACAGCCCGTACGCCGACAGTCGATTGCCGCCCATCGCGTCGATCAGCCGGGCGATTTCGCCGGTGCCGCGCGACATCAGCGCGCCTTTCAGCGTCGCAAGTCCCAGACCGTCCAGCAGTCCGGCCGCGATGCCGATCACGTTTTTGGCGGCTGCGCCGACCTCATTGCCCAGCAGATCGGCACCGTAGTAGAATCGGATCAGGTCGCCGGAAAATGCATCGACCAGGCGATGTTTGAGCGCGTCGTCCGCGCTGTCGATTACCATGCAGTTGGGTACGCCGCGGGTGAATTCCTGCACGTGCCCCGGCCCCAGCCATACGGCGATGGGGCAGGCGGGCAGCGATTCGGCCGCGATGGTGCTCAGCCGCGCGCCGGTGCCGATTTCCAGCCCTTTCATGCACAGCACGACGGGCATCGACGGCCAATGCGCGTCGGCCAGCTGCGCAGTCAGTGCGCGCAGATTCTGCGACGCGATCGAAATAATCAGCACGTCCGCGCCGCGCAGATCGTCCAGATTTGCCGTCAGCCGCAGCGCCGCCGGCAGCATGACCAGTCCGTTGCTGCGGTCGCGCATCAGCCGCGCCATGTGCGGCGAATCCGACCGGCCGTACAGCGTGACGGAATGCCCGATCCGCTGCAAATACCACGCGATAAACGACCCCCAGCGGCCGCATCCGGTGATCCCAATGTTCATGCGCGATCACCCTCCTGTTCGCCCGGCTCCGAAGGATTGCGGATTTCGTACCATTTGACGTCGCACAGCGCATCGGAGTCGAATTTGACCTGCGACTTGGAGAAATGCGTGAATACCATCCCGCATTTTTCCATCACGCGGCCGGACGCCGGGTTGTTCACGTTGTGCTCGGCCTGCACCACTTGGACGCCGTCCGCGAACAGCCGGTCGATCACGGCGCGCAGCGCTTCGGTGACGTACCCGTGGTTCCAGTAATCGCGCGCCAGCACATAGCCGATGGTCGCCGTTTTCCCGTCGGCGGACAGCGCTACCGCATCGATCATCCCGATGAGGGTGTGATCTGCGCGCAATTCAATGCCCCAGCGGTAGTCGAACCCGCCGTCCGCCGCGGCTTGAAGCTGCGCCATCCATGCTTTTGTGGTTTCTACGTTGGGGTGCGGCGCCCAGCGGCAATATTGGGCGACTTGCGGGTCGTGCGTCCAGCGGGCATAGACCTCCGGTGCGTCCTGCATCGTCAGCGGGCGCAGCGTCAGTCGGTCGGTTTGGATGATGCTCATGTTGATTTCTCCTTCATTATTATATTACGGCGATCACGATGCCGGCACAGATGACCAGCGCGCAGAACAGCTTGTACCCAGTGTCCGATTCGCGGAACACGAACCGCCCGCCGAGGATGGTGACCAATGTGCCGGATTGCTTGATCAGCGTCATGACGGTGACGCGGCTGTCCGGCATCCCATTGGCGATGAACAGCGCCCGATCCGCCGCGACGAACAGCACGCTCAGCAACAGAATCCAGTAATTTTTCCACACGTTCCGCCAGTCGATCCGGATTCGGCGAATCAGGACGTAGCCGCCGTACAGCGCGGTCAGGAACAGCATATACCAAAATTGCAGTTGGGCACTGGTGACGCTGCGCATCAGGACTTTGTCCATCGTGCCGGACACGGCGTTCAGCAGGCAGGAGATCAGCGACAGCAGCACGTACACCCATGTTCCGGCGTCGCCTGGCGCGGCCGGGACGGCGGGCGCTTTGCGGCAGCGCAGGAGCAGCAGCCCGCCGCACACCAGCGTCAGCCCCACGAGCTGCGCAGCGGACAGCGTTTCCCGCAGGAAAATCAGCCCCAGCGCGGTGGAAAACAATACGCGCGACAGATCCAGCACGCCGCACAGGCTGATCGGCAGGTGTGCGATGGCGCGGAAACTGCAAATCCACGCGGCGAAGATGACGAGCGATTTAACGGCGATCCACGCGAGCAGCTGCGGTGCGACGCCGCCTGCGCGCCGGACGTCCGGCGTAACCAGCAGGAACGAAACCAGCGTGTACAGAAACAGCACTTCCATCATGCCGCTGCGCTGCATGGCTTTTTTCTTGCAGATTTCGCGCGCGCCTTTTGCAAGGCCGTAAAATAAGACCAATGGGACCCATGTCATGCGACGAACCATCTCCTGCGGACAAAATCGGTAGAAGCCTATTATAACAAATTTTCCGGCCAAACGCAAGCATTTGGTCGGAAAAGTCGGGATTTGATGCGGCGCTACAAAATATCGTCCTCGTCCGGTCGGATTTCGGACGCGGCC
This sequence comes from uncultured Eubacteriales bacterium, assembly GCA_905198155.1. Lineage (GTDB taxonomy): Bacteria > Bacillota > Clostridia > Oscillospirales > Acutalibacteraceae > RGIG4076. Next base: position 16,611 of record CAJKBQ010000029.1, read on the forward strand.
GGGCCGATGGGGTGCAAGAACGAAAACGGCGTGGGGTCGTGGCTGGGGTAACGGAACGGCAGCGTGTCCAAGCGCCCTTCGTGCGCGGCGCGGCGGACTTCCATCGCGCTGACGCGGAAGATGGATTTGAATTTTTTGCTGTAATTGGCTTTGTCTACGTACCCCGCCATGCGGAACACTTCGCCGATGGGAAGATCGGTTTCAACCAGCAGGGTTTGGACTTTCGACATTCGCAGCGCGGTGATATATTCCATGTATTTGACGCCCAATTGGGTGCGGAAAAGATTGCTGAGGTAGTTTTTGGAAAGATTTACATAGTCGGCGACTTCTTCGAGCGACAGGTCGTATTGATTGTAGTGCGCGTCGATGTATGCGACGGCTTTTTCAAAGTGCGACTCCCGCGTGCGCAGCGCGCAGTACCGCGTGATGAGGTCGTGCAGGCCGGTGGAAAACGACGAGGGGTCGGTGGGGTCGAACCGGATGGCTTCCTCCACATAGTCCGACGGGCAGTTGTCGGTGGTCAGCCGCGCGATGACGGCCTGCAAAATGCAGTAGCGCAGGTAGCGCTGGTTTTCGGCGGAATCGCAGCCGGAGGCGATGGCGTATTCCATGCGGTCCAGCGCTTCGATGGCGGCGGTGACGCGCTTTTTTTGGAGCGCGGCGGTCAGCGCCTGCAAGTTGGCGGGATCCAGATTGGTGGTCACGGAGGCTTTGCGCGCCAGATGCTCCCAGTATGCCAGCTGCACATGGCCGCCGTCGTCCTCCATTTTTTCCATGGTCCACGTGGCTTCCATATATGCCTGGCTGGCCAGGCGCAGGTCGTCGTACACGCTGCTCATTGCGATTTGGATTCGCCCGGCGTTGACGGTGTCGATCACGTCGGCGAATTTGGCGGCCAGCCGGTCGCGCAGCCGCATCGTGGGGTCAGCGCACGGCAGTTCGGCCAGGAATACGATGACGCGCCGCCCGTTGATGACGATTTCGGTGTGCAGGTCGCCGCGCATATATTCGTCCACGGCGTCCAGCTGCGATTCACGCTCCACGGACAGACAGCCAATATAATAGTTTTTTTCGCACAAGATTAATCCGCAGAATTCGAGCAGCTGCACGATGGCCGCGGGCTGCTGGATGGCACCGCGGAAGATCAGCTGAGCGGCCTGGCGTTTGAGTTTGGTCTGGTAGGCGCGCATTCCGCGCTGGAACTCGGATTTTTCGCGGATCACGGCCTGCGCGCGGTCGAACAGCCGGGTGAAGAATCCGAACCGCGGCGGCTGCACGTCCTCGCCGGCGAGCATCCGTTCGAGCGCGGAGATTTGCTGCTGCTGACTGCGGCTGAACAGCAGCGCCAGCAGCAGCGATACCACCGACGCCGCGCTGTACAGCACGATGCTGTTGCGCTGCCAGCGGTTGATGTCGCGGTAGAATTCGTCGGAGGGGTAGAATACGTCGATGGTCAGGTTGGAAACCGGCGCGGTGTGCGAAATGGCGATGTATTTTTCGGAATTTTCCGGGATTTCTTTCGGCTCGATCAAAACCGCGGGCGTATTGCCGCCGCCCACGTAGCAAAGCGTCCCGCGGTCTTCAAACCGGAACCGAATGTATGACCCGCTCATATTGGTGAATTGTTTCAGCAGTCCGGAAAGCGCCGAGTCCGACAGCAGCAGATTCATCGACGCGCCGGTCGCGGTGCGGCCCATATCGACGGGGACATGAATCAGCAGCCGGATGCGGCCGTCGGTCATTTGCAGCGGCGCGAAGAACGTGCGCGCTTCGGACAGCGAGGCCGTGGCCGTTGCGGCGTCTTTTTCGCTGAGGAAAAGAATCCCGCGGAAGTACGCGTTCTGGCTGGTCAGCCCGATTCGGGAGTAAAGTTTGCCGCGCCCGTAGTATACAAATACGTCCGTTACGTCTGAATTGATGAACGAACCTTGCAGCAGCGCGATCCCGTTGTGCGCGACGGCGTCGTTATCGACCATTTGACCGGGGCGCAGGTCGCGCTGTGTGGACAGCACGACCGCGTTTTGGACGTAGGAAGTGAACTGCGTGTCAAAATTTTCTGCGATTGTGACAAGCTGCTGCTTCCAGCGGGCTTCTTCCCGATCTTTTTGCGCGTCGAGGACGGATTGGCCGCCGAAAAAGCTGATGAATATGGTGGGGATCAGGATCCCGCAGTAGACTAAGATGAAGCGGGACATACTGATGGCGCTGTTTTCGGCGGAATCGGATTCCGATTTGTCGGATTTACGGGATTTGCGGGGTTCACGGGGTTTCCGCGGTTCACGCGGATCGCGCGGTTTGCGATGCATAGGGGCGGCTCCTTTGCTGTAAATTTTTATTGATGGGACGCGGTGGTGCAGACCAGTGCGCAGCCTAGTGGGGCGATGGCGTCAATTTGGATGGTGCGCGCGTCGAGGGCGCGGCCGGTTCCGATGACGAAGCGGGCGGCGGCCGGCGCGGGGAGAGTGACGGTCAGGTCTTCGACCGGGTCGGCACCGAGGTTGAAATACGCGAGCGCCGCGCGGTCGCCCTGCTGCTTCCAGATGACGTACAGGTGCGGGTGCGGCTCGGCGGCGGTAGGGATTGCTGCGCCGCTCAGCCACGGAATCTGCGCGGTCAGCTGCGCGCCGCGTTCATCGGACAGCAGCACGCCCGCGCTGTACGGCTGCTCCGCGACGGAGAAGGCCAGTACAAAAAAGCGCTGTCCGGCCGCATTTTGGTATCGATATGCCGCCGGGGCGGGATCGCCGTTGCCGACGAACCAGCTTTGCGGTTTCGCGCCGGGCGCAGTGGCGAGGCGATACAGCGCGCACTGGCAGTACAGCGGGCGGGGGCCGACGGCGGGGTCAAACAGCTCCTGGACGGAATTGCCAAACGGCTGTGCGTCGCGCAGGCCGACATCGACACCGGCGCGCTGCAAAATCTGCGCGGCCTGCAAGTCCAGAATCAGGCCATGGCTCAGCGCGGATTCCGGCAGATATTTCGCGTGCTCGCCGCACACCATGCCGCACACACCGTCGCCGCTGTACACGGTGGGGATGGCGTGCGGCGCGAGGAGGAGCGACGCCTGGTGGAACCAGCGCTGCAGCACGCCCGGAACGCCGGGGTAATCCGCCGGGAGGTCGGCGTCGGCGAGGGTGCGCATGGATTCGTAGATTCGCACCCCGGCGGGCTGCAAATCGTCCATTTCCTGGGAAATTTTCTCATACAGCGGGCGATTGCGGCGGTGGGCTTTGAGATAGCCTTGCTCCACGTCGGGGGTTTGGTTGTAGTCGAAGAGGTATTTCAGCGCGTCGGTGGGGGCGGCGGCGTGGGTGGCGAGGTCGAATGCTTCCACATAAGCCGCCGGGGTATGAACGCAGGCGCGGGGGTGGGTATCGACTTCGGTGAATAGCTCGATGCCGCTGTCGGCACCCCACGATTGCTGCTGGCGGACGGTTTCCAGCACCACTTCCATCGGCAGCCGCCCGAACCGCTGACCCGGAATCCAGTACGGCGCGCCGGTAAGGCGCAGGAACGGTTTGGTATGCCCGGCCAGGTCGCGGGTCAGGGTGAACGCATCGACGCCTTCCGCGTCAAACGACGTGTATCCGGCGCAGAAGCCCATCCGCACGGCGGGATCCACTGCATCCACGGCGGCGCGCAGCTGCTGGCAGAACGTGCGGAGCGTGCCGCCCATCAGGTCGAGCCATGCGCGGCGGAGGGCGTTGCCGGGGCCGGTGAAAAGCGCGTTTTCCAGCGACGCGCGGTCAATATCCCGGCCGATGCGCCGGCGGAACTGCTGCATATGGCGGTCGCACGCGCAGCCCAGACCGGGGCGGACGGACAGCACCAGTTCGTCGTCCAGCATAATCCGCCGGACGCCGGTGCGCGCCAGATCCGCGACGGTGCGGCACATGATTTCCGCAAAGCGCGGGTCGGTGGGGCAGAAGGCGTCCTGCGCGACTTTGCCGTCGATGGACTGGATGTGCGTCAGCTCGGCGGCGATGGATTGATTTTCGGGGTTTGTTTTGCCGCCGTAGCCGAGGGTGGGGATCCAGACGGCGGGCTCGATGCCGATTTCCGTCAATTGGGCGGCCATTTCGGTCAGGCGGGCCAGAAAGGCGCGGTAGGTTTCGTCCGGGGCGAAGGGGACGCGGTTGCCGCTGACGTTCGACGGCACAACAAATACGGTGGACGCGCCCAGCTCGGTGAGCGTTTGCTTCATGCGGTCGAACCGCGGTTGGTCGAGGGTGCCAATGGGGAATAAGTATTGGTTCATGGTCGGGATACTCCTTCGATTTTTTGTTTTGCGGAACCGGCGGTTCCGGGGAATATCATAGCACATTGCGGATGGGATTGCAAGTCATTTTGCACAAAACCGGCGTGTTTTTTTGGTGGGAGGAATCTCTTTTTTTGCGCCGGTGAATGCACGAAATTCCCACGGCAGACGGGGAATTTTTCCGACGGCTGCCGCAGGAGGCGGTTGGATTGTGTTTAGCTGTTTTTCATCAGACGGTCGTACGCGGCCTGTTCGATTTCGAGCAGACGGGACAGACCCATTTCGTTCATTTTGGCCTGGAAGTCGTTCCAGTTTTTATCGGTCAGTTCCACCTGACCATTGATGAACGAGGTGTGCATTTGCTGCAAGTAGATGTTCAGGTCGGTTTGCAGCGATGTACGCTCTTTGGCTTCGCTTTCGGTGTAGGTCAGCGACGGGATCGTGTCATGGATTTTGTCTGCATTTTTCAGCAATTCCCATTCACGCGTTTGATGCTCGTATGAGGGATTGTTCCACATTTTTTCGAGAGTTGCGTCATCTGCTTCCATAATAGCCTGTTCTTGCGGAGCTGCAAGGTTTGTCCACAGGAAATTGGTGATTTTTCCAAGCTTTATGTCGTAATCCTTCGTTGAGGGGACTATTACGCCAAACTCATCTGCCGGTTTGTAGTCGAAGGATTCACCTTCAACACCGTACTGTGCCAAAATTATTCCATCGTCCGTAAACCAATAGTCCGTCATCCGGCAAATGGCTTCCGGATACTGTGTTTTGGCACTGATGAAATAGCGCACGCCACCAGTGAGCCCATCGCCCAGTGCATAGTGCCGACCTTTGTCAACCTCGGACTCGAAGGTCATGAGCATCTCGTAGTCGCCCCACACCGATTCGCCGGTTTTGCCAAGCGCGAAGTTCAGCCCAGCCCAGTCGCCGGCGAAGCCGACACGATCCGTTGCGATTTTGTCGCGATATTCCGCAGAGGATTGCGTGAAGGTGGTGGAATCCATCAGTCCGTCTGCCCACAGCGAATTCAGATAGGTCATGTATTTCCGGTAGTTGTCGGTCGTTTCGTAAATACTGACTTTGCCGTTTTCATCTGCAAACAGCTGATAATCACACGCCGTGCTGTACAAGCCGAATGCAAATTTCAGTCCCCATTCCGCACGCTGTGCGCACTGTACGCCGAACGTGATGGACATCGGGATTTCATCGTTCGGGTCACCATTGCCGTTCGCGTCTTTTTCTTTGAATGCTTTTAGCACCTGACGCAGTTCTTCAACGGTATTCGGAACCTCCATGCCGACATTTTTGAGCCATTTTTTCGGCAGCCAAGCGTATCCAAGTAATGCGCGGGTGATGTAGCTGGTATTGGCGGAGTTCAGCCCGTACAGCGCGCCATCTTCTGTTTGATAGTACCGCAGATATGCCGGATTTTCTTTGGCATACGCTTGCAGATTCGGCATTAGATCCTTGTACTTGTTCATGTCGAGGAAGAAACCGTCTTTGCCGTTGGAGTCAATAACATTTTTGTTGTCCGTCTGTGCAGAAACAATCAGGTCGGGGAGTTTATCGTTCGACAGCATCAGCGCGAACTGGTTGTCCCACGCGTCTGCTTCGTACGGTGTGCAGTCCCACTTGATGCCCAGCCGTTTTTCCACTTCTTTGACGAACACGGTTTGGTCCCAATCGTTGTGCCCGTCGTTTTTTCCGGACACGGTGATGGTGATGACGTCGTTGCAGATCGGCAATCCTTCTTTATTATAGTAGGATTTTTCCGTCTGCGACGTGCTGTCTTTGGATTCGGTGGGTGCGGTGGACGAAGCCGGTGTTTTCGCGCAGGCCGCGAGGCTCAGCACCAGCATCAGCGCCAGCAGCGCCGCCAGAATCCGTTTGGATGTTTTCATAGAGTTTCCTCCCAAAAAATATATTTCTCAACCCATCCGCAAATGGGGAAGAGACTTAACCTTTGACCGACCCGATCATCACGCCCTTGGCGAAGAATTTTTGCATCCAGGGGTAGATAATCATCATCGGAAGCGTTGATATGACGATCACGCCGTATTTAATCATGTCAGCGGTTTTCGATTGCTTATACAGTTCAGCAATATCTTCCTGACTTAGCGAAATACCGGTTTGCAGCAATTGCTCTGCAAATTTGCCTTGCACCAGAATTTCCCGCAAGAACACTTGCAGCGGATATTTGGCACGATCTTGAATATAAATCAGCGCGTTGAAATACGAGTTCCAATGCCCAACGCCGTAGTACAGCGTGAGCACGGCGATGATGGGGGACGACAGCGGCAAAACGATTTTCAGGAAAATCCGGAAATCGGTGCAGCCGTCCAAAAACGACGCTTCGTGCAGTTCCCACGGGATGGAGTTCGCGAAAAACGTCCGCGCCACAATCAGGTTGTACACAGAAATACTCGTGTTCAGCACCAGTCCAATCCGCGAATCCAGCAGCCCCAGGTCGCGCATATTCAGGTAGCCGGGGATCAGCCCGCCGCTGAAATACATCGTGACCATAAAGATCGCCATAATCACGCCGCGGCTGCCCATGTCCCGCCGGGAAAGCGCATATGCGCACGGCAGCGTCAGGAACAGGTTCCACATGGTGCCCACGATGGTGTAAAACAGGGTGTTGGCGTAGCCCGTCCAGATTTCTTTGTATTGCAGGATGAATTCGTACCCTTGGAACGTGGGGGAGATCGGGAACAGGATCATCTTGCCGGTGGATACCGCCGTGGGGTCGCTGAACGACGCGCTCAGCACGAACAAAATGGGGTACAGCGTCGCAACGAAGAATAAGAAAAGCAGGAATCCGTTGAGGACAACGAATACGCGGTCGCCGGGACTCATCCGGATACGCTTGGTATGCTTAGACATCTGAAATAGCCGCTCCTTCCGTTACCACAAACTGGTTTTCGCGCATTTCTGCGACAGTGTGTTCGCCAGCACCAGCACAATGGCATTGATTACCGAGTTGAACAGTCCGGTCGCCGTCGAAAACGAGAAATCGTACTGACCCAGGCCGACTTTGTAGGTGTAGGTCGAAATCACTTCGGACCCGGCCAGGTTGGCGTTGTTTTGCAGCAAGAGCACCTTTTCGTACCCAACGCTCAGCAGGCTCCCGCATTGCAGGATCAGCAGCACCAGCATGGTCGGTACCAGCACGGGGAAGTTGATGTAGATAATCTTTTGAAACCGCGACGCGCCGTCGATATCGGCCGCTTCCAGCAGCGATTTGTCTACGCCGCTCAGCGCTGCGAAGTAAATGATTGCGCTCCATCCGGCGCCCTGCCAGATGCCGCTCAGCACATATACCCACTTGAACATCGTCGGTTTCTGCATGAAGTCCACGGCCTGCCCGCCCAGCGCGGTTACGCCACGGTTGATGATGCCGGACGACGGGTTCAGGAACAGGATAATCATGCCGCAGATGACCACCGTCGAGATGAAGTGCGGCGCATAGCTGACCGTTTGGAACGTGCGCTTGATTTTTTCGTTCTGGATTTCGTTGACCATCAGCGCCAGGATAATCGGGATCGGGAACCCCAGCACCAGGCTCAGGACGCTGATCGTCAGCGTGTTTTTTAGGATCACCGGGAACCAATAGGAATGGAACAGCCGGTTGAACTGCTCGAACCCAACCCATGGGCTGCCGAGCATCCCCTCTTTGAAGCTGTAATCTTTGAATGCAATGATGATCCCGTACATCGGTTTGTACGCGAAGATGATGAGGCTGATCAGCGCCGGCAGCACCATGATGTACAGCTGCCAATGCCGAATCTCCGTCCGGCACCAATGCCGGACGCGCCGCGTGTTTGTTGTCACAGTTGTGAACCTCCCTCAGTGGTTTGGTGTCCGCTCCGGCGCCTGCCCGGCCTCCTGAGCACGGCACTATTGTCGCACAAAACCGCGATTTTGTAAAGAGGGCAAAAGTTACGATTTTCTGCGGGCATTTTGGTGGTGGTTTCGTTACGAAATCGGCGCAAATTACCGGGTTATGGATAAATCGAAACAAAGCGTGCATCAAATTGTTGCGGAATAAGGAAATATTTCCTTGAAAATACCGTTTTTTTGCGCCGGGAGTCGTAAAAAAATTTTGAAATCGTAGTTTTTACCACCTCGAACCCCTGGGTTGGACTGAAAATCGGGAAAATATGGGGCGAAAAATGCAAAACCGTAAAATTACCACCTGCCGATTTTTGCCGGATGCAGGCGAAATTGGATGATTAAAGGAAAATTGCCGCGCGATTCCGCTCAAATATGAGATCAATCCCGACTGTCGGGAATGCCGTGCTGCGTGCGCCACACGCTGGCAGAGACGCCTTCGCTCCGCAGAAATACCCGGCCGAAGTAACTGGAATTCCCAAATCCGCACCGAATCGCGACCGTCCCGACCGGTAGCTCCGGTTCCGCGCGCATCAGCTGCTTGGCGGCGGAAACGCGGAGGAAGTTCAGGTACAGCATCGGCCGCGTGTGGAACACCGACCGGAAGATGCGGCAGAACTGCGCGTCCGTCACATGAATCTGCGCCGCCAGCTCCGGGACGGTGATCGGCTCGGCGAAGTGCTGCTGCATATAGGTCAGCACCGGTTGGAGCCGCGCGCGCCCGCGGTCGGCGTTGACGCCTTTGCCGCGCTGTGTTTCTGACCGGAACCGCAGCACCAGCTCATATAATAGGACACTGTTGGCCTGGTAGTCCAGCATCCGGTCATTTTGCGCCATTTTTTCGAGCTGCGCCGTGTACCACGCGAAATCCGCCGGCCGCCAGATGCCCGGCGTCTGCGGCAGCAGTGCGTCTGCCGTCGTGCCGCCGAACGTCAGCCAGTCGCACACCCAGTCGCCCTGCGGTTCGTAGGCGTGGGTTTCGTGCGGCGGCAGGTAATAGACATCGCCATGCTGGATGGTGCGCTCCTGTCCCAGCGTACGCCCCGTGCCGCTCCGGCCGAGCAGCAGCTGGTAATGCTCGATCCCGCCGGGACGCAGGATGGTATATTGCGGCAGATTGACGCCGACGGTGCACAGGTACAGCGGCAGCTCCTGCGCGTGCGGATTAATATGGTATAGATAATTGTTCATGACGGCGGCTCCTTTGGCTGCATCAAAATCGGACGATTGAAATCAAAATAATCCGATTGACATTGCGCGTTTTCTATGATAATATATCAATAAAGCGGATTTGTCAAGCAAAATCGTGCGCGAACGGTGCGCAATCAAAAAAATGCGATAATTCCGCAAAATGCACCCAAAATCATCGAATTGAAAAGAAAGGAAGTATCCGAACATGATCCGACCGTACGAAGACCTGAATCACATTTCGGAAAACCGTCTCCCGCAGCGCAGTTACTACATTCCCGCCGGCGACGCGACGTACACGCTGCTCAACGGTGTGTGGGACTTTGCCTACTTTGAAAACGGCGACGCTGCGCCGACCGCCGACGCCATCACCGAATGGGGCACGATGGAAGTCCCGGCGTGCTGGCAGCTGCACGGCTGCGGCGCACCCAATTATGCCAATGTGCGCTACCCCTACCCGGTAGATCCGCCGTTTGTGCCGGACATCAACCCGATGGGCGTGTATCGCCGCACGTTTACCTATCAGGATCCGGAAAAGCGGCTGTATCTGGTGCTGGAAGGCGTTGGTTCGTGCGCGGAGGTTGAGCTGAACGGACAATATATTGGTTACACGCAGGGCGCGCATTTGCAGGCGGAGTTCGACCTGACGCCTGCCGCGCACGCGGGCGAAAACACGCTGGTGATCCGCGTCCGCAAATGGTGCAGCGGCAGCTACCTGGAAGATCAGGACTTTTTGCGGTTCAGCGGTCTGTTCCGCGACGTGTATCTGCTGGAACGCCCGGTCGGCCATGCGGCGGACATTGAAGTGCGTACCGAAGAGAACCGCCGGCTGTTCGTCCGCACCGATCGGCCGACGCACGCCGTGCTGCGCGACCCGGCAGGACGCTTGGTGTGGGAAGCGGAATTTGACGGTGAGACGACGGCGGAGATTGCAAATCCGGTGCTGTGGAACGCGGAAAAACCGGCGCTGTACGACTTGCAACTGGACATTGCCGGGGAGGAAATTCACCAGGACGTCGGGTTCCGCACGATCGCGATTTCCGGCAAGCAGGAATTGCTGATTAACGGCGTCGCCGTGAAGCTGAAAGGCGTGAACCACCACGATTCCACGCCGGACAAGGGCTGGGTGATGAGCCGCGCCGACCTGGAACATGACCTGGTGCTGATGAAGTCGCTGAACATGAACACGGTGCGCACGTCGCACTATCCGCCGTCGCCGGAGTTTTTGCAGCTGTGCGACCGGTTGGGCTTTTATGTGATTTTGGAAACCGACTTGGAAACGCACGGGTTCTGCACGCGGTATCCGGGTCAGTGGGCGTACGACGTGGAAGACCCGATTTGGCCGACGAGCGACCCGGCGTGGCGCGGATCGTTCCTGGATCGCATGATTCGGGCGGTGGAACGCGATAAAAACCACGCCAGCGTGATTATGTGGTCCACCGGCAACGAAAGCGGCCACTCCGAAAACCATCGCGCGATGATCGACTGGACGCGCCGCCGCGACCCGTCCCGGCTGATTCACTGCGAGGACGCCAGCCGCGCGGAGATGAACGCCCGGCCGGACGTGTATTCCCGGATGTACCCGAGCGTGGGGACGCTGGAAGAATACGCGACGGACGACGTGCACCGGATGCCGGTGTTTATGTGCGAATATGCGCACGCGATGGGCAACGGCCCGGGCGACGTGTGGCAGTATTGGGATCTGATTTGGAAATATCCGCGGCTGATCGGCGGCTGCGTGTGGGAATGGGTGGATCACACCGTGATGGAAAACGGCGTGGGCAAATACGGCGGCGACTTCCCCGGCGAGCTGACCGACGACGGCAACTTCTGCTGCGACGGTATGGTGTTTGCCGACCGGACGTTCAAAGCCGGATCGTATGAAGTGAAGGCGGCGTATGCGCCGTTCCGGATTGCGTACGACCACGGGCGGATTCAATATCGCCATTTGATGGACTTTACCAATCTGCGTGAATATCAGATTCGCTATGCGCTGAAATGCGACGGGCAGGTGCTGGAAGAGAAAACAGTGACGCTGACGGCGGCGCCGAAGGAGATCGTATATATTGTACCGGATGCGCAGTTCCCGCTGACGTGCCGGTTGGGCAGCACGGTAGACGTGACGCTGCTGCGGCGCGACGGCTCCGAAGTGGCGCGGCTGGAATGCCCGGGCAGTGCGGCGGTGATAAACGATCCGGCGGTCGGCAGCACGGCGGCGCTGACGGAAGACGCGCAGTTTATCTACGCGCACGGCGCGCGGTTTGCCTACCGGTTCAACAAGCTGCTCGGCGCGTTTGACCAAATCTGCGTGGACGGCGAAGAACAGCTGGCCGCTCCGATTCGGCTGGATGCGTTCCGCGCGCCGACCGACAACGACCGGCACATCCGCGAAAAATGGGTGTACAATGAAACGCAGAAGGGCGAAAACTTCGACCGGCAGTTCAGCAAGGTGTACGACGCGCGCGTGGAAGCGGACGCGATTGCGGTGTCCGGCAGTTTGGCCGGGGTGTCGCACTTGCCGTTCTTCCGCTACACCATGCGGCTGCGCATCGACGCGGACGGCACGGTGCATACCACGCTGGACGGCACGGTGCGTGCGGACTGCATTTGGCTGCCGCGCCTCGGATTCACGATGAAACTGGCGCAGAAAAACAGTGCGATGCGGTACTTTGGGTACGGGCCGCTGGAAACGTACTGCGATACGTTCCATCATGCGCGGCTCGATTGGCACGACACGACTGCCGCGCAGGAATATGTCCCGTACATTTACCCGCAGGAGCACGGCAATCACTACGGCGTGCGCGCGGCGGTGGTCAACGGCAAGCTGCGCTTTGCCGGCGAACAGGGGATGGAGATCAATCTGTCGCAGTATTCGGCGATGCAGCTGTACCTGGCCAAGCACACCGACGAAATCGGGGAATCCGACGGGTCGTATCTGCGGATTGACTACAAAGTGTCCGGCATTGGATCCAACTCGTGCGGTCCGGCGCTGGAACCGGAATTCCGGCTGGACGAAAAGCAGATTCACTTTACGTTCACGATGGGATTGAACTGAATATTGGGCGTTTGAAAAGCTCGCCGGGGGAATTCCTCCGGCGGACTTTTTTTGCGTCCGGAAATTTCACGCGCTTTTCACCGAAAAATTTAGCGTGCATTAAGCGCGGGCTGGTATCATAGAGGCACCGAAACAAAACCGGAAGGGGGCACGCGCAATGGATGCGCAAGCATATCGGCACGAGCTGAAATACGAAATCGCGTATGGGGAATATATCGCGCTGTACCAGCGGCTGCGGACGGTGATGCAGCCGGATCCGCACTGCGGGGCGGACGGGCGGTACCGGATTACGTCGCTGTATTTTGACAATTGCCGCGACAAGGCGCTGTGGGAAAAATGGATGGGGGTACGGAACCGCGACAAGTACCGGATTCGGTACTACAACGACGATCCATCGTTTATCCAGCTGGAAAAAAAGTCAAAGCGCGGGGCGCTGTGCATGAAAAAATCCTGCGTTTTGACGCAGGACGAGGTGCGCCGGATTCAATCCGGGGCGATTGACGGCCTGGGATCCGTACTGGAACGGCCGCTGCTGGCGGAATTCGTCGGGGCATGGACAAACGGGCTGCGGCCCAAAACGGTGGTATCGTACACGCGCGCGCCGCTGGTGTATGCACCGGGCAACGTACGCGTCACGTTTGACACCGACATCCGCACGGCGCCTGGGCACGCGGCGCTGTTCGACGGCGCGGCGGAAGTTCCGGTGACGAACCGCGGCCGGGTGATTCTGGAAGTGAAGTTCGACGCGTTTTTGCCGGAGGTGATCCGGCAGCTGCTGCAAAGCGGCAGTCCACGGATTGGGTCGTTTTCCAAATATGCCGCCGGACGGTCGTTTGAATCGTAAAAATAATTTTATGGAGGGTGCTTGCTATGAGTTTTTCGGACATTTTTAAGTCGAGTTTTCTGGAGAATATTCAGTCTTTTTCGTTTTTGGACATGGTGATTGCGTTGGTGTTTGCCGGAGCCATCGGGCTGTTCGTGATGCTGATTTACAAGAAAACGTTCACCGGCGTGATGTATTCGACCGGGTTTGCCGTGTCGCTGCTGGGGCTGACGATGATTACGACGCTGGTGATTCTGGCGGTGACGTCCAACGTGGTGCTGTCGCTCGGCATGGTCGGTGCGCTGTCGATCGTCCGGTTCCGCACGGCGATTAAAGAGCCGATGGAAATCGTGTTTTTGTTCTGGGCGATTGCGGTGGGCATCGTGATTGGCGCGGGGATGATCCCGCTGGCGGTGCTGGGGTCGGTGGTGATCGGCGTGGTGCTGCTGATTGCGGCCAACCGCAAAACGCGCGACTGCCCGTATATGCTGATCGTGCGGTGCGCGGACGAAGCGGCCGAACAGCAGGCGGCGGACATTGCGCGCAGCGCGGCGGCCGTGACGGTGAAGGCCAAAACGGTGCAGGCCGACGGGATCGAATGGACAGCAGAACTGCGGCTGCCGGTGAATGCGGCCGGAGAAACGGGATTTGTAAATCAGATTCAGCAGGTGGCCGGGGTGCGCAGCGCGGTGCTGGTCAGCTACAACGGCGAATATCTGGGGTGACGGAGGAGGCGTTTGCATGATCCGTTCCAAATATTGCAATGCGATTATCGTGGTGGTGACGGGTTTGGCGGTGATTGCCGTGGCGCTGATGGGGGTATTTGCGCCGTCCATCGCGCAGGCGGCCGACGGCGGCGTGACGATGGCGTATGAATCGACGCTGTTTGACACCGATCAGATCATGGAGATCAATATCGCCATCGACGCGGAGCAGTGGGCAACGCTGCTGGACAGCGCCATCAACGAAGAATACTATGCGTGCGACGTGACAGTCCACGGAATCACGTTTCGCAATGTGGCCATCCGCGCCAAGGGTAACACCAGTTTGTCCAGCATTGCGAACGATCCGACGACGGATCGGTACAGTTTTAAGATCGAGTTCGACCACTACGACGAAAGCCAGTCCTGCTTTGGGTTGGATAAGCTGGTGCTGAACAACAACTATGCCGACGCGACCAATATGAAAGAAGCGATTGTATACGATATGTTTGCGTATCTGGACGCGGATGCGTCGCTGTACAACTACGCGAAGGTTTCGGTAAACGGGGAATATTGGGGCGTGTATTTGGCGCTGGAAGCAGTGGAGGAGCGATTTCTGCTGCGGAATTACGGCGCAGCGGCCGGAGAATTGTATAAGCCGGAGGGTGTCAATGGCGGCCGCGGGATGGGCGGAGGCGGCATGAATGCGTCCGGAAGCACCAACAGCGCGACGCTCAATTATATCGACGACGACCTCGACAGCTATGAAACCATCTGGGACGGCGCGGTCACGGACAGCGGCAAAAAAGACCACAAGCGCGTGGTTGCAGCGTTGAAGCAGATCGCGGCGCAGGACGATGTCGCGTCCGTGATGGATGTGGACAATGTGCTGCGGTATATGGCAGTGCACACATTCGCTGTGAATCTGGACAGTTTGTCTGGGTCGATGTCGCACAATTATTACCTGTACGAGCAGGACGGGCGGCTGAACCTGATTCCGTGGGACTACAATCTGGCATGGGGCGGATTTTCGCAAGGCGGATCGGATGCGTCCAGGACAGTGAATTTCGCGATTGATACGCCGTTTTCTGGGAATATCTCGCTGGACGACCGGTCGTTTTTCGCGGCGCTGCTGGAAAACGAGACGTATTTGGCGCAGTATCACGCGTATTTGCAGCAGCTGTGCGACTATGTGACCGACGGCACGCTGCAAGCGGTGTACAACCGCATTCGGAACCAGATTGATGCGCTGGTGGAAAGCGATCCGACCGCATTTTATACGTATGACGAATACGACACGGCGGCGGAGGAGCTGATGACGGTATTAGTGCGGCGCGCAGAAAGCGTTGCCGGTCAGGTGGACGGTACCATTCCGTCTACGACGGCCGGGCA
Organism: uncultured Eubacteriales bacterium; assembly: GCA_905198155.1. Taxonomy (GTDB): domain Bacteria; phylum Bacillota; class Clostridia; order Oscillospirales; family Acutalibacteraceae; genus RGIG4076. Next base: position 31,919 of record CAJKBQ010000029.1, read on the forward strand.
GCAGGCGGATTCGTCTGCGCTGGTGGATGCGTCAGATTTGAACCTGAGTGTGATGGGTACGATGAATATGGGCGGCGAAAATGCGCCGGGCGGGCAGAACGGCACACCGCCGACGCGCCCGGAGGACA
>CAJKBQ010000030.1 GCA_905198155.1 uncultured Eubacteriales bacterium
GTGCGCGGCTGCGGCTGCCGCAACGGATTCTGCGGCGCGTGCGCGACGATCTACCGCATCAAAGGCGACCGGGAGCTGAAAACCTGCCTGGCGTGCCAAACGAAGGTCGAAAACAATATGTACGTCGCAACGCTGCCGTTCTTCCCGCTGGTGAAGCAGGTGTACAACATCGAGCAGATCAAGCCCGAGCAGCAGGTGATGATGCAGCTGTACCCCGAAATCTACGCGTGCGTCGGCTGCAACGCCTGCACCAAAAGCTGCACCCAGTCGCTGAACGTGATGCAGTACATCGCGTACGCGCAGCGCGGCGAATTCGACAAATGCGCCGAAGAATCGTTCGACTGCGTGATGTGCGGCGTATGTTCGTCCCGCTGCCCGGCCGGCATTTCGCACCCGCAGGTCGCAATGCTCGCCCGCCGGCTCAACGGCAAGTACCTGGCGCCGAAAAGCCAGCACTTGGCCGACCGCGTGCAGGAAATCAAAGACGGCACGTTCAACGACCTGATCGAAGCGCTGATGGGCAAGCCGGTGGAAGAGCTGAAAGAGCTGTACAACCACCGCGAAATTGAGAAATAAGGAGGGAATCGCCATGTATGCAAAGGAATTTCAGGAATCGATCCATGCCGTGGAAGCGGCGCGCGCGGCCAATATCGCGTATGAACCCGCGCGGATGACGGCCGACGAAAAGGACGCGCTGCTGGCTGCGTACCATCCCGATTACAAGAAAAGCGAGTTCGCGACGCTGCAAATCGGGCCGAACAAAGGCGAATCCGTGCCGCACGAACTGTGCGAGATGCTCCAAGCGCACAGCCGCATCTCCGCCAAAGACGTCGATCTCTCCGATGTGCGGTACGACGTAGACGTGCTGATTATCGGCGGCGGCGGCGCGGGCGCTTCGGCGGCCATCGAGGCCGACAATGCCGGTGCCAAAACGATGATCGTCACCAAGCTGCGCATCGGCGACGCCAACACCATGATGGCCGAAGGCGGCATCCAAGCGGCGGACAAACCGAACGACTCCCCGGCGATTCACTTTTTGGACGCGTTCGGCGGCGGCCATTTTGCCGCAAAGCGCGAGCTGCTGGCGAAGCTGGTGTGCGACGCGCCGGAGGCCATCCAGTGGCTGAACGACCTGGGCGTGGAGTTCGACAAAGCGCCCGACGGCACCATGATTACCACCCACGGCGGCGGCACGTCCCGCAAGCGGATGCACGCGGCCAAAGACTACTCCGGCGCCGAGATCATGCGCACGCTGCGCGACGAAGTGCTGAACCGCGGGATCCCGGTGGTGGATTTCACCGCCGCGATCGAACTGATTCTGGATGAGCAGGGCAAAGCGGCCGGTGCGGTGCTGATGAATATGGAAACGCACGAGCTGATGGTCGCGCGCGCCAAAACGATCATCATCGCGACGGGCGGCGCGGGCCGGATGCACTACCAGGGCTTCCCGACGTCCAACCACTACGGCGCAACGGCCGACGGACTGGTGCTGGGCTACCGCGTCGGCGCGAAACTGCTGTACGCCGACACGCTCCAATATCACCCGACAGGCGCGGCATATCCGCAGCAGATTTTCGGCGCGCTGGTCACGGAAAAAGTCCGTTCGCTGGGCGCGAAACTCGTCAACCGCGACGGCAAGGTCTTTATGCATCCGCTGGAAACCCGCGACGTGGCGGCGGCCTCGATCATTCGGGAATGCAGCGACCGCGGTGAAGGCGTAGACACCGGCAGCGGCCAGGCCGTGTGGCTGGACACGCCGATGATCGAGCAAATCGGCGGCGAAGGCACCATCGAGCGCCGCATCCCGGCGATGATGCGGATGTTCGCCAGCTATGGCATCGATATCCGCAAAGAGCCGATTCTGGTCTACCCCACGCTGCACTATCAGAACGGCGGACTGGACATCAACGCGGACTGCATGACCACCAACGTGGAAAATCTGTTCGTGGCGGGCGAGGCCGTCGGCGGCATCCATGGCCGCAACCGGCTGATGGGCAACTCGCTGCTGGACATCATCGTGTTCGGCCGCACCGCCGGTACCAGCGCGGCGCACAAAGCGCAGGACGTCACCGTCGGCAAGCTGACGCTCGACCACATCGCGAAGTTCGACGCCGAACGCGCGCAGGCCGGAATCGAAACCGAAGCCGTGTCGCCGAAGCTGCTGCCGGACTACCGCCGCAAATAAATTGAGAAATATTGAGGAGTATTGACCATGATTACCGATTTACTGGAAGCGCTGACCATATTCTGCTTTGGCCTGTCGTGGCCGATTTCGATCCGCAAATCGATCGTGTCGCGCACGGCGAAGGGCAAAAGCCTGTTCTTTGAAGTGTTCCTGCTGATTGGCTACGCGTGCGGCATCGCGCGCAAAATCATCCAAGTCACGGGCGGCTCCAGCGGCTTCCTGTTCTTCCTGAGCTTCTTCTTCTATGTGCTGAACTTCATCGAAATTTCGATCGACGTCGCACTGTACTTCCGCAACAAGAAGCTGGACGACGCCGCAGACGCAGCCGCAGCGGCAGCATCCGCGCAGTAAGCGCTGCCCAATCGCGTGAAAGGAGGGGACGGCTTGAAAGAAGTATCCCGCGCAACCATCGGGCGGATTCCGCGCTACCTGCAGTACCTGAAAAACGCACCGGCGCACACAGCAACCATTTCGGCCACCACCCTCGCCCACGCGCTGGGGCTGGGCGAAGTCCAGGTCCGCAAGGATCTGAGCGCCGTCAGCGGCGCCGGACGGCCGAAAATCGGCTATCAGGTCGATTCGCTGATTGGTGCGCTGGAATCGTTTCTGGCCGGCAATCCATCGAGCGGCATCGTGATCGTCGGAGCCGGTAAACTGGGCCGCGCATTGCTGGATTACAGCGGCTTCCAGGCGTACGGGCTGGAAATTGCCGCCGCATTCGATACGGCGGTGACAACGCCGGAAACCAGCAATTCCGGCAAACCCATCTACGCAATGGCGGAGCTAGAACCGTACTGCCAAACCCACCCAGTGCAGATCGGCATCCTCACCGTCCCCGCCACAGCCGCACAGGCGGTCACCGACCGGCTGATCGCGTGCGGCGTGCAGGCCATCTGGTGCTTTGCACCGTGCGTATTGCGCGTGCCGGACGGAATTTCCGTCCAGTACGAAAACATGGCGCTGTCGCTGGCGTACTTAAACCAAAAAATCGGACGAAACTAATTCGTCCGATTTTTTTTGCTTTCTTTTCCCCCCAACACACCACAAAACCGGGCGGCACATCAAGCGATGCGCCGCCCGGCATATTTTTGCGGAAAGGGGAATTACATCCCAAGGTTCTTTTTGAGCGTGTCGAGCTGATGACGAAGCTCTTTCGGCAGTTTGTCGCCAAACTTCTTGTAGTGCTCCTCGATCTCGTTCGCTTCCTGAACCCACACGTCGTGGTCAACGGTCAGGATGCCTTTGAGCGTATCCATGTCCATATCCAGCCCGGTCAGATCGATGTCTTCCGGCTTCGGCACATAGCCGATCGCGGTTTCGGTCGCGTCCGCTTTGCCTTCGCAGCGGTCGATGATCCAGTTCAGCACGCGCATATTGTCGCCGAAGCCCGGCCAAATGAAGTGGCCTTCGTCGTCGGTACGGAACCAGTTGACGTTGAAGATCTTCGGCGCTTTGTCGCCGAGTTTCTTGCCCATTTCGAGCCAATGTGCGAAGTAGTCGCCCATGTTGTAGCCGCAGAACGGCAGCATCGCCATCGGGTCACGACGCACAACGCCCACCGCACCGGCCGCAGCCGCAGTCGTCTCGGACGCCATCGCGGAGCCAACGAACACGCCGTTCTCCCAGTCGCGGGACTGGTACACCAGCGGCGCGCATTTGGCACGGCGGCCGCCGAAGATGATCGCCGAAATCGGCACGCCAGCGCCTTTGTCGAACTCGTCGGAAATGCACGGGCAGTTGACGGCCGGCGCAGTGAACCGGGAGTTCGGATGCGCCGCGTAGGTCGATTTGTCGGCCTTCACGAACTGCGAGGACTTCCACGGATTGCCCTTCCAGTCGATCAGCTCGTCCGGAATTTCCTTGGTCAGGCCTTCCCACCACACGGTGTTGTCCTTCGGATTGAGCGCCACGTTGGTGAAGATGGTGTTCTTTTCGGTCGATTTCAGCGCGTTGAAGTTGGAATGTGCGTTCGTGCCGGGCGCCACGCCGAAGAAGCCGTTCTCCGGGTTGATCGCGTACAGGCGGCCGTCCGCACCGATGCGCATCCAGGCGATGTCGTCGCCGACCGTCCAGATCTTGTAGCCTTTTTCACGCAGGTACTCCGGCGGAATCAGCATGGCCAGGTTGGTCTTGCCGCACGCCGACGGGAACGCCGCCGCGATATATTTCACTTCGCCCTTCGGATTCTGCAAGCCGAGGATGAGCATATGCTCGGCCATCCAGCCCTCTTTCCAGCCTTGGTACGACGCGATGCGAAGCGCAAAGCACTTTTTGCCCAGCAGCACGTTGCCGCCGTACGCGGAGTTGACGGAGATGATGGTGTTGTCCTCCGGGAACTGGCAGATATAGCGTTTTTCCGGATCCACGTCGCACTTGGCGTGCAGGCCGCGCACCCAGTCGTTGCTGTCGCCGAGCACGTCGAGCACCTTCTGACCCACGCGGGTCATAATCGCCATGTTCAGAACAACGTAGATGGAGTCGGTCACTTCGATGCCGATTTTCGCCAGCGGCGAGCCGACCGGACCCATCGAGAACGGGATGATATACATCGTGCGGCCAGCGTAGGAGCCACGCGCGATGTCATACAGCCGCTGATACATTTCCTGCGGGTCGCACCAGTTGTTGGTGGGGCCGGCATTCTCCTGCGCACGGGAGCAGATGAACGTGCGGTTTTCCACGCGCGCCACATCGTTCGGCTTCGTGCGGTGCAGGAAGCAGCCCGGCAGCTTTTCTTCGTTGAGTTTAATCATCTCGCCGGTGCGGACAGCCTCGTCGCGCAGCCCGTTGAGCTGATCCTCTTCCCCGGTGATCCACACCACGTGATCCGGGTTGAGCAATTTTTTCATATCATCCAGCCATGCAAGAACAGTCGGATTTTTGGTCATTTTGAAATACCCCTTTCCAAAGATATCTTTCCAATGGCTTTGCCTGTCGCAAAACCAAATCTGATCTTATTATACTAAACTTTCGCGCATTTTGCAAGGGTTCAGTTGTGAATATTCTGTCAATTTTCAAAAAAATTTATTTTACGCGGTTATCCGGGTTGGGTGCATCGATCGAAAGCGTTGCATATGCGTTCAAATCGAGCGGTGCGGTGTTTCCCGCACCCAGTTCATAGTATGCCTGCGCGCCGATCATCGCCGCGTTGTCGCCGCAGAGCGACAGGGGCGGCATATATATCTTTGCGCCAATTTTGCAACATTCGTTCTGTAATCTTGCACGAAGGGCAGAATTTGCCGACACCCCGCCTGCCATCACCAGCCGTTTGTACCCCAAATCGCGTGCCGCGCGGAGGAAATTGTCCGCCAGCATATCGACCGCCGCCCGGCGGAACGAGGCCGCAATGTCCGCCCGCGGCAGCTCGGCGCCGGTCTGTTCCGCGCGGTGAATCAGGTTGACCACAAAGGTTTTGAGCCCGGAAAAACTGAAATCGTACGGGCTGCCGTCCACATGCGGGTGCGGCATCCGATACGCGTTCGGATCTCCCGATTCTGCCAATTGATCCAGCGCAACACCGCCGGGGTACGGCAGCCCCATTGCACGCGCCGCCTTGTCGAACGTTTCGCCGGCGGCGTCGTCGCGGGTGCGGCCGATGATGCGCATGGTCACATAATCCGTCACTTCCACAATGTGGCTGTGCCCGCCGGACACCACCAAGCACAAAAACGGCGGTTCCAGCTCCGGGTGCGCCAGGTAATTGGCAGCAATGTGACCGCGCAGGTGATGCACCGGGATCAGCGGCCGGCCGTTGGCGTACGCGTACGCTTTCGCAAAATTGACGCCGACCAGCAGTGCGCCGATCAGCCCCGGCGCATAGGTGACAGCGACGGCATCTTCTTCGCCGGGGCGCAGTCCGGCTTCGTCCAGTGCCTGCGCCACGACGGCAGAAATGGCCTCGGTGTGCCGCCGGGACGCGATTTCCGGCACCACGCCGCCGTATTTGCGGTGTTCCGCGATTTGTGTGGCGACCACCGACGAGCAAATGCGCCGACCGTCTGCAATGACGGCTGCCGCAGTTTCGTCGCACGACGATTCGATTGCTAAGATCCGCATGGTATTGGTTCCCCCATTTGCGCCGAAAGATACGCGGCGCGACATACTTTTATGAATCGGTAAAAAAACGCGTCATCAGCAGGGCGTCCTCGGTGGGATGCGCGTAAAATCCGCGGCGCGTCCCGACCGGCGCAAAGCCGCATCCGCGGTACAGCGCAATCGCCGGTTCGTTGGATGTGCGCACTTCGAGCGTCAAAAACGCCATTCGGTGCGCGGTGCAGTGCGCAGTCAGCGCGTTTATCAGCGCACGCGCTGCGCCCGCCCGGCGATACTGCGGGAACACCGCCACGTTGGTAATGTATGCCTCGTCCAGCACGCAGTGCATCCCGGCATAGCCGATCACCGCGCCGCCCCGCGCGGCGACAAGCACCACCGCCTGCGGATTGTCCAGCTCTTCGGCCAGCTGCGCGCGCGTCCACGGGTCGGCAAAGCAGGTCGATTCCAGCCGCGCCACGTCATCCAGATCCGCCGCGCTCAGCGGCCGCACCGCAATCGGCAGGCGATTGGCATCCATCAGACTTCCACCGCCATCCCGTCGAACGCAATGTCATAGTCGAACGGCAGCTGACCGCGCAGCGCTTCGATGCCGGGCAGTTTTTCCGGGTTGATATGCGTCGCAATAAACCGCTTGGTGTGCGCCTGCGCAAACATTGGCGCCAGCGTGCGGTAATCGGCATGGTGCGCCGCTTCGCACACGATTGCGTCGTACGATTCGCCGCAGAGCAGCTCCGGGAATTCCGGATAATTCCCGCTCATATCGCCGGTAATCAGCACGCGTTGGCCGTCGGCTTCCAGCAAAAAGCCGTAGGAATGCGGGGTGTGCCTCGTCGGACGTGCGGTAACGCGCAGGACGCCGTCGTCGAAAATGACGCCGGGTTGGTAAACCGACAGATGCATCGGCCGCGATTCGTTGGGCAGCATGACGCGAATCCAATTCGTCAGCAGCTCCACGCCCTTTTGCTCCGGCAGGCATATCTGCGGGTTGCAGTTTTTGAAATACCAATTCATTTGCGCGCACAGTTCCGGCAGGCCGTCAAAATGGTCGTCGTGCATATGCGTCACAAAAACCGCGCGGACGGTGTCGTGGTCGATCCCATAGCGGCGCAGCAGCGCCGAAACGGGCGCGCCGGCATCGACAATATAAGTATTCCCGCCCGCCTGAACAAAAATAGACGAGCAAAACCGATCCGCTTCCGGGATCCCGTGGCTGGTACCGGCGAACAGCAGTTTCATAAATGAATCAAGCCCTTTCCAAAATTTCTTCATTATAATCATACCACAAACCGGGGCGGAAAGCAAGCGATTCGCGCGAAAAAGCGGAACCGCCGAAACGGTTCCGCTTTGGATATTCACGCGATTACGCGTTCAGTTTTTTCCTGAGGAGCACCGAGCCGATCAGCATCGCAGCCGCCGCGAGCATCAGCGTCATCCACAGCATCGCCGTGCCGGTGCCGCCGGTCGCCGGAGTCGGCGTCGGGGTCGGGGTCGATTTGTAGGTGTTGGTGATCGTCAGCGTGGCCTGGTCGTACTCGGCGGTGTAACCCTCCGGCACGCCCTTTTCCTGCACGGTGTAGGTGATCGCCTTGCCGTTCAGGTACTTGTCCAGCTGCACTTCGATTTTCCATCCGTCTTTCGCCGCGAGCGTCACCGTCTTGACAGCCTGACCGTCCGCGAGGATTTCAACTTCGATGGAATCCGGGCGTTTGCCGGCCTTGTTGTCGTCGTCTTTCCACGTTTTGGTGATCGCAAGCGTCGTCTGCTCGTTGCCGTCGGACGTATTGGTGATGGTCATGCCGTCGTAGGAGACGGTGTACCCGGCCGGGACGTCTTTTTCGCGAACCGTGTAGATCAGCTCGACGCCGTTTTCGTACTTCGGCAGCGTGATGTCGGCTTTCCAGCCGTCGTCCGCGCGGAGCGTGACCGTCTTGACCGTATGATCGTTGGCCAGAATCTCGACGTCGATCGCATCCGGGCGTTTGCCGTCGTTGTTGTTGTTGTCCGCCCACACCTTCACGAGGTTCAGCGTGGTCTGCGCGCCTTCGCCGTAGGTGTTGGTGACGGTGAGCGTCAGCTGGTCGTAGGAATCGGTGTAGCCTTCCGGCACTTTCTCTTCCAGAACGGTATAGGTGATCGGCTGGCCGTCCCGATACTTCGGCAGCTCCACCGTGGCCGTCCAGTCGTTATCCGCGTTCAGCGTGACCATCCCGACTTTGTCGCCGTTGGCATTGATCGCAACAGAAACACTCTCCGGGCGTTTCTGCGCAGCGTCGTCGTTATCTTTCCACTTTTTGGTGATCGTGAGCACCGCTTGCTCGTCGGTGTGCGTGTTGGTGATCTCGAAGCCGCTCAGCTGGTCGTCCTTGCGGACTTCATTCACCGTGGCCGTGTAGCCGGTGGGGACGGTGATTTCTTTTACGGTATAGTCAATCAGCTGGCCGTCGCGCGCCATCGGCACGTTCTCAAACTGACCAACCCAGTTGCCCTGACCGTCGTCCTGAATCGTGATGGTCTGCACCGGTTCGCCCGCCGCGTTGCCGCTTTCATCGACTTCGTACAGGCCAACCGTCACGCTGTCCGGACGTTTGCCGTCGTTGTTGCCATTGTCATCCCAGAATTTCTCAACCGACAGCGTATACGTCGCAGACTCGTTGAGAATCGTGTTGTTTTTGCCAGCCAGGTTCCGCGAGGACGCCACGCCATACGCCACAGACAGCGCATAACCGATCGTGTCCGCCTGATAGCCCGGCAGCGGAGTCGTTTCGCGAAGCACATAATGGTGTCCGGACGGGAGATTGTCAATCGTGACATTGCCGTTCGCATCCGAATAAACCACTTTCGACCAGTCGGAATCGTCCGGGGTCGTCAGCGTGAATTCCACGCCGCCGAGCGGATTGTTCGTCGCTTTGTCCAGTTTGGTGAACTCATAGGAACCGGCAAAGCCTTTGACGGTCGGGAGGTTAAAGTAGATATTGCCGAGCGTCGGTTTGTCATTTTCCGTAACCGTGTAGGTCATCGAAGTGGTGCCGTTGGTGGGATAGTACGTCCCCGCCGCAAAATTCTGATCCAGCGTATCCAGTGTAATCTCGTAGCTCAGCGTATAGGTGGAGACGTTGTCAATTTCGACAGCTTTCGCTTTTTTCAGATCCCACGTCAGTGTGTTGCCCGCAAAGCTCCACGACAGGTCATTTGCATCCAGGTCATCCGTCGTCACATTGCCTCCGAACGCAATCAGCGCGCCCATCGGGTCAGTGACCACGCCAGCCTTGGCGCTCAGCTCGATCTGCGCTGCGATATCCTGGAACGTTTTGGTCAGATCTGCGAGGTTGCTGACCGCAAAGGTGGTAAATCCGCAGTAGTTCTGCAGCCATTTGTCCACTTTGATGCCGTCAAATACATCGTACGGAAACAAATGAAGAAAGTCCAACCAGTCATACTCGGTATGCCAATGGTTCAGTGCGCAGTTCTTATTTCCACTGACGGCGTTTCCATCGTGATCTGAGTTATAGCAAATGATCTCTTCATCGCCCACATACACGGCATACATATTGTAGCCCGCGTCCGTCAACGCCTTGGCCGCAGCCTCGGTTTCCGTGTGCGTTTCGTGCGTCGTATCGCTGCCATCGCCTGCACCGTCACCATAGAATGTCGGTTTCCCGTCGGTCAGCAGCACCCACGTTCAGGTTTTTGATATTGAAATCGGCTTTCAGCGCATCCAGCTGCGTTTTCGCCGAGCGGAACGCGGCGTCCATGTTGGTACCGCCGTCTGCGCTCAGTTTGTCCAAGTCCTCACACAGCTTGTCATTCGCCCTTTTCAGATCTTTCGCATCTTTCCACGTCGGATTATTCTTGACATTGCTGCCAAACTCCACAATCGCAACTTTGCGCGTCACCGTTTCGGAAGCAAAGCTGTTGATAAACGCCTGCGCCGCTTTTTTCGCTTCTTTCAGGCGCGGACCTTTCATGCTGCCGGACGTGTCAATCATAAGCACAACCGCGGCATCTTCGGAAGTCGTAACCGATTCAAACTTCGTTTTCGTGGTAACATTCAGCGTAATCCGGAACATATTTTCCTTTTCCGCAATCTGCTCAATGGTCTTGTCCACCGTAACCAGCCCGTCCGCAGACGTGTTGGCCGTAGTCGAGCCACCGGCCGCCGGTGCACCGGTTGCCGGATCCACCATCCGGTGGCTGCCGACCTGCTCCGTCGCATTTGTATCCGCGGCGAAAACCATGGACGGCATCGTCGTTACCAGCATTGCAATTGCCAGAATCACGGCAAGCAATGCGCTGCACTTTTTCTTCATAACCCGAAAGCTCCTTTCACTGAACGGACCAATCTAAATTCCCCGCCGGCACACCCGCGCGCCGCCGAGCCTTCTCCGCTCACTTTACTTTTATTATAACGGCTTTTCAAGCGCTTGTCAAGTAAAATCCTGCACGTTTTTGAATATTTTTCGCATTAGAAATGAAATTATATTCAATTTTATATCCGAAATTGTCCATTTGACTGTATTTCGACAAAAAAGATTGATTTTTTGCCGAAATTGTGATATGCTATACCCATCCACAACAAAACGGAGGCGTTCGCCATGCACATCCGCACCCTGACCTTGAACCCGGCATTCGATCTGCACTATCGAATGGAGTCGCTCCGCGTCGGGCACGAAAACTATGCGCAGTCCGTCACGCGCGACGCGGGCGGCAAAGGCATCAACACCGCGCGGGCGCTGACCGTCAACGGCGTGAAATGCACGGCGTTCGCCGTCCTGGGGCGCGACAACGCCGCCGAATTTGAACAAATGCTGTGCGCCGACCGGCTGCCCTACCGCGCGGTCTACGTCCCCGGCGCGATCCGTGAAAATATGACCATCCACCCCGCCAGCGGCCCGGAAACGCGCATCAGCCTCGACCAATTTTCCGTTCCGCCCGACACGCTGGACCAGCTGCGCACCCGGCTGCGCCCGGCCGCAGACGACTGCGCGCTGGCGGTTGGCGGCCGCATCCCGCGCGGGCTGACTGCGGACTGCGTGATCGAATTTCTGACGGAGCTGACGCGGCTCGGTACGCGGCTGGTACTGGATTCCAATTCGATGACGGCCGACGATTTGCGGCGCGTGCATCCGATGCTCATCAAGCCCAACGAAAGCGAACTGGCCGCGCTCTGCCGCGATCTGGACGCCGACCCGGGCAATCCGGCCGAATGCGCCGTGCGGATGGCGCGCGAAGGGCTGGCGGAGCAGGTGCTGGTCACGCTGGGCGCCGACGGTGCGTGGTACAGCGACGGCGCCCGGCTGCTTCATGTCGCCGCGCCGGAAATTTGTCCCGCATCCACCATCGGTGCGGGCGACAGCGTGATCGCCGGATTCCTGGCCGCGTGGACGCTGTCCGCGCCCATCGAGGAAGCTTTGCGCACCGCGATCTCGTGGGGTACTGCCGCTTGCCTGACGCCGGGGACGCTGCCGCCGATTCCTGCGCAGATTCAGGCGCTGCGCCCGCACATCCGCGTGGCGGAATATCCGGCATCGCGCTGATCGTGGGAATTGTGAGAATTATTGTAAGTTTGCGCATTGTCCTATTGGTGCCGAATGGGGCTTGGCGCACGGGTGGAGTTGGCGTTCCCTGATTTTCCCGTATATGCATTGTGAAATGATGGTTCGACGGGAATAATTGGTGAATACTCATGAATTCCAATTATTGGATTTTCTGGCGTCGCACATTCTCTGCACCAGTGACGCCCAATAATCGCCATTTCGAGTCGTCCAACTGTGAAGGTGGAATATTATGGTGTAGAATGCCGCCACGGGCAGGTGGCAAAATTGGGCGTTTTTGGCTTTCCCTATGTATGCACATCAAAGGAATAAATAATTATAAATTCTAATGATTGGAAGTTGTCCAGGCGTCGCACATTCCCCGCACCGGTGATGTCCAATGATTGCCATTTCGAGCCACCCAACCGTGAGGCCGGAAAATGGCGGGCGGCACGCGGCGAAACTTCAATTATCTCCAAAGCTCAAAATCGCGCAAACCGCTGCAAAATCGCACATTTTCGCATTTTTTCGTGCATTTTTAGTCCGGCGGAAAACCGGGCGGAAAATGCATGGTTTTGCGGCGGTTTTGCTGGGTTTTCGCGAAAAATGTGCGGTTTTGGGCGTTATGCAGCGGTACCGGATGCCATCGGGGAACATGGGCGAGATTGAAAATCCCTGTTTTTCCCGTGCGTGCATCGTGAAATGGCGGGTCGCCGGGAACAATTGGCGGATGCCCGAAAATTCCAATTATCGGATTTTTCCAGGTGCCTCACGGCGCCGGTGCCGAGAATGCCCGATAATTCCCATTTCGAACCGTTCGGCCGTGAGGCCGGAAAATGGCGGGCGGCACGCGGCGAAACTTCAATTATTCCCAAAACTCAAAATCGCGCAAATCACTGCAAAATCGCACATTTTCGCATTTTTTCGTGCATTTTTGGTCCGGCGGAAAACCGGGCGGAAAATGCACGGATTTGCGGCGGTTTTGATGGGTTTTCGCGGAAAATATGCGGTTTTGGGCGTTATGCAGCGGTACCGAATGCCATCTGGGAACATGGGCGAGATTGAAAATTCCTGTTTTTCCTGTGCGTGCATCGTGAAACAGCCGCGCACAGCGAAACCCTAATCTTTCCAAAACTCAAAAATCACACAAATCGTGCTTTTTTCGCGCAAATCACTTTGTTTTCCGCCCGATTTGTGATATACTGATAAAATACGGACTGAATTTTTGCATCCGAGAGGGAGACCTATCATAATGAAAGAAAATAACGGAAAATCGAAAGAATTTCAACGAAAACCGGCAATTCGCGACGATGAAGCGCGGCGCGAGGGGCTGATTATCGGCCGCAACGCCGTGATGGAGGCGCTGCGCTCCGGCCGCGCGATCGACAGCATCTACATCGCCAAAGGCGAACACACTGGGTCGCTGACGGCCATCGTCGCGAAAGCGCACGACCTGGAAATCCCTGTAAAGGAAACAGATGGGCGCAAACTGGACGCAATGTGCGGCGGCGCAGTGCATCAGGGCATTGCAGCGGCGGCGGCCGTGAAGGCCTATGCCGAGCTGGACGACCTGTTCCGCGCGGCGGAAAACCGCGGCGAATCGCCATTTTTCATCCTCGCGGACGAAGTGGAGGACCCGCACAACCTCGGCGCGCTGATCCGGTCGGCCGAAGCCGTCGGCGCGCACGGCATCATCATCCCGAAGCGGCGCGCGGTGGGGCTGACGTATGCCGTCGGCAAGGCGTCGGCCGGGGCAGTGGAGTATCTGCCGGTCGCGCGCGTGTCCAATTTGGCGGCGGCAATCGATGAATTGAAAGCGCGCGGCGTGTGGGTGTACGCGGCCGACATGGACGGCGAACCGTGGTGCCAGGCGGATTTGCGCGGCGCAATCGCGCTGGTGGTCGGCGGCGAAAATCACGGCGTCGGGCGATTGGTGCGCGAAAAATGCGACGGCGTGCTGTCGCTGCCGATGCGCGGCCACGTCAATTCGCTGAACGCCTCGGTCGCCGGTGCCATTCTGATGTACGAAGTCGCGCGGCAGCGGCTGAATCTGCGGGCGCGCTGAGCGCCCGAAACGGCTTTGAAAGGAGGAGCCTGCATGGGAGATTCTGAGAATCGCCGCACCGACGACGAACTGCCGTCGCTGATGCGGCAGCCGATTTCCGCGCGGTCGGAATTCGCTTATTTGTTTCGCGAAACGGATGATGAGGCGGACGTATACGATTACGTCGCCGAGCAGGTTCAGGCGCACCGCGACGGGGAATTGCCCGACGCGGACGATGTGCCGCGCCCGGCAGACAATCCGCCGCCGGAACCGCCGCAAGCGCTGGAAACCATTTTGCGCGATATTTCCATCGGCGAATCCGATGCGGATGATGCGCCGATTGTGACGGAACAGATTTTGACGTCCGGCACGCATTTTGCGCCGCGCAGCGGTCGGCTGTCGATGCTTTTTGCGTGGCTCCGGACGAAATTTGCGGCGCGGAAGGCGGCGGATGATGCGCAGGCGGATGATGGGGAATTGGATGATTTGGGGAAATTAGATGGAGATTCCGATTTGAGGGATGCTGCTGGGGGGACTGCGGAAAATTTGGAAGCGCCGGACAACGATGATACGTCGGCGGGAACGGATGAAGCTGAGGGGAATGCCGCCCCGGTGGATGCTGTCGGATCGGAAAATTTGGAGAGTTTGAGCGGAAATCCCGTTTCGGCGGGGGCGGAAAAACCGGTTACGGGGGATTCCGTCGGGCTGGAGGATTCGAGAGAAAGTGCCGCTCTGACGGGCGCTGGCGATCCGGAAAATTCGAAGAAATTGGGCGAACCGGGAACAGAAAATGCGGTCGAACCGGAGGGTTCGGATGGGGATTCTGCTCCGGCGGATTCTGCTGCGCCGGAAAATCCGGAAGCGCCGGACAACGATGATACGTCGGCGGGAACGGAAGAAGCTGAGGGGAACGCCGCCCCGGTGGATGCTGTCGGATCGGAAAATTTGGAGAGTTTGAGCGGAAATCCCGTTTCGGCGGGGGCGGAAAAACCGGTTACGGGGGATTCCGTCGGGCTGGAGGATTCGAGAGAAAGTGCCGCTCTGACGGGCGCTGGCGATCCGGAAAATTCGAAGAAATTGGGCGAACCGGGAACAGAAAATGCGGTCGAACCGGAGGGTTCGGATGGGGATTCTGCTCCGGCGGATTCTGCTGCGCCGGAAAATCCGGTGGAATTGAGCGAGTGTTCCGTTTCGGCGAATTCGAGCAAACCGAACACGGATAGTCCGGATAAACCGGATGAAAACGCTGCGCCGATAGATACGGAAAAATTGGATGAATTGGGTAAAGATAGTGTATCTGTGGGGGCGGAAGATTCGGGTGAACCGGGACCGGAAAATCCGGACAAATCGAACGAAAATTCTGCGGCGGAGGGTTCAAATAATCCGGCGGAAAACGCAGCGCCAACGGATTCGGACGATTCCGCAGCGGAAAATCCGGAAGCGCCGCCCCACATCCCAATTCAGGTACATATCCCCGCAGAATTGTACCAAATGGCCGTGGAAGCAGCCGTCTCCCCCACCCCGCAGTTGACGCCCGAAGCGCCGGTTCGCGCTGTGTATGCGAAAATTGCGCAGCCAATCCGCCGCCGAAAAAAAAAGGAAGCATTTGTCCGCAAGCTGCACCTCAGCGCCATGCTGATTAAGGAAAGCGCCGTCCAGATGGAGACTGTTGCCGCGCGGCGCGCCCGGAAAACCGGGGCATCGCTGCGCGAAAAACTGCGGCGGCTCGCTGCGTCGCTGACGCCCGGCGCCATCCGCAGCCGCGCACGCACCATGACCGAACATCCGCTCGTGCAATATCAGCCGCGTGCACTGCACGCCCAGGCCATTTATGCGCTGACCGCGGGCGGACTGCTGCTGGCGCTGCGGGCGTTGATTCACTTTGACGCGATCCCGGCGCTGACGCCGGCCGCATACCCCATTCGGTATGCGCTGATTCAGGCGGGACTGCTTGCAGCGGGCGTTTTGGCTGCCAACCGCACGGTGTTCGGCGGCATCCACGCCATGTTCCGCCGCAGTCCGTACGGCGGCGCCGACGGAATCACCGGGATTTTGATGCTGGTGTGCACCGCCCAAAGCATTTGGACGATCTTCCGTCCGGCGGCGCTGCAATCGGGACACGTCGCCCTGTACGGCGCGGCCGCATTGCTGACGCTGGGGTGCAACGCGCTGGGCAAGCGCACCGTATGCACCCGAATCGACTGGGCGCGCGCCGCCGCGGCGGAAAAAACGGCGGAAACCGTCTGCCTGCTGGACGAGGACACGCCCTTGCAGGAGCTGGCGGATCACCACGCGCCGGATCGCCTGACCGTCTGCACGGCAGCGGGCGCGGATGAAGCGGCGCTGGCCGAAAACACAGCCGTCCCGGACGGCAGTCAGCAGCTGATCGGCCGGTTGAGCTTCGCGCTGCTGGCCGGATGCATCGCCATCGCGGCGGCGTGCGCCATCGTCACCCGGTCGGCGGACAGTGCATGGGCGGCGCTGGCGGCCGCGCTGTGCGTGTGCGCGCCGACGAGCGCCGGGCTGGCGATGAACGGGCCGCTGCTGCGGGCATCGCGCCGGATGCGGCCGGACGGTGCGGTCGCCGGGTGGAGCACCGTCAGTCTGCTGGGCGAAACCGGCCGGCTGGTGGTGCAGGACAGCGCGCTGTTCCCCGGCGAAACGCTGGTGCTGCGCCGCGTCCGCACGCTGCTGGACAGCCGCATCGACAGCGCCATTCTGGACGCTGCCGCCGTGCTGCACGAATTCGGCGGCCCGATGGGCACGATGTTCGACCGCATTCTGCGCGGCGACAGCACCGTGCTCCCGGCGGCGGAGCAAGTGCGCGCGGAACCGGACGGCGGCGTCACCGGATGGGTCAACGGCCGCCGGGTGGTCATCGGCACCGGCGAAACGCTGCGGAAGTACGGCATCGCGCCCCCGTCGCGCGACTACGAAACCAAAAATTGCCCGCCGGATATGCGGTTCGCGTACCTGGCGGTGGCCGGGGAACTGGCGGCGATGTTCATTATGTCGTACGAAGCGGATCCGGCGCTGCGCGACGCACTGCGCCAATTCACCGCGGACGACGGGTGCCTGACGGTGCTGATCCGCGACCCGAACCTGACCGCGCCGTTTATCGCGGAATGCTTCGGGCTGCCGGCGGAATCCGTACAGACCATCCCGTGCGCGGCCGGCACGGTCGAGCCGGAGCCGGACAGCCTGGGGCAGGCCGTCGCGCACGGGGGTTGCGCGTCGGTGCTGCGGATGATCCGGACGTGCATTCGGATGAAGCCGGTGATGCAGCTGGCGTCGGTGCTGCAACTGGCGGGCATTGTACTGGGGCTGCTGCTGACAGCGGTGTTCGCGTGCAGCGGTGCGATCGGACAATGGAACGATGCGCTGATATTTTTGTTTGAATTGTTCTGGTTTGGCGCTGTAATTGGGGTTCCTTCCGTGAAAAGGCTATAATATTCGGCATTTTGCACAAATCGTCTCGCAGAAAATCAGTATGTGAGACGATTTTTATTTTTTTTGCAAAAACCCATTGCATTTCATGAGCAAGTGTTATATAATTTATTAAAGCGCAATTTCAAATTTATAAAATTCGACGCAGTGTGCGAAAACCGTGCAAAATCCGCGATTTTCTGCGATTTTTCGGGGTTTTGCAGCGCAATATTGAAAGGAGACGTTATTTGTGAAACAGTACGAGGCGAAAGAAATTCGCAACATTGTCATTGCAGGCCATGCCAACTCCGGGAAGACATCGTTGGCGGAAGCGCTGCTGTACAGCACCGGGACCACCGACCGGTTGGGTAAAGTGGCAGACGGCACCACCGTGTGCGACTTTGATCCGGAGGAGATCCGCCGGAAAACGACTGTTTCGCTGACCGTCGCACCCATCGAATACAAAAACCAGAAGATCAACCTGATCGACACCCCCGGCCTGTTCGATTTTGAGGAAGGCATGGCCGAAGGGATGCGCGCGGCGGGCACGGCGCTGATTAATATTTCCGGCAAGTCCGGCGTCAACGTCGGCACCGAAAAGGCGTTTGATGCGGCCGGAGAACGCGGGATTGCACGGTTCTTCTTCGTCAACAAGCTGGACTCCGACCACGCCGATTTTTACAAAGTGCTGACGCAGCTGAAAACGGAATTCGGCCCGGCGGTCTGCCCGCTGGTGGTGCCGTTCGTGCAGGATCACAAGGTGCAGTGCTACATCGACGTGCTGGAATACAAGGCGTTCCGCTACGAAAACGGCAAGCCGAAGCCTGTGCCGCTGCCGGATATGGGCGAACGGCTGGACGGGCTGCGGACGGCGATTTATGAGGCCGTTGCGGAAACCAGCGAGGAAGCGTTTGAGAAGTATTTCTCCGGCGAGGCGTTCACGCCGGAAGAGCTGATCGTGGGGCTGAGCAGCGGCGTGCGCAGCGGCAGCGTGTACCCGGTGTACTGCGGCGCAACGCAGACGATGGACGCGATCGATATGCTGCTGAAAGGGCTGATGTGGATGGCGCCCACCGCTGCGCAGAAGCACGCGGAAGTGACGGCGGACGGCGAGGAAATTCAGGTCAGCAAAGACGGCGACACGGCGGCCGTGGTGTTCCGGACGGTGTACGACCCGTTTGTCGGCAAGCTGTCGTATTTCAAGACGGTGCGCGGCGTGGTGCGGCCGGACATGATGCTGCTCAATCCGCGGACGGGCGCGCAGGAGAAAATTGGCAAGCTGATTTGGGTGCGCGGCAAAAAACAGGAGGACGCGGAGTGCGTCCCGGCGGGCGACATCGGCGCCGTCGCGAAGCTGCAAGGAACCGCCACCGGCGACACGCTGTGCGCGCCGGATCACCCCGTGGTGCTGGAAGGCGTCCATGAGCCGAACGCGCCGCTGTGCATGGCGATTCTGCCGAAGAACAAGGGCGACGAAGAGAAAATCGCCCAGGGCATTGCCAAGATGATGGAAGAGGACCCCGTGATCCGGCTGGAAAACAACAAAGAAACGCATCAGATGCTGCTGTACGGCGTTGGCGAGCAGCATTTGGACGTGATCGCCTGCCGGTTGAAGTCCCGGTTCGGCGTGGACGTGACGCTCGAAAAACCGCGCGTGGCGTACCGCGAAACCATCCGCAAAAAAGTCTCCGTGCAGGGCCGCCACAAAAAGCAGACCGGCGGTCACGGACAGTTCGGCGACGTGTGGATCGAGTTTGAGCCGTGCGACTGCGACGGGCTGGAATTCGCCGAGCGCGTGGTCGGCGGCGCGGTGCCGAAGGGATTCTTCCCGGCGGTGGAAAAAGGGCTGCGCGACTGCATTGTACATGGGCCGCTGGCCGGATACCCGGTGGTGGGGCTGCGGGCCACGCTGTATGACGGGTCGTATCACCCGGTGGATTCGTCGGAAATGTCGTTCAAAATGGCGGCCACGCTGGCGTACAAGGCCGGAATGCCGCAGGCCAACCCGATCCTGCTGGAGCCGTACGGCACGCTGAAAGTCACCGTTCCGGACAGCAGCATGGGCGATATCATCGGCGAGATCAACAAGCGCCGCGGCCGCGTGCTGGGGATGACGCCCGGCAAAGCGGGGTACCAAGTGATCGAGGCCGAAGCGCCGAGCGCCGAAATGTATGACTTTTCCACGTTCCTGCGGCAGACCGCGCAGGGACGCGGCAGCTACACGTTCGAGTTCGTCCGGTACGAAGAAGCGCCCCCGATGGTCGTACAAAAAGTCGTCGCAGAAGCGAAGGCAGCCGGTCAGGTGGACTGATCTGCCCCATTCGGCTCCGCGCCGCACAGATGCATTCAAAATCGTCCCGGCGTCCGTTTGCCGGGACGATTCTTTTCGCGGCGTTCGGTCGAAAAATGCGGAAATCGGTTGGCTTTTGCGCGAATCTATGCTATAATAAACCCAAACCGCCTCACTTTGAAAGGAGAATCCCCCCATGAGCCAGATTTCGTTCCCATACGGTAAAACCGTCCAGACCATCGACCTGCCGGACGACCGGCTGCGCGGCGTGCTGCGGTCGCGGATGCACGCGTACCGCTCCGCCGAAAGCGAGAAAGCGCTGGTGGCGCAGGCGCTCGCCCAACCCGTCGGCACGCCGCGGCTGCGCGATATGGCCGCCGGCAAGCGCAAAGTGGTCATCATTGCCAGCGACCACACGCGGCCGGTGCCCAGCCGGATCATTATGCCGCAGATGCTGGCCGAGATTCGGGCCGGGAATCCCGACGCCGAAATCACCATCCTGATCGCGACCGGGTGCCACCGCGGCACGACCCGCGACGAGCTGGTCGGCAAATTCGGCGAAGCGATTGTGGCGCACGAGCGGATTTATATCCACGACTGCACCGACGAATCGATGCTGACCTCGCTGGGCAAGCTGCCGAGCGGCGGCGAACTGTGGGTCAACCGACTGGCAGCGGAGGCCGATTTGCTGTGCGCCGAGGGATTCATTGAGCCGCACTTTTTTGCGGGCTTTTCCGGCGGGCGCAAAAGCGTGCTGCCCGGCGTCGCCGCGCGCAAAACGGTGCTGGCCAACCACTGCGCCGCGTTCATCGACAGCCCATGCGCCCGCACCGGCCGCATCGACGGCAACCCGATCCACACCGATATGCTGTACGCCGCCCGCGCCGCGCGGCTGGATTTCATTGTCAACGTTGTCATCAATGCCGAAAAACAGGTGGTGTATGCGGTGGCCGGGGACTGCGACCTGGCGCACCGGACGGGCGTCGCGTTTCTGCGCGAGCGGTGCATGGTATCGACTGCGCCGGCCGACATCGCAATTTCCTCCAACGGCGGCTACCCGCTCGACCAGAACGTGTATCAGTCCGTCAAGGGCATGACGGCCGCCGAAGCCGCCGTCCGCGCAGGCGGAGTGATCATTATGCTGGCGTCGGCGTCCGACGGGCACGGCGGCGAATCGTTTTACGACACGTTCCGCACGGGCGTGCCGCTGCCGGAGCTGTACGCGTCGTTCATGGCGCGGTCGCCGTCGGAAACGATTCCGGATCAGTGGGAATCGCAGATTCTGACGCGCATTCTGATGCACGCGCGGGTGATTTACATTTCCGATTTGCCGGACGAAATGGTGCGCGAATTCCGGATGATCCCGGCGCACTCGCTGCCGGAAGCGCTCGCCGAAGCCGACCGGCTGCTGGGATACGAAGGATCCGTCGTTGCAATCCCGGACGGGGTGGCGGTGATGGTGCAGGCACAGGAGTGAGGGGCGGAAAATTGATCTCTTTGAGGGGGCGGAAATTGCATCCGCTCCCTTTCACTTTACACAGATTTAACCCGCCAACGGTTTTACATTTCACATTGCACCGGTAAAATAAAACCGAGATAAATCAAAAGTAAAGTGAGCGATTACAAATGGACATTTTTCACATTCTGACGCTGATCGGCGGGCTGAGCCTGTTTTTGTTCGGGATGAACATCATGGGCGAAGGGCTGGAACGCCGCGCAGGCAGTCGGCTGCAAGGGCTGCTGGCACGAATGACCAGCCGCAAATGGATGGGGTTCCTGACCGGGCTGGGTGTGACGGCGATTATCCAAAGCTCGTCGGCCACCACGGTGATGGTCGTGGGGTTCGTCAATTCGGGGCTGATGACGCTGAAACAGTCCATCGGGGTGATTATGGGCGCGAACATCGGCACCACCGTCACCGCGTGGATTTTGAGCCTGAGCGGCATTGACAGCGGCAGCGTGTGGGTGCAGCTGCTGAAACCGTCGTCGTTCACGCCGGTGCTGGCGCTGGTCGGCGTGGTGCTGCTGATGTTCCAAAAAGACGCCAAGCGCAAAGATACCGGCACCGTGCTGCTGGGATTTGCCACACTGATGTACGGGATGGAGACGATGTCGGGTGCCGTGTCCGGGCTGGCGGACGTCCCTGCATTTCGCGAATTGTTCCTGATGTTCCAAAACCCGGTGTTGGGCGTGCTGGTCGGGTGCCTGCTGACAGCGATTATTCAGTCCAGCTCGGCATCGGTCGGCATTTTGCAGGCGCTGGCCGTCACCGGTCAGATCACATACGCGGCCGCGATCCCGATTATCATGGGGCAGAACATCGGCACATGCGTCACGGCGCTGATCTCTTCGGTCGGCACCAACAAAAATGCCCGCCGCGCCGCGATGGTGCATCTGTCGTTCAACGTGATCGGGACGGTCGTTTGGCTGTCGGTATTCAGCGTGGTGCGGGCGGTGTTCGCCCCGGCGATTCTGGGCGAATCGGCGTCGCTGCTGGGCATCGCCGTCGCGCACACGGCGTTTAACGTATTGTGTACCGCGCTGCTGCTGCCGCTGAGCGGATTGCTGGAAAAGCTGGCATATCTGCTGGTGCCGGAAACGAAAGAGCCGGAAAAAGTCACCGAACTGGACGACCGGCTGCTGGACACCCCGCCGATTGCGCTGGAGCAGTGCCGCACACTGACGGTTACCATGGCGGACACCGCCGTCCGTGCGCTGAAAAACGGATTGGCGCTGATGACCCGCTATACGCCGGAGCTGGCGGCCTCGGTGCGGGCGGACGAAAACGAAACCGACCATTACGAAGACATTCTGGGCACCTATCTGGTCAAGCTGAGCAGCCGCCAGATCAGCAAAGACGTCAGCGCCGAATCGGCGGAGCTGCTGCGGCTGATCGGGGATTTTGAGCGGATCGCCGACCACGCGGTCAACCTGGCGGAAGCGGCAGAGGAGCTGCACCGCAAATCGCTCAGCTGGTCGCCGGCGGCATCGGCCGACCTGGCGGTACTGAGCGGCGCAGTGCAGGAAATTCTGGACTGGACGCGGAAGGCGTTTGCGGAGCGCGATTTGGCGGCGGCTGCGCAGGTGGAGCCGCTGGAGCAGGTGATCGACGGGCTGAAAGAGGAAATGCGCGCCCGCCATATTGCGCGGCTGCAAACCGGCGACTGTACCATCGAGGCCGGGTTTGTGTGGGCGGATCTGCTCACCAATTTGGAGCGCACAGCGGATCATTGCTCCAACATTGCCGGGTGCATTCTGGACATGACGCATTATGCGCTGAATTTGCACGAATCGCTGCGGGCGTTCCGCGAGGACGATGCGCTGTTCCGCGAAAAATATCAGGCATTCGCCGATAAATATGCGTTGGCGTGAAATTTCTGCAATTGGATATTGATTTGGACTCCGGGGACGGGGTCCAAATTTTTATGCAGATTTTTATGCGATTTGTCCAGTAAAGGTTACAAATGGTTACAAAAAGGTTACATTGCTGTAACTTTTCTTGACTTTTGAATGGCATTATGAGATAATGAAGCCAGATTCAGGAAGGAAGGCAATTCCGATGCAGCACTTCAGCTAACAGATCAACGAGGCGATACGTTTATCATAGCAAATACAACACCTCGCATACTCATAGTTATTCGGGTGTGCAGGTTGATGCAAATGGTCACGATTTAAGGTGTACCCGTTGTAGTGTTCGGAAAGCGAATTCGTATACCGAACATTCTTACACACCGTATCATGATGGAACTGAATACTTCGAAATCTGCACCATTTGCGGATACGAAATGCACTTCTAATTTCACAAAGGAGGTCTCCCCCATGAAACATCTCGCACTCCCTGCGCTACTTTGCACCGCAGCACTCTTGCTTACCGCCTGTGCGCGGCCTGCGGCATCGTCGGTTCCGGCATCTGCTTCATCGGCAGCGGTGTCTTCGGAGGCGGAGACCTCCTCCGCACCGACCGATACCGATACGCTCCAGCCCATTGAGATCGCGATGAAAGACTATTTGCGCACGTCCGGCTCGGTGAACGACTTGACCGGTACACGCATTCCGGTTGAGGAAGTGATCGCGCTGGATACCGGAATCGCGTTCCGTTCCCCCAGCGGATTCGCACGCGCCTATGTGCTGCCGCAGGACAGCGGGAAAGCGCAATGGATGGAATCCAGCTATATGGGCATCCCGTGGCGCGCGACAGCGCTTCCTCTGACGGACACGCTGACCGTATACCAAACGGAACCGACATTTGATCTGCATCCCGATTATGGCAATCGCCCGGATATCAATTACGATACGGTGCTCACCGATATGGGCGATTTCGATATCAATATCTTTCGGCTGCTGCTGTTGGTACACTTCGGTGTGTGCGGCTCAAACGACGCCATGGTATCGGACGACACGGTCCGGATCGGTGAACACGCATATGCGGCATTTTTCGACGGAGAATTGGTCAAAGGCTTGTACACCGAAGCCGGATGGGAGCAAGTGATTCACCTGCACGATCAGGACAACTATGCGGCGGAACCGCATATCATCGAGCAGAACGGAAAAGTCTACCGCGCATTTGGGCCGGATGCGGGCGAATATGTTTCGATCTCCAACCTGCAAATCACGCACGTTTCGGATACCAAGCGCGTTTACCGGTTTGAATCCAACGCCGTCATGCATGGGAGCGCCGACATTGCCCCCGGTTTCACTCTGGAAATTACCGCCGTTCGTCAGCGCACTAAGGCCGACGAAAAGCTGAACAATTGGCTGTGGAAAATTGATGGGTTCCAAATCACGCAAACCCCGCTGAACAAACAACCTTACTGATAAGGAGGTTCTCCCCCTATGAAACATCTCACCCTCCCTGCGCTGCTTTGCGCCGCGGCGCTCTTGCTTACCGCCTGTGCGCAGCCTGCGGCATCGTCGCAGACTCCCTCGTCGTCTGCCGCAGCACCAGCCAGCTCGGCGGCCGCGTCCGAGTCCCCGTCCGCGCGCACCATTGCGCAGGTGTTCGCTGAGTATATGCAGACCTCCGGCAGTGCGAGCGATATTTCCGGCACGCGCGTCGATATTCAATCGGTCTTGCCGGTGACGGACGGCATCGCGTTCCAAACCGCCAGCGGATTTTACCGCGCGTATATCCTGAAATCGGAGTACGATAAGCTGTGTACCGCTGACAACCCGGGCGGCTGGCAGCAGTTGAACTATATGGGCATTCCGTGGAGTGCGTACGCGACGGTGCTGACCGACGACCTCGTCGTGTACCGCACGCAACCGACATTTGACCTGCATCTCGATTACGGCAACCGCCCGGATATCAATTACGATACGGCACTCACGGATATGGGCGATTTCGATCTCAATATCTTTCGGCTGCTGCTGTTGGTACACTTCGGTGTGTGCGGCTCATACAATACCATGGTATCGGACGACACGGTCCGGATCGGCGAACGCGGATATTCGGCATTTTTTGACGGGGAATTGGTCAAAGGCTTGTACACCGAGGCCGGATGGGAGCAAGTGGTTCATCTGCACGATCAGGACGAATATGCGGCGGAACCGCATATCATCGAGCAGGACGGAAAAGTCTACCGCGCATTTGGGCTGGATGCGGGCGAATATGTTTCGATCTCCAATCTGCAAATCACGCACGTTTCCGATACCAAGCGCGTTTACCGGTTTGAATCCAACGCCGTCATGCATTGGGGCGCCGACATCGCGCCCGGTTTCACGCTGGAAATTACCGCCGTTCGCCAGCGCACCAAAGCCGACGAGAAGCTGAGCAATTGGCTGTGGAAAATTGATGGGTTCCAAATCACGCAAACTCCGCTGAACGAACAACTCAGCAACTACTAAGTGTGTTTCCTCCTCCTAACAAAATCTCCGCCCGGCGCGTCATCGCGTGCAGGGCGGAGATTGATTTTTAATTGGAAACGACAATTTACAGCGGCAGCAGCCAGCACGCGATGCGGAAATACGTCAGCAGCGCAATGGCATCGACAATCGTCGTGATGAACGGCGACGCCATCACCGCCGGGTCCAGCCCGATTTTCTGCGCGAACATCGGGAGCGTGCAGCCGACCAGCTTGGCGAACACGATCGTGACAATCAGCGTCAGCGAGACCGCCAGCGCCACCAGCGGCGTGACCCCGGCCGTGTGCAGGATCAAATTGTCCACAATCATGATCTTCGCAAAGCACGCCCCCGCCAGCGCGATGCCGCACAGCACCGCCACGCGGATTTCCTTCCAGATGACGCGCAGCAGGTCGGAAAATTCGATCTCGTTCAGCGACAGCCCGCGGATAATCGTGACCGACGACTGCGACCCCGCGTTGCCGGACGAATCCATCAGCATCGGGATAAACGCCGTGAGGCACAGCATCGCGCCCAGCTGCGATTCGTAGTAGGAGATAATCATCCCCGTGAACGTCGCCGATACCATCAGCAGCAGCAGCCACGGAATCCGCTTTTTGAAAATATCGAAAATGCTGCTGCGCATATACGTTTTGTCCGACGGGATGATGGCGGCCATCTTTTCGATGTCCTCGGTCGTCTCGTCCTCCATCACGTCCACCACGTCGTCCACCGTGATGATGCCCACCAACCGATCTTCGCGATCCACGACCGGCATACAGATCAGGTCGTACTTGGTGAACTGCTCCACCACTTCCTCCTGGTCGTCGGTGGTGACGGCTTTGATGACGTGCGTGTCCATAATGTCCGCCAGCAGCGCGTCCTCCGGGTTCATCAGCAGGTCGCGCACCGTGACCACGCCTTCCAAATGCCGCTCGTAATCCGTCACGTAGCAGGTGTAGATGGTCTCTTTGTCTACCCCGTTTTTGCGGATAAAGTCGAACGCGTCGCGCACGGTCATGCCCTTTTTCAGCCCGATGTATTCGCTGGTCATCACGCTGCCGGCGCTGTTGTCCGGGTAGCGGAGGAATTGGTTGATGGTGTTGCGCGTTTCGGGCGTCGCGTTGTGCAGCACGCGGCGCACCACGGTGGCGGGCAGCTCTTCCAGCATATCGACCGCATCGTCCACGAACAAATCTTCGACGATGTTTTTCAGCTCCGCGTCGTTGATGCCGTTGATGATGTGCTCCTGCTGCTCCACCGGCAGCAGCGCGAACACGTCCGTCGCCAGCTCCTTCGGCAGCATTCGGTACACCAGCACCGCCGTCTCCTGCGGCACGTCCTCCAACAGTTCGGCGATGTCCGCCTCGTTCATTTCCGACAGGGTCTCTTTGAGCTTGCGGTACTGCTTTTGCTCGATCAGTTCCATCAGCTCTTCGTATTTCATTTCATCCGACATTGGCGTTCCCTCCTTGGCTTATTTTGTCCATTTTCAGCCGAGAAAAGCACGACAACACAAAAAACGCCGCGCAAAAACCTTTTGCGTGACGTCATAAGCAGGCTTCGGGGCGCAGCAGTACCGACGCGCTCCGGCAAGGTTCAGTGCGGGCGCGTTCAAGCTTCGATTGCTGCGCGGGTTGGAACGGCAGTATCGACAAACAAGGCCGGTACTGCCAACCGCTTATGACATATGCTGCCTGCTTGGCTACTTCGGCCTCCTGCGTCCACAAAACCCATCTCCTTTGCAATTGATATTCTTTTAATATTTTACACGCGAATCGCGATTCTGTCAAGTAAAATTAACACAAAAAATCCGCCGAAGCGGATTTTGGCACAAAAATCGGATTCAGATCCCGGCCTGCGTCAGGAACCCGCCGTCCACCGGGAGCGTAATCCCCGTCACAAATGCCGATGCGCGGTCGTCCAGCAGGTACGACACCGCGCCCAGCAGGTCTGCCGCCTGACCGAACCGTCCCATCGGCGTGTGCGCAATCACGCGTTCCCCGCGTGCGGTCAGTCCGTCTTCGACCGTGCCCAGGTACTGGCGGCTGCGCTCGTTGACCATGAATCCGGGCGCGACGGCGTTGACGCGGATGTGTGCCGGGGCCAGGTACGCTGCCAGCCACTGCGTCAGGTTGGCCACCGCTGCTTTGCTCATCGCATACGGCGCGACGCGCGACAGCGGGCGGTAAGTGTTCATCGACGCAAAATTCAGCACGACGCCGCCGTCTGCCGCCATCTGCTGCGCGAACGCCTGCGTCGGGATCACGGTACCCATGGTGTTCGCTTGCAGCACGGCTGCAAAATCGGCCATCGACAGGTTGAAAAATCCGCGCAGCGACTCCGGCCGGTCGTCGGCCAGCTCCGCCGGGTCAAACGCCGGGATCGTGGTCATTGCGGCGATGCGGTTGCCACCTGCGCCGTTGACCAAAAACCGGCACGACCCCCACTGCGCCGCCACTTCCGCCGCCATGGCGCGCACGGCCGCTTCGTCGGTCACGTCGCACGGGTACACCCATCCGGCGCCGCCGTCGGCGGCAATGCGCTGCGCCGTGCGTTCCAGTTTCTCCCGCGTGCGGCCCACCAGCACCACCCGCGCGCCTTTCTGCGCCAAATCCACCGCAATTTCCGAGCACAGCGTGCCGCCTGCGCCGGTCACGACGGCCACCCGGCCTTCATAATAGGAATCTTTCATGGTACTTCTCCTCTCATTGTTCCCCGTCGCGGACAGCGGGCAGCAGCAGCCGGGCATTCCGATAGAAAATATCCGTCAGCAGCTGCTGCGCCGTCTCGTCGGTGCAGTCGTATTCGCCGGACACGCACTTTTCCGCCAGCCATTGGCACGCGATTTGCCGGAAATATGCGTGGCGCGTCAGCGACAGCAGGCTGCGGGAATCCGTCGTCATACCGACAAATTCTGACAATACGGCGTAGCTTGCGTAGTGCGACAGCATTTGCCGAATGCCCTGCCGGTGGTCACACCACCACCACGCCGGGCCCTGGCAGACCACGCCCGGCACGCCGTCGCGCGCATAGGAGCCGGACAGCGCTGCAAACGCCGCATTGTATGCCGGGTTCAGCGTATACAAAATCACTTTGGGCAGGCCGCCGGCGGCGCGCTCCCAGTCGTTCAGCAGGCGCGTGAGGTCTTCGACGCGGTAATCTGTTCCGATGGCCGCGTAGCCGCCGGCCGCACCGGCCGCTGCGCGCAGCCGGTCACTGGTGGCGCGCACCGCGCCGACGTGCAGCTGCACCGCCCACCCGCGCCGGGCGTACAGCACCCCTGCGCGCCGCAGCAATTCCCCGGACAGTGCGCGCTGTTCACCATCGGTCAGCGGACGGCCGTCCCGCAGCTTTGCATATGCGGCCGCAGCGGTGTGCGCATCCGGCGCATAGCGGAACCCGCTGTCCAGCGCATGGTCTGCGAACCGGCAGCCCATTTGATGAAAAACGTCCATCCGCGCCGCAGCCGCATCGGTAAACGCGTCCAGTGTGTCCGTTGAGCGACCGGTCGAGGCTTCCAGCTCCGCCAGAAATGCCGGGGTCGGCGCGATCCAATCGTCGCCGCGCAGCGACGGCGCCAGAATATCCGATTCGGCAAAGCGCGCGACGTCCTCCGTGATCCGGCAGCAGGGCGCGAGGTATTCCACGCGGAACCGCTTGACGATGGCGCGCGCGGAAAAAGCCGGCGTGCGCAGCTGCGCCTGCGTATGCGCCCAGATTTCCGGCGCCGTATCGGCCGACGGCAGCAGCGTGCAGCCGAACACGGTGCGCAGCTCCATCCGCGCCCATTCGTACACCGGCGTTCCGATCAGCATGGGAAAGACCGTGCAGAACGCGCGGAATTTTTCCCAATCGCTGCTGTCGCCGGTAATCAGCCGCTCCGGGATGCCTTTGATGCGCATTAGGCGGTGCTTGTACGGGTCACTGACCAGCCACAGCTGCGCGAGATTATCGTACGAACGGTCGTCCAAAATGTCGCGCCAAGGCAGGTGATTGTGATAATCGATGATCGGCAGGGCCGCCGTGGCGTGCAGCAGCGCATCGGCGTATGCCTGTACGGCGTTTTCCGTCATTTTTTCTGCGCCCCCCGCGCGGAACCGAATTTGAGGTCCGCGTACGACGTCAGTTCCGTCAGCGTTTTCCGCAGCGTGCGGGCGTCCACGCGCGTGGTTTCCGCGCCGCACGTTTCCAGCACCGCTTCGCACATATCCGTCCG
Source organism: uncultured Eubacteriales bacterium (assembly GCA_905198155.1). Taxonomy (GTDB): domain Bacteria; phylum Bacillota; class Clostridia; order Oscillospirales; family Acutalibacteraceae; genus RGIG4076. The sequence goes on from CAJKBQ010000030.1 coordinate 29,587, forward strand.
GTAGAACGTCAGCTGCACCTCGGCGGGCAGCGCCAGCTGCATCGGCGGAATCTGCCGGACCGACGCCAGCGCGTCCGTAATCGCCGCGCGGACGGCCGCGTCGCGGTTCGGCAGCGGCACGGCACGGTTGCGCCCTTCGGCGCGCTTCACCGCGGCCGTGCGGATGGACGGGATGTATTCCTGCGCCTGGCGGCACGCGGTCTCGTCCCCGATGCAGCACACCACGGGTACGCCGTATTGGCCGCACAGCGCCGCGTGCATCGCCAGCTCGCTGTATTCCGTGCCGTTGACGCGCAGCGCAAACCACTGGCGGGAGCTGATTGTGTGATCCAGAAAGCCGTTGATGGTTCCGGCGCGCGCGTGGGCGCCCAGTTCAATCTGGCAGTCGATCGCGCCGCCCCGCAGCAGAGCTTCCCACCCCGCGATATCCGTCTGCACCGCAGAGCCGTCCAGCAGATCGGCGCGGACGTTTCCGCCGCCGCCGTGTCCGTCCAGAAAATAGACCTGGTCTGCACCGGCCGCCCGGCAGATGCGCGCGCAGTCGTTGATGGACTGCGTCAGCCGCACGCACGCATCCGCGTATGCGGCCGTGCCGCTGGCGATGGCGTCGATCGACAGCACCCCCGGAATGCCCTCCAAATCCGTTAGTAAAAATACGTTCATTTACCCGCGCTCCTTTGCACCGATGATCGAAATATGCTTTTGTGCGCTTCCATTATAATCGCATCGGGCGGAAAACGCTACTGCAATCTGCCGAAACGCTGCTCCAATCGTCCGAAAAACGTACGGCGCGGGTAAACCGCGCCGTTCACCGTGCTGCGCGCCACTGCGCCAGCATGGCTTGCAGCTGTGCCGTCCATGCCTGCGGGTCGCCGGAAATGTGCGAAAGATCCACCGCGAACCCGTACGAATCGTGCGCGGCCTCGCGTTCCAGCAACTGGCGCACCCGGTGGGAATAGCCGCGCGGGAATTCGGCGTCGTCCACCGTTTGGATGCGCAGGACGCGGCGTGCGCCGGTGCATTCCAGCCGGATATCCGCGATGCACGACCACGGCAGCAGCCGCACCGAGCCGGGCAGCCGAAGTCCGGCAATCCGCACGCCGACCGGCAAATGCGCCAGGCCGTCCGGGGTGACCTGAAAGCATCCGACCGGGCCGACGGCGCGCACCAGCTGCGCCGCGAAGATCACCAGCGCGCTCAGCGCGACCGCACCGGCCAGCAGCGCCGGCAGGACGGCCGACGGCGAAAATGCCGCCGCCAGCCGGATGACATAGGCTCCGGCCAGCGCCGCCAGCAGCGCGCTGCCGCCGCAGACGGCCAACGAATAAGCCGGGCGATATCGGATGGTCTGCATTGCGAAAACGCCTCCTTCCGGCCGGTGCATCAGGACATTCGCTGCACCAGCACCTGCGCCATTTCGAGATCGATGGGGGTGGTGATTTTGATATTCATCGGGCTGCCGGGCGACAGCCGCACCGGGATCCCCCGCGCGACCAGCACGCCGCAGCCGTCCGTCAGCCGGGCTTTTTCGGCGCGGGTCAGCGACGCGTACGTCGCGCGCAGCAGCGGGATGGAAAACGTCTGCGGCGTCTGCATCTGGTACATTTCGCCGCGCGGCGGGATCGAATCGATCACCCGGCCGTCTTCGGACTGCAATATGGTGTCCACTGCCGGAATCGCCGTTCCGGACGCGCCGGTATCTGCGGCGGCGGCAATGTTGTCGCGGATCATCTGTACCGTTACAAACGGCCGCACTGCATCGTGCGTCACCACTCGATCCTCCGGCCGACTGCCGTACCGACGCTCGATGGCGTCCATCAGCGCGAA
>CAJKBQ010000031.1 GCA_905198155.1 uncultured Eubacteriales bacterium
CACCGCTACCGCGGGCAGCACGCGGCCGACACGGCCGCCGCGAGGGAGCCGGGTATTGAAGGATCCATGTAGTAGGGGAAGTTTCTGCGGCCGATGGGTTATTGTCCTCACGCGATACACTCGCAGTACGACCCCCAGGCTCCCTCGCGAGGGAGCTGACGCCTCAGCGCCTGAGGGAGTTGCCTTCGGCCGCAGTGATTGGCCGTGGTACGCCGCTTGGTCTTGTATATATTGTACCACAACGAGTCGGCTGTGTAAACCCCCAAAATGCCCAACGGACTTTCGTCCGCTGGGCGCCAGGATATGGAATTTGTGATACGGGGATTATTTGCTGGAACCGATGAAGCGTTCGTACGCCGTTTGCTCGATGGCGAGCAGGTCGGCAAGGCCGAGGCCTTCGATGGTTTTCTTGTACTTGTCCCAATCCGCGTCGCTGTTGATGTCGCGGTCGCCGCGGATGAATTCGGCGTGGGCAAGTTTCAGCTCGTTGTTCATGTCGGTGGTGATCGAAGCGCGTTTGGAAGCTTCTTCACCGGTGTACGCTAGGAACGGCATGGAGACCGCTTTTTCTTTGGTGTCGCGGCGGATGGCAATTTCCAGCGCGGCGCTGTTGGTGTAATCGTGCTCCGGATCGTCCATCATCTTTTGCAGTTCTTCGTCCGTCGCTTTGTCGATCAGTTTGTTCGCAAACGAGGTGACCTGCATTTGCAGCGCATTGACGATTATGACTTCCTGCGATTTCCATTCGCTGGAGGATTTGTACTTCGAGGAATCCCAGAAGCCTTCGAGCGTGGAGTCCACGATGTCGTTGCCGAGGGAGTCTTTCTTGTACTTGAAGTCTTCGCCTTCAATGCCGCAGTCAAAGAACATCCAGCCTTCTTCGCTCCACGGATAGTCGAGCAGGCGGCAGATGGCTTCCGGATACTTGGTATCTTTGCTGACCCACACGCGGGCGTTGGAGGTGTATTCCGGATAGTAGAGGTAGGTCGGGGTTTTGTTGACATCGGAGGTGAGGCCGGCGAGGGCGTAGTATTTGAGCGCGGTGTCCTTGTCGGAGATGCCGAGCGCGCCGTTCAGGCCGGACCAGTCGCCCCAGAACATCGTGGTGCCGTTTTTGATCTTGGAACGGAATTCATCGGTGGTCTGCGTGAACGCGTCGTTGTCCATCAGCTTTTCGGTGTACAGCTTGTTCATGTATTTGAGGTATTCGCGGTAGTTGTCGGTGATGTCATACAGGAAGACTTTGCCGTCTTTGTCCACGCCGGTGCCGCCAACGAATTTGACGGTGTTGATTCCGAACGCCGCTTTGAACATCCAATCCACACGCTGGCCGGACTCCCCGCCGAACGTCAGGGAGAACGGGACGCGGTTCGGGTCAGCTTCTTTGACTTTTTTCAGTACCTGATAGAAATCGTCAACCGTTTTGACTTTGGACATATCGATGCTGTATTTTTCCAGATCAGCGTTGGAGGCGAAAGTCCAGCTCATCGCGCGGGAAATCCAGGTGTCGCGGCAGCGGTTGAACGAGTAGATTTTGCCGTCCGAAGTTTTGGTGTAGTTCGCGAAGTCCGGATGCTCGTCCATGAACTTTTTGAAGTTCGGCATCAGGTCGATGTAGTCCATCATGTTCAGCAGGTAACCGTCGTCGCCGTTTTTGTTGATTTCGGTTTTGTCCATATCCAGCTGAAGGAACAGATCCGGCAGCTTGTTGGACGTCAGCATGACCGCGTATTTCGTGTTGAAGATTTCCGCGTCTGCGTAAGTGGTGCAGTTCATTTTGATGCCCATGATCTTCTCGATGTTTTTCACCGTGCGGGTTTTGTTCCAGTCGAGGGTGTTGCCGGTGACGCCGGTGACTTCGATGGTGATGGGTTCTTTGCAGATCGGGAAACCGGTTTCATTGTAGTACTTGTCTCCCGAAGGGCTTTTGCTGTCGGTGTTCGTGGACGAGGCCGGGGTCTTGGCGCAGGCGGCCAGACTGACGACCAGCACCACTGCCAGCAGCAGGGCCAGAAGTTTGTGGATGTGCTTGCTCATAGGATAGATTCCTCCTGATAAAAATGTATTTATCTGCACCCGGCGGAACCGGGATTCGACCAAGAATTACCCTTTCACCGACCCGATCATGACGCCCTTGGCGAAGAATTTTTGCAGCCAGGGGTAGATCGCGAGCATCGGCGCGGTGGAAACCACGATGATGCCGTACTTGATTAGGTTGGCGGTTTCGGCTTGCTTAATCATTTGCTCCATTTCTTCCGGCGTGAAAGCACCGCCGTCGCCCATGTTGGTGCCGAAAGAACCCTGCGTCAGGATTTCTTTGAGGAACACCTGGAGCGGATACATGGTGCGGTCCTGCAGGTAGATCATGGCGTTGAAGTACGCGTTCCAATGGCCGATGCCGTAGTACAGCATCATGACGACCACGATGGGCGACGACAGCGGCAGGATGATTTTCAGGAAGATCCGCAGGTCGCTGCAACCGTCCAGAAATGCGGCTTCGTGCAGATCCCACGGGATGGAGTTCGCGAAAAACGTCCGCGCCACGATCAGGTTATAGGCGCTGACGGCGCCGTTGAGGAGCATGATGGTTCGTGTGTTCACCAGCCCGAATTCCAGCCAGTTGAGGTAGGTGGGGATGGTGCCGCCGCTGAAATACATGGTGATGAGGAACAGCGTCATGATGACGTTGCGGCCGACCATGTCGCGGCGGGACGTAGCGTAGGCGCACGTCAGCGTGAAAAACAGGTTCACGATGGTTCCAACGACGGTGTAGAAAATGGTGTTGGCGTAGCCGAGCCAGATGTCGTTGTATTTGAGGATGTATTTGTAGCCGTCGAGCGTGACATCCACCGGCCACAAAAGCATTTTGCCCGATGCAACGGCGTCCGGCGAACTGATCGACGCGCTGACCACATAGATCAGCGGGTAGAGCGTGATGATGAAAATCAGGATCAGGATGGCGGCGTTGATGACGGTGAAGATGCGGTCGCCGGCGCTCATCCGAATGCGTCTTTGTGTGTGTGCCATAGTACAAACTCCTTCCGCTTACCACAAGCTCGACTTCGTCGCTTTTTTGGAAAGCGCGTTCGCCGACAGCAAAATGATACAGTTGACCACCGAGTTGAATACCCCGGCCGCTGTGGACGTGGAGTAGTCAAACTGCACCAGGCCCAGTTTGTACACATAGGTGGAGATGATCTCCGACGCTTTGAGGTTGATGTTGTTTTGCAGCAGATAGGCTTTTTCGTAGCCGACGCTCATCAGCTGGCCGCATTGCAGGATGAACATGACCATGATGGTCGGCACCAGCACGGGGAAGTTGATGTAGATGATTTTTTGGAGCCGCGACGCACCGTCGATGTCCGCCGCTTCCAGCAGTGACTGGTCGACGCCGCTGAGCGCTGCGAAGTAGATGATCGCGCCCCAGCCGGTGCCCTGCCAGATGCCGCTGATGAGGTAAATCCACTTGAAATAGGACGTTTCCTGCATGAACGAAACGGCTTCGCCGCCCAGCGCTTTGATGAATACGTTGATAACGCCGCTGGTGGGGCTGAGGAACATCAGCACCATGCCGCACATGACAACCGTGGAGATGAAATGCGGCGCGTAGCTGACGGTTTGGAACGTGCGTTTCAGCTTTTCGGAGCGAATCTCGTTGACCATCAGCGCCAGCAGAATCGGCAGCGGAAAGCCGAAGATCAGGCTCATGACGCTCAGGGTGAGCGTGTTGCGAATGATGATCGGGAACCAGGTGCTGCGGAACAGGCCCATGAATTTGCCCAGACCAACCCATTCGCTGCCCATAATGCCCAGCTTCGGGGAAAAGTTTTTGAACGCGATCAGGATTCCGTACATTGGCTTGTACACGAACAGCAGGATATACAGTACGGCCGGGAGCGCCAGCAGATACAACTGCCAATGCGCGCCCATCTGCCGCAGCACGGGACGTACCCGGCGCCAGAGCCGGGTACGCGGCGTGGCTTTTTTGATTGCACTATCCATTCAGGCATCCTCCAAAATAAGTGAAATTTTTGACGAAACCGCCTCCGGAAGACGTCCGAACCGGTTTGAGATCGTGTCTCCATTGTAGCAAAAAATTCTGCGGAGGGCAAGAGTAGGTTTTTGCAGCGAACGGAGGCGGAAACTGCGAAATTCCGCGGTGGAATGCGGTTTTTTGAAATCGCGTGCAACAATCTACCACTCGTTTTTTGAAAAAAATTTGCGTCCGGACGGGCAGATTTCCCGGGAAATGGGGAATCCGCGGCGCGGACGCAAAAAAAGCGAGGCCCGAAGGTCTCGCTTGTGGATGGAAAAATTTTTTATTTTGCGAACAGCTGAATGATGACTGCCAGAATCCGGTCCGAAAACAGCGACCAGATCAGCGCGCACAGCAGCATCGTCATCCCCAGCGGGCGGTTGACGCCGCCGGCGAGCAGCTCGGATTCGGCACAGGCCTCGGCTTTTTCGGCGCGGATGCGGCGCGCAGTGCGCAGCGTGTGGCGGTAGTACCACCGGTTGGCGCAGCAGCCGATTACGATGGAGAAAATCAGTCCGGCCAGTCCGACCAGTACGGGCAGCGCCAGTTGCAGCATTTGGCCGCGCGGCAGCTGCTGAATCTGCCGAGACAGGACGGCGAATTGTTCCATGGTGACGGATCCGGTGCTCAGATCGACGCCTGCGGCGGCTGCAACCTGCTGCATCAGCGGGACGTACAGCGCGTACATCACCCAATATTGCAGCACGCGCAGCAGCAGTTGGAGCGCCAGGACGACGGCGCCGGTTTTGTACTGCTTGCGGAACAGCATCCATGCGCCGCCGAACAGCAGGGCGCAGAAGTGGAACCGGCTGCCGCCGTGCGCGCGAATCCGCGCGAATACCGGCATATAGTACGAGGTATTGGCGCCGACCAGCCGCGCGACGTCGGCGGCCGGGATGTCCTCGAAGTCCGATTCGCCCGAAAAGTTGAGGGTGGGATCGAACACCGTCCGGTCGAAGCGCTGTGTGGGCTGCGCGGGCGCGGCGCCGCCGAACGAAAACCCGCATCCGCTGCAAAATGCGGCGTCGGGCGGATTGCGGTAGCCGCAGCGCGGGCATTGCTTGACCGGCGCGGCTGCGGCCGGCTGCGGGTCGGGCGTCGGTTCAGGTATCGGCTGGCCATGCTGCGCGGCGCGGGCGCACACGCCGTGCGACTGCCAGCACGACCGGTGATGCGGTGTGCCGCAGTCGGGACAGACGACGATATCGTCGGTTTCGGCGAACGGCTGGCCGCAATAGGGGCATTTTTGATTTTGGTATGGGAATTCCGACATGGGGGATCGATCCTTTCATGCGCCGAATGGCTGCGTTCGGCGGTTAAAATATCAGTGCCAGCTGCGCCATGTACAGCACGACGGTGAGCGCGACCCAAATCCACAGGACGGCCGGGATCACGCCGCCTTTGCGGCGCAGCGCTTCCGGCAGATCCGGTTCGCTGGTGGATTGGTGTAGCTGCCGGGCTTTTGCGGTGCAGGCGTTCAGGTAGATTTTGTTGGCAAAGCACGAGATGATGATGCGCACGAGCCACAGTGCGGAGGCGCATCCGTTGGCGAGCGTGGTCATGGTACTGCTGAACGTGGCGGTGCTGTTCAGCATACGCTGAACCGACATCCACACCGACGGCGCAGACAGCGCCAGCTCCAGAATCAGCATTCCCAGCCCCGGCAGCAGCATCTTCCGGTAGAAAAACCACGGGATGTCGAACAAAAATGCGGCGAGGTTTGGCATGAATTTCCTGCCGTTTTGGGATATTTCGCGGAAGCGCGGAATATAATAAGCACTGTTCGGCCCGACGAGCGTGCCCAGCTCTTTTGCGGGGATGCCGTCGATTTCTTCGTCCGGCGACACGCCGCCCAGCGGGTCGATTGCGACGGCAAACGGCTGCGCGCCTCCGGGGTTCAGCGGACAGCCGCACGCGGAGCAAAACGATGCGTCCGGATTGTTTTCTGCGCGGCACGCCGGGCAGATGCGCTTTTGCGCATTCGGCGCGCCGGACGGATCCGGGCCGGACGAATCCGGGCTGGGCGGCGCGGGTTCATTGGTGTCGGCGTCCGGGTCGGGCGATTCGGGTGCAGCGGACGGTGCGCACCACAGCTGCCCGGTGCCGTGCAGCGATGCGCAGCCGCAATGCCCCAGCGACTGCCAGCACGCGCGGTGGTGCGGCGCGCCGCAATCGGGGCAGACGACGATATCGTCGGAATCGGTAAACGGTTTGCCGCAGACGGGGCATACGGCGTCCTTGTATTTGTCCATGATGTTCCTCCTCCTGCGAACGCGCAGGAAATCGATTGCACTTTCTTATATTGTACCGAATTTTCGGACATTTCGCAATGGGCAATCGCCGAATTTTACGGTTCATTCACAGAAATATTTCCGGATTCGACGGTTTGCCCGGCAATTTGACGCGAATTATGAAATATTATGAACTTCAAAAAAATTTAAGCTTTCGCGGCTTGACAGACGGCGGCGGTCATGATATCCTATACATATCATATTATCGCATGAATACGGAAGGCGTGAGGAATCGGATGAATTATCAGTATCGGCCCAGCGGGTATGGGTACGGGAAGAAGAAAAAGAAGATCAGCGGCGGCGCGGTTGCGGCGGTGTTCGCAATGGTGTTGGTGTTTGCGGCGGGATTCCTGATTGGGAATGCCGATCAGCTGCATATTTTTGGCACCGCCAGCGCTTCTGCGTCGAAAACGCCGGAGCAGCCGGGGACGTCCGGCGGCACGGTGTCGGAGGCGTCGTCCGATGCGCCGTCGGCCGCGCTGCCGGACGGCCTGCACTATGCCGATGATGCGTCGGAACCGACGGCTGCCGCAATCGGCGGGCTGGACACGGTGACGGCGGGGTCGTACCTGGTGATTGACCGGATGACCGGCGCGGTGCTGCTGGAGAAAAACCGCGATGCGCGGATTTACCCCGGCGCAACGACGCAGATTATGACGGCGGCGCTGGCGCTGGAAAAAGCGGGGCTGAGCGATTCGGTCAACGTGACGGGCAATGCGCTGGGACTGGTCGGGCGCGACAGCACGCGCATCGGGCTGCAAGCGGGGGAAACGCTGACGATGCAGGATGCGCTGACGGCGATGGTGCTGGGCGGCGCGTCGGACGCGGCCAATGCGATTGCCGACACGTTCGGGTACAACGCGTTTGTGAAGGAAATGGTCGCCCGCGCCAAGGATTTGGGCTGCACGGGGACGTATTTCGTCAACCCGAACGGCGCGCAGTCGAACGCGCATTTCACCACGGCGTCGGATTTGGCGCGGATGGCGGCGTATGCGCAGAAAGATGGCAATTATCGGGCAATCGCCGGGGCATCGCCGGCGGTGCTGCACGCGACGAACGTCCACACGGCCGACGGCTGGGCGGTGGTGAAGGACGGCAGTCTGCTGAGCGGGCTGCAAACGCTGCTGCGCGGCTCGAACATTGTGCGCGTGACGGACACGCAGTCCGGCGTGACCAACCAGGGATATACGCTGGTTTGCACGGCGACGGCGGCGGACGGAACGCAGCTGCTGGCGGTGCTTGGCGGGCTGCCGTACGATTCCGGCAAAGGCGCGGCGCGCTGCCGGACGGAGATGGCGGCGCTGCTGGAAGCCGGGGCGACGGCGGCGGCTTCGGCGGCCAAAACAACGGTCGTGGCGGCCGGTGAACCGCTCAGCGAGGCGATGAGCGACGGCGTGTCGGCGCATTTGCCGGTGGGCGCGTCGCTGGTGCCGGAAACGGGCTTTGCGCTGACGCAGACCGACACCATGCTCGAAAACGGCGCGGTGACGCTGTTCGGTGACACGTCCGGGTACACCACGGCAATCACATACCGCCGCGACCTGCAAACGGTGCTGGAAACGTATCGGCGCGGCACACAAACGGCGGTGGGTACGCTGACGGTGCGTGACGCCAGCGGGCAGGCGGTCAGCGACCCGATTGCAGTGATTCTGAAATAACGCACGCAAATCAAATCCGGCGGATTCCGTTTGATGCGGATCCGCCGGATTTTGCATCCGTTTGTTATTCTTTTTCCGGTTCGACGATGGCAATGCCGAGGTCTTTGAGCTGCTGCGCATCGACGTCCGCAGGCGCCGAAGTCATCAGTTCGCTGGCGTTCTGCACCTTCGGGAACGCGACCACGTCGCGCAGGCTGTCCGCTTGGAGCAGCTGCATGACCAGACGATCCAGCCCCAGCCCCATGCCGCCGTGCGGCGGTGCGCCGTATTTGAATGCGTCGATCAGGAAGCCGAATTTGCGGTGCGCTTCTTCGTCGCTCAGGCCCAGCAGGTTGAACATCCGGTTTTGCAGCTCCGGATTGGTGATCCGGATGGAGCCGCTGGCCAGCTCGATGCCGTTCAGCACCAGGTCGTACGCTTTGGCGCGCACTTTGCCTTTGTCGGTTTCGAGGTACGGCAGGCACTCGTCCAGCGGCGAGGTGAACGGGTGATGCATGGCGAGCCATTCGCCGGTGTCTTCGTCGTACTCGAAGAACGGGAATTCGACGACCCACAGCAGGTTGTACTGATCCTTCGGGATCAGATCCAGTTTGCGCGCCAGTTCGATGCGCAGCGCGCCCAGCTGCGTCAGCACATGATTGGTTTTCGCGTCCGCGACGATCAGCACGACGTCGCCTTTTTCAGCGCCGGCGCGCGTCAAGATCGCCTGCATTTCGGACTCGGTCATGAACTTCGCGAACGAGGACGCCAGTCCGTCGTCCGTCATGCGGATCCAGGCGAGGCCTTTGCCGCCGATGCCTTTGACCAGGTCGGTCAGCTTATCGATTTCCTTGCGGGACAGCGCATGGACGGCGTTTTTCGCGGTGATGCAGCGCACGCTGCCGCCCGCGGCGATGGCGCTGGTGAACACGGAAAATCCGCACGACGCTACCAGGTCGCTCAGGTCGGTGATTTCCATGCCGTAGCGCGTGTCCGGTTTGTCGGAGCCGTAGCGCTCCATCGCCTGCTGATAGGTGAGGCGGGGGAGCGGGAGGGTGATTTCGCGGCCGAGCACTTCTTTGAAGATGCGCGCCATGAAGCCTTCGCCGATTTGCAGGACGTCTTCCATATCGACAAACGACATTTCGAGGTCGATCTGCGTAAATTCCGGCTGGCGGTCGGCGCGCAGATCCTCGTCGCGGAAGCAGCGGGCGATTTGCATATACCGGTCAAACCCGGCGACCATGCACAGCTGCTTGTACATCTGCGGCGACTGCGGGAGCGCGTAGAAGCTGCCTTTGTGGACGCGGCTGGGCACCAGGTAGTCGCGCGCGCCTTCCGGCGTGGAGCGGATCAGCATGGGGGTTTCGATTTCGATGAAGCCGTTTTCGTCGAAGTAGTCACGCGTAACCTTGGCGACCTTGTGCCGGAAGAGGATGTTTTTCTGCAGGTCCGGGCGGCGCAGGTCGAGGTAGCGGTATTTGAGCCGGATGGCTTCGGCGGTGTTGACGTTTTCGGTGATTTCAAACGGCGGCGTCTCCGATTCGCCGAGGATCCGCAGTTCGGTGACTTCGACTTCGATGTCGCCGGTGGGGAGGTCTTTGTTTTTGGACGACCGCTCGCGCACCGTGCCGCTGGCGGCCAGTACATATTCCGAACGCGCGCCGGACGCTTTGGTGAACAGCGCCCGGTCGGTGTGCTCATCAAACGCCAGCTGCACCAGGCCGGTGCGGTCGCGCAGGTCGATGAAGATCAGCTGCCCCAGGTCGCGCTGCCGCTGCACCCAGCCGCACACCGTAACTGTGCGGCCAATGTCGGCGCTGCGCAGCGTGCCGCAGTAATCGGTCCGCTTCATGCCCGTCATAAATTCTGCCATAGTAAATTCGATCCTTTCCGCATCCAAATTTTATTGATCCGATTCTGATCCGAGCATCTTGCCCAGCAGCGCAGCCGCGCCGCTGTCGCCGCCCATGTCGGCGATGCCGTCGAGCGCGGCGGAAAACCGCACGTCGTACAGGCAGGAGATCAGGTCGCCCAGCGCGATGTCGCGCTGTTCGCCGGTGGCCATGTTTTTGAGGCGTGCTGCGCCGGTGTCCAGTTCATTGTCGCCGAGCACCATGGTAAAGCGCGCGCCGATTTTGTCGGCGTATTTCATCTGCGCTTTCAGGCTGCGGCCGACGATGTCGCATTCGGCGGTGAAGCCTTCGCTGCGCACTTTCTGCGTCAGCGCGAAGCCTTCCAGCTGCGCGCGGCTGCCCAGCGCGGCGATGTACAAATCGCACGGCTCAGCTTCCGGCAATTCGATGCCTTCCGCATCCAGCAGCAGGAGCAGCCGTTCCAGCCCCATCGCAAAGCCCAGCGACGGCGTGTGCGCGCCGCCCATTTCGTCGATCAGGCCGTCGTACCGGCCGCCGCCGCAGACGGTGCCCTGCGCGCCGATTTGGGTGGAGACGAATTCAAACACGGTGCGGGTGTAGTAGTCCAGCCCGCGGACGATGGTGGGGTTGACGGTGAATTGCAGCCCGGCTGCGGTCAGGTAGGCTTTGACCCGGTCAAAGTGCGTGCGGCAGTCGTCGCACAGGTAGTCCAGCATGACCGGCGCGTCGGCGGCAATTGCGTGGCATACCGGGCTTTTGCAGTCCAGAATGCGCATGGGGTTGCGGTCCAGGCGGCTGCGGCAGGTGTCGCACAGCTCGTCCGCCCGCGCGGAAAAGTAGGCGCGCAGCGCTTCGTGGTATTTGGCGCGGCAGGTGGGGCAGCCGATGGAGTTGATTTCCAGCTGCAATCCGGTGATGCCGAGCGTCTCAAATGCCGAATTCGCCAGGCAGATGATCTCGGCGTCGGCCGACGGATCGGCTGCGCCGAAGCATTCGACGCCGAACTGGTGGAATTCGCGCAGCCGGCCGGCCTGCGGTTTTTCGTACCGGTAGCACGACGTTTTGTAGTAGACTTTGACGGGCAGGCCGTCGTTGTACAGCGCGTGCTCCAACATGGCGCGCGCAGCGCCCGCGGTGCCTTCCGGCCGCAGGGTGATCGAGCGGCCGCCTTTGTCCTCGAACGTATACATTTCCTTCTGCACCACGTCCGTCGTTTCGCCGACCGAGCGCTGAAACAGCTCGGTGTGCTCGAACACGGGGGTGCGGATTTCGCGGTAGCCGTAGTGCGCGGCGGTTTCGTCGAGCAGCTGCTCGAGCGCCTGCCATTTGGCGGATTCTTTGGGCGTCACGTCCTGCGTGCCGCGCGGTGCTTTGGTCAGTAATGCCATAGGGGAGTCCCTCCTTGATCTCTTGTACTAAACATATATTATAGCAAAGAATCGCGCCGGATGCAATCGGGTTTGCAAAAAAAGCGCATTTTTCGGCAAAAAAACCGCCCGGATGAAATTCCGGGCGGCAGGAGACTGGCAAAACCGATTTTATTTTGAATTTTTCCCCGACGAGGACAATTTGGCAGCGGTGGTGGAGGATACCTGTTTTTCAGCGTCGGCCAGCACCTGCGCGAGCCGGGCGCTGTCTTTGGGCGCATTGGTGCGGAACCGTTCGAGCAGCGCTTTGCCTTGCTCAAACACTTCGGGGTGCTTTTCCATCGTCCCGACGTTGGCGCGCAGACAGAAGTACATATTGGTTTTGGAATTGCGGAACCGTGCGTTCTGCCCGATGCCGTTGACAGACTGCCAGTCCAGCCCGAAGTCCGAGACCGGCCATTCGTCGTCCTCGGATGCGTGCGCGTAGTCCGACAGGCGGGCGAACATCCCGCTTTCGGTGCCGTAGATTTTGGCATTGAATTCATCGCACAAATATACCGCCGAGGTGCAGGCTTCGATGTCGCCCATCAGCTTGACGACGTAGGCTTCGTACTCTTCGGCGCCGATGGTTTTGGAGTCCTCCGGCAGCAGATACAGCACGGTGTCCACCACGACCTGGCCGTCGCCGTTCAAATCCTCGCCGTACGGTTCCAGCGCGTCCGACAGCGCCTGCTGCAAGTCGTCTGACCAATATTTGCTCGAAATAATCCCGACCGTGTAGTCCGGTTTCACCCGTGGCGTCCACGGCGACCATACATACAGAACCACTAAGATCACGGCAATCGCAATCCAGAACGGTTTTTTGTAGTAAAACCAGAAATTGTCCCACTTTTCCTTGCGGCGCTCCTGCGGCGTCTTTTCCGGCTGAACCGGTTCCGCTGAATCTTCCAGCGGCATATATTTTTCTTTGACCATGATACGCTTCCTCCGAATTTCGATCGAAAACCGCCCAGTCAAACGCCGTCCCGGCTGCTTGCAAGGGGAAATCATTTACTAATTAACAATAAGTATAACACAATCCGGGCGGGAGCGCAAGAGATTCGACCAATCCTTCACGCAAAATTCATAAATTTAGCGGGCTTGTACCGGATTTTATACCGAAAAACGTTCATTTTTACCATTCAATTCCTTTTCGAGCGCTGATGCCGCGGACATACGGGTGGCGCTCGGCGCGCATCTGCGTCAGGTAATCGGCGCGGTTCATCCAGTCCGGGACGGCGGTGTGCCCGGTCAGGATGACCTCCGGGGCGTTGGGACGATCGAGCATTTGGGCCAGCACATCGCCGTCCATCAGGTTCAGCGCGAGCGCGTCCAGCCCTTCGTCCAGCACGACCAGATCGGCCGATGCGGCTTCGGCGGTTTCGCGGAGCAGCCGGTTGTACGATGCGGTCAGCTCCGCCTGCACGCGGCCTTCGATGCGTTCCCCGAGCGCGAACGGCCGATCCGGAACCCGGCAGTCGATCCCGATCCGCCGCAGCATCGCGATTTCGGACGAGTCGCCGTTTTTGAAAAATTGCACGAACCGCACGCGCAGCCCGGCGCCTGCCGCGCGCACGGCCGCGCCGACCGCCGCGCTGGTTTTGCCTTTGCCGTCGCCATAGTAAATATGCAGCATAATGAATCCCTCCGTTTTTTCTTTTATTATATCACATTCAGACGGAGGATGCAAGGGTGTGCTGCGTTTCGGGCACCCACAGCTCGGTGCCGATGGCGTACCGGCCGCTTTCGCGTTCATACAGCGAAAACCCGGTGCTGCTTTCCAGCACAATTTCAAACCGATCCGGCAGACTGCGCGCTTCGTCTGCGGACAGCGTCCATTCGCATCGGTAGCCGTACGACCCGGCATCTTCGCTGCGGTGCGGCGGCTGGCTGAACCACGACAGGCAGCCGCGGCTGTCGGCAGGACCGTCCGGCAGCGCAAATGTCCGGCAGAGACCGTCGATTCGCACGGTGACGGCGGCCGGTGTACACACCGCGTCAGTTTGCGGATAACTGTTGGGATTGCGCCCGGGGTCGGTGAACAGCCCGATGGTGTCCGGTGCCCAGCCGATGGATTCGCGGTCTTTGGTCAGCTCCGGTTTGGCGGAAGCCTCCATCCGGAATGCAATGGGGCAGCCGTCCGTGTATCCGGGAATGTCGGCGCGATTGACCGTCATCCGCACCGTCCCGCTGCCGATGAAGCTGTGCTTGCAGCCGTTTTGGCAGTCCGATATGCGGCGGAAGCCCTCGGCGGCAGAAATGCGCAGCGGCAGCACCGGCCGGTCGCCGTGCACGTTGTACACCACAAAATTGCGCATCACGCACGCGCCGTCTGCGTCCAGCAGATACAGCCGCACCACGGCCAATCCGTCAGATTCCGGCAGCGTCAGCGTCAGCGGGTCGAGCGGCGTGCATCCGTACCGGGTGTAGGTGCAGGCGCGGATGCCTTCGGAAAACACCGCGCCGGTTTCGTCGGCCAGTTCGTACCGGATGTGCATACGCCGGCCGTGGTGGCGGGCGGAAAACGACGAGATCACCAGCGGAATCGTGACCGATTCCCCCGGCACGGCCGATTGCATCGGCGCACAGTCCGTCGCCAGGAAATCGGCTGCGTGCAGGTCGCGGATCGACATCCCGGGGACGAACGCGTCGTATCCGAACGTTTTGGGCGTGCCGTCAATGCGGTAATAGCCGTTGAATTCGTTCGGTACATCGCGAAATTCCGTGAAAACGAACCCGCACATTTCATCGTGCAGCCGGAACTCGTTAACCATATATTTGTACGGGCCCGAAATATCGCTGTCCCCGGCGACGCCCAAAGTCCCGTCTACCGAAAAGTCCCAATAGTTCCCGCATTCGCAGTTCAGCACCGGGACGTCCGGGCAGGTGTATGCGCCGCCCACAAAGTTGAACGTGCTGCCCGGCGCGCTGTTCGACACGAATTTTTCGATCCCGGCCTTCATCCGTTCGTACCCGTTGGCATACAGGTGCCACGAGTTCACGTCGGTAACGGTGTGATTGCGGTCGTCGTCGTGAACGGAATTGTCGTCGATCAACCGGGTAGGGTCAAGCTGTTTGGCTGTGCGGCAGCACTGCACCACCCACGCCTGCGTGTCCGGCGGGTAAACTTTGGATTTCGTGCCGTCGGGTGCGGCGGACGGCACATACAGCCCCCAGGTTTCGTTGAACAGCACCCACATAAAAATCGACGGATGGTTCCGATCCCGCTGCATCACACGGCGCATGGTGAATTCGTAAAACCAGCGGCCGACGGGGTTTTCGCCATGCCCCACGACGGGCATGTCCTGAATCACCAGCATCCCCAGCCGGTCGGCCCAGTACAGCTTGCGCGGATCTTCCGGCTTCAGGTGGATCCGGAACGTGTTCAGCCCCAGCGCTTTCATTTGCTGCACTTCGGTACGGAGATCCGCATCCGTCGGCTGCGTAAAACCGGACAGCGTACACGACTGATCGAGGCAGCCGTTCAGGAAAACCGGCTGCCCGTTCAGCGTAATATATTTGCGCGGCAGATCGTCCACCCGCGCATCGGAGATTTCGCGGATGCCGAAGTAGGTGTGAACGGTATCCACCCCGTCGGCGGTAGTCAGCGAAAGCGTGCCTTCGTACAGGTACGGGTGATCGGGCGTCCACAGCTGCGGATGGCCGATGTGCAGCACGACGGTGTCGCCGTCGGACGATGCCGTCGTGCCGCCGAACGCCGCGTGCAGTGTTCCGTGCGCCGGGCCGCCAAAGGCCGCACGGATGGTGACGATGCCGCTGCACCGCGTTTCAATTTGAAAGCGGTTGATATACGTTTGCGGCCGCGCTTCGAGCCACACGCTCTGCCAGATGCCGCTGCGTGGTGCGTACCCTTTGCCGCTGGGCTGATACGGCGCGCCGGGATCCGAGACCCGGATGCACAGCGTGTTTTCCGCCTGGCTGTCCCACGCGCTGGTGATTTCGGCGCAAACCGGGACAAATCCGCTGAAATAATGGCCGATGTACGTCCGGTTGACGAAAATATCGCACTCGAATTCCACTGCGCCGATGTGCAGGAACAGCCGGCCGCCGCCGCAATCGAACGATGCCGTTCGGCGGTACCACGCAGTACCCCTGCGCACCTCCGAAATACCGGACAGCACCGTCCCCCAGGCAAACGGAACCGTGATTTTACGGTCAAAATCCGGCGAATCAAACGAAAAATCCCATGTGCCGTTCAGGCTCAGCCAACGATCCCGGCGGGACTGCGGGTCGGGGTGTTCGGGACGGATCGAATTCATAAATACAATGCCCTCCATGATGTTTTTGCTTTCAGTATACCAGATTCCGCGCGGGCTGTCATGCCCGAACTTTGTGACATTTGTGGGGGTATTGTGATTTTTGCGCGCAAAAAATCCGCCCCCGCTCGTTTGGGGACGGATTTTGTCCGCATACCGGCTGTGTTCAATCCACTTTCGGCAGTTTTGCAGCGTATTTTGCCAGCTCTTCGTCGGTGGGCACATAATCACTCATTTGACCGTCGTGGAATTTTTCGTACGCAACCATGTCAAAGTATCCGGTGCCGGTCAGGCCGAACACGATGGTCTTTGTATCGCCGGACGATTTGCACCGCAGCGCTTCGTCAATGGCGGCGCGGATGGCATGGGCGCTTTCCGGTGCGGGAAGAATGCCTTCGGTGCGGGCGAAATATTCGGCCGCTTCAAACACGTCGGTTTGCTTCACGGACACGGCCTCCATCAGCCCGTCGGCGTACAGCTGCGACAGCGTGCTGCTCATTCCGTGGTACCGCAGCCCGCCGGCGTGGTTGGGCGAGGGGATAAAGTCGCTGCCGAGGGTGTACATTTTGGCGAGTGGGCACACCATGCCGGTGTCGCAGAAATCGTAGGCGAACACGCCGCGCGTAAAGCTGGGGCAGGAGGCCGGTTCCACCGCGATGATCCGGTAGTCGGCTTCGCCGCGCAGCTTTTCGCCCATAAACGGTGCGATCAGCCCGCCGAGGTTGGATCCGCCGCCGGCGCAGCCGATGATGATGTCCGGGCGGATTCCGTACTGGTCGAGCGCGGCCTTGGTTTCCAGCCCGATCACCGATTGATGCAGCAGCACCTGGTTCAGCACGCTGCCCAGCACGTAGCGGTACCCGGGGTGCGACATGGCGGTTTCCACCGCTTCGGAGATGGCACAGCCCAAGCTGCCGGTGGTGCCGGGATGTTCCGCCAGAATTTTGCGGCCGACCTGCGTTTCCGTTGACGGAGACGGGGTCACGGAAGCGCCGTAGGTGCGCATCACTTCGCGGCGGAACGGTTTTTGTTCGTACGAGCATTTAACCATGAACACTTTGCAGTCCAGCCCAAAGAACGCGCACGCCATCGACAGCGCCGTGCCCCACTGCCCGGCGCCGGTTTCGGTGGTCACGCCGGTCAGCCCCTGCTTTTTGGCGTAATATGCCTGGGCGATGGCGGAATTCAGTTTGTGGCTGCCGCTTGTGTTATTGCCTTCAAATTTGTAGTAAATATGCGCGGGCGTGCCAAGGCTTTCTTCCAGCCGGTACGCGCGCATCAGCGGCGCGGGGCGGTACATCCGGTAAAATGCGCGGATTTCGTCCGGAATGGGGAAGAACGGCGTGTCATTGTCCAGCTCCTGGCGGATCAGCTCGCCGCAGAATACCGGCGCCAAATCGTCGGCGGTCATCGGCTGGTGTGTCGCCGGGTGGAGCAGCGGCGCCGGCTTGTTTTTCATATCCGCGCGCAGGTTGTACCACGCAGCGGGCAGCTGGGATTCATCGAGGTAGATTTTGTACGGGATGGTTTGTTCAGACATGACACGAAGTCTCCTTTCAAATTGCGGGGCAACAAAAAAACGCACGCCGCCCCAGCCTGTAAAATCTGCTGGGACAAGCGTGCGAACCATTCGATCACACCTGCGGTGCCACCCGGCTTGACGTAAAAAACAACACGTCCACTCAGCGCATACCATCATATGCCGACTTTTGATCACGGAGTGTCCAACTCCGGCTTGCATACTGCGGCACTGCCGTTTCTGCGCGCCCTCGGAAGGCCATTCGCCGATGCGCTTTTCGCCGCAATCACATCCCCTGCGGCTCTCTGCGGAAAAACGGATATCGGGTACTTACCCTTCGTCAACGGTTTATGGCTTTATTATATGCGAACGCGGCGGATTTGTCAAGTGGTTTTTGCAAAAAAACACGCGAAAATGGAATTTTATTCGCAAATCGCGTCGATTTGCGCGCATTCCCCGTCCGAAAAATGCGTATTGCGCAGCGCGCCGAGGTTGTCCAGGATCTGTTCGGGCTTCGACGCGCCCACCAGCACCGACGTGACGATGCCGTCGCGCAGCACCCACGCCAATGCCATTTCGGCGAGCGTTTGACCGCGCGCAGTTGCCAGATCGGCCAGCTGCCGAATCTGCGTCAGCCGTTCGGGCGTCAGCGCGGATTCTTTCAGGAACCGGCCGTCGGTGCGGATGCGGCTGTCCGCCGGAACGCCGTGCAGGTAGCGGTCGGTCAGCAGCCCCTGCGCCAGCGGGCTGAACGCGATGATGCCTTTGTGCAGCTGCGCGGCCGTTTGCTTCAGCCCGTTCTGCTCAATCGTCCGGTCAAAAATCGAGTACCGGTTCTGGTTGATGATGAACGGGCAGTGCAGTTCGTCCAGAATCGCGCATGCACGCGCCAGCCGGTCGCCGTCGTAGTTCGACAGGCCGACATACAGCGCTTTGCCGCTGCGGACGGCCTGCGCCAGTGCGCCCATGGTTTCTTCGAGCGGGGTGTCCGGATCGGGACGGTGATGGTAGAAAATATCCACATAGTCCAGTCCCATGCGGCACAGGCTTTGATCCAGGCTGGCCAGCAGATATTTGCGGCTGCCCATGTTGCCGTACGGGCCGGGCCACATCTCGTATCCGGCTTTGGTGCTGATAATCAGCTCGTCGCGGTACGCGCCCAGTTCTTCGCGCAGAATCCGGCCCAGGTGGCGCTCGGCGCTGCCCGGTTCGGGACCGTAGTTGTTTGCCAGGTCAAAATGGGTGATGCCGTGGTCAAACGCCGTGCAGCACATCGCTTTCATATTGTCGTACGGCGCAGTGTCGCCGAAGTTGTGCCACAGCCCCAGCGATATCGCCGGGAGCATCAGTCCGCTGTGGCCGCAGCGATGGAACTGAATGGTGTCGTACCGATTGGAAGCCGCTTGATACATGGTAAAAATCCTCCGTTTCAAAAAGATAGACTGTTAATTGAATCGAAATACCTGTTTTTGAATGTCGGGATCGAACAGATTTTGCTTGGTGACGGTGGTGACGTCCGTGAACAGCGATTTGTCCGCAGGCGGCTCGCCGTTGATGCAATCGACGGCGGATTTGACGCCCAGGTACCCGATGGCAAACGGATTCTGGACGATCAGCGCGTCCATCTCGCCGGTTTCCAGCATCCCGACCGAGGTGAGGTTGGTGTCGAACCCGATGCCGTGGACGCGGCCGACGGCTTCCGATTGGCGGATGGCTTCGCCGACGCCGAGCGTCATCCATTCGTTGAACCCGACGAGCACATTGATCTCCGGGTGCGCTTGCAGCAGGGCGGCGGCCGCGGCGGCTGCACTTTCGGTGTTGCTGTCGACGTTGACCGACTCCACGATTTCCGCGTTGGCGACAGTGTCGATATAGGCGCGGAAGCCTTCCTCGCGGCGGATGCCGTTGTCGGTGCGCTGGTAGTAATTCACCAGCCCGATCCGGACGACGCACCCGGCGGCAACGCTGCGGACGGCGGCCTTGCCGGCGGCTTCGCCGGCGGCGGTGTTGTCCGTCCCGATGAACAGCCCCACATGCGGAGAGTTGACGCCGCTGTCAATGGTAACGACCTGCACGCCTTTGCGCGCAGCGTCGGTCACGATGTCCGCCGAGCGGTCGTAATCGATGGCGGAAAGCACGATCGCGTCTGCGCCGCGGGCGACGGCATCGGCGATCAGCTGGTTTTGCGCGGCGTAGTCCTCTTCGTTGTCCGGCCCTTCAAACGTCACGGAGACGTTGTATTCGGTGGCGGCGGAGTCTACGCCGCTGCGGACGCTGTGCCAGAAGTCGGAGTCGGTCGCTTTGACGATCACGGCGATTTCCTTTTTGCCGCGGACGGCGCACCCGGTCAGCACGCCGGGCAGCAGCGCCGCCAGCAGCAGGATACCGATCCATTTCCGCTGTTTCATACGTTGGCCTCCTTGCTGTCGGCGGGGACGCACGGGATCCGCACGGTGACGGCAGTGCCGACGTCCAATTCGCTGCGGATGGTGATGCCGTAGCGGTCGCCGAAGTAGATTTTGAGCCGGTCGTTGACATTTTTGACGCCGATGCCGTGCGAATCGCTGCGTTCCTTTTGCAGAATGGCGCGGCACTGCTCGTCCGTCATGCCGACGCCGTTGTCAGACACCGTCATCAGAATATCGCCGGAGCCGTCCGGCGCGCGCTGCACCGACACCACGATCTCGCCTTCGTCCACCAGCCGGTTCAGCCCGTGGTAGATGGCGTTTTCGATCAGCGGCTGGACGGTGATTTTGTTGCACAGATAATCTTCCAGTGCGGGATCCACGTCGAACCGATAGGTGAACTGGTTGCGGTAGCGATAACTTTGGATCACCAGATAGCTTTGCGCGTGGCGCATTTCGTCGCGGATGGGAATCAGCTCTTTGCCGCGGCTGATGCTGATGCGGAACAGCCGCGCCAGCGCGCTGACCATTTTGGCGGCGTCCTCGGTGTTGCCGCGTTCGCACATCCACTGGATGGAGTCCAGCGTGTTGTACAGGAAATGCGGGTTGATCTGCGCTTGGAGCGCGCGCAGCTCGGTTTTGCGCAGCGCCGTTTGTTCGCGGCGAATCTGCGCCATCAACGCTTGCAGCTGCGCCGACATTTGGCCGAACGTATCCGAAATTTCGCGCAGCTCGGTGACGTTTCCGTTGGATCCGGCATACGCAAAGTGATCGGCGTCGGCTTCGAACTGCTTCATCGCGCGGAGCAGCGCCTGCACCTGCGCGGTGACGGTGCGGGAGTACACCAGCATTGCGATCAGCGCGATCAGCGCGCAGCACAGGAACGACACGGCCACCGCTGTGACAATCTGCGTGCGGCGCTCGGCGGCCAGTTCGTCGGTGAAGCTGACGCCCACGACCCGCCAAGTGCCGTCCTCGGTGGTTTGCAGCGCATAAATGCGCTGCTGCGGGGCGATGGTCTGCACGCCGTCCGCCATGGCGGCCAGCCGCGCAGTATCCTCCGTTTTCAGCCCGGAAAACAACAGCTGCTGCTGCGGATGATACACCATCCCGCCGTCCGGGTCGATCAGGAAGCAGTATCCGCGCCGCCCGACGCCGACGTGATCGACGTATTTGGCAATTTCCGAAAAGCGAAAGTCGATGGCGACGTAGCAGCCGCTGCCCAAAACCGGCACGCTGGTGCGCGCCGACAGCGTGACCACCCACGGGTATTCGCCGCGGAACAGCGTTTGCACGTGCGGGGCGGAAAGCGCAAATTCGGCGTCGCTTTCCATCCGCGACCGGTCGAACGACAGGTCGCGGTACGCGTCGGATTTCCGCGCTGCGCCGCTGCCGATGCAGCTGACGATGGCGCCGTCGGCGCCGTATACGGTGACGGCGTAAATATCGTCCTCAATCTCCGTCATGGCAGCCAGCTGCGTTTCCAGCGCGCCGGGACTGTCGGCCGCTTCCACCCGCGCCCGGATGGCGGTCAGGCGCTGCTTCATCGAATCGACGTAGTTGTTGACCGCCAGCGCAGTTTGGCCGACGGCCTGCTCGGCGCTGACGCGTGCGTCGCGCAGCAGTGCGCTGCTGTACATTGACGCGAACACCGCGATGCACACCGACACCGACGCGACTGCCGCCGCCGCAATGGACAGCAGTGTGATGGTGGACAGGCTGATGGAAAACACGCGTTTTTTCATTGCGCTTCACCTCGATGGTTGTTTCGGATTTTGACGGGGGAGTCCCCGTAAAATTTTTTGAAGCAATAGCTGAAATAGTGCTGGTCGCTGTACCCGCAGCGCTCCGAAATTTCCAGAATGCGCAGCCCGGAGCAGACCAGCATATCGTACGCGGCTTTCATCCGGCGCTCGGTGAGCAGCGTAACGAAGTTTTTCTTCTTTGTTTTCTTGATGAGCGCGCTCAGGTAGTTGGGGCTGACGGCCAGTTCGTTGCTGACGCTGACCAGCGACAGCTC
Organism: uncultured Eubacteriales bacterium; assembly: GCA_905198155.1. Taxonomy (GTDB): domain Bacteria; phylum Bacillota; class Clostridia; order Oscillospirales; family Acutalibacteraceae; genus RGIG4076. The sequence goes on from CAJKBQ010000031.1 coordinate 21,469, forward strand.
CTCGTCGGAAAACCGCTGGTCGATGATCTCCACCACCCGGTCACACAGTACCTCGCTTTCGCGCCGCTGCGAGCTGGTAATCAGCGATTTGGCGCTTTCGCAAAACGCAATCAGCTCATTTTTCATCGCATTTTCACTGTTGTGCGCGGTCATGCGCGCAAAAAACGGGTTCCCGGACAGCAAATGCGCCGCCTCGGTTTTGTCGGCGACGCTGCCGACCACGCGGTAAACCGTCGCGATGATCTGCATCACCAGCAGGTTGGCATTTTCCGGCGTGCTGTGCGCGAATAGCTGCGCGATGAAATCTTCGAGCGCGGCGCGGTCGCCAACTTTCAGCAGCTGTTCCAGCTTCATCGCCGTTTTTTCCACATGATCCACTTCGGTTTCGCCGATGCGTTCCTGGTCGTCGATGAACCGGACTTCGCCGGCGCCGTCGGATGTATAGCGCCGTGCGGTCACGGCTTGGAGGTACGCGTCGGCGCACCCGGACAGCGCGGTAAACGAACGGCTGACGCCGATGGTGCATTTTTCTTTGCGCATCCGCTTGGCGGTCTGCACCATCTCGCGCAGCGGCAGTTCCAGCAGGTTGCTCATCGTGCCGGCTTCTTCCGTGGCAACCAGCGTCACCGCCCGGCCGTACACAATGAAGCTGACGGCGTACAGATACCGCCCCAGCACGCCGTCGATGAAATCGATGTGCGCGGCGCCGGTGGTGTGCGCGCCGGATTCGTCTTTGTATTTGGACACCAGCACGGCAAACCGCGGCGATGTGCCGGCGCGGACGATGCCCAGCGATTCCGCATTCGCCCGCAGCTCGCGGTCGTCCGGCTGCGTTTCGTTGCTGCCGAGCATCAGCGGGAGCAGGAACCGGTCAATTTTCATCCGGTGCAGCTGCGCCTGCGCGTCGGGATCCGGCTTGGGGACGGCGCTGAGCCGGTCGTCCATGCGGCGGTGGATGTCGTGCAGCTCGTCCGTCATTTCCGCCGACGAGATCGGTTTCAGCAGATACCGGATGATGTTGTAGTTGATGGCGGTCTGCGCATATTCAAAGCTGTCGTACCCGCTCAGGATCACAATCTGCGTGGCGGGGCGCAGTTCGCGGACGCGCGCCGCCAGTTCCAGCCCCGAAATCATCGGCATTTTGATGTCGGTCACAATCAGGTCCGGTTCCAGCGCTTCGATCTGGTCCAGCGCTTCGACGCCGTTTTCGGCTTCGCCGATCACTTCAAATCCGGCCGACGCCCAGTCCACCCGCTCGATCAGCGCCCGCCGCTGCTCGAATTCGTCCTCCACGACCATCACGGTATAATGCATGAAAAAATCCTCCCCGCCGTTTGACTCTTTGCTTCTGCATTAAGTATATCATCAAACGGCGGGGAAAGCAAATTATTTTTGAAATTTCCGCAAAAAATCGTTTGCGGTGGATTTATGCGGCTTTTTCCCACCCGGCGTACAATGTGCAGCTGCCGGTGATGGGATCGCCGGGTGTCCAGCGGACGGTGCAGTCGCGGTCGGTGTACCACCCGGTGAAGCGCCAGCCTTCCTTGACCGGCTGCTCGGGGGATACGGTTTCGGCGTACATGACCTTCACCGGCGGTACGGCCGATCCGCCGTCCGTGTCAAACGATACGGTGAACCCGTTGTGCCGCACCACGAACACCGATACCAGAATCAGCACCGCCAGCAGCGAGGCCACCATGATGTTTGCGGCCCGCACCGACATATTGATTTTGGCGTACAGTCCGCCGCTACGGCGCGGCGCAGGAGCGGCAGTGGGGGAAGGGGGGGTCGTTTTGTTTTCTTCCATCGGATTCACCGTCTTTCGTTTTTGAAATTTGCGCTTATTTGCGCACCAGGTATTTGCGCATATCGATCGCGCAGGCCACCAGGATAATCAGACCCTTGATTACATACAGCATATTGGGGTCTACCGACAGGAACGTCAGCCCGGCGAAGATGATTTGCAGCAGGAACACGCCGACCACGATGCCGCTGATCTTGCCGGTGCCGCCGACGAACGATACGCCGCCGATGACGCACGCCGCGATGGCGTCGGATTCATAGTTCAGGCCGGTGTTGGCCGAGCAGGACGCGATGCGCGCGCCCTCGATGAAGCCGGTGATGCCGTACATGGCGCCCGCCAGCACGAACACCATCACGATCGTCCAGAACACGTTGACGCCGGACACGTTGGCCGCCTCTTCGTTGGAGCCGACGGCGAACATATTTTTGCCGAACTTCGTTTTGTTCCAGATCACCCACATCACGGCGGTCAGAATTGCGGAATACAGGACGTATTTCGGAACGGACACGGTGCCGATTTTGAACAGCGTGCCGCGGACGAAGTTGGTGTACGATTCGTCCATGCCGGACAGCGTCTGGCCGTTGTTGTTGCCGATCATCAGGAAAAGCAGCACCAGGCCGAACACGATCAGCTGCGTGGACAGCGTGACGATGAACGGATGCAGCTTAAATTTCGCGACAAAGAAGCCGTTCACGAACCCGACCGCCGCGCCCACGGCGATCACCGCCAGCAGCACGACCCACAGCGGCATGGTTTTCAGGTTCGGGAAAATTTTGTTGGCGTAGCCGGTCATTTGCAGCAGCGCGGCCGAGATGCACGCGGTGAGGCCGACGACGCGGCCGGCGGAAATATCGGTACCGGTCAAAACGATGGCGCCGCCGATGCCGAGCGCGATCGGCAGCTTGGCCGCCGTCAGCGAGATGATGTTGACAATCGACGAGACCGACAGGAACGCCGGTACGCGGATAGCAATATATACCACCGCAATGGCGATGATGATATACATCGCGTTGTTAAACAGCAGATCCGTGACGACACGGCGCTTGTCCGCGCCGGACTTGCCCCGGAATTCCGCCCAGTTGGCCGCCAGGCGACCCTTGTGTTTCATGGATGCAGCAGACATTCGTGGTTCCCCCATTCCAAATTAAGCATATTTTGCGGCAAGCGTCATGATTTCTTCCTGCGAAGTGTGCGCCGCATCCACTTCGCCCGCCAGCTTGCCGCCCGACATCACAAGGATCCGGTCGCACACGCCCAGCAGCTCCGGCATTTCGGACGATACCATAATCACCGTCTTGCCTTTGGCGGCCAGGTCGATAATCAGCTGATAAATCTCATATTTCGCGCCCACGTCGATGCCGCGGGTCGGTTCGTCCAGCAGCAGCACCGTCGGCTCCGTGAGCAGCCAGCGGCCCAGGATCACTTTCTGCTGGTTGCCGCCGGACAGCGAGCGGATTTTTGTTTCCTGCGTCGGCGTTTTGACGTGCATCGACTGAATGCACCAGTCGGTGTTCGCTTTCAGCTTGTTGTCGCGCAGGAACGGCCCCCACTTGCATTTGTCCAGACTGGAAATCGTCGCGTTTTCGCGGATGCTCAGGATCCCGAAGATTCCGGTTGCGCGGCGCTCTTCGGTCAGCAGCGCAAACCCGTTCTTGATCGATTCGCGCGGGTTGCGGTTGCGGATCGGCTTGCCGTTCAGCGTCAGCGTGCCGCTGCGGCGGGTGATCGACCCGAAAATGTTTTGCAGCAGCGAACTGCGCCCGGAGCCGTCCAGCCCGGCGACGCCGATGATCTCGCCTTTGCGCGCGGTGAACGATACGTCGTATTCTTTGGCGTATTCCGCTGTCAAATGCTCCACCCGCAGCAGCTCGTCGCCGATTTTGTTCGTTTTCGGCGGGTAGATGTTGGTCAGCTCGCGGCCGACCATCAGCTTGATGATCTCGTCGGTGGTCAGCGATTTGGCGTCGCGCGTCGCGATCCACTTGCCGTCGCGCATCACAGTGACTTCGTCCGAAATCCGCAGAATCTCGGCCATTTTGTGCGAAATATAAATGATCCCGCAGCCCTGGTCGCGCAGCATATGGATAATTTTGAACAGATGCTCCACTTCTTCTTCGGTCAGCGAAGAGGTCGGCTCGTCAAACACGATGATTTTGGCGTTGTACGACACGGCTTTTGCGATTTCGACCATCTGCCGCTGCGATACCGGCAGCGTGCTCATGATCGCCTTGGGATCCACATGGACTTCCAGCCGGTCGAACACCTCTTTGGTGGCCTGATACATTTTCTTTTCGCTGGTAAACGGAACGCCGCGGGCAACGGTCGGGAACCGCCCGAGCCACATATTGTCCATGACGTTGCGCTTGAGCGCCTGATTCAGCTCCTGATGCACCATCGCAACGCCGTGCTCCAGCGCTTCCTTTGAATTGCGGAAATTCACTTCCTCGCCGTTGAGGAAGATGTGGCCGGCGTCTTTGCTGTACACGCCGAACAGACACTTCATCAGCGTCGATTTCCCGGCGCCGTTTTCGCCCATCAGCGCGTGTACGGTACCGGCTTTCACGGTCAGGTTTACCTGATCCAGCGCTTTGACGCCGGGGAACTGTTTTTCGATCCCCTCCATGCGGAGCAGCGGCTGCACGGTGCCGACCTGATTTTCTGCGTTTGGATTCATATCCGTCTGTCCCCCCGTTCCAATTTATCGGGTTCGCGGAACGGCGTGTGCCGCTCCGCGAACCGCAGGTGATTTATTTGCTTTCGCCGGTGTATTCCGTGTAGGGGATGTTGACGCGCCAGGTGCCGACAACGTTGGCAGAGTCGATGCCTTCAAACGTAGACTTGCCGCCCAGCATATTCTGCGTGATGGTGGTAATGGCAGATGCCATACCGTCGGCATCCTGTTTGATGGTACCGATCATGTTGCCTTTGGAAATGGCGTCTTTGGCCCCGTCGATGGCGTCCACGCCGAACACCGGAATGGTTTTGCCGGTGCCGTTGTTGTAGCCGGCGGTTTGCAGGCTGGCGATAGCGCCCATCGCCATGTCGTCGTTGTTGGCGATGACCAGCTCAACCATGTTTTTGTTGGATTCGCTGTACTGCGCCAGCACGGTGTTCATATAGTCGGTCGCAGCGGCCGAGGACCACGCGCCGTTCTGGTCCACCAGGTATTTGTTGCTGTTGGACGGATCGTAGAATTCCAGTTCCGGTTTGCCGGCCGCGGCCAGCACTTTGTTCGCGTCTTCCACGCCGTACTGCGTGCGGGCGATGGCTTCCATGTTGCCTTCCTGGCCTTTGAACATCACATAGCTGATCTTGCCGTCGCCGTTCAAATCCAGTTTGTCGTAGTTTTCCACGAGGTATTTGCCGATCATTTCGCCCTGCATATGCCCGGCCATTTCATAGTCGGTGCCGACGAACGCGCATTTGTCGTAGCTGCTGACGACGGATTCATCGACCGACCGGTTGAAAAACACCACCGGCACGCCTTTTTCCTTCGCCATGTTGACGATGTTCTGCGCGGCGTCGTTGGAGCCGGTGTCCACCACGTTGACGATCAGCAGCTTGGAGCCTTTGGCCAGCGCGGTCGTGACCTGCTCGGTCTGGGTGGTCTGGTTGCCGTTGGCGTCGTAGTTCTGGTATTTCACGCCGGCTTCTTCGAGCAGCTTGCTCATCGAGGAACGCACGCTGGAAATATAGGCGTCGCCGTAGGTGTAGTAGAACACGGACACTTCACCGTCCGACGATCCGCCCGACGCACCGCCGGTGCCACAGGCGGTCAGTCCCAAAACCAACGCGAGCGCGAGAACAATTGCCAAAAATTTCTTCATGATAGAGAACCTCCTTGATAATGTTTGAATATTTTTCGACTTGGCATCTCTGCCTTGACTGTGACTATATTATACCCGGTTTCTCCGAAAAAGAAAATAGAATTATTTATCCGAAATGGTCAAAAAATTACGATTTCAAATTTTTTTTGCACCAAAAATCAACGCTTCGACAAAGAATATCACAAATCAAAGATCAACAGTACAAAACAAAGAAGAAACAGAAAAGCGCTTGCCAAACCGCACGATCGGTGCTATAATATAGAAAACCGAATATGGGACGGATACGGTTCGAACCGCCGAACGGCGCAGTAGATCAAAAGGGAATCCGGTCAGAATCCGGAGCAACCGCCATTACTGTATTTGACGGGAATGCCGCGCACCCGTGCGCCATTGGGGCAGCTGCCCTGAGAAGGCCTGCGCGGCGGTCATAAGTCAGGATACCTGCCGCGTCCGGAACGGTTTACCGCAGCTTGGGTGGGAAGCGTGCAGCCGATGAACGGCCGGACGATGGCCGTGGTTTTCTGCACCTTTTTTGCGCTGCAAACCCCGGAGAATCGTCGCTGCACCGAACGTCTGTTGCGCGCTTTTGACCGAACACGGTGAAAAGCGTTTTTTTTATCGACAGGGGGGGGAGGCACAGTGACGGCGGACGAAAAAAGATTCTGGGCGGAAGAGCTTTTGCGTCAAAAATATCAGGAACTCGGCAGATTGCCCTGCAAGGACGATTTTGACGAGGAGACCCGTTGCCGGATCAAAGCGTTTCTCGGCCCCTGGCCGCGTGCGCTGGAATCTGCCGGACTGAAAGAAGTCCGGGCAAAGCCGAAAAAATCCCGGAAACGGAAAAAGAAATCAACGGAGGCTCATTCATTATAATAATAATAGAAAGCATGAATGAGGTCAATCAGGAGGGATTTTCAGTGAAAATCAAACGGAACCGGGCATTTGCCGCGTTTTTGTCGGCAATACTGTCCGTAATGCTGATTCTGTCGGCGATGCCGCTGACGGCTGCGGCAGAATCGGCGGACGTGACCATCGCGACGGCTGCGGAGCTGCGGCAGTTCGCGGAGGACGTCAACAATGGTAATACATATGAAGGAAAGACCGTCACGCTGACGGCGGATATTGCGCTGGGCGGCGAAAGCGATCCGTGGACGCCGATCGGCACGGACAGCGCGTCGTTCAAAGGCACGTTCGACGGCGGCAAACACGTCGTGAGCGGGCTGTACATTGCGTCCGGCTCGTCGGTCGGTCTGTTCGGCAGCGTCAACGGCGGTACGGTGAAAAACCTTGTCGTGCGCGGCGAAGTGACCGGTACGTCGAACGCAGCCGGTGTGGTCGGGAAGCTGACGGCCGGTACGGTGGAAAACTGCGGCAACGAGGCAAATGTGTCCGGCGGCAGCAATGTCGGCGGTGTGGTCGGCGCGGTCAATGATGCCTGCACGGTGCGCGGCTGCTACAACGCCGGGAGCGTGTCCGGCACGACCGGCTATATCGGCGGCGTGACCGGTCAGCATTGGCGCGCCGGTACGGTGGAAAATTGCTACAACGTCGGGACGGTATCCGGCCCGGCGACGGTCGGCGGTGTGACCGGCGGCCACAAAGCGGCTTCTCCGGTACTGACTAACTGCTACAACGCCGGTCAAGTGACCGACACGACCGGAAATTCGAACAATATCGGCGCAGTGCTCGGCGCAGGCAGAGGAACGGTCACCAACTGCTACTACCTGACCGGCACCGGCACGGGTCCCAAATCCGGCGTCACCGAAGTGACCGCGATTGACCCGGCGGCGCTGGGCGATGCGTTTGCGGCGGATACCGACGCGATCAACGGCGGGCATCCGATTCTGGGCTGGCAGGCGAAGCAGCCGGATCTGATTATCGGCACCTACGAGCAGCTGAAAAGCTTTGCCGACCGCGTTAACGGCGGCGAAACGTTTGAAGGCCAGTGGATTCGCCTGGATGTAAATATCTACCTGGGCGGCGAAAGCAATCCGTGGACGCCGATCGGTACGGGAAAAGCACCGTTCAAAGGCACGTTCGACGGCGGGTATCACGTCGTGAGCGGGCTGTATATTACGTCCGGCTCGACGGTCGGTCTGTTCGGCTGCGTCAACGGTGGCACGGTGAAAAACCTTGTTGTGCGCGGCGAAGTGACCGGGTCGTCGAATGTGGCCGGTGTGGTCGGAAATTTGAAAGCCGGTACGGTTGAAAACTGCGGCAACGAGGCAAATGTGACCGGTGGCAGCAGCGTTGGCGGTGTGGTCGCGTATGTGGATGGCACCTGCACGGTGCGCGGCTGCTACAATGCCGGCGATGTGCTTGCAAACGCCGGGAATTTCACCGGATATTACATGGGCGGCGTGACCGGTCAGCATTGGGGCACGGCCACTGTGGAAAATTGCTACAACGTCGGGACGGTGTCCGGTTCGGCGACGGTCG
>CAJKBQ010000032.1 GCA_905198155.1 uncultured Eubacteriales bacterium
TTCCTGCAAAAGTATTTCGTCAAAGGCGTCATGATTGGCGCGGTGAAAGGGTAATTCCCATCAAAAACCTGAAATTGCCGGATCGCGGAGACGTGAGCGGCAATTTTTTGCGCCCAAATCTTCAGATCCGCCAACTTTTTCTTTAATTTCTCCCTATCTTTTCGCCGTCCCGCTGTGTTATAATATAAAAAAGGGCAATTGCCTGCAAAGGAGGTACCCCAAAATGAAATATCGGGAGCTGGGCAGCACCGGGCTGCGCGTCAGCGAGATCGGACTGGGCGGTGAATGGCTGCAGCGCCATACGGACGCAGAAGTATGCGCCGTGTTCGACGCGTGCGACGAATGTGGGATCAATGTCGTGGACAGCTGGCTGGCTGCCCCCGACGTACGCACCCGGATCGGCGATGCGCTGCGCGGCCGCCGCGACCGCTGGGTGATCGAAGGTCACATTGCCCCTACCTGGCAAAACGGGCAATACGTCTGTACCCGCGACCTGAAATATGTGGAACCGGCGTTCCGCGACCTGCTCGACCGGCTGCATACCGATTTCCTTGATATTGGGATGGTGCATTATGTCGATCGTCCCGACGAACTGACGGAAATGCTGAACGGCAGCCCGTTTATGCGCTATGTCCAAAAATTGAAATCCTGCGGGAATATCCGGCATATCGGCATCAGCACGCACAATGCTGCCGTCGCCCAAATGGCCGCCCAATCCGGCGAGGTGGATGTGATCCTGTTCAGCATCAATCCGGCGTTCGATATGCTGCCGCCGTCCGAAGACATGAGCCTTTATTTTTCCGACGAATACCGCAGCGATGTTTCGGGGCAGATCGACCCGGCGCGCGCCCGAATGTATGCGCTGTGCGCGCAGCGCGGCGTGGGGATTCATGTGATGAAAGCCTATGCCGGCGGCAGGCTGTTTGATGCGCGGACTTCGCCGTTTGGGGCGGCGCTGACCCCGGTGCAGTGCCTGCATTATGCGCTGACACGCCCGGCAGTCGCCAGCGTGATGGTTGGGTGCGACACTCCTGCACACGTTTATGCCGCCGCCGCATACGAAACGGCGTCCGAATCCGACAAAGATTATGCTTCGGTACTGGCTGCGGCACCAAAGCACGCGTACGGCGGGCAGTGTACCTATTGCGGGCACTGCGCCCCGTGTCCGGCAGGGATCGACGTCGCGATGGTCAACAAATTTACCGACCTGGCCGCGATGCAGCCGGAAGTACCGGACGGCATACGGGCACACTATCTGGCACTGGGTGCGACCGCTGCCGACTGCATCGCGTGCGGCGGGTGCGAAACGCGCTGTCCGTTCCATGTGCCGGTGATTGACCGGATGGCGCAGGCGCGGAAGCGGTTCGGTCAGGCGTGACTGCGCCGCCGGAACAGCCGTCCCAATTTCCCGTGACTTTCCCGCCGGTCGGGGCGGGGAAAGAAGATCCGGATGATGCAGAACAACATCCCCGCAGGCAGTGAACCGCCGACGGGGATGATTTTGCGTGCTTATTTTTCATGAAACAAATTGTAGTAAATAACCGGCCACGCGCTCCATCCGTGGCACAGGCTTCCCGCGTTGCCGAACGCTTTGGCGCCTTCTTCACACTCCCACACGCTCCCGGTGCGGGACATTTTGTAGTATGTGGAGCGAATCCAGTTCAGGATAATCGGTTTATACTTGAAGTAATTGCATTTCAGCAGCGCATCGAACACGAACCCGCGCATACTGGTCGATGCCGGAATCCACAGCGGATCCTCCCGCGCCAGCGAATCGGCGATGGTGTGGGCTTCGTCGTCGGTCGCAACGCCGGACAGAATCGCCAGTGCGTTCCCCAGCGCGGAATAATGCGGCGCACCTGCCCCGCGCCGCGTGCGGAACAGCCTGCGGTCAGCGTCCCAAAACGCCTGATGCACCGCCGGGCGCATGGCCGCCGCCCATTCGTCGTACGGTTCCACCGGTTTGCCCAGCTGCCGCGCGACGGACGCCATGTGCATCAGCGCGCAGATCAGCAGCGTGTTCAGGATCAGATCCGGTTCGTCGCGGACAAAATCCGGCGCCCGGTGCCAGACCGACCCGTCGTCCAGACCCGGCTGCCACTCATAGAAATTCCAGTATTTTTTGCCTTCCCAATGGGTTATGACCAATCCGTCGCGGTAATGCGCGCGGAACGTGTCCAGAATGGTTGTCATGCACGGGTAAACCTCCGCCGCCAGCGACAGATCACCGGTGTGCTGCACATATTCGTCCACCGCAAACAGGAAATACAGCGAAAACGACGGAATGCACAGCCCCGGTGCTTTCGGCGCACAAATCGCGAGGTACCCGTCCGGCTGCAGGCTCTGGCTGAGCAGAATCAGCGATGCCCGCGGCGCGCCGTTCGGCAGGAAAGCGTAGTATCCGCACAGCATCTGGTTCCGGCTGTCGAGCGCATACAGGGACTGTTCGCGCCACGGCGTGTCCTCGTAATGCTCGTGCAGGCAGACTTCCAGCGTGTGGACGCACGCGTCGTAGATTTCGCGATCCAGCCGCTCCAACGGGCGGAATGTGGTTCGGTGCATAGGGAACACCGTCGGCCGCAGCCCAATGTATCGGATGTCGATTACCGATTCGCACTGCACTTCGATATATCGGCACCCCAGCCGCCGGAACGGGTTCATGTATGCGCTGACGCCCGGATTGCAGGTGAATTTCACCGAAAAATCCCGATCCCCAATGTGCTGCAATACCCGCCCGTTGACCAGGTGTTCGCCGTATGCAAATGTAATGGTCTGCTTTTTGCGGGATTCGATCGCGATATCCAAAAATCCGGCGTGCTCGCACTGCAAGTCGAAAATATACACGTTCTGCGCCGGGGAGCCGAGCTGAATCGAATGCACCCGAGCACCCAGGTGCAGGTGCGGGATGGGGCGGGCGGTGAAATTCGTCGGTTTATCCACCGGCACCGACGGCGAAAATCCGTCCGGCTCGCCGGTCATCCATGGCGTTTCGTCCGGCAGCGAATACCAAAAGCTGTACCCCAGCTGCGAAGTAATGACCTTCCGCTCGCCGGAGCGGTATGCCCGGCTGCGGCGGCTGCGCGTGTGTGTGCCGCTGACGCACAGGGGCGCGCCGTCCGCCGCGATTTCGTAGATGACGCCGGCTTTGCCGACGCAGTACGTCGAAAAATCGGTTCCGTAGTACCACACGATCAGCGCGGCGCGGTTTTCGCCCGGAACACAGAATCCGGTGATATCCGTGGGGTTTGCCACCGGATGCGACTCATAGCAGGCATATTGTCCAAACGCGGCAAGTGTGCCGTTAAGGTACAGCGCGTAGTTGCTGTCGCTGCACACGGTGAACGTGATTTTCGCTGCGCCGTCCCATTGGAATGCGTCGGCGAATTCGGCGTAGCTGTCCGGCTGCGCGTCCGGTTCGTTCCAAATCCAAATACTCTGTTCCAGCATGGTAGAGCCTCCTTGCGGATGGTGTTGTGTTCCTATTATAAAAGCCGGTGGCGCGGTTGTCAAGCCGTTTGGGCGAATGCGCCCAAAAATATTCCGCCGCCCAAAACTTGTGTCACATTTCCGCCCGGAATCCATAGAATGATAGTGAAATTCCCAATCAATCACTCTTACTTATAAGGAGGACGGAAATGGATAACAGACGACCGATTCAGGATGTCGAAAACCCCGGCTGCTTCAAAGAAGCCGTGTGCATCAACGCGGAGCGGATTTATGATTCGTGTTCCTCTAAGGACTGCCTAGAGGATCTGCGCGTGTATTTCCCGGACGCGGAGCAGACGATCATCAACCAGGCGCGCAGCGTGCGGATTAAGCGCGCGCAGGTGCTGACCACGTACCTGGATTTGGAACCGGTGACGTTCAACCGCGGGTTTTACAGCGTCGATCTGACGATGTTTTTCGAGGTCACGCTGGAAGCGGTCACGTCGCCGCTGATCCCGACGCAGCTGGTGAGCGGCGTTGCGGTGTTCAGCAAAAAGGTGATCCTGTACGGCAGCGACGGCAGCGTCAAGGTGTACACATCCGAGTGCGACGCGCCAACCGAGGGTCTGGGTCGCAACACCAGTCCCAAAGCCATCGTCCAAATCGCCGACCCGATCGGACTTTCGGCGAAACTGTGCGCGCCGGGCTGCGGATGTGAATGCTGCGAATCGTGCGGGATTCCGGAATCGGTGCGCGCGTGTTTCAACGGCACGTTCGGCCAGGTGGAACCGACGAATCTGGCGCTGGTCACGATCGGCGTGTTCTCGATCGTGCAGCTGGTGCGCGGCGTGCAGATGCTGATCCCGGCGTACGATTTCTGTGTGCCGGAGAAAGAATGCGTCAACACGGCCGACAATCCGTGCGAGCTGTTCCGCAAAATCGATTTCCCCACCAGCGAATTTTTCCCGCCGAAGCTGGATTCCGACGATTGCAGCTGCGGCAGCGGAACCGCAACGTGATAAAGCGCACCCCCGTCCTTCGCTGTGCGGAGGGCGGGGGCGTTGTTTAGTCCAGGTGCAGCTGCTGCTTTAACCCGGATTGCAGAATGCTCGAAAAGTTCAGGTGCGCCGCTTCGGCGGCATCGTTCAGCCAGGACGGGATGGTGAGGGTTTTTTTGACGGATTTGGCATCGTGTTTCCGTCGATAAGCCATAGGATCATAGGCAATTAGTGTGATAAAATCCGGTTTTTCGACCGGAATGGATTCCAGCGCGGACGGAACCGGGAGGGATGCCATCCCTTCCACATACAGCCCGATTGCATCCTGCGCCATTTCAAACGCTTCATCCATCGAATCGCCTTGCGTATAGCACCCTGTCAGATCCGGGATGCTTACAGAATACCCTTGTTCTTCCGGGTGGAAAATTGCGGGGTAATATTTTTTGCTCATAACCGATACCTCCCAAAATGAAAGTTTACTTCAAACCGGCCTGCTTCAAAATTGCCTGTTCAATTCCGCGTTTTAGATCCCGCGCGTGGAATGGTACAATGACGGTTTTGTTGCTTTTGGGGTTGAAGTATTTGTGATGCGATCCGTTTGAACTGATAAACAGAAAACCATTTTTCTTCAAAAGGCTTTCCATTTGTTTTGCTGTGAGCGGCATAACGATCCCTTCTTTGTATATCCATTATAACACGTACAATACGTGTTGTCAAGCAAAAGATGTTTATTATTAAAATTTTTGTTCTCCCATTTGTTTAAGAACATTTAAGATTTATTTCCCCCCGACCGCTTTATTTCCCGCTGCAAATGTGGTACAATAATCATAAAATATCGGAAAAACCGACCGGCGAGGAGACGGAGCCTATGGAATTGAAGCAGCAATCAGAATCGGTGCGGATCCCCAAAGGATTGACCACGGCGCAGGCAGCCGAAGCAGCCGCGCGCGGAGAACGCAACGAGGCGGCGGTGTCCGCATCCAAAAGTGTCAAAGAAATCATCTGCGGGAATGTGCTGACCTATTACAACTTGATTTTTGCGATTTTGGCAGGGCTGGTGATCCTGGCTGGGTCGTTCCGCGACCTGACGTTCCTGGTTGTGGTGCTGGCCAATATGGGAATCGGGATCGTGCAGGAGCTGCGGTCGAAGCAAATGCTGGACCGGCTGCGGCTGATGAGCGAACCGAAGGCGACCGCCATTCGCGACGGGCAGAAAAAGCAGCTGCCGGTGGACGAGCTGGTGCGCGGCGACGTGATCGAGCTGCGCCCCGGGCAGCAGATTCCGGCGGACGCAGTGGTGGAGACGGGTACCGTCAACGTGAACGAAGCCCTGCTGACCGGCGAGGCGGACGAGATTGCCAAATCCGCCGGGGACGAGCTGCTGTCCGGCAGCTTTATCGTGTCCGGCACGTGCTGTGCGCGGTTGACAAAAGTCGGAAAAGAATCGTACATTTCGCAGCTGACGCTGCAAGCAACCCGCTCCAAACACGGCGAACAGTCGGAGATGATCCGCTCGCTGAACCGCATGGTCAAAATCGTCGGGATTCTGATTATCCCGATCGGCGTGGTGCTGTTTTTGCAGCAATACCTGACCGGCGCGACGGTCAGCGACAGTATTATCGCGATGGTTGCCGCCGTGCTGGGGATGATCCCGGAGGGGCTGTATCTGCTGGCCAGCGTCGCGATGGTGGTCAGCGCGATGCGGCTGGCGTCGAATCGCGTGCTGATTCACGACATGAAATGCATCGAAACGCTGGCGCGCGTGGACGTGCTATGCGTGGACAAAACCGGGACGATCACCGCGCCGCAGATGAAAGTCGCGCAGTGGCTGCCGCTGATCCCGGCGCAGGAAGCGGAAATTCGCGGGAAATTGGCGTCGCTCACGCAGTATATGACCACCGACAACGCGACCATGGCGGCGCTCCAGCAGTATTTTCGGTCAGACCGCGGCACGCGTCCGCTCCGGCTCCAGGCATTTTCGTCAGAATTCAAGTACAGCGGCATGGTATGCCGTGACGGCGCCTATGTGCTCGGCGCGCCGGAGTTTGTGCTGCGCGATCAGCTGGACACGCTGCGCACAATGATTGACGAAGCTGGTGCGCAGGGACACCGGGTGCTGGTGTTTGCCAAATACCAGGGCGAATTGACCGGCGGGCAGCTGACCGCACCGGCGGAGCCGCTGGCACTGCTGATGCTGTCGAACCCGGTGCGCAGGGAAGCACCGGAAACGTTCCGCTATTTTGCGGAAAACGATGTTCAGATCAAGGTGATCTCCGGCGACAATCCGGTCACGGTGTCGCACGTCGCGCAGCAGGCCGGGATTGCGAGCGCCGACGCCTATATCGATGCTTCTGCGCTGAAAACGGCGGCGGAGCTGGAAGAAGCGGTCGCAAAGTACACCGTGTTCGGCCGGGTAACGCCAACGCAAAAGCGCGAAATGGTACGCGCACTGAAAAAACAGGGCCGCACCGTGGGGATGACCGGCGACGGTGTCAACGACGTGCTGGCGCTGAAAGAGGCCGACTGCAGCGTTGCGATGGCCTCCGGCAGCGATGCGGCCGCGCAGGTGGCGCAGCTGGTGCTGCTGGATTCCGATTTTTCCAAAATGCCGGACGTGGTGCGGGAAGGCCGCCGCGTGGTCAACAACATCGAGCGGTCGGCGAGTTTGTTCCTGATTAAGAACATTTATTCGTTCCTGCTGGCGCTGTTTTCGCTGGCGTCGTTTTTCTCGTACCCGCTGCGGCCGTCGCAGGTATCGCTGATTAGTATGTTCACCATCGGCATTCCGTCGTTCCTGCTGGCGCTGGAACCGAATCATTCGCTGATTACCGGTCATTTCCTGCCGAACGTGCTGCGCAAAGCACTGCCCGCCGGGATCACCAGCTTCGTGTGCGTGGCGACGATGGTGCTGTACAGCTCCGCCATTCAAATGCAGGATCCGGCGATGTCCACCATCTGCACGCTGCTGGTTTCGTTCGTTGGATTCATGGTGCTGCGGTATGTGGCGGCGCCGTTTACCTGGCAGCGCGGCGTGATTTTCGGGCTGCTGGTGGCGGCATGGGGGTTCAGCGTGCTCAATCTGAAGCCGCTGTTTGCCATCGAGCCGCTCAGCGCAGGCGACAATCTGCTGCTGGCGATTTTGTGTGTGGCGTCCATCACGGTGTTCCGCTACGCGAATGTGTGGACGGATTTCCTGTGGCAGCGCGGGTCGGCGTTCTTTGCGGCGCGCCGCGCGAAAAAATCCGCCAAACCGCGCAAATCGGGCCGACGCTCGGCATCGTAAAGGGGAGACCATGGAATTTTACACGTTTGAAAACGGATTGCACGCCGTATCGGTACCGGCAGATGGACGTTCCGCACTGCTGACGGTGGGGGAACCCGGCGAACTGGACAGCGCGCAGATTCCGCCGGAGCTGCGGCCGCCGGCCGCGATGATCGGCGCGCACGAATCACAGGACTGCGGGATTCGCGTCGACCCGGCGCGCATCACCGGGCATATCCGCGTCCCGGTGCGGCACAACCGCACGGCGCAGCGGTTTGCGTTCGCCTGGTCGGGCGACCGGATGGTGATTGCCGACCCGACGCACTTTGCGGCGGACTGCATCCGGAAAATGCAGCAGACGCGGGCGCCCGCCCCGGAATCCGTCGGCGCGTTTCTGGTGGATTTGCTGCTTTTGCTGATTCACGACGACGCGATGAACATCCAGCAGCTGGAAACGCGGCTGAGCGATTTGGAGCAGGCGGTGCTGTCGGACAAAACAGACGGATTTATCGCCCAAATGAGCGTTTTGCGCCGGGAGCTGAACCGCAACAGTCGGTTTTACGCCCAGATGGACGAATTCGCTTCCGCCATTCAGGAGGATGCGCCGGATCTGCTGACGCACCGCAGTATGCAGCGGCTGGGCGTCTTTTTGCGCAAAGTGGATCGGCTGCGCGACGAAATGCAGATTCTGCGCGAGTATGCCAGTCAAATCAGCAGTGAATACCAGGCGCAGGTGGACATTATGCAGAACCGCGTGATGAAGCTGCTGACCATTGTGACGACGATTTTTATGCCGCTGACGCTGATTACCGGGTGGTACGGCATGAATTTTTCCGGGATGCACGAGCTGGACTGGGTGTACGGCTACCCGGCGATTATCGCGCTGGCCGCCGCGGTGATTGCGGGGCTGGTGATTTGGTTCAAGCGCAAAAAGTGGTTTTAATGCCGCCGCACCGCCTGCGGCCGATTCCGGCACAGGCGGTGCGGTGGATTTTTTGATGAGAAGAAAATGGGAAAGACGCTTATACCAGCGCGGCGCCGAGCGCTTTGCAGGCCGCAACGGCATCGTCGTCCGGCGCATCGTTGCAGATCACGAAGTCGCACGCGAACACCGCGCCGTCGCCTTCGCACGTTTCGGCCCAGTTGCGCATCCACTCGCCGTCGCCCCAGCCGTAGGAGCCGAACAGCGCAATCTTTTTGCCGTTCAGCTTCGGCTCGCACGCGGCGAACATCGGCGCGAATTCGCTGTCCTCCAGCTCTTCGGAGCCCATCGACGGGCACCCGAACGCGATGGCGTCAAACGCATCCATCATATCTGCGCCAAACTCCGCGGCGGTCAGCTGTACCGCTTCGCCGCCGGCTTCGGTGATGCCTTCGGCCACGGCCTGCGCCATCGATTCCGTGTTGCCCGTTCCGCTCCAATATACAACTGCGATTTTGCTCATGTCAATCAACCTTTCGGCGGTTAGCATAGACTAACCGTAATGAATTTTTTATGGTTAGCAATTGCTAACCATATGCAGTATACCATACCGCGCGCCGCTTGTCAACCCCTGTGGCAAAAAAATAAAAAAATCGTCGTTTTCCTCTTGACAACCGGCGCGAAACCCCGTATAATAGTACCGTCAAGTGTAAAGGTCAAACACTTTACACCAAACCAAGGAGCGATGCACCGTGCCGAAAGATTTGGAACTGTCGCTGCTGCTGGATTTTTACGGTCCGCTGCTGACCGAAAAGCAGCGCACGGCGTTCGATTGGTACTACAACGAAGATTTGTCGCTGGCAGAAATCGCCGAAACGCAGGGCGTGTCCCGCCAGGCGGTGCGCGACGCGATCAAACGGGCGGAGCAGCAGATGCGTGCGATGGAATCGGCGCTGGGGCTGGCCGCGCGGTTCCGCCGGATGACCGACGGGTTGACGCAGATTGCCGCCGACGCGCGGGCGCTGGCGCAAGCATATGAACCGGCGCGTGCGCGTGCCGACCGGATTGCCGCGCTGGCCGAAGCGCTGCGCCGCACCGAAAACGAATGAGCATAAACCGGAAAGGGGAGCACCGACATGGCGTTTGAAGGATTGTCCGATAAATTGTCCGCCGCGTTCAAGCGGCTGCGCGCCAAAGGAAAACTGACCGAAAGCGACGTCAAAGACGCCATGCGCGAAGTGCGGCTGGCGCTGCTGGAAGCGGACGTCAACTACAAAGTCGCCAAAGACTTTACCAACGCCGTCACCGCGCGCGCCGTGGGCGCCGAAGTGATGGAAAGCCTGACCCCGGCGCAGCAGGTCATCAAGATCGTCAACGAAGAGCTGACCGCGCTGATGGGTGGGTCGCAGTCGCTGATCCGCTCGGCACAAAAGCCGCCGACAGTCATCATGCTGTGCGGCCTGCAAGGCGCCGGTAAAACGACGCACGCCGGGAAACTGGCCATGATGCTGAAAAAGCAGGGGCACCGGCCGCTGCTGGTCGCGTGCGATATTTACCGCCCGGCGGCCATCGAACAGCTGCGGATTGTCAGTGAGCAGGCGGGTGCGGCGTTCTTTGAAAACGGCACCGAAAATCCCGTGAAAACCGCGAAAAAGGCCATTGCGCTGGCTAAAGACCACGGCTACGACATGGTTATCATCGATACCGCCGGCCGGCTGCACATCGACGAAGCGCTGATGCAGGAGCTGAAAAACGTGAAATCGGCCGTGGAGCCGGACGAGATTCTGCTGGTGGTGGACGCCATGACCGGTCAGGACGCCGTCAATGCGGCCAAGAGCTTCGACGATGCGCTGGGCATCACCGGCGTCATCCTCACCAAGCTCGACGGCGATACCCGCGGCGGTGCGGCGCTGTCCATCCGCGCGGTGACGGGCAAACCGATCAAATTTGCCGGTACCGGCGAAAAACTCGATAACCTCGAAGCGTTCCATCCCGACCGGATGGCGTCCCGCATTTTGGGTATGGGCGACGTGCTGACGCTGATTGAAGAAGCGGGCGCGAAGCTCGACCAGAAAAAGGCCGAAGAAGCGGCGCGCAAGCTGCAACAGAATAAATTCGATTTGGACGACTTGCTGGCGCAGTTCCAGCAGGTGAAGAAAATGGGCTCGATGAAATCGCTGCTGTCCAAGCTGCCGGGCATGGACAAACAACTGCGCGACGTCGATGTGGACGACCGGCTGATGGATCGCATGGCGGCGATTATCCAGTCGATGACCTCGGCGGAGCGCGCCAAGCCCGACCTGATCAATGCGTCCCGCAAGCGCCGCATCGCCGCCGGAAGCGGAATGCGGGTGGAAGACGTCAACCGGTTGCTGCGCCAGTATGAGCAGATGCAGAAAATGATGAAGCAGTTCCGCAGCAAGCGCGGCGGGTTCCGCGGACTGGGCGGGATGGGCGGCTTCGGCGGCCTGGGGCTGTAAGTTTTTGATATTCACGCCGGTTTGCCGGTTGAATATATAGATCGACTTTGTTTCGGAGGTGAAAACACAATGGCAGTCAAGATTCGTCTGCGCCGTCTGGGCGCGAAAAAGAACCCCTATTATCATGTGGTGGTTGCGGACTCGAGATATCCGCGCGATGGTCGCTTCATTGAAGAAATCGGTTCCTACAATCCGCTGACCGAGCCGTCCACGCTGACGGTGGATGCGGAAAAAGCGAAGGCATGGATCGCGAAAGGCGCTCAGCCGACCGATACCGTGAAGGCGCTCTTCAAGAAGAACGGCATCATCGAGTAATAAGGAGGGTGCGTTCAGTGAAAGAGCTGTTGATTTCAATCGTAGAAGGTCTGGTCGAGGATCCGTCCGCGATTCAGGTGACGGAGGACGCATCCGACGAAGCGGGCACCACGGTGCTGCATCTGCACGTTGCAGAGCGCGACATGGGCCGTGTGATCGGGAAGCAGGGCCGAATCGCCAAGGCGATCCGGACGGTGATGCGCGCCGCTGCGATCCGCAACGGTACCAAAGTGCTGGTCGAAATCGATTGATCGTGCGAAACCGTTCGCCGATGGGGGTGCCCATGCGGCCGGGCGGTTTTTCTTTATTTTTACATCGTGCCGGGCGGCCGGTATGCAACGGAAAGGAATATTGCGGACTATGAATGAATTGTTTTACTTTGTCGGCTTTGCCGCGCTGGTGGCGGGCATTGTGCTGACGGCGATCAAAAAGAAAAAGACGTTTGTGCTGCTGGGCGTCGCGGCATTCGCCGTGCTGGGGCTGATCGGCGGCGGGTACAAGATCGTTCCCACCGGATACACCGGCGTGCGGATGACGTTTGGCCAGATTTCGGACAAAACCGCGCCGCAGGGCTTCAACTGGAAGATTCCGTTCGTGGAGGAAATCGTTCTGGTGAACAACAAGCAGCAGGACGACGTGATCAGCGCGCAGGTGTGGGGCGAATCGTCCGAAAAAACGCCGGTGTACGCGTCGGATATCACCGTGACGTTCCGCGTGCGGCCGGAAAAGAGCGCGTGGATTTACACCAATGTGTCGGACACGTCGCGGCTGATGACATCGGATCTGGTGTCGTCCGCGATCAAGTCGGCAATGGTGGAGCTGGGCGCGGACGAAGTGACGGTGCGGTCGCGCATCGAGCCGCTGGTCAAAGAAAAGCTGGTGGATTCTGTGACCGAAAAGTATGGCGCCGACACGATCGAAGTGCTGAAAGTGGTCATCAACCAAATGGATTTTGAGGAAAGCTATAATCAGGCGATTTCCGAAAAATCGGTTGCGCTCCAACAGAAGCAAAAGCAGGAGATTGAAAATCAGACGGCGATTGCGAAGGCGGAGGCCGACAAAAAAGTCGCCATCACCAACGCCGAAGCGGAAGCCGAAGCCACGCGCATTGCCGCGCAGGCGCAGGCCGAGGCCAACAAGCTGCTCGAAGAAAGCCTGACCGACGGGATTTTGAAATCGAAATTCTACGACAAGTGGAACGGCGAGCTGCCGGACGTGATGGGCGACGGCACCGTGATTACAGATATCCGATAAAAAACCGCAGAACATTTGACATTCGCGCCGCATCGTGCTATAATTATGAAGTAAAAATGAATTGCGGCGAACAAGGAGGATGTTCATGTTAAAACCCTATTTGGAAGCCGGGCAGGTCGTTGGGACGCACGGGGTGCGCGGCGAGCTGCGCGTCCAGCCGATGGGCGACGGGCCGGCGTTCCTGACGCAGTTCCGGACGCTGTACCTCGACGGCGGCCGCACGCCGATTCGGGTGCGGAGCGTGCGGGCGCACAAGAATATCGCGCTGGTGTCGCTGGACGGCGTGAACACCATCGACGACGCGGAGCGCCTGCGCGGCCGGATTCTGTTTTTTGACCGCCAGGACGCGCAGCTGCCGCCCGGCCGCCACTTTATCGTGGATTTGATCGGGCTGCAAGCGGTGGACGCGGACTCCGGCGCGCGCTACGGGGTGCTGACCGACGTGCTGGAAACCGGCGCGAACGATGTGTACGAAATCACGGACGACGGCGGGGTCCGGCACTTGATGCCCGCCGTCCCGTCGATGGTCATCGCGACGGACATTGACGGCGGCGAAATCCGGATTCGGCCGATTGCGGGGATATTTGACGATGCGGATTGACCTGATGACGCTGTTTCCCGATATGTGCGACACGGTACTGCGCACCAGCATCCTCGGGCGCGCGCGTGAAAACGGCCTGCTGGCGGTGCACTGCCACGATATCCGCGACTACACCACCGACCGCCACCGCCGCGTGGACGACTACCCCTACGGCGGCGGCAAAGGGATGCTGATGCAGGCCGACCCGATCGCCCGGTGCTTTGACGCCGTCTGCCGCGAAGCAGGCGCGCGCCCGCACCTGATTTACCTGTCGCCGCAGGGCAGAACGCTGACCCAGCAGCGCGCCCGTGAACTGGCGCAGCTGCCGAATCTGGCGCTGCTGTGCGGTCACTACGAGGGCATCGACGAGCGCGTGATCGACGCGCTGGTGGACGAGGAGCTGTCCATCGGCGACTACGTATTGACGGGCGGCGAGTTGCCCGCCCTGGTGGTGATCGACTGCGTGGCGCGGATGCTGCCGGGCGTACTGGCCGACGAAGCCTGCTTCCGCGAAGAAAGCCATTTCGACGGCCTGCTCGAATACCCGCAGTATTCGCGCCCGGCGGAGTGGCGCGGCCGGGCGGTGCCGCCGGTGCTGCTGTCCGGCGATCATGCGCGGATCGACGCCTGGCGCGCGGCCGAATCCCGCCGCCGAACGACTGAAAAACGGCCCGATTTGCTTCGGAATCGGTCAGATTCCGGGTGAAACATGGTATACACTGTTGGATATCACTAAAAGTTTTCCGCATTTTCGTCAGTCTGCACAAACGGATGGACCCCATTTTGGGCGCAATCAGTGATGCATCCGAAATTGCAAAAAAGGAATTGACGATTTCGTAATTTGTGGTATAATATAAATTAGTGAGTGGATGGGGCAACCCGAATCATTTTGGTGAGGAGATGTTTTTGCGTGTTCGATAAAAAAGTTACGGTTCAAAATCAGGTGGGGCTGCACGCGCGCCCGGCGACTTTCTTCATTCAGAAAGCCAATGAGTACAAATCGACCGTATGGGTGGAGCGCGACGAGCGCCGTGTGAACTCCAAAAGTTTACTGGGCGTGCTGTCGCTCGGCATCGTTGGCGGCGTGGAAATTCGCGTGATTGCGGACGGACCGGACGAAAAAGAAGCGGTCGAAGTGCTGATCAAAATGATCGAGGCCGGATTCTCCGACTGATGATCCCGTAATGGAACGGCTGTCGCATGTGCAATCGGGTGCGGCGGCCTTTTTTGCTTGATGCGGTGCGGCGGAAGGAGCGTGAATGCGATGAATCCGAATATGGCGCAGCTGCGCAAAAAGGCGATGGCGCTCCCGCTGCGGCCGGGCGTTTACCTGATGAAAAACGCCGCCGGGAAGATCATCTATATCGGCAAAGCCAAGCACCTCAAAAACCGCGTCAGCCAGTATTTCGGCTCCCAAACGCATCACGACGCCAAGGTGCGGCAGATGGTCGCGCACGTCGATCATTTTGACTATATTTTGACCGACAGCGAATTTGAGGCGCTGGTGCTGGAATGCAGCCTGATTAAGCAGTACACGCCGAAGTACAATATCCTGCTCAAAGACGACAAAGGCTATTCCTATATTCGCATCTCGCCGCCGCCGTATTCGCGAATCACGGAAGTGAAGCAGAAAGCGGACGACGGCGCGGAGTATATCGGCCCCTACACCAGCCCCTGGGTGGTGAAGCAGTCGGTGGACGAAGTGGTGCGGGCGTTCCGGCTGCCGACGTGCACGCGCCGGTTTCCGCAGGACATCGGCAAAGCGCGTCCGTGCCTGAACGAGTCGATTCACCTGTGCTGCGCGCCGTGCCGCCCCGGTGCCATCAGCGAATCGGAGTACCAGGAAACGGTGCAGGAGGCCATCGCGTTCCTCAAAGGCAGCAGCGCCGAATCCATTCGGCTGCTGACCGCCAAGATGGAGGAAGCGTCGGAAGCGCTGGAATTTGAGCGCGCGGCGCGGCTGCGCGACCGGATTGCGGCCATCCGGCGAATCCGGGAGCGGCAGACGGTCGTTTCCTGCCGCGCGGAAGCGCAGGATGTGATCGCGCTGGCGCAGGGGAGCGGCACGGCGGAATTCGTGGTGCAGCGGTTCACCGATCATCGCCTGTCGGATCAGGAGTCGTTCCCGCTGGGCGAAGTCGGCGCGCCGGAAGCCGCCCGCCGGGACTTCCTGATGCAGTACTACGGCCTGCGCGACCGTGTTCCGCCGCTGATTCTGCTGGACGGTGCGGTGGAGGATGCGGAGCTGATGACGGACTGGCTGTCCGAAAAAGCCGGCCGCCGCGTTCAGCTGACGGTGCCGCAGCGCGGCGAGCTGATGCAGATGGTGCGGATGGCGACCGACAATGCCGCCGAGCAGCTGGCGCAGCGTACCGGCACCACCGGCCACACCGCCGCGGCGCTGAACGAGCTGGGGCGGCTGCTGGGGCTGCCGGAGCCGCCGCACTATATTGAGTCGTACGATATTTCCAACCTGGCCGGGGACGAAAACGTCGCCGGGATGGTCGTGTTTGAAAACGGCCGCCCGCTGAAAAGCGCGTACCGCAAGTTCAAAATCCGCTCCGTATCCGGCCAGGACGATTACCGCTCCATGCAGGAGGTCATCGTCCGGCGGTTCGCCGAGTATGAAAAATGCAAGGACACGCACGAAGGCTTCGGCCGAATGCCGGATCTGCTCCTGCTGGACGGCGGCCGCGGTCATGTGAATGCGATCAGACCACTGCTGCACGACATGGGGTACGATGTGCCGGTGTTCGGCATGGTCAAAGATGACAAGCACCGGACGCGCGCCATCGCGCAGGACGGCGGCGAAATCGCCATCCGTTCCAACCGCGCGGCGTTCACGCTGGTGTCGTCCATCCAGGAGGAGGTGCACCGGTTTGCCATCGGGTACCACCGCCAGCGCCGCAGCGCCGGCGCGCTGCACTCCGAGCTGACAGAGATTCCGCACGTGGGCGCCAAGCGCGCGGCCATGCTGCTGAAACATTTTGGGTCGGTGGCGGCGCTGCGCACGGCCACCGTGGAGGAACTGCTGCTGGTGCCGATGATGACGCGCCCGGCCGCGGAGTCCATCGTGCAATATTTTCAATCGCAGTCGTAATACGCTTTGGAAGCGGAAAGGATTTCAAATATGAGAGTGATTACCGGAACCGCACGCGGAACCAAAATCGAAACGCTCGCCGGGCTGGACGTCCGCCCGACGGCCGACCGCGTGAAGGAAGCATTGTTCAGTATCCTGCAGTTTGAGCTGGAAGGCCGGCGCGTGCTGGATCTGTTCGCCGGGTCGGGCCAGCTGGGCATTGAAGCGCTCAGCCGCGGCGCGGCGCAGGCGGTATTCGTGGACGCGTCGCGCGAATCGGTGGAGCTGGTGAAGCGCAATCTGGCGCGCACGCACCTGGAAAAACAGGCGCGGGTCGTGTCCGGCGACGCCATCGCGTTTCTGTCCGGCAAGTCGGAGCCGTTCGACATCGCGCTGCTGGATCCGCCGTACCGCAAAGGGCTGCTGGAACAGGCGCTGGCGCTGATGCCGTGCGTGATGAAGCCGACCGGGATCATCGTGTGCGAGCACCCGGAGGACGAAACCCTGCCGGATACCGTCGGCGATTTCGCGCAGCTGCGCACCTACCGCTACGGCAAAATCCGCCTGACAACGTACCGCATTCCGGCCGATGCGCCGGACCAGAAAGGGGACTGATTTGCAATGGCAACGGCAGTATGCCCGGGCAGCTTTGACCCGGTGACGCTGGGTCACGTCGATATCGTGCGGCGCGCAGCCAAAATGTTCGACCGCGTGATCGTCGCCGTGATGACCAACCCCAGCAAGCACCCCAGCTTCACGACGCAGGAGCGCGTGCAGCTGCTGAAAATTGCGCTGAAAGACATCCCAAACGTGGAAGTGGAATGCTTCAACGGTTTGCTGGCCGACTACACCCGCGCGCGCGGTGCGGTCGCGATTGTGAAAGGTCTGCGCGCCGTGTCGGACTTCGAGTACGAATTCCAGATGGCGCTGACCAACAAAAAATTGAATCCGGACGTGGAAACGGTGTTCTTGACGACCGGCGCAGAGTATATGTTCCTCAGCTCCAGCATTGTCAAGCAAATTGCGTCGTTTGGCGGCGATATTTCCGGATTTGTGGCGGAAGGGACGCTGCCCGCCATCAAGCAGCGGCTGTGTAAAGGAGGAAGTACCCAATGAGTGTGGAACATTTGCTCGACCAACTGGACGAAATGGTGGACAATGCGGCGACGCTGCCGCTGAGCAATAAGATTTTGATCGACGGCGAAAAGCTGCGCCGTTTGCTGGAAGATATCCGGCTCGATATGCCGAAGGATGTCCAGTCGGCGCGCGCGATCGTCACCGACCGCACGTCGATCATCGACAATGCGCGCAAAGAGGCCGAGGGCATCGTGCGCCAGGCGGAAGAACGCGCCCGCGCGATGATCGCGAAGGACGCCATCACCCAGCAGGCGCAGGAAAAAGCGAACGATCTGCTGGCGCAGACGCGCGTCAAAGCGGGCGAAATCCGCAAGGCGGCCAACGAGTATGTGGACGACCTGATGCAGCGGACAGACGAATCGATTGCGCTGTCGCTGTCCGAGCTGCGGAAGGCACGGCAGAGCATCAAGTCGTCGCAGCGCATCGGCAGCGGCGACAAATAACCGGGCGGAGGAAAACCATCATGGCGGAAGAACGGATGCTGATCCGAATGGAAAGCAATGCGGACACCGAATCGGCCCGGCAGGCGCTGGAACAGGCCGGAATTCCGGTGCAAATCGAGCAGGACGGCGCAGATACGCTGCTGTATGTTGCGGCGGCCGATGGCGACCGCGCGGAAGCGGCGTTGAAAGCGGCCGGATTGATCGGCGGCGCGCAGCCGGAATCGATGCCGGCGCAGTCCGGCGGCAAGCGCAGTGTGCTGCTGACGCTGATGATGCTGGTGCTGATTGCGCTGGCGGTGTACGGCACGGACTTCATCGTGGAGCTGCTGCGCAAACTTTTTCAATAAATCGAATTTTTCAGTATAATCCCGCCCCGAACCGGGCATTCTATCTGCGGAACAAAGCGGTGCAACATTCGTCTGCGTTTGCAAGCGTCGATCCACGGCGCGGCACCGGGGCGTTCCACAACAAAACACGCCCCGAGCGCCATGCGCACAGGACGTGTTTTTTTCGTGCAGCGGGAATATTACAGCGCCGCGCACGCCAGCGCGGCGACGCCCACCCCAATCCCCAGCATTTGGCGATGCGTCAGCCGTTCGTGCAGCAAACCCGCCGAAAGCACGCCGGTCAGCAGCACGCATCCGCCGTTGACCGCCGGGAAAAAGAGGATGCTCGGCAGTACGCCGGACAGAAACAGATTCAGCCGGTTGGTCACGCCGGTACAGCACCCGATGAACCCGGCCAGCAGCGTACCGATGCGGCCAAAATGCGGTACCCGGCCGCAGATTCCGGCCAATACTGCCAGCAGCAGAAAGCTCAGCAGCAAAAACGACGAAGCTTCCCCGGCGTCCGCGCTGTTCCGGAAGATCTTTTGCAGAATGCCGACCGCCCCGGAGCAGACCATTGCGCCGAATGCCGGGTACAGCGACCGCCGCGCCCCGGATGATGCAGGCGGCGCGGACAGGATCAGCGACACCGCCATCAGCCCGACCGCAATTCCCGCCGGAATGCGGAGCGGTTCCCGGTACCACACCAGGCCGAATGCCGTGGGGAGCACGAAACCGAACGAATAGATTTGCGCGGAAACGGTGGCGGAGCCGCCAGCGGACGCGACGGCATACAGCGCCTGCGACGCAAACGTGCATCCGGCATACCCAGCCGCCAGCAGCAAAAACCGCAGATTCGGGACATACAGCCGCCCGCCCCACAGCAGCAGAATCCCGACGGAAACCGCCGCGCCGATGGCGTTCAGCTGCGCCAGCGCGCGGAATCCGCGGAAGTCGCGCTGCCCGGCTTTGACGGCGACGTTCTTGCCTGCCCCCAGCAGGATCGACAGTCCCAGCAGTACCGTGTTCATACGCGCCCCGCAATGATGTCGTGCAGCCGCGGCGAAAGGATGCGGCGCGTGTCGTCGTCCACCAGGCTGAACCGGTTGCCGTCGTTGGGCGTGCTCAGGTAATTCCACACGCAGTACGGAATCCCGTGCGCCCGGAGCAGCGCGATTACGTCGTGCATCCAGTTTTCGCGGTACGTCAGTTTGCAGTGCCGGATCGTCCCGAATTCGCCGCACCACAATATTTTGTCCGGGTGTGCCTGCGCGAACCGGAATGCGGGCGCCAGCCGATCCGCCAGGAACTGCGCGTCCATCCGGGCGTACGCACCGTACGCCTCCTGCCCGTACACCGTGCGCTGGAAGTCGCGGTAATACGCGATATCGCCCGGATACGGCATTTCGCGGTTGTAAAAGCAGCACGGCGTTTGCAGCACGCCGCGCTGGTGCGTGAATTCAAACGGGTCGTACAAATGAAATGTGTAAATTACGTTCGGATCGTCCCACACGGTCAGCTGATCCAATTGACCGGCGGCGTTCCACCCGGCCGACCCCACCACAATCTGCCGCACCGGATTTGTCGCCCGAATCGCGCGGATGGTGCGGTCTGCCAGCGCATTCCACGGCGCAGCATCGCCGCCGCGCACTTCGTTCATCAGTTCAAACGCAACGGTCGGCCGGTCGGCGTACCGGGCTTCCAGCGCGCGCCACAGCGTAACGAACCGGTCTTGCAGCGCCGCATCGTCCAGCAGCTGCACGGGGGAGACGATGTCGCAGTAATTGCCGACCGCTTTGTGCAAATTCAGCACGGCGTGCAGCCCGTACCGGTCGCACCAGTCCAAAAACGCGTCAATCCGCGCCATGGTGCGCGCCCGCAGTGCGCCGGGCGCTTCCTCAATCACGATCTGATCGAACCCCAGCCGGATGTGATCCATCCCCAGCTGCGCAATGTACCGCACGTCGGACTCCGTGATGTACGAATCGAAGTGCTCCCAGTCGCCCTGCGTGAACCGCAGCCGCATTTCCTCCGGCAATACGTTAAACCGCTTGTAATTGGTGAGCCATCCGCCGATGCCCATCCCGTGTTCGTGTCCGTTCCAATTCATTTTGGTTCCCTCCACTTGACGAATTCATAAAAGTATGCGATAATTATATTCCGGAAAACGCGGATTGTAAAGGACATATCCCGCGCAGAATTTGGACAATTCCGAGATTTACACAGGAGGAGAGCGCCATGAATGTAACGGTTGCGATCACGCCGGACGGTGTGCGGGCGTGGCCGCTGCACACGCATTCGCATTGGGAAGTGATGTACTACACCGAAGGTACCGGCGTGCTGCGGACGGACGGTGCGCCGATTCCGTTTGCACCGCACACCGTGATCGCCGTGCCGCCCGGATGCCGCCACGGGTCGTCGGCCGGGCAGCCGTTCCGGAATATTTCCATCGGCGCGGATTTTGGCCGGATATTCGGCGGCGACGCGCCCGTCACCGTGCAGGACGTGCCGCCGTACGACGGCCAAGCGCTGGCCCGGCTGGTGTACCAAAACGCCGCTGCACCGTCGGCCTATGTGCACAGCCTGCTGGATGCATACGCCTACTACATCGCGCAGCGTGTGCAGTACCGGGATCCGCTGTGCCAGGCCGTGGAGCAGATTCGCGCCGCATTGGCGTGCCGTTTTGCCGAGCCGGACTGCCGCGCGCTGCCGCTGCTGACGGCAAGCGGGTATGCCGTGGACTATATCCGCGCCGCATTCCGCCGCCAAGTGGGGCAAACGCCGGATCAATACCTGACCGGTCTGCGCATGGCACAGGCTGCGTGGCTGATCGAAATCTACCGCGGGACGCTGCCCGTCGCAGAGCTGGCGCGCTGCTGCGGGTACGACGACCCGGCCTATTTTTCCCGCCGATTCAAGTCCGCTTTTGGCTGCGCTCCGCAGAGCTACGCCGCCCGATATGCATAAAAAATGCCCGCCCGGCCCCGAAAGCCGGATGGGCATTTTCTGTGTGGATAATCGCTCAGTGTACCTTCCGCAGCACGATCACGCGGCTGTCGTAGTCGCCGCGCAGCTGCACCGGAATCCCGCGGTGCATCAGCGCCGCGCCGCTCGCGCGCACGCCGGATTCGTCCTCGTACAGCGCCTCCGGCTCCAGCGACCGCAGCCGCAGGCGGAATTCGCCCTCGCCGTAGCGCAGCCCGTGGCCGTACAGGAATAGAATCGCCGTTTCGCCGTTGCGGCGCAGGTATTCCAGCGCGCTGACGTTGCCGTCGTACACGCTGCGCAGCCGCAGGACGTAGCTGTCCTGCACGTCGGTGCGAATCGCCTTGAACGCATCGACCTTGGCGCGCAGTTCATCCAGCTCCGCGTCCGAGCAGTGCAGCAGGTTGACTCCGACGCTCAGCGACCCGTTCATGCCGCTGTTCGCGCGGAAATCGAGCGGGACGCGGCGGCCGTTGATGTGGTTCGGGCAGGGGGAGATGTTGCCCGCGCCGCCCGCCAGCTTGGGCACAAACAGCGTCGAAAAGCCCTCGTGCAGCCGCATCACGTCCACCGGGTCGGCATTGTCCGACCGGTTGATGCGGTCGGCAAACGGCGCCATGCCGAAGTCCGTCCGTCCGCCGCCGGACGCGCAGTTTTCGTACAGCACTTCCGGGTGCCGGTCTTTCATCGACTGCCAAATCGCATACAGATTCTGGGTGTATTTCACCGACAGTGCCCGATCCGCGCCGCGCTCCACCGCGTAGCGGTTCATGTCCCATTTCAAATAATCCAGCTTTGCGTCCTCGATCAGCCGGTTCAGCCAGTCGATGCACCAGTCGCGCACCTCGTCCAGCGCCAGATTCAGCACCACCTGCGTCCGTTGGAGCGACATCGGGCGCTTTTCTTCGCGCAGAATCCAGTCGGGATGCGCGCGGAACAGGTCGCTGTCCGGATTGGCCATTTCCGGCTCCACCCACAGGCCGAACAGCAGTCCGGCCTCGTGGCACGCGTCCGCAATCGCGCCCAGCCCGTGCGGGAATCGCGCCGGGTCTGCCACCCAGTCGCCCAGCCCGGCGCGGTCATTGACGCGCTTCGGCATCCATCCGTCGTCGACCACAAATAGCTCCGCGCCGATGCGCGCCGCTTTCTGCGCCATCGCAATGCAGTTTTCTTCGTTGACGTCGAATTCATACGGGTACCACGAATTGTAAATCACCGGCCGCGGCGTCAGCGCCTTGTTTTGCGGCAGCAGATAATCAAACTGCCAGTCGAACAGCGTTTTGCTCATGCCGCCGAAGCCGTCCGCCGTGTATCCGAGCACGAATTCCGGCGATTCAAACGGATGCTCCGCCGTCAGCACCCAGCGGGTATCGTAGTCGTTGACCCCGGCGTTGATGCGCACCTCGCCGCCGAAATTGCGCTCCACGATGATCTTGAAGTCGCCCGACCAGCACAGCGCGCCGTAGAATACCTCGCCGGTTTCTTCGGTGGCGCTGCCGCTATCCAGCGCGACAAACGGCGTGTGCTGCGCCGCGCAGCACGTCAGCCGGTGGTTTTCCAGCACGATCTGGTTCTGCTGCACCGGCACGCGGTTGCGGGTATATTCCGCGCCCCACGCGCCCGCATAGTGTGTCAGCCGGTAGTTCTTTTCCGGCAGATACGCTGTGGCGGAGAACATCCGTTCCAGCGTGATCGGTTCGTCGCCCAGATTGCGGATCACCGCGCGGCGGGCGATCAGATCCAGCGTGCCGATCGGGCGGTAATGCAGCGACACAGCCAGCGGATACACCGGGTCGCGCAGCGTCACAACCAGTTCGCCGTCCGTAATTTCGTGCGAATCGTATACCAGCCGCGCGCCGCGCATCCCGTCCGGGAATACGGCGAGCAGCGCGGGGGAGTCGTAGTCAAACGCATCGGCCGTTGCGTATTCGCAGCTCCCGATATTGTGGTTGACGCCTTTGTTTTCCGCCGGTCCCAGCCGCGCCAGGTCTGCGTCGAAGTCGCTGTCCGTCCCCACGCGTCCGCCCCAGTGCAGGTGAATCAGCCGCCCGTCGCTGCCCACGGCAAACGCGTAGGTCATGTGTGCGGTATCGATCCGGAACAGCTTCCGGGTTTTGTCAAAATAGATGGTCATTTGGTTTCCTCCTTGTGTTTCGACCGAAGTTTACTTTGTTTATTATACTGAACCTGCGGCCGAAACGCAAGGCAAAGAAACCGCGAAATTTTCCGAAAAAGTTTGCGGCCTTAAAACAGATCAAACTGCGCGCACTCCGCCAGTCCAATTCGTTCGCAATTGCCGCGGCGGCCGTTGTACCACAGCATCCATTTCTGCGCCGGTTCGTGCCACAGTGCCGCCGGTTTGTAGCACGCCTCGCCGTCCCATGCGTCCGCCGTCGGCGCGACCAGCGGATTGTGCGGCGACCGTGTCCACCCGACGATTCCGTCGGCGGATTTGGCAACGCAGACGCACGCGGTGTCAATGTCTTTGTACCCGATGTAGAACAGCAGATATTCGTCCCCGGACTTGACCACACAGCACCCGCCCACGCGGTTCTGCTCGTACGGCTGCGACCCGTCGCATACAAAAATCGGGTTGGCTTTCCGCTTGACCCAGTGAGTGCCGTCGCCGCTTTCGGCGTACGCCAGCACGTTCGGCTCGTACGTCTCCCCCGCGGAGTACCACATCCGGTACCGCCCGTCCTCGTACCGCACGCACGGGTTCATCACGGATTCTTTCTCCCACGGGAACTCCGGCACCATGATTGGCTCGTCCGTTCCCCGCTCAAAGTGAATCCCGTCGCGGCTTTCGGCATACCCCAAAAAGCTGTACCCGCGCGCCTGCCCGGTGTACCACATTTTGTACACACCATCGACAAAAAGTACGCAGTTGCGGCTGATGCGATCCTCCCATCCGCTGCGCGGATTCGGCCGAAGCGTGATCTGCGGCGTCTCCCAGTGTACGCCGTCCGTACTGAACGTGACGGCCAGCGCCTTTTCTGCGCGGTACGAAAAGTCCATCCGGAACTTTTCCCCGTCCCACGCGACATACGGGTCAAAAAACGATCCGGTTTCCGGACGACCCAGCACCGGATTGGCGGCAGATTTCTGAAAAATTGACATCTTTTTTGTCCTCCCGACGATTGAATTTTTCGCTGAATTATGATATAGTATAAACGGATCCGGGCGCAATTGCAAGCCCAAAATGATCTGAAAAATCTACAATTTGTTTGGTGAGGAACAATCCATGAATGATCTGAACGAATGCTGCCTTTCGGCCGAAAAATATATGCGCCTCCCAACGGATACAGCGCGCCAACTGTACCTGTATACGGAGTGGGTAGGGGCGTTCCGCTGCGCACCGTCCTTCCGGATTCGCCGCAGCGACTGGGACAGCTGCCTGCTGCTGTACACCCTCAGCGGCATGGGCACGCTGCGCACCGGCGGCCAGACGTACGACGTCCCGCCGGGGTCGGTGCTGCTGCTGGACTGCCGCGCTCCGCACGAATACTTCCCCGCGCAGGCGCCGTGGCATTTTCTGTTCCTGCACTTTTCCGGCCCCGGCGCAGCCGCATACACTGCGTACCTGAATCGAATCTGCGGCGGCCCGGTCTGGCCGTGCGGCGCGGCGGACTGCGAATCCCTGATCCGCCGCGTGCAGACCAATACGCAGACCCACGGCAGCGAAGCCCTGACCGATCAGCTGCTGCACCGGCTGCTGGACACGCTCATCATGGCGCAGGAAACGGCGGAGCCCAACCGGGTTCAGTGCGTGATGGACTACATCGCGGCGCACTACATGGAGCCGCTCACCGTACAGTCGCTGGCGCAGCATTTTCATTACAGCCGCGCCTGGTTCAGCACATGGTTCCAATCGGCGGCCGGGGTCAGTCCGTACGCCTACCTGCTGCGCTGCCGGCTGGAAGCCGCCCGGCAGCAGCTGCTGCACACCGATGCTTCCGTCCGCGCCATCGCCGAACAGTGCGGGTTTGCCAGCGACTCCGCGATGATTCGCGCATTCAAAGCCAAAACCGGGAAAACGCCGCTGGAATACCGAAAAAGAAAAGACGTGCATTCGGTATAAATTGCAACCGATTACCCGAAAAACCGTACAATTTCGTCCCTGAACGTCTACCATGTCGTCTACGTCAAATAATTTCCCCGCTTCCCCAAAATAATTTCTCCCACGCCCTTGACCCGACCGCAAAATGCTGGTACAATAAGAGTCGGTTCCAAGCGGAGAGGGGGAAAGCAGCGTGCAGATATTCATATTGTTCGAGCCGGACTACGCACCGTCCATCTGGGCAGCGCAAACGCTGAGCGGGTTGCAGCAGGAGTGCGCGCACCGCAAATACGAGCTGATCCAGCTGGATTCCGCGCGCTACCGCACGCTGGACTACGACGCGATTCTCCCCGCCGACAACCGGATGGTGATCGTGGCAGGCACGTCGGTTTCCTGGATGCCGGATGCCCTGGCGTTTTTCACGGAACGGCAAATTGCGGTAATTTTTATCAGCTACGAACCGCCGGAGCCGTCGCCGCTGCGCGGCCTGGTGCGGATGGATTACCAGAACGGGATACGCAAGCTGCTGACCTATCTGACGGCGTGCGGTCGATCGCGCATTGCGCTGTACGGTGTCAACCCCAATTCGTCGTCCGACCTCATCAAGTGCCACTGCTTTGCGCGTGAATACGCCGATGCGGCCGACGCCGTGTTCTACAACCGCGCGTCGCTCGCCGAATGCTACCGCGCGTTCGCATCCCGGCAGGAATCGTTCGACGCCGTGATCTGCACCAACGATTTCGCAGCCGTGTCGCTGCTGAACCGGCTGGCGCGCGACGGTGTGCCGGTGCCGGAGCGGCTGTTTCTCGCCGGATTCGGGAACTCCGTCCTGCTGCAATCGGTACGCCCCACGATCACCAGCGTCTCGCTGGATCATGTGGAAATGGGGCGGCAGGCCGCGACGCTGTACGCGTACCTCAGCAAGCAGCCCGCCGGGACCACGGTGTCCGTCCGTGTTCGCACGCATATGATCGTCGGCGGCTCCACCGCCGGGCTGCATCCGGCCGACGCGGATGTGCCGCTGCCGACGCTGCGGCCGGTCGATCGGGTAGACTTTTTCAGCGACCGCGAAGCGGAAGCCTGGCAGCGCGTCGAGACGATTCTGGTCGTGTCCGACGAAGCCGACCGCGCGTTCTTGGCCGGACTGCTGGCCGGAAAGCCGTATACCGCGCTGGAAAATGAGCTGTACCTTTCCGCGTCCGCGCTGCGCTACCGGCTGAAACGGATGCTGGTACTGTCCGGCTGCGATTCGCGGGACGCGCTGCTGGAACTGCTGCGGTTTTGCGGCGGCGTGCATTTGTTTTCCGAAAAAACACAAATACCAGAGCCTCCGAAAACGAGCCGCTGAAATGCATTTTCTGCATCCCAGCGGCTCACTGATTGTTTATTCGGTTTCCGTCCGCAGCGTCAATGCATCCGGTAAGTGAAAAATTTCACTTTTCAGGAATTCCGGGTAAAAATACGCATCCCGCAGCCGCGCGAACGGCAGCCATTCAAACGTGAGCGTCTGCGCACCTTCCCGTATCGAAAACGGCGCGGTTTGCGCGGTCAGCCCGGTGCCGTCCACGTCCACCAAGAAGTAAATACACAGCTCGTGATAGGGCAGATGATCCACGTCCTCCGTGAAAAACGCCTGATTGAGCCACAGCGGCCGCACGATTCGGCCGGTAACGCGCAGCTCTTCGCGCACCTCGCGCAGGACAGCCGCCTCGGCCGTTTCGCCAAACTGCACCCGGCCGCCGGGCAGGTAATAATACGGCGACCGCTCATCGTGCATCGCCAGGATCTCACCGTCCCGTAAAATCACGGCGCAGGCG
Source organism: uncultured Eubacteriales bacterium (assembly GCA_905198155.1). Lineage (GTDB taxonomy): Bacteria > Bacillota > Clostridia > Oscillospirales > Acutalibacteraceae > RGIG4076. The sequence goes on from CAJKBQ010000032.1 coordinate 27,085, forward strand.
CGGTAATTGAATTTTCCACAGTCCGTCCGGAATGATAAATCCATGGCAATGCCTCCTGCCCGAAGTAAATCTCAGCCCAGCACCGTGATGGGGACATACACCGGCATCGACCGCCCGGCCGAAGTCACTTCCAGCACAATGCGGTTGACGGCGTCCACGCGCTCCCCGGCCTGAATGGTGAACGCGGTGGTGCGCTCGTCGGTGTGATAGCGGCGGACATTTTTCCCCAGATGCGTGTCCTGCAAATTGCAGCGGCTGTCCACGTGCCACGCTTCCGGCGCAATCCAGCGCAGCGCATAGCGCTTGCTTTCCGGGAAAACCTGCCCGGAAAATTCGTTCGGCAAATACGTATTCCGCACGGAGATTTTGCCGGACAGCGTGCCGTTCGGCGCAATGCGCGGCGCTTCGTCGAACTCGACCAGCACCTGGCAGTAAATCCCGTCAAATTCAAACGAATACTGCGCCCGTTCGGCCAGCATATCCACAAATTCCGTCCCGCAGAACGCCGCCGGATCCAGCGCCGCCAAATCTTCCGGCTCGCCGGGGCGACCCAGCACGGTGGTCATCGCGGTCGGCGTGTGGGCGTACAGCGGCAGCCGCTGCATCGTGACCGGCAGCAGCGCCATCACGGCGTCGGTCAGCGCGTCGATGGTCTGCGGATACTTGCCGTGGCCGTTCAGCAGGCAGATGGACGCGATGTCCGTGCCCAGGTACTTCATCCAGTCCGCCGGCAGCCCCGCGGTGCCGTGCATAATGCCCATCAGCGCGCCGATGGTTGCGCCGGTGCAGTCGGTGTCATCGCCGCAGTCGATCGCCAGAATCATGGATTTTTTGAAGTCGCCGCCGCCGTACAGCAGCCCCAGCACCACAAACGCGATGTTGGCCGGCGCCTGGAACCACCCGATGTCAGCGCTGTCTGCCACCACCATATTGCGGACGGTTTTCCAGTCAGTACCTTTTTCGTATTCATCCATCACCAGCCGGACGGCGCGCGCCACGCGGCAGTCCGCCGGGATTTTGGACAGCCCCAGCTGCAGCAGCGCGTCCACGTCGTCCATCACGAACGCCGCGCTTTCCATCGCCGCGACGAAAATCGCGCCGTAGGTGCCTTCGCCGTAGCCGTGATCGACGCACGCGTCGTAGTACGCGTACCGGATGGCCGTGTTCGGGTCTGCCGGGAAGAGCGACGCCCAAATTTCGGTACGAATCCACGCGCCGTTGGAGTGCTTCCACGCCTCGTTGCCCAGCTCGCCGGACATCGGCGGGACGATCCCGTCGCGCAGATTGCCCTTGCAGATGCCGTATTCGTTCCAGTTCGGCCCAATATACGTCAGCCAGTATTCGCCCAGCAGCCGCTCATTGATCGCGGCGGGGCCGTAGTCCTGCACGGCTTTCAGCCACGCCAGCTGCAGGTCGAGGTCGTCGTTCGGCAGCACTTCGCCTTCTTTGGTGATAAAGCCCTGAATGTCCAGCAACTCCCGTTTTCCTTCGTACGGGGTGCCCATGGTACCGCCCATGTTTTTGCCCATCCAGCAGGCGTAGATTTGGTCGCGCAGTTTTTCCGGGTTCAATCGAATCATAAAAATTCCTCCTGTAAATGAAAATGAGATTTGGAATTCCGACTCCATTGTACCATAAATTTTTTGCGTTGTCCGCTCGATTTCGATTAAAAACCATGCGAAACCGATCATTTTTCGAGCAAAATCAGTCCCGCGGGGAGGCACACGCGTAAATCCGCTTTTTTCAGCGTTTTGTCATCAAATCGCACGGAAATGATCGATT